>DASSLT010000074.1:0-3987 GCA_035689305.1 Solirubrobacterales bacterium | reverse complement strand
CTGCAAGTCGGACAACCTCGCCCTGGTCAAGATGCGCGGCCAAAACGGCAAGACCCACGACTCCAACCTGAAGATCGCCACCAGCTGCCCGAAGAAGTAGCTCCCGCAGCTCCAGGGCCCCCGCCGGCACCGGCCGAGTTGAAAACACAGCCGGTCTGGTTAAAAGACACCGGCCCCGAAAAGTTGATCGCTTAAGGGTCCTTGAGCGATGATCGCTCTACGCAGGTACTCAGATGTTCGCGGCGAGGCGCTCGCCGTTCTAGGTCTCGCCGCTCGCCTGTGGATATCAACCAAATGAAGGGGAGATCAAGATGACCAAGCGTAGAACCGCTGTCGGTCTTGCCGTGCTCTTCGCCCTGGCGCTCAGCGCCTTTGCGGCGGCGAGTGCTTCGGCGAAAGGCACAACAGCCTTTACATGCGTGACAGATCCAAATGGAACCCTTAAAGGAGATCATTGCCTCACGACGGGATCCGGCGAAAAATCGAAACATGTCGCAATCCCACACAATGAAACAACAACAGGCACAGCAACCAACGAAAATACGACGGAAGAAACAAAAGCCGCAAGATCGGCGATCCTCCACGGCAACATATCGGGAGTAGCCACTGAAGTTACATGCCCGAAAGTCCATGGCGAAGGCACGTTTGAAAACAGAACAACCGAACCCGAAACAAAAGGGGAAATGTACGCCCACGCCGAAGGCAAACTTCACTACACAGAATGTGTAGTGAAGAAACCTGAAGGTAAAGGATGCAAAGTAGCCAACGAAGGGACAATTACAACGGAACAGCTGACAGGCACCACCGAAGGACAGGGTGACGCCGCACTGATCAAACCCAAAGTTGGGGAAACCTTCACCGAAATCAAAATCGAAGGCTGCAGTATTCCAGCCCTGAATAACACTTTTCCAGTTAAAGGAGCTGTAAAAGCGGAAATTAACGGTGCGACACTATTGTCGCAAGGGTCGGTTACGACAACTGAAAAAACCCTGAAATTCGGCGGCAATCCGGCTGGCCTGGATGGGGCACTGACACTCAAAGCGCACTCTAAAGCCGGCGAGGAAACAAACCCGCTGAGCGCGACAACAGTAGAATAGTATTCTGAATCCGAGAAGAGCCAAGCATCGATGCTTGGCTCTTCTCTCTAAGCGCAGCAGTTGGCGTTGCAACTCAGCAACAGCCAGGCGATGTAAGCACTTCCCCACCCACTGATCTGAGAAGGCGTCGACCTTTTGACGCCATCTGGCAGATCTATCTGGCCAAAGCCATGCAGCAGGGCGATCACAAGGAGCCAGCCGCTCGGCCCCATTCGCGCCTGGACCCGCGGGCCTCGAGTTGCTCTATTGGCCAAGCTCGGGTTGCCTTATTGGCCTATTGACGGTTAGGGTTACGCGATGGCTGTCAAACTCCACCGCTGCCGGATCATGTGGCTGAAGCTCGGTGTCCACCCCTGCTGGAACGTGCAGAAGGCGCTCGACGAGAAGGGGATCGAGTACGAGGTCGTCGAGGGACCGCTGCGCGACCGCTCGGAAATCAAGGAGGTCTCCGGGCAGACGAAATACCCGGCGATCGAGTTCGAGGACGGTCGCGTCTACCGCGAGGAGTCGAAGGACATGGTGGCGCGGATCCGCGCCGGCAAGCTGTTCGACGACGCCGCCGCGCCGGCCGCCGACTGAGCGCTCAGGCGCTGCCCAGAGCGCGGTCGATGAAGGGACCGAGCAGGTCGGCCATCGCCGCCGCGGTCGTCTCCGGCGCCTGCTTCGGCGTCGTGATGTAGCTGATCGCCAGCCGCACCAGCGCTTCGGCGAGCAGCTCGACGTCGGCTTTGGGCGCCTGCGGCCAACCCTGCTCGATGACGCCGGCGAGCCGGGCGGTGGCCCAGCTGACGACCGGCAGGCCCTGGGTGGTGACGAACGGGAGCATGCCGCCGGTGCCGTCGTCGGAGAGCAGGATCCGGATCAGCGGGTCCTCGCCGGCGGTGCGGAGGAACAGCTCCAGGGCGGCGCCGATCGCCGCCCGCGGATCCTCGGTGTGGGCCAGCACCGCGCCCTCGACTTCGTCGAGGAAACTCTCGCCGACGTCGATCACGAAGGCGAAACCGAACTCGTTGCGGTTGCCGAACTCCTTGTAGAGGGTCTGGCGGCTGACGCCGGCCGCGGCGGCGATGTCCCCCATCGTCACCTCGGACCAGGGCCGCACCTCGAGCTGTTCGCGGGCGGCGCCGAACAGGGTCTGACGCAGCAGCTCCCGGGCCGCCTCTTGATACGGGGTGCGCGTGCTCGCCATCGACGCCATCGTCGCAGCGGACCCGGTCAAGCGCCCTCGGCGGGCTCGAAATCGACCTTGTCGCGGACGCCGCAGTCGGGGCAGGCCCAGTCGTCGGGGACTTCATCCCAGGAGGTGCCCGGCGGGAAGCCCTCGCGCGGGTGCCCCTCCTCCTCGTCGAAGACGTAACCGCAGCCGGTACAGACGAAGCGGCTCACGCAGACCCCTCCGTCGCAGCCCTCCCGGTTCCCGCACCGTAGCGGGCGAGGATCCGCCGCCGCTTGCTCGGCTGGATGTTGGCGCGGGTGACGTCGCCCCCGAAGTGGTCGAGCAGGCGCGGGTCCATCACCCGCCGCCACAGCGGTGGGAACCAGGCGAGGACGATCATCCCGGCGTAGCCGGTGGGCAGCTGCGGCGCCTCGTCGACGTGGCGCAGCGCCTGGTAGCGACGGGTCGGGTTGGCGTGGTGATCCGAATGGCGCTGCAGGTGGTAGAGCAGCACGTTGGAGGCGACGTTGTTGCTGTTCCAGCTGTGCTCGGGCAGACAGCGTTCGTAGCGCCCGTCGTCTTTGCGCTGGCGCAGCAGCCCGTAGTGCTCGAGGTAGTTGACGACCTCCAACAGCGAAAACCCCAACACCGCCTGGACCAATAGGTAGGGCAATACCACCGTGCCGAAGGCGATCGTCAGCCCGGCGAAGAGGGCCACCGTCATGGCCCAGGCGGTCAGCACATCGTTATGAGGTCCCCAATGGGGCTTTTCGAGGCGGTCGAGGCGGGCGCCCTCGATCTCCCAGGCCGAGCGCAGGCTGCCGGCGACGGTGCGCGGCAGGAACGCCCAAAAACTCTCCCCCAGGCGCGAGCTGGCGGGGTCCTCGGGAGTGGCGACGCGGACGTGGTGGCCGCGATTGTGCTCGATGAAGAAGTGGCCGTAGCCGGTCTGGGCGAGGGCGATGCGCGAGAGCCAACGCTCGGAGCTGGCCCGCTTGTGGCCTAACTCATGCGCGGTGTTGATCGCGATCCCGCCGACGACGCCGACGGTCAGCGCCAGGCCGATGCTTTCCAGCGTCGAGAGGTCGCCGCTTCCCCACAGCCAGCAGGCGAAGATCAGGCCCGCGAACTGGATCGGGATGAAGGCGTAGGTACACCAGCGGTAGTAGCGGTCCTGCTCGAGCCACTTGATGACGGAGTCGGGCGGGTTCTCGGCGTCGCTGCCGACGACGATGTCGAGCAGCGGGAAGATCCCGAACACGAGGAACGGCCCGTAGAACCAGAAGACGCCGAGGCCGGTGAGCTGCACGAGCCCCCATGCGATGAACGGCAGCAGCGGCACGATCAGGCCGAGCAGCCAGGCGTAGCGCTTGGGGTCGCGCCAGGTGGCCGGCGTCAGGTCGGCGGGCTCGGCCGGCTCGGCGGCAGATACAGATGACATCCCGATGTCTCCTCGCGCGTCGTCGTTGCGGCTGACGTGCGCAAGGTTTACATCAATAGGGCTATGTGTCAACCAGTGCGACGGGCGGCGGGTCGCTGTCAGGGACGGCGGGAACGGGCTCAACCGGCAGCGACAGCCGCAGCAGCGCCCCGCGACCCTCGGCGGCCTGCGCCTCGACGCGCCCGCGATGCAGCTCCGCGACCTGGCGCACGATCGCGAGCCCGAGGCCCGAGCCCGGCATGCCGCGCGCCGACGGCGCCCGGTAGAAGCGCTCGAACACGCGCTGCCGGTCG
>DASSLT010000073.1:0-24058 GCA_035689305.1 Solirubrobacterales bacterium | reverse complement strand
TATAGGCACCAAAACGCAACCTCGGCGGCGCTACTCCCCGCGCTCGATCCGCCAGGCCCAGTCGACGCCGACCTCGGCCGGCGCTTCCGGCCTGTCGGGTGTTTCGCCGAGGAAGCTGTAGCCGAGTGCCTGCGGGATCCGGGCGCTGATCTGGTTCGCCCTGTCGTGGTGGATTTCGACGGCGTTGATCCCGGGCAGCTCCAGCGCCGCCTCGGTCAGCGTCCCGGCCACCTTCGTCGCCAGTCCCCGGCGCAGGAAGTCGACGTGGATCCAGTAGCCGATCTCGAGCACATCGGGGCCGCGGCGGTGGTGCAGGCCGGTGCTGCCGGCGACCTCGCCGTCGACGTAGACGCCGAGCACCGTGTCGCCGCCGGCTTCCCAGCCGTGCTGCCAGCGATCGATCAGGTTCCGGCGCGCCTCCAGCCCGAGCGGCTCCGCCGCCATCCACGGCATCCACGGCCGCAGGTGCTCGGTGCTCTCGGCGACCGCGCGGTGCAGGGCACTGGCGTCGTCTATGGTCCACCGACGCAGCTCCAAGCCATCGACCTCGAGTCGCTCCGGCAGGCGGATCACGCGCGGCATCGCCAGTCGATTGGACACGCTGACTATTTTACGGACTTTGGGTACGACGCCGGTCAATCTCTATTCCGACACCCAGACGCAGCCGAGCGCGGAGATGCGGCGGGTGATGGCGGAGGCTCCGGTCGGCGACGAGCAGCGACGCCTCGACCCGACCGTCAACGAGCTGCAGGAGCGGGTGGCGGCGCTGCTCGGCCAGGAGGCGGCGCTGTTCCTGCCCTCGGGCTCGATGTGCAACCAGATCGCGATCCGCCTCCACACCCGCCCCGGCGGCGACGAGCTGTACACGCACCAGAGCGCTCACCCGATCGTCGCTGAGGCCGGTGGCCTGGCGGCGATCTCGGGCGCCCTCGCAAACCCGCTCGGTGGCGCCGGTGGGATCTTCAGCGCCGCCGACCTGGAGGCAGCGCTGCGCGACCCGAGTGACCGCCACCAGCCGCGCTCGCGCCTGGTCTCGGTCGAGCAGACGACGAACATGGGCGGCGGACGGGTCTGGACCGAGGCGCAGATCGGTGAAGTGCTGGCGGTCGCGGCGCGCCACTCGCTGCGCACCCATCTCGACGGCGCCCGCCTGCTCAACGCCGTCGTCGCCTCCGGTGTCCCGGCGGCGGCTTACGCGGCCGGCTTCGACACCGCCTGGATCGACTTCAGCAAGGGCCTCGGCGCCCCGGTCGGCGCCTGCCTGGCCGGTTCGAGGGAGACGGTCGAGGAGGCCTGGCGCTACAAGCAGATGCTCGGCGGCGCCATGCGCCAGGCGGGGATCGTCGCCGCCGGCGCGCTCTGGGCGCTCGACAACAACGTCGAGCGGTTGGCCGAGGACCACGCCAACGCCCGCCTCCTGGCCGAGGGCCTGGCTGCGATCGACGGCGTCGAGCTCGACCCGGCGACGGTTGAGACCAACATCGTCATTTTCGCCGTCGCTGAGCCGGCGGCGCTCGTCGACGCCCTCGCTGCGCAGGGCGTCGAGATGGTTGCCTTCGGCTCGCGTGTCCGCGCCGTCACCCACCTCGACGTCGACCGCTCCGGCATCGAACGCACGGTCGAAGTCGTCGCCGACGCGCTCGGCTGAGCCCGAGCCTAGGGCTCTTCGACGAGATCGCCGGAAACGGCGTTTGGTGTGGGCGCAGATCGCGAAGACCGTGAAGGTTCTGGCTTCTTTGGTCGGGTTGGAGACTTCGGCGTTCCAGCGATTGCCGGCGGGGGCGACGTTCCCGACGGTCGCCGGGTAGGAGCTGATCAGGCGCTGTTCATCCGATGGAGCTTGACCCCGCCGCCGACCAGTCGGCGCCTTTTGGCCCGACCGGCCCCGGTAGGCCCTGCGGGCCGCGCAGGCCCCTTTTGCCGCGCGGCCCGCGCTTGGCCTAGTCCTTCGACTTGCTCACGCGCTCCTTGCCGCCGGCGCTGAGATGACCTGCCGCGTAGCCCGTCCCGCCGAGAGCCAGGAAGAGGGCGACGCAGGCGACGTTCATCGCCGGCGAAGGAAGAGGCCGCGTTCGCATCGGCCCGGTCTACGCAGCCACCCGCCCCCGGGTTCAAACGCGCTCGATCGATTTTCCACACCCTGGTGCGGTCAATACGTCGAGCGGCCGGCGAGGGCGTCCAGCGTCGCGGCTACGGACTCGGCGAGCGCCGCGGGTTCGTAGCCGCCCTCGAGCACGGCGCCGACCGGGACGCCGAGGCTGTGGCCGAGCTCGCGCGTGCGCGCCGCCATCGTCGCGAAGGAGTCCGTCGTCAGCCGGCAGCCGGCGAGCGGGTCGGCGGCGTGGGCGTCGAAGCCGGCCGAGATCAGGATCAGGTCGGGACGGAAATCGCGGCCGGCCGCCAGCAGCTCGTCCTCCAGCAGCGGCAGCCAGGTCTCCTCGCCGGAGCCGCCGGGGACGGGGCGGTTGATCGTGAAGCCCTCGCCAGCGCCGATCCCCGTTTCCGAGGCCGGGCCGGTGCCGGGAAAGATCCCGCCCTGGTGGATGCTGGCGAAGAGGACGTCGGCGCGCTCGCGGAACGCCGCCTCGGTGCCGTTGCCGTGGTGGACGTCCCAGTCGAGGATGAAGACGCGCTCGGCGCCGAGCTCGCGGATCGCCAGCTCCGCGGCGATCGCGATGCCGTCGAAGAGGCAGAAGCCAAACGCCCGGTCGGGCTCGGCGTGGTGGCCGGGTGGGCGGCAGGCGGTGAAGCCGACCGCGGCGCCGCCGCCGAGCAGCGCTCGCACCATCTCGCAGGCGCCGCCGGCCGCGTGCAGGGCGGCTTCGTAGGAGGCTGGGACGACGGCGGTGTCGACGTCGATCGCGCCGCCGCCGGCCGCGCAGAGGCGGCGGATCCGCTCGACGTGGACCGGGTCGTGGATCAGCTCCAGCTCGGCGACCGTCGCGGCCGGCGCCTCGCGGCGCTCCCAGCCGAGCCAGTCGCGCTCGCCCAGATAGGCCTCGATCGCCCGCAGCCGCTCCGGGTTCTCCGGGTGGCCGGGCAGGTGCGGCCGCGGATCGTGGTCGAGGGACGAGGGGTGGCTGAAGTAGAGCATCCGCGCCTGCGCAGACTAGTGCCAGCCGCACCCCGAGACGCCGGCCACCCGCACACACAAAAGCCCCGCTGAGCGCGATGATCGTCGGGTCATGAGCTCCCTCGCGTCGACGATCAAGCACCACGCCGCCCAGAGCGGCCGCGACCTCGGCTACATCGGCGCGATGCTGTGCAGCAGCGTCATCGCCTTCTGCGTCTGGGTCACCGCCCTCAGCGTCACCATCTCCCTGCTGGTCTTCATCGTCGGCGCCTTCGTCTGGCTCGGCAGCGTCTACGCCTTCCGCTGGACGACCTGGATCGACCGCCGCCTCGCCGGCTGGATCCGGCGCGAGCAGGTCGCCGCCGTCTACCGCCGGCCGCAGAGCCGCTCGATCCTCGAGCTGCTGCGCTGCGTCACCACCGACCCCCAGACCTGGAAGGACCTGGGCTGGCTGGTCCTGCACTCGGTCCTCGGCTTCGCCCTCTCGATCGCCGCCCTGACCGTCACCGTCATCGTCCTCGGCTACATCCTGATGCCGGCCTGGTGGTGGGCGATCCCCGACCCCACGACCCAGTACGGCACTCTCGAACTCGGGTTCATGACGGTCGAATCGACCGGCACCGCCTTCATCGTCACCGGGATCGGGTTGCTGCTGGCGCCGCTGGTGCTGCTGCTCAACCGCGGCGTCGTCCTCCTTCACTCCGGCCTGGCGGTGCGGATCCTGGCGCCGTCGGAGAGCCAGCGGCTGCGGGCCCGGGTCGACGACCTTGCCGCCAGCCGCGCCGGCGCCGTCGAGGCGGCCCAGGACCAGCTGGAGCGGATCGAGCGCGATCTCCACGACGGCGCCCAGGCGCGGCTGGTCGGCCTCGCGATGGAGCTGGGAATGGCCGAGGAGGAGCTCGAAAAGAACCCCGACGCCGCGGTCGAGACCGTGCGCCGTGCCCGCGACGAGACGCTGCTGGCACTGGGCGAGTTGCGCGACCTCTCGCGCGGCCTGCGGCCAGCGCTGCTCGAGGAACGCGGGCTCGGCCCGGCGGTCGAAGCGCTGGTCGCGCGCTCGCCGCAGCCGGTTTCGCTCAGTCTCGTCGGCTCGATGGAGGAGATCCCGCAGCCGGTCTCCTCGGCCGCTTACTTCGTCGTCGCCGAGGCGACCACCAACGCCGCCAAGCACAGTGGCTCCGAGCGGGTGCGGGTCCGGCTCGAGCGCGCCGACGGGGCGCTGGCGATCTCGGTCGAGGACGACGGCCGCGGCGGCGCCGACGGCCGCGGCTCCGGCCTCGAAGGGCTGCGCAAACGGGTCGCGGCGCTCGACGGCCGGCTCGAGGTGATCAGCCCCGAGGGTGGGCCGACGGCGGTGCGGGCGGTGCTGCCGTGCGGGTAGTCGTCTGCGAGGACAGCGCCCTGCTGCGCGACGGGATCGTGCGCCTGCTGGAGGCGCACGACTGCGAGGTGACGGCGGCGGTCGCCGACGCCGGGGGCTTCCTGGCGGCGCTCGCCGACGAGCGTCCCGACGTCTGCGTGCTCGACGTTCGGCTGCCGCCGGGCTTCTCCGACGAGGGCGTGCGGGCGGCGATCGAGGCCCGCCACCGCTACCCGGCGCTGCCGGTCCTGATCCTCTCCCAGTACGTCGAGCAGACCTACGCGCGCGAGCTCTTCGCCGGCGGCGAGGGCGGCGTCGGCTACCTGCTGAAGGACCGGGTCGCCAACCCGAGCGAGTTCGTCGACGCGCTGAAGCGGGTCGCCGCCGGCGGCACCGCGCTCGACCCCGAGGCGGTGGCGGAGCTGCTCGGCCCCGGCGAGGACCGGCTCTCGCTGCTGACCCCACGCGAGCGCGAGGTCCTGGAGCTGATGGCCGAGGGCCGCTCCAACAGCGGCATCGCCACCCGGCTGACGATCACCGACCGCGCGGTCGAGAAGCACGTCTCCAACATCTTCTGGAAGCTCGACCTGCCGGCCGGGGCGGAGGACCACCGCCGGGTGCTGGCGGTCCTGCGCTGGACCTCCGCGCAATAGCCCGCCCCCGGGGGCCTAGAGTGGACTGATGCGAGCGATGGTCCTCGAGCGCGCCGGCGAGCCGCTGCGGCCCGCCGAGCTGCCGGATCCCGAGCCGGGCCCCGGCCAGGTCCTGATCGAGGTCGCCGCCTGCGGCGTCTGCCGCACCGACCTCCACATCCTCGACGGCGAGCTGACCGAGCCGAAGCTGCCGCTCGTCCCCGGCCACCAGATCGTCGGCACGGTGGCGAGGCTGGGGGAGGGGGCGGAGCGGTTCGCGCCCGGTGACCGGGTCGGCGTGCCCTGGCTCGGCTGGACCGACGGTGAGTGCCGGTACTGCCGCTCGGGCCGCGAGAACCTCTGCGACAACGCCGAGTTCACCGGCTATGACCGCGACGGCGGCTACGCGGAGCTGACGGTCGTCGATCAGCGCTTCTGCTTCCCGCTCCCGGCGGGATATCCGGACGTCCAGGCGGCGCCGCTGCTCTGCGCCGGCCTGATCGGGTTCCGGGCGCTGCGGCTGGTCGGTGCGGCGGAGCGGATCGGGTTCTACGGCTTCGGCTCCTCAGCCCACATCCTTTGCCAGGTGGCCGTCCACGAAGGCCGCCGCGTCTTCGCCTTCACCCGTGCCGGCGACGAGGAGACCCAGGCCTTCGCCCGCAGCCTCGGTGCCGAGTGGGCCGGTTCCTCCGAGGAGGCGCCGCCGGAGGAGCTCGACGGCGCGATCGTCTTCGCCGCCGCCGGGCCGCTGATGCCCGCGGCGCTGCGGGTCAGCGCCAAGGGCGCGCGGGTGATCAGCGCCGGCATCCACATGAGCGACATCCCTTCCTTCCCCTACGAGATCCTCTGGGAGGAGCGCACGCTCGGCTCGGTCGCCAACCTGACTCGCGCCGACGGCGAGGAGTTCATGGCGCTGGCGCCCTCGATCCCGGTCGAGACCGAGGTCACCACCTACCCGCTGGAGGAGGCGAACACCGCCCTCGACGACCTCCGCCTCGGCCGCTTCCGCGGCTCCGCGGTGCTTACGATCTAGGCGAGGAAGTCGGCGATCACAGCGCCCAGATCGGGCTTGGCGATGGCGCTGGTGTGGTTGCCTGGGATCGCGGCGAAGCTGGCGTTGCCGAGAACCGTGGCGAGCTCCGCCGCCTCGTCGAATTCGGGGTCGGCGCTGCCGCAGAGGACCAGGGCCGGGGTCTCGATCGCGGCCAGCGTCTCCCGTAGGCATCGGCTCGCGCCTCCAGCGTCCCTGGCCCGAAACCGCCGGGGTTGGCGAGGACGCGGCGGTAGCTGCTACCGCGGTCGGCGGTATGGACGATCGCCGCCAGGCCCATGCCGGCGATGACCGCACGGTCGGGCGTGGCGCCGCGGGCGAGGAGGCTGATCGTCGTCCGCGCCGCCAGCGAGTAGCCGCCGAGGTCGTGCTTCTCGAGGCCGACCTGCTCGATCAGCGCCAGCCCGTCCTCGGCGACGACATCGACGGGGGTAGGCGCCGGCGTTGTGCGGCTTGGCGCTGTCGCCATGGGCGCGGATGTCCGGCATGACCACGCGGTGGCCGTGGCCGGCGAGCAGCTCGGCGTGGCCAGCGCGGATCCAGTTGGCGGGCCGAGGAGAGGAAGCCCTGGTAGAGGACCAGCGGTCGTCCCTCGCCGATTTCCCGGTAGGCGAGCCGGACGCCGCCGGCGCCTTCGTAGTGATTGAGGGGGAGCTCAGGAGTCACTGATGCCTTGGCGACCCTATGGGGGCGTCAATGCTTCAGCGACTGCCTCACTCAATAGTCCTGTCCCGATCTCCAGCCCAGATTCCAAGCAGCACCAGCCAGGCGCCGAACAGGATCTGGTCCGCCCGCTGCAGCAGCCCCTTGATCCCATCGATCGCGTCCCCGAGGTACGTGACCCCGGTCAGCGCCGTCAACACCACCCAGATCACCCCCAACGCCAGCGTGATCGCGCCCGGCCCACCACGCCGGGCTACGTCCATCAATCCGAGGCCGATCAATAGGAAGGCGAGGACGGTGGCGATGATTTCGCCGGTGGTCGCGATCACATGGATCACGTCGAGCGGGTCGTAGGCGAGGGAGCAGGCCGGTTCCAGGCCTTCGGCGCAGTCGAGCGGGGCGGCGCTGGCGACGACGACCATCGCCCCGGTCGCAAGCAGGGCGTTGACGCCGAGCCGCAGCGTCCGCGAGCGGCCGCCCAGCGGCCGCACCAACAGCAGGGCGAAGCCGGCGATCGCGAGGCCGGAGACGATCCCGAGGGCGACGAAGCGGGCGCCCGAGGACTCCGAGCGGGTCGCGAGGTCGCTGATCCAGGAGCTGTCGAGGTCGTAGCGGTCGGCGAGCAGCCCTTCCAGCACCCAGTAGTTGCAGAGCAGCGCTGCGGCGACGCCGGCCAGCGCCGTCGTTCGGGATCGGCTCACGGATCGCAACCCTAGTCGCGCCGGGACCCCGATCCCGTGGGTGCGTCTGGGAGGATCCCGCCGGATGACGGAGTCTGGGCCGCCTGCCGGCAACCTCGACGCGATCCTGGCGACCGCCGAGCACGACCGCGAACGGCTCAACTCGAACGCGCTCGGCGCCTTCAGCCTCACCCTGCTCGGCGTCGCCAGCGTCGTCGGCGCCGGGATCTTCGTCGTCACCGGCGATGCCGCCGCCCACTACGCCGGCCCGGCGGTGCTGATCTCCTTTGTCCTCGCCGGCATCGTTGCCGGCCTCACCGCGCTCTGTTACGCCGAGCTGGCCTCGATGATCCCGGCCGCCGGCAGCACCTACTCCTACGCCTTCGCCGCCTTCGGCCCCTTCGTCGGCTGGTTCATCGGTTGGGATCTGCTGCTCGAGTACCTGTTCGCCGCCTCGACCGTCGCCGTCGGCTGGTCGGGGTATTTCGTCAGCCTGATGGACTCGATCGGGGTCCATATCCCGCACGCGCTCGCGGCGCCACCGCTCGGTGACGACCCCGGGATCGTCAACCTGCCGGCGATCGCGGTGATGCTGCTGACCTCGGCCGCGCTCTGGCTCGGCACCCGCGAGTCGGCCGTCGCCAACAACTCGATGGTGCTGCTGAAGCTCAGCATCCTCGTCCTCGTCGTCGTGGTCGGGATCTTCTACATCACCTCCTCGAACCTGGAGCCGTTCCTGCCCGCCTCGACCGGCGGCTTCGGCGACTTCGGCTGGACCGGGATCCTGCGCGGCGCCGGCGTCGTCTTCTTCGCCTACATCGGCTTCGACGCGGTCTCGACCGCGGCGGCCGAGGCACGCAACCCGAAACGCACCGTGCCGATCGGCCTGATCGGCACCGTCCTGATCGCCACGGTGATCTACGTCGCCGTCGGCTTCGTCCTCACCGGCATGCTCAACTACCGCCAGCTCGGCGTCGCCGACCCGATCGCCGCCGCGCTCAGCGCCGGCGGCAACGACCTCGACTGGCTCTTGAAGCTGACCGACGTCGCCGCCGTCGTTGGCCTCGCCTCGACCGTGCTCGTCACCCTCTACGGGCAGACCCGGATCTTCATGCGGATGTCCGAGGACGGGATGCTGCCGCCGGCCTTCGGCAAGGTCAGCGGCCGGACCAAGACCCCGCAGTTCTCGATCGTCGTCTGCGCCATCGCCGGCAGCGCCGTCGCCGGCCTCGTCCCACTCTCGATCCTCGGCGAACTGATCTCGATCGGCACCCTGCTCGCCTTCATCATCGTCTCCAGCGGCGTCGTCATGCTGCGCCGCCGCCGGCCGGAGCTGCCGCGCCCGTTCCGGGTGCCCGCGCTGCCGCTGGTCGCCGGCACCGCGATCGTCGCCTCGCTGGCGCTGATGGCGACCCTGCCCGGGGACACCTGGATCCGGCTCGGTGTCTGGGCCGCGCTCGGCCTCAGCGTCTACTTCCTCTACGCGCGCAAGCATTCCGCCGCGAAGATGGAAGAAGTGCTTGCCCGGGCCGAGGCCTAGCGCTCGCGGTCCTCGTCGTCGGAGTCCTCGTCCTGATGGCGGGTCAGGAGCGACGACGGGTTCTGACCTAGTTCTTTGGTCCGGGCGATCGCTTTGTCGCGGGCTTTTTCGCCGGCGGCGACCGCTTCTTCGCCGGCTTCCAGCGCTTCCGCTCCCACGGCCGAGAAGGCCTCGGTCGGCTTGCCGCCGATCAGGTCGCGGAAGCGTTCCTTGAAGCGCTCGGTGCGGCGATCGGGACGGAAGCGCTGTTCGGCCTTCGCCTGCTTCTTGGGATTGCGCTCCCCGTAGCGGCGCTTGCCCCAGATCGAGTCCGGCTTGCCGATCCGGCAGGAGGCGTACAGCGCCAGTGGGCTGAGGAAGATGCCGAGGATCCCGTGCAGGATCCGCCCCTTGGCGAGTGAGATCGCGACGACGAGGACGAGCAGGAGGATGGCGACGATGCTGCTGGCGATCTGCGCGGGCGAGCTCGAGTCGAAGGCGATCGGGGTGACGCCGAGCACGACCAGCAGCATCAGCGAGGCGGCGATCACGGTCGCGTCGACCGAGCTGCGGCCCTCGCGCTCCCAGTAGACGTCCTCGAGGTGGACCCAGAGCGCGAACTCGTCGATCGTCAGCCCGAGCCCGATGCCGAAGAAGAGGGCGCAGATCTCGGTCCAGGGCTGGCGGCCGTCGGCGATGAAGCCGAGCGTGCCGGCGATCATCATCGTCACGATCCCGAAGACGAGGTGGTGGACGTGGACGCCGCCCTCGCTTTCGATGTTGCCGGGCCACCAGGAGATCGCTTCGCTGCGGATGATCCGCGTGCTCATGCGGATGAAGGCGAAAGAGCCGACCAGGCCGACGAGGACGAGGAAGACCGCCTGCTCGTGGTGGTCTTCGAGGTTGACCCAGAAGTTGGAGACGAACGAGGCGCTGACCATCACCCGATCCTATGTCGACCTGCGAGGATCGCCCCATGAACGCCAAGAGCGACGGGCCTGAGGTCCTCTCGAAGAAGGGCTACGAGAAGGAGCTGGAGCGGCTGCAGACCGAGCTGGTCCACCTGCAGGAATGGATCGCCTACAAGGGGCTGCGGGTGGCGGTCCTGTTCGAGGGCCGCGACACCGCCGGCAAGGGCGGCGCGATCAAGCGGATCACCGAGAAGACCAACCCCCGCGTCGTCCGCACCGTCGCCCTCGGCACCCCGACCGACCGCGAGAAAACCGAGTGGTACTTCCAGCGCTACGTCGCCCAGCTCCCCGCCGCCGGCGAAATGTGCCTCTTCGACCGCTCCTGGTACAACCGCGCCGGGGTCGAGCGGGTGATGGGCTTCTGCACCGACGCAGAGTACGAAGAGTTCATGCGCTCCGCTCCTCGCTTCGAGGAGATGCTGCAGCGCTCTGGCCTGACCCTGATCAAGTACTGGCTTTCGATCTCCGACGAGGAGCAGGAGCGCCGCTTCCAGGCTCGGATCGACAACCCGACCAAACAGTGGAAGCTCTCGCCGATGGACCTCGAGGCCCGCGCCCGCTGGGTCGACTACGCCGAGGCCAAGGACGAGATGTTCGCCTACACCGACACCAAGGAGTCCCCCTGGTACGTGGTCGAGGCCGACGACAAGCGCACCGCCCGCCTCAACCTGATCTCCCACCTGCTCGAACAGATCCCCTACGAGCCGGTCACCCACGACAAGATCGAGCTGCCCCCGCGCCAGGAGCGCGCCTACGTTCGCCCGCCGGTCGACACCCAGACCTTCGTCCCCGAGCGTTACCTGGTCGAGTAGTTGGGAGCGGGTCCGCTACAGCAGTTCCCTGATCGCTTCGTCGAACACCCGGGAGTCTTCTAGTGCGAAGTGCCTGAGCGGCCATGCCGCCCCACCCGTGGGCCCGATCAGAAATGATGGCGTGCTGATGACCCCGGTCGTTTTCGCGAGTCGTTCGTCGGCTTCGATCCTGCCGTACCAAGGCACGGGGTCGCGGTCTTCTTCCCACTGCGACATCTCGACCCCCGCCTTGGCTGCGATCCCATTGAGGAAGGCTTCGTCGACGTAGCCGGTGTTCTCCGGCCCTTGTTCGCGGTAGAAGACGTCGATGAAGCTCCAGAGCTTCCCCTGCCGTCCGGCCGCCAGTGCTGCGGACTGCTGTTCCCTGAATTCGAGCACGCCTCCGGCGCGCTTGGTGTCGGTTTCTGTCGAGCGGAAGCGGATTCGCAGCTTTCCTGAGCGCACCCAGTGACGGATCAGGAAGGGGAGCGCGCCGAGCATCACCTGGCGAGACATTTCGCATTGCAGGTCGCCGAAGAACTGCAGCGTCACCGGCGCCTTGCGGTAGCCGAGAATCGACCCATGTTGGGGGATGCCTGAAAGCAGGGCAAATGCCCTTCGCGCGGCGTTGGGTTCGTGCGGGATCACCGCTTGCCGCCTGTCGGTGGAACCACCGCCGCTCGCCGCGAGCGTCACGACCACAATTAGGAGCGCTAAGGAGAGAAGGACAAACAAACACTTCAGTTTGTTTTCCTTTACCACTTGCATCTTTGTGATCATAGGTGCATACTGGGCAAATGGTCAAGGAGTCCAATCTATACGACACAGGTTGATCCGATGACCCTCCGGGCCAGAGCAGTCGCTGCCTGTCTCTTAGCCCTCTTCTCTCTAGCCCTTGCCACCACCTATGCGCTTGCGTGTCCGATCGAACCGCCGATCCCAGATGAAAATACGTGGGGCGATGACAACGCGGCGGCCCCTCCGGTCTCCCAATCTCAATGCAAATCTGGGAGGCCGGTTAACTGTGCTTCTGGCAACCAATACGAGGAACAGACCGATCTCGTCTTGGGCGGGCGCGGCCCCGGTCTTCATTTAACGCGCACCTACAACTCTCAGGCCGCTGCCGAAGCCAAAGAAGCTGGCCCGTGGGGTTATGGCTGGTCAGGTCCCTACAGCTCTCATCTCGAAATCAACGAAGAATCCGGTGCGGTTACCGTCGTCCAAGAAAATGGTGCCACGGCCGCCTTCGCTTTGGTCGCCGGAAAATATGTCGCTGGCGATTGGATCCAGGCCACCCTGGTCAAAGAAGGGGAAAGCTATTTCTTCACCCTCCCCAGTCAGGAAATCCTCAAATTCAACTCCAAAGGGCAACTGACCGAACAGAAAGACCGCAACGGCAACTACCTCACCTTCTTCTACGAATCGGGCAAGCTGAAGTCGGTCAAAGACGCCGCCGGCCGCTTGCTGATTCTGTTCTACACCGGCTCCCAGGTCGCGTCAGTCCTCGACCCGATGGCCAACGTCATCAAATACGGCTACGAATCGGGCAACCTCAGCTCGGTGACGCTGCCGGGGGAAGTGAGCCCGCGTTGGAAATTCAAATACGACGCCTCGCATCAACTGACGGAAATGACCGACGGTCGTGGCGGTATTACCAAAACCGAATACGACGAAAAACATCGGGTCAAAAAACAGACTGACCCGGCAGAACGCGTGCTCAAATTCGAATACGGGGAATCGGGGGGCAAAAAGACGACGACGATCACCCAGCCCAATGGATCGACGACGTTCGAGAAGTTCAACGAAGCGGGCGAGCCGCTGGAAGTGATCCGGGCCAAAGGTACGGGCCTCGAACGGAAAACGACCTATGAATACAGCGAAGCCTACGAGTTGATCAAAGCGACCGACGCCCTCGGTCACTCGACGACCTTCGAATACAGCGCCGCCGGCGACAAGACGCTCGAAAAAGACGCCGAAGGCAACGAAGCCAAATGGACTTACAACGGGACCCACGACGTCGAAACCGAAACGACGCCAATGGGCGAGAAAACGACTTATAAACGCGACGCCAATGGAAACGTCGAAACGGTCGAACGCCCCGCGCCCGGCGCAACGACCCAGAAATCGACCTTCAAACACGCCGTCAATGGCGACTTGGAATCAGCGACCAACCCGCTCGGCCGCGAAACCAAATTCGAATACGACAGCTACGGCGACCTCAAAGCGGCAACGGACCCCGAAGGCGACAAAACCACCTGGACCTACGACAAAAACGGCCAGCAGCTGACCGAAGTCAGCCCGCGAGGCAACGAAGAAGGTGCCAAAGCCGAAGAATTCGAAACGAAAACCGAACGCGATGGCCAGGGTAGGCCGATCAAAGTCACCGACCCGCTGGGGCATGAAACGAAAGTCGTCTACGACAAAAACGGGAACATCGAATCGACCACCGACGCTCTCAGCCACACGACCAAATACACCTACAACGCCGATGACGAGCGGACCAAAGTCGAACTAGCCAACGGCAACACGACCGAAACCGCCTACGACAGCATGGGTCAGGTCAAAAGCCGGACGAACGGCAACGGCTATGCGACGAAATACGAACGTGACACGCTTGGGCAGTTGACCGAAGCGATCGACCCGCTGGAACGCAAATCGAAACGGGAATATGACGGGGCCGGTCGCCTCAAAAAAACCGAAGACGCCCTTGGTCGCACGATCTCCTACACCTACGACAACGCCGATCGCCTAACCAAACTCGACTACTCCGAAGCTTCGACGACCGACGTCACCTACAAATACGACAAAGACGGCAACATCACCGAAATGACCGACGGCACGGGGACGACGACCAGGACCTTTGACCAGCTGGACCGGCTGACGGAAGTCAAAAACGGGGCCAAAGAAGTCGTGAAATACAAATACGACCTTGGGAACCAAAAGACCGAAATCACCTATCCGAACGGAGAAACGGTCAAACAGACCTTTGACAAAGCCGGCCGCCTGGAAAAGGTCACCGACTGGCTCGGCAAAGAAACCACCTTCAGCTACAACCGCGACTCCCAGGTCAAAGCGACCACTTTTCCCTCAGCGACCACGAACGTCGACGAATACTCCTACAACCGAGACGGCCAGATGTCAGAAGTCTCGATGAAGAAGAAAGCCGAAGTTCTGGCGTCGATGTCCTATACGCGCGACAAATTGGGGCAGATAGAAAAAGCGGTGGAGACCGGCTTCCCGGAAGAACCCGAACGAAAATACGAATATGACACTCGGAATCGCCTGATCAAAAGCAATACCACGGCGTTCGAATATGACAAAGCGAACAACATCACCAAAAACGCCTCGGCCACCTATACCTACGACAAAGGCGATCAGATTGCGACCGCGAGCACGGGAACCTTTGAATTCAACAAACTGGGCCAGCGAACCAAAAGTACGCCGACGGGACAACCGGCGACCACCTATGCCTACGATCAGACCGGCAATCTGACCTCAGTCAAAAGACCTGCGGAAGGCGAAGTCACCGAAATCAGCAACACCTTCAAATACGATGGGACCGGCCTCCGAACCACCGAAACCAACGGAGCCTCAACCTACCCAATGGCCTGGGACACCACGTCGGCACTTCCCCTCCTGCTTCACAAAGGAAACGACTACTACGTCTACGGTCCCGAAGGTCTGCCATTCGAGCAGATCATCTCGAGTTCGCCGCACTACCTCCACCATGACCAGCTGGGTTCGACCCGCATCCTGACCAGCTCCACCGGAGCCGTCATAGGTAGCTATCGCTACGGACCGTTCGGATCCCTCGATAGCTTCACGGGAACGCAGAGCACGCAAATCGGATACGCCGGGCAATACAGGAGCCACACCAGCCGACTGATCTACCTGCGAGCCCGCACCTACGATCCGGCCACGGCACAGTTCCTCAGCCCTGATCCACTGGTTGTGCTCTCAGGGGAAACGTATGCGTACGCGGCCGACAACCCGATCAACGCCGCTGATCCCGCGGGTCTTCTTCCTGATGGATGCGGTTGTCCTCCCCCCCCATGTCCATCACAGGATGCCGGCCCTAGTGATCCGCCCAAGGATGGGGTGGGGCGCCAGATCAAGGAGGAGGCGGCGAAGGGCGCCGTCGAGGAGATGCTGAAGGGAGAGTCTCCTTGGGAGGTGGTGAAGGGTGCTGGGAAGTCGGCATTCTGGGCTGGCGTGGAGGCATTGGAGAAGCGCCTCGAGGATGTCGGGGATGCCGCGGACGCACAGGTTGTGCGTGGGTTTAGATGGATTGCGGAGGGGTGGAGTGCGCTTGAGACGGCGCATTGGGTGTATGTGACGGGCCAAGCCCTTGCTGCCGGCGGCGATTTCTTGTTCCCATTCGTCATGACCGAGAGCCAGGCGCGCATGATGATGATGCGCCACCCCGCCCAGCAGATTTATTAGGCCGAGCGCGTCGGGATGTGCTCCGTTCTTCCCCGAGACTGTGACGCTCTAGTGGCTGGAGGACCGAAGGGTGTCGGTCGTCTCGTGGACTCAGCGTCTTCCTCTGTGGATTCGTTGACAGTGGGTGAGTGCTCCGTCACCGCCGGATCGGGGGCTCGAGGATCTTGCTGAGGACGGGGACGTCGAGGAAGCCCTCGACCGACGCGTAGAGCATGGCGACGCGGGGGAGGTCGGAGACGTCGTCGATGACGACCGAGCGGGGGAGCCACTCGGGGTCGAACTTCTGGTTGAAGTCGCGCAGGCTCTGGATCTGGAAGAAGGGGTTGAGGCCTTTGGCCATCAGCCGCTGCAATTTGCCGCTGAGGCCGGCGTCCTCGGCGGTGTCGAGCAGGCGGCCCCAGGCGGCGAAGTTGAGCGAGAGGCGCTGGAAGCCGCGAGCGCCGAGCGCCAGGGCGGCCTCGGCAATCAGGAACTCGGTCAGGCCGTTGGCGGAGTCGGGCCGGCGCCGCATCAGGTCGAGCGAGTAGCCGGGTTCGTCGCCGTAGACGGGGACGAAGCGGAGGAAGCCGGCGACGCGGCCGCCGTCCCTCTCTTTCGCGATCGCGATCACGAAGTCCGGGTTCGTCCCCTCGACGTCCTTGCCCAGCTCCATCGTGAAGCCGCGCTCCGGTGAGCCGTCGCGCCACTCGGCGCTGATCTCGTTCAGCTCGGCGATCAGTGCCTCATCGGCCTCGGTCTCGGCGATCAGCTCGAAGCTGTGCCGCTTGGCGATGTGCTTGACCGCGGTCCGCGCCGCCTTCATCTCGGCGCCGTCGAGGCTGAAGCGGTCGGGATGCACGATCGCCTCGTCGCCGAGGTAGATCGGGTGCATGCCGCGCTCCTTGTAGAGGTCGGCGTCGGCCTCGCGGACGGCGAAGAAGGCAACCCGCCAGCCTCGCTCGGCGCAGAAGGCGAGGAACTCGTCGATCGTCTGCGCCGTGTCCTCGCGCGGCCCGATCGGGTCGGCCGCCACCATCGCCGTCCCCCGCACGTAGAGGTATGCGATCAGCGAGCGGCCGTCGCGCGAGAAGAAGTAGTTCTTGTCGCGGCGCAGGGCGAAGTAGTCGAGCGTGTCGTCGCCCCACTCGCGGACGATGTTCTCCGCCCGCCGCCGCCGCTCGGCGCTCGGCGGTTCGGCCTGGACGAAGGTCCGCAGCAGCAGGAAGAGGAAGACCAGCAGCCCGATCACGCCGAGCATGATCAGGGTGATTTCGAAGAAGTCCCCGAACACCTCGCGGTTGTAGGCGTAAGGGCCGTCGAGGCCGATCATCCCCTTGAAGGCGGTTTCGACGTTGCCCCAGAAGGTCAGCGGCTGCGGGATGTGGTCGCGCTCGGCGAACAGGGTCAGCGAGCTGAAGACGAAGACGAACAAGAGGTAGAGCGGGACGAAGACCGCGGCCTGGACCAGCGAGCCGGGGTCGCCGTGGGCGCGGAAGTCCTGACGGAACCAGATCAGGGCGCCGAGCATGCCGGCCGAGAGCAGGACCGAGATCGGGTCCGGGCCGTGGATCAGGTGGACGACCGCGGCGGCGGCGAAGAGGATCACGGCGATCGCCCAGGCGCGGCGCTTGCCGCGGGACAGCCCGCGGGCGACGGCGAGGATCCCGAGCCCGATCGCGACCGAGGCGATCAGCCCGGCCGAGCGGCCGCCGCCGTGGATGAAGGTGAAGTGGCCAATGTCGAAGCGGATCGAGGTCGCCGTCGGCAACAGCGAGAAGATCGCGACGATGACGCTGAGCCAGGCGAGGGGGCGGAGGGAGCGACGGCGATTGAGGTGGGCGGCATCGGGCACCCCTCTGGAAACCCGCTCGCTCCGCTCGCTTTTGAGTGTTTCCAGAGGGGTGCCCGATGCCGCTTCATCGGCCGGAGTCGCAGCTGCACCCTCGCTTGGAGCGGCGAAGTCGGCAGCGGACGGGGCTGCTGACGACGCGGTCGCGAAGCTGCCGGGGTCCGGGGAGGAGCCCTCGGGACGCAGGGTGGGGAAGAGGATCACGTCGCGGATCGCCTCGGCGCCGGAGATCAGCATCACCAGCCGGTCCATCCCGATCCCGAGGCCGCCGGTCGGCGGCAGCCCGTACTCGAGCGCTTTGACGTAGTCGTCGTCGACCGGTTCGCCCTCTTCGTCGCCGCCGGCCTGCAGGTTGGCCTCGGTCTGGAACCGTTCGGCCTGGTCGACCGGGTCGTTGAGCTCGCTGTAGGCGTTGGCGAGCTCGCGGCCGGCGACGACCAGCTCGAAGCGCTCGGTCAGTTCCGGGTCGTCGCGGTGGGCGCGAGCCAGCGGCGAGACTTCGCGCGGGTGGTCGATGACGAAGGTCGGCTCGATCAGCAGGTGCTCGGAGCTGTCGTCGTAGACCTCGGACATGATTTTTCCCGAGCCCCAGACGTCGAGGTACTCGACGCCGCGTTCGTCGGCGATCTTGCGCGCCGCCTCGACCGGCATCGAGGGGTGCATCTCGACCCCGGCGTTCTCCTTGATCAGTTCCGCCATCGTCGCCCGCCGCCAGGGCGGCTTCAGATCGACGTCCTTGCCGTCGATCTGCACCACCGTGGTCCCGATCGCCTCCTCGCAGGCGGTGGCGATGATCGCCTCGGTCAGGTCCATCATGTCGTGGTAGTCGCCGAAGGCCTGGTAGGCCTCGAGCAGCGTGAACTCGGGGTTGTGACGGGTGTCGACGCCCTCGTTGCGGAAGACGCGGCCGATCTCGAAGACCCTGTTCATGCCGCCGACGATCAGCCGCTTGAGCGGCAGCTCGAGCGCGATCCGCAGCGTCATGTCGATGTCGAGCGCGTTGTGGTGGGTGATGAACGGCTTCGCCGCGGCGCCCCCGGCCTGGCCGAGCAGGACCGGCGTCTCGACCTCGCTGAAACCCTTTTCGGTCAGCACCCGGCGCGTGGTCGCGATCACCTGAGACCGGATCCGGAAGATCCGCCGCGAGTCCTCGTCGAGGGTGAGGTCGAGGTAGCGCTGGCGGTAGCGGGTCTCGGGGTCGGTGACCCCGTGGCGGACGTCGGGCAGTGCCCGCAGGCTCTTCGAGAGCAGCTGGAACTTCGCCACCCGCACCGTCAGCTCGCCGTGGTTGGAGGCGATCACCGTCCCCTCGACCCCGATCCAGTCGCCGAGGTCGAGGTCGGAGAACTCGTGCAGCTCGTCGGCGCCGACCGCATCGCGGGTCGCCATCAGCTGGATCTGTCCGGTCTCGTCCTGGAGGTCAGCGAAGTCGAGGCTGCCGTGGCGGCGCTCGGCCAACACCCGACCGGCGATGTGGACGACCTTGCCGGTGTCGGTGCCGGCGGCGATCTCGCCGAACTCGGCGCGGATCTCGGCCGCAGTCGAGTCGCGGTCGAAGCGGACCGGGTAGGGGTCGATCCCGCGCTCGCGCAGCGCCCGCAGCTTCTCCAGCCTCTGAGCGCGGACTTCCTCCTGGAAATCGCTGGGTTTCTGGACTTCGTCCGTACTCATCTGCGGCCGGATCCTAGGCGGTGGCCGGGGCGGAAACGGGCGCTTGGACGGATTGCGCCTCCGATTGCGAGCGGGCGAGGACCGCCATCCCGGCCAGCGCCGCGGCGAGCGCGATCACGGTCCCGACCAGCTGTGGAGTCGTCGTGTGCAGCGACTCCTGCAGCAGGGTGACGCCGAGGATGACCGAGGTGATCGGGTCGAAGGCGAGCGAGGTGGCGACCGCCGGCGCCAGCGCCCCGGTGTTGAGCGCCAGCTGGTTGTAGGTCATCGAGGCGTAGCCGACGACGATCAGGGCGTAGAGGTGCCAGTGGGTGAAGATCTCGAGGACGCCGTCGTCGAACTGGTCGGCGACGACCTTGGTCAGCGCCGCCGAGAGCGCGAAGAGGACGCCGGTCGCGGTGCCGAGCAGCGCCGCCCGCCGCGGCGCCGAGCCGAACCGGCCGAGGATCGTCAGCGGCACGCAGACCGCGATGCAGACGCCGCCGGCGAGGAGCCACTCGTCGAGCGGGGCGTCGTCGCGGCCACCGGAGGGATCGGCGATGGTCAGGAACCCGATCAGGGCGACGACGACGAGCAGCGCGGCGCCGACGTCGATCCGTTTCACCTTCTGGCCGGTGAAGCGGGCGCCGAGCGGCAGGGCGAAGACCACGGTCGAGACCAGCAGCGGCTGCACCACCGCCAGCCGCCCGATCGCCAACGCCACCGCCTGGCAGACGAAGCCGAGCGCGTCGGCGGCGATCCCCGCCAGCCAGACCGGCCGTCGCGCCATCTGCACCAGCAACCCGGCGCTGGAGCCCTCGCTCGGCTTTTCCAGTCCCGCTTTTTGCTGCAGGACCGTGCCGAAAGCGAAGAAGAGCGCTGCGGCGAGAGCGAGGACTATGTCCACGTCGTCTCCCCGAACCTGATTCGATGGTCCTCGATGCCCGGCAATCTAAACCCGACCGACTACCTCGCGATCGACCGCCTCCTCTCCGACGAGGAGCGCGACATCCGCGACACGGTCCGCGCCTTCGTCCAGAACGAGGTCGTCCCCAACGTCGGCGACTGGTTCGAGCAGGCGACGATCCCGCGCCAGCTGGCGCTCGAGCTCGGCAAGCTGAACGTGTTCGGCATGCACCTCGAGGGCTACGGCTGCGCCGGCGCCTCGGCCACCGCCTACGGCCTCGCCTGCATGGAGCTCGAGGCGGGCGACTCGGGGGTGCGGAGCTTGGTCTCCGTCCAGGGCTCGCTGGCGATGTTCGCGATCTGGCGCTGGGGCTCAGAGGAGCAGAAACAAGCCTGGTTGCCGCGGATGGCCGCGGGCGAGGCGCTCGGCTGCTTCGGCCTGACCGAGCCCGACGCCGGCTCCGACCCGGGCTCGATGCGGACCCGCGCCCGCCGCGACGGTAGCGACTGGATCCTGCACGGCCAGAAGATGTGGATCACCAACGGCTCGATCGCCGAGGTCGCGGTTGTCTGGGCCCACACCGACGAGGGCGTGCGCGGCTTCCTCGTCCCGAAAGGGACGAAGGGCTTCACCACCCAGGACATCCACAAGAAGCTTTCCCTGCGCGCCTCGGTCACCTCCGAGCTTCTGCTCGACGACGTCCGCCTGCCAGCCGACGCCGTCCTGCCCGAGGTGAGCTCGCTGAAAGGGCCGCTCTCCTGCCTCAACGAGGCCCGCTACGGGATCGTCTGGGGGGCAGCCGGTGCCGCCCGCGCCTGCTACGAAGCGGCGCTCGACTACAGCAAGGAGCGCGAACAGTTCGGCAAGCCGATCGGCTCCTTCCAGATCCAGCAGCAGAAGCTGGCTTTGATGGCGCTGGAGGTGAACCGGGCGACCCTGGTGGCGCTCCACCTGGGGCGGATGAAGGACGAGGGCACGCTGCTGCCCGAGCACGTCTCGATGGGCAAGCTCGGCAACGTCAACGGCGCTCTGGAGGTCGCGAGATCCGCCCGTCAGGTGCTCGGCGCCAACGGCGTCACCCTCGAGTATCCGGTGATCCGCCACATGAACAACCTCGAGTCGGTCGTCACCTACGAGGGCACCGCCGACGTCCACGCCCTCGTCATCGGCGGCGCCGTCACCGGCTTCAACGCGTTCCGCTGAGCCGGCCTGCGCTCAGCCTCCGACGATCGCGACGACCTGGTCTGCCGCAAGCGGGTGGAGGCGGACCTCGACCCGGCCGGAGCGGTTGTCGTGGAAGAGCGAGGCCTCCCAGGCGAACACCACCTTGTCGGGGCCTTCGGCGCTGACCTCGATCGCAGCGAAGCGCTCGTCGTCACGGGGTACGTCGACCAGCTTGCCGCGCGCGCCCCAGACCAGCAGCCGCTTGTCGGTGACGCAGACGGCGCCGGCAACGCCGACCTTTTTCAGCCGCGAGCGCCTGCCCGGCGCCTTGTACTTGCGGAAGGTGATCGTCCCGCTCAGGCCTTCGGCGAGCAGCAGCACGTCCTCGTCCTCGACCTGGTCGCGGACCATCTTCGGCAGCCGGCCGGATCCGAAGAAGAGGCGCTCGAGCGGGTTCACGATCTCGAACTCTGCCAGGCATCGCTCGGGTCGCCGCCACTCGGCCCCATCGTGGACCGGTTCCATCGCCCGTCGTTTGTGTTGTCTTGAGCAGTGCTGGGCCGGCAGCCGGGGTTCTTTGCCTCAGCGGCTGCGATCGCTGACTCAACTCGACACCCCGAGGTCGATCGGCCCCACCCGCTCCCCTATGGCCAGGGAGGATGCGGCGGTTAAATTCAGCCACTCTCTCGCAGCTATCGGCGCGCTTTTCGTGGCAACAAGGCCCCGAGAACGGACGGTGCCTGACCGTCGTGGGCATGTTGACAGCGAGCCTTCCGCATGCTCTCATAATTATTCAGCTTGGAACTACCGCGTCTGGTCAGAGAACGATCAAGTTCTGAATTAAGGAAATTGGGCGCCCCGTACTTCGAGCTAGATCGCATAGATACATAGATAGTTACTCCTGAAAAAATGGGAGGGGAGTGACGCGAATCGGGGGATTCAGCTTGAGTGCAGTGGGGGCGGAGCGATTCGTACGTGCTAGGGCAGTGCTCTGGGTTGTCGGAGTCGCGGCGCTCGCCTTTGTGTCCTTGGATCGTGGGGCGCCTCCGGCCCTAGCTGCACCCTGGGAAACCGTGAAGAACTTTGCGCCGGAGGTGATGCCCCCGCCGAAACCGTCCGTCTGGCCCGAAGATGTTCAGCTAGGAGGGGTCAGCGGGATGGCGGTCAATGGCACCGGTGCGGGAGGTGTTGATCCCGGGACTCTCTATACGGCCGGCTATATCGGAGGGGGATGGCATGTTGCTCGGTTCTCTCCTTCAGGGAAATTCGAAATGGGTTGGACGCTTGGCCAGCGCTGTGGTCCGGAAGCCGAAGAACCCGCTCATCCGAACTGCCCGGCCATTCCTGAGGCGCCCTCAGAAGGTGTAGACGTAGACATCAATCCATCCACGGGAGATGTCTATGTATTTGCCCGGAATTTGTCGTTCGATGCAGTCCATGTCTATAAAGCCGATGGGTCTGGGCCAATTGCGGAATTCGGCGAACCAGACCCGAACGGGACGGTTGCCGCGACCCCGGGCAAATTTCACCAAGCGTTCGTGGTGGGAGGTATCGCGGTCAACGACCAGGGCGCCGTCTACCTATTCGACGAAGACAAAACCTTCGCGCACCGGCTGATGATCTTCAAACCGAAAACGCCAGGAGTGTTCACCGAATACGAATACGGGGGCGAAATCATCAGCGGTGGGCTCGGTCAGCCAGTACCCCAAAGCCCAGTGCTGGACGACGCCGGCAACATCTACACGAGGGAAGAAGGCTCGGTCGAAAAGTACTCGCCGACGGGTGTGCGGCTGTGCGAATTCCAATTCAGCAAAGGCGGAATCAGATCGCTGACGGTGAACCCCGCAACCGGCGAACCCTTCTTCTTCAGCTACAAAGACCGCAAGGTCCACCAGCTGGAAGCGTGCAGCGGGGGCAAATTCGCGCCGGCGGCGGACGGCGAATTCAGCGCCGTGCCGCAGCGTTCGAATATCGAAGCGATGGCGTTCAACCCGGGGCTGGAATGGCCATCGGGGATCCTGGGGGTGGAACGGCCGGCGGGCGTCCTCTACGCGGGGGCGCCGGAAGAATGCCCGGCGGTCGGCAGCTGCCCGAAAGAAGCCCAGGGCCAATCCTCCCTCGGCTACATCTTCGCCCAGCCGATCCCCGACCTCGAACCGGTCGTCGTCTCGGAGTCGGTCTCGAAAGTCCGTCCCACCAGCGCCACCCTGAACGCGATGGTGAACCCGCAGGGCGCCACCACCACCTACATCTTCCAATACATGACGCGCACCGCCTTCGAAGAAGAAGGCAAAACCTTCACCGGCGCGAGCGAAGCGCCGTTCGGCGGCGGCGGCCTGGGCGCCGGCCAGGTGGCGGTTCTGGGCTCGGCCACCGTCGGCGGCCTCGCCCCGGACACCGAATACCTCTACCGGGTCGTGGCGTCGAGCGAAAACGGCACCGTCCCGGGTCCTACGCAGAGCTTCCGCACTTTCCAACTGGCGAGTGACGTGCTGCCCGACGGACGCGCCTACGAGCTGGTCTCGCCGGCGCAGAAGAACGGCGGCGAGGTGATCCCGGCCAACCCCGGTTTCGCCAGCTGCGGCACCGAATGCAAGCCCGGCCTGGCCGGCAAGCGCTTCCCGGCCCTGGCCAGCTCGGGCGGCAACCTGATCTCCTACCAGAGCCAGCCCTTCGTCTTCAACGAAGGGGCGCTCGAATACGACGAGCAGGTCTCGGCCAGAACCGTCTCGGGCTGGCAGACGACGAGCCTCAGCCCGCCGATGGCCGGTGACCCGGGCGGTGCCGGATTCCAGGCCTTCGGCCTCAGCGGCGCCCTTTCCTCGGCGATCGTCTACGCCAGAAACCAGGCGCTGGTCCCCGAAGCCCCGGCCGGATACCTGAACTTCTTCCTCGAGCAGACCTCAAACCGCTTTGGCCTGGATCCGTTGATCACCAACGCCAACGCGACCCTGCACCGCCCGGCCACCGGGCTGGAAAGCCTCGAACTGACCTACGCCGGCGCCTCGGCCGACTACTCGCGCCAGTTCTTCGAAGCAAACGACGGGCTGAGCCCCGAAGCCGTGGACGGCGGCGCCGGCAAAAACAACCTCTACGAATGGAGCGGCGGGCAGCTCCATGCCGTCAACCTGCTGCCGGGCGCAACCGAATCGACCCCGGGTGCGGCCTTCGGCTCGGGCCTGCTGCTCGGCTCGCCGGCACCGACCGCCGCCAACTTCTCCCACGCCATCTCCCCCGACGGTTCCCGCGTCTACTGGACCGGCGCCGGCGGCAAATCCTACCTGCGCCTGAACGGCTCCCAGACGATCGAAGTCCCCGGCCCCGGC
>DASSLT010000072.1:0-64739 GCA_035689305.1 Solirubrobacterales bacterium | reverse complement strand
GTCGTCGTCGACGATCACCTCGCGGACACGGGCCGGCGAGAGCGCTTTGGCGACGAAGCGGGCGGGCTCCTCGTTGTAAGGGATGATGTCGATCTTCTCGCCGCGCAGCTCGGATACGACCATCCGCACCCGCGAGCCGCGCGGGCCGACGCAGGCGCCAACCGGGTCGACCCCGTCGGCGTGGGAGACGACGGCGATCTTCGAGCGGTAGCCGGGCTCGCGGGCGACGCCGGTGATTTCCACCAGCTTGTCGGCGATCTCAGGGACCTCGAGCTCGAACAGGCTTTTGATCAGCTCCGGGCTGCGACGGGAGACGACGATCGCCGGGCCTTTGGTCGAGTCGGAGACGTCGGTGATCACGGCCTTGACCCGCATCCCATGGTCGTAGCGCTCGTTGTAGACCTGCTCGGACTTCGGCAGCAGCGCCTCGACCCGCTCGCGCAGCTGGACCAGCGTGTAGCGCTTGTCGGACTGCTGGATGATCCCGGTGATCAGCTCGCCGACCCGGTCCTGGTACTCGTCGTACATCATCTGCCGCTCGGCCTCGCGGATCCGCTGCAGGATCACCTGCTTGGCGGTCTGGGCGGCGATCCGGCCGAAGTCTTCGGGGGTGACGTCTCTGGTCGTGATCTGGCTCTCGTACGGAGCGAGCATCTCCGGGTCGAGCTCGGGGTCCTCGGGCTCTTTCAGTTCGCCGGTCTCGGGGTCGACCTCGGGCTCCTCCTGCTGCTCGACCGCTTCGGCCAGCAGTTTCTCCTCCAGCTCGGGAGGCAGGATCAGTTCGAAGACGCGGAAGTCGCCGGTTTCATGGTCGAGGTCGACGCGCGCGTATTTGGCGGCGCCGGGAGTCTTCTTGTAGGCCGAGAGCAGGGCATCCTCGAGGGCGTCCATCAACTTGTCGGCGGAGATTCCCTTCTCCTGCTCGAGCGCTTTGACTGCGTCGACGATCTCCTTGCTCACTGGGGTGACTCCTCGGGGTTGGAATTGGCGCTCTGACGGCTGTACTTGGGGCCGGGGGACGAGACCTCGAGCGAGTAGTCGACCAGCAGGTGACTGAGGTGCTTGGTGACCTGTTCGCAGCGAGCGAGGTCGACACCCTCGGGATGGTCGATGAAGATCCGCAGCGCCTCGCCGCCGGGGCGCTCCACGGCGACGACGTCGAGCTCGGAGTCGAGTTCGGACAGCTGCTGCTGAATGCTCTGCTGGAGGTCGGTCATAGAAAGGTCCTGGAAATCCTGATTCGGCCGTAAAAAAAGTGGGCCAGGCCCACTTCGCGGTACTCGTACTGCTTAGGACAGAAAGCTTGTCGCCAGTATAGCTCGGCCCGAAAGCCGGGCAAGGCGGCTAACGCGCCTGCAACCCGGCGCGGTCGCGAAGCTCGCCGACCCGGTCGAGGACCGCCTCGGCGATCGCGTCCTTGGCGGCGATCGCGACCTCGGTCTCGGCTTCGGCCTCGATCAGGGTCACCGCGTTGTCCGCGCTCTCGAACCCGATCGCCGGGTTGGAGACGTCGTTGAGGACGATCATGTCGACCTTCTTGCGCTCGAGCTTGGCGCGGGCGCGGGCCGCCGCGTCCCCCCCGTGCTCGGCCGCGAAGCCGACGATCGTCTGGCCCGGGGCGCGTTTGGCGGCCAGCGCGGCGAGGATGTCCTCGGTCGGCTCCAGTTGCAGGTCGAGGCCGTCGGCGCGCGCCATCTTGCCGGCGGCGACCGCGGTCGGGCGGAAGTCGGCGGGGGCGGCGGCCATCAGCAGGACGTGGCTGTCGGCGAAAGCATCGTTGGCGGCCGCCGCCAGCTGCGCGGCGGTCTCGACGTCGATCCGGTTGACCCCGGCCGGGGCCGGCAGGGCGACGTTGGCGGCGAGGAGGGTGACGTCGGCGCCGCGCCGGGCGGCGGCTGCGGCGAGTGCGATCCCCATCCGGCCGCTGGAGCGGTTGCCGATGAAGCGGACGGGGTCGATCGGCTCGCGGGTGCCGCCGGCGGTGACCAGAACGCGGAGACCGTCCCAGGGCTTCTCGCCGGCCGGGAGCGCCGCCTCGACCAGGGCCAGCAGCCGCTCGGGTTCGGGCAGGCGCCCACGGCCGTACTCGCCACGCGAGGCGAGCTTGCCCTCGTCGGGCTCGATCACCTCGACCCCGCGCTCGCGCAGCGTCGCCAGGTTGGCCTGCGTCGCCGCGTCCGCGTACATGCGGTCGTTCATCGCCGGCGCCACCAGGCGCGGCGCTGCGCAGGCGAGAAAGGAGGTGGTCAGCATCGAGTCGGCGGCGCCGCTGGCGAGCTTGGCGACGGTGTTGGCCGAGGCGGGTGCGACGAGGAGGGCGTCGCAGTTGGCGGCCAGCTCGAGGTGGGAGATCGGGTCATGGCCGGGCGCGACCTCGCCGGGAAAGGCGCCCCGCATCGGATCGCGCTCGAACTCGGAGGTCAGCACCGGGGCGCCGACGATCCCCTCGAACGAGGCGGCGCCGACGAAGCGGGTCGCCGTCTCGGTCATCAGGACCCGGACGCCGTGACCGGCGAGCGTCGCCAGGCGCGCGAACTCGAGCGCCTTGTAGGCGGCGATCCCTCCAGTGACGCCAAGCAGGACTCGGGCCATCTCGATCGGCTCCTCGGGTTCGCGCCCGGGCGGGGCGCTAGCTGCGGTACTCGTATTTGAGCTTGCCCTCGGCAAGCTCTTCGAGCGCCATCGTCAGGTAGTTCCCCTCGGCGTTGGTCTCGACCATCGGCGGCGGGTACTCACCGAAGCCGCCCTCACCGAGGTTGTGGAAGTAGCTGTTGATCTGGCGGGCGCGCTTCGCCGCAACGACGACAGCGGCGTAATGCGAATCGGAGTGCTCCAGAAGCTTGTCTACGCGTGGTTTGATCATCGGCGGCGGAGTCTAGATGATCAGCCCGGCGGGCCCTTGCCGAGCTCCTCGCGCACGATTCCGACCAGCTCGCCGGTGGCGGTCTCCAGGTCGTCGTTGACGACCCGGTAGTTGAAATCCCCCTGCGAGGCGAGCTCGATTTCCGCCGTCTCCAGGCGCCGGTCGATCGCCTCGCCGGAGTCGGTGCCGCGGCCGACGAGGCGCTCGCGCAGGACGTCGGGGCCGGGCGGCGCGATGAAGATCTGGATCGACTCCGGCATCGCGGCGCGAACCTGGGTCGCGCCCTGGACCTCGATCTCGAGCACGACCGAGTGGCCGGCCTCGATCCGGCGCTCGACCTCCGAGCGCAGCGTCCCATAGCGGTTGCCGCTGTAGGTCGCCCACTCGAGGAAGTCCTTTTCCTCGACCCGCGCCTCGAACTGCTCGGGGCTGAGAAAGTGGTACTCGCGACCGTCCTCCTCCCCCGCCCGCGGCTGCCGCGTCGTCGCCGAGATCGAGAGCTCGAGGTTGGGGCAGCGTGCCAGCAGCTCCCTGATCAGGGTTCCCTTGCCAACCCCTGACGGACCGGTGATTACGAAGACCTTCGAAGACATACGAGCGGCGCCGATACTGACCGGCGCGGCGGTCGTCTAACTAGCGACGAAGCAGCGAGACCAGCTCGGCCCGCTGGCGCTCGGAAAGACCGCCGATCGTCTTCGACGGCGAGATCCGGCACTGGTTGAGTATCCGGTTGGTCTTCACGCGGCCGTACTTGGGAACGGCGAGAAGCATGTCGAAGACCTTCGCGGTCATCACGTACTCGGGCGGGTCGAGCAGGATCGCGTGGATGCTGGCGCGGCTCGCCTTCAGATCCTTCTTCAGCTTGGCGCGGGCGGTGCGGATGTCGTTCGCCCGCTTCAGCGCCTCCATCCTCTGGTCGAGGGACCGTTCCGGGGCCGCGAGCGAGGTTTTGACTGGAGGGGCTGCCATGTGGGCGGCGAGTATAGCCGCGGGTAGGGCACGTGCAAGGGGCCGGGCGCCTTTTGCCCATAAATTCATCTCAACCTCTACTCGAGGTCGAGCGGGGCCTGGGCGACAACCGCCCTTTGCGGCGAGGAACCGAGCTCGGCGGCGACCCGTGAGCCCGCCCGCGGGTCCCTGAAGTTCTCGGTTCCGACCGCCACCAGGCTTGCGCCGGCGGCGAGGAATTCCGCCGCGTCGGCGCCGCTGGAGATGCCGCCCATGCCGATCGCGGGGATCGAGACCGCAGCGGTGACCGCGCGCACCTGCTGCAGCGCGATCGGCCGCACCGCCGGCCCCGAGAGGCCGCCGTGACCGGCCGCCAGGGCTGGCTCACCCGCCGCATCGAAGGCGCTCGCCTTCAGCGTGTTGATCAGCGAGACGGCGTCGGCGCCGCCCTCTTCCGCGCCGATTGCGACCGCCGCGGGGTCGGCGACGTTCGGCGTCAGCTTGACGATCAGCGGCTTCTCGGTCAGTGGCCGCAGCGCTTCCATCAGCGCCTCGGTCTCGCTCGGCTGCTCGCCGACGATCAGGCCCGAGTGGACGTTGGGGCAGGAGACGTTGAGCTCGATCGCCGCCACCTCCTCGCGCTCGGCGACCGCCCCGACCAGGCGCGCGAAGAGCTCCTTGCTGGTCGCCATCACCGAGACCACGAGCGGCACCGGCAACTCCGCCAGCTGCGGCAGGTCCTCGGCCAGGAAGCCGTCGAGGCCCTTGTTCGGCAGCCCGATCGAGTTGATCATCCCGGTCGGGGTCTCCCAGATCCGGCGCGGCTCGTTGCCGGCGCGCGGCTCCGGCGTGATCGTCTTCGAGACGAAGGCGGAGAAGGGGAAGTCGGCGAGCAGCTCGTCGCCGAAGACGCGGCGGGCGGCGATCGCGTCATAGGTGCCGGAAGCGTTGATCACCGGGTGGGCGAGCGGGGTCCCGCAGAGGTCAGGCATGGGCGACCTCCACCACCCGGTCGCCCTGGACGACCGGCCCCTCGACGCAGAGGCGGATGTAGCCGCCCTCTGGCTTCGGCACCGCGCAGCCGAAACAGGCGCCGAAACCGCAGGCCATCGGCGACTCCAGCGCCAGCTCGCAGGCGACGCCGCGCTCGGCGCAGAGCAGGCGGACCGCTTCCAGCATCGCCGGCGGCCCGCAGGAGTAGACGACACCGGAGGTGGCGTCGTCGCCGGCGAGGATCGCCGCCAGCAGGTCGGTGACGTAGCCGCGGTGGCCGGCGTGGCCGTCCTCACTGGCCAGGCGCACTTCCGGGCAGAGGTCGCCGCCGCCGCCGCAGAAGAGCTCGAGCCCGCCCTGGTGGACCTGGTCGCGGAAGCCGAGCAGGACCCGCAGCGGCACCCCGCGTTCGGCGAAGCTGCGGCGCAGGAAGGCGAGCGGGGCGACGCCGATGCCGCCGCCGACGAGGACCGCGCCGGCGGCGCCGGAGCTGACCTCGCGCGGCTCGGAGAAGGCGTTGCCCAGCGGTCCCGTCACCCAGACCATCTCGCCCTCCTCGAGCAGGCAGAGCCGCTCGGTCCCCGGACCGACGCCCTCGACCAGGAAGTCGAGACGGACGCCGCTGGCGGCGGGCACGGTCTCAGCCACCGAGATCGCCCGCGGCAGGAAGGGACGGCCGCCGCGATGAGCCCACTGACGGCCGGCGGCGAGCATGTAGAACTGGCCAGGCAGCGGCGCCGGCCCCTCGCGGTCGAGCAGCGAGAAGACCCGGTAGCCGCCCGTCTCCCGGTTCGCGGCGACCTCGCAGAGGCGACGACCGAAGGGTGCCGTCATCGCGAGCGGACAGCCTCGGCGGCGCCCTCGTGGATCTCCTGGATCGACCGCACTTCGGCTTCCTCCTGCTTGCCGGCGGCGGCGATCGCCCGCGCTGCCGCGGTGGCGCCGGTCATCGTCGTGATGCAGGGGATCCCCTGGCGGACCGCGGCGGTGCGGATCTCGTAGCCGTCGGCGCGGGCGCCGGAGCCGGTCGGGGTGTTGATCACGAGGTCGCACTGGCGCTTGCGAATCAGGTCGACGACGTGCGGCGAACCCTCGCCGATCTTGTTGATCCGGGTCACCGGCACCCCCATCCGCTCGATCGCCTGGGCGGTGCCGCCGGTCGCGATCACCTCGAAGCCGAGGTCGTGGAAGCGGGCCGCGAGCTGGGTCGCGGCGGGCTTGTCGGTGTCGGTGACGGTGATGAAGACCGAGCCTTCTTCGGGCAGCACCGCCCCCGCCGCCGCCTGCGCTTTGCCGAACGCGGTCGGGAAGTCGGCGGCGATGCCCATCACCTCGCCGGTGCTCTTCATCTCCGGGCCGAGCACCGAGTCGGCGCCGGCGAAGCGGGCGAAGGGCAGCACCGCCTCCTTGACGCTGACGTGCTCGGGCAGCCCCTCCGGCAGCTCCTGGTCGGCGAGCTTCTCGCCCAGCATCAGCCGGGCCGCCATCTTCGCCAGCGGCACCCCGATCGCCTTCGAGACGAAGGGGACGGTGCGGGAGGCGCGCGGGTTGGCCTCGATCACGTAGAGCTCGCCACCGGCGACCCCGTACTGGATGTTGATCAAGCCGACGACGCCGAGCTCGAGCGCAATCCGTTCGCTCGTCGCCCGGATCTCCGCCAGCATCTCCTCGCCGAGGCTGAGCGGCGGGATCACGCAGGCGGAGTCGCCGGAGTGGACACCGGCCTCCTCGACGTGCTGCATGATCCCGGCGACCCAGACCTGCTCGCCGTCGCCGAGCGCGTCGACGTCGACCTCGATCGCGTTCTCGAGGAAGCGGTCGAGCAGCAGCGGGTGCTCCTGGTCGGCCTTGACGTGCGCCTTCAGGTACTGGGCCAGGTCCTCGGTCGAGTAACAGATCTCCATCGCCCGGCCGCCGAGCACGTAGGAGGGCCGGACCAGCAGCGGGAAGCCGACCTCGGCGGCGATCACCTCCGCCTCCTCGGCCGAGAGCGCCGTCCCGTAGGGGGGGTGCTTGACGCCGAGCCGGCGCAGCAGGGCGCCGAAGCGGCCGCGGTCCTCGGCCAGGTCGATCGCGTCGACCGGCGTGCCCAGCAGCGGCACGCCGGCCTCTTCCAGCGTCCGCGCCAGCTTCAGCGGCGTCTGGCCGCCGAACTGGACGATCACCCCGAGCGGGTCCTCCTGTTCGCAGACGGCGAGCACGTCGTCGGCCGTCAGCGGCTCGAAGTAGAGCCGGTCGGAGGTGTCGTAGTCGGTGGAGACCGTCTCCGGGTTGCAGTTGACCATCACCGCGTCGCGGCCGAGCTCGCGGGCGGTCATCGCGGCATGCACGCAGCAGTAATCGAACTCGATCCCCTGGCCGATCCGGTTCGGGCCGGCGCCGAGGATGACGACCGAGTCGCGGCCGGTGTCGCGGCGGATCTCGGAGGCCGGCGGCGCCCCGTCGGGGCCGCGGCGCTCGTGGGCCGAGTAGTAGTAGGGCGTCGCCGCCTCGAACTCGGCGGCACAGGTGTCGACCGCCTTGTAGGTGCGGGCGAGGCCCTCGGTGCCGTCGCCCTCGCGGGCGAGCTGCTCGAGCTCGCGCAGGAACCAGCGGTCGACCTTGCAGGCCTCATGCACCGCCTCGACCCCGAGCCCGCGGCGGAAGGCCTCGGCGATCAGGTCGAAACGCTCGGCGCAGGGGCCCTCGATCGCCGCCAGGAGGTCCTCGTCGCCGGCTGGCGGTTCGGCCGGCGAGTCGAGCTCGCGCGAGCGCATCGCCTTGGCAAAGGACTCGCGGAAGGTGCGGCCGATCGCCATCGCCTCACCGACGCTCTGCATGTAGGTCGAGAGGCGGCCGGTCGCGCCGGGGAACTTCTCGAAGGCGAAGCGCGGGATCTTGGTGACGACGTAGTCGATCGTCGGCTCGAACGAGGCCGGCGTCGCCCGGGTGATGTCGTTCGGGATCTCCTCCAGCGCGTACCCGACCGCCAGCTTCGCCGCCATCTTCGCGATCGGGAATCCGGTCGCCTTCGAGGCCAGCGCCGAGGAGCGCGAGACGCGCGGGTTCATCTCGATGACGACGATCTTGCCGCTCTCCGGGTCGACCGCGAACTGGACGTTGGAGCCGCCGGTTTCGACCCCGATCGCCCGGATCACCTTGATCGCCTGGTCGCGCAGGTCCTGGTAGAGCGGGTCGGTCAGCGTCTGCGCCGGCGCCACCGTGACCGAGTCGCCGGTGTGGACGCCCATCGGGTCGACGTTCTCGATCGAGCAGATGATGACGACGTTGTCGTTGCGGTCGCGCATCACCTCGAGCTCGAACTCGCCCCAGCCGATCACCGACTCCTCGACCAGGACCTGGTTGATCGGGCTGGCGGCGAGGCCCTCGGAGACGACCTGGCGCAGCTCGGTCTCGGTCGCGCCGACCCCTCCCCCCTGGCCGCCCATCGTGAACGCCGGGCGGACGATCGCCGGCAGCGAGATGCGGCCGTCGGCGAGCGCCTCCTCGACCTCACCGAGGCTCTCGACCGTGATCGACCAGGGAATGTTGAGGCCCGCTTCGGTCATCGTCGTGCGGAACTCCTCGCGGTCCTCGGCGCGGCGGATCGCGGCGGCGTCGGCGCCGATCAGCTCGACCCCGTGCTCCTCGAGGAAGCCGTCCTCGTGCAGCGTCATCGCCAGGTTCAGCGCCGTCTGGCCGCCGAGGGTGGGCAGCAGCGCGTCGGGCTTCTCCTTCCTGATGATCTTCTTCAACGGCCCCGGCAGCAGCGGCTCGATGTAGGTGGCGGTGGCGAACTCGGGGTCGGTCATGATCGTCGCCGGGTTGGAGTTGACGAGGACGACTTCGAAGCCCTCCTCGAGCAGCACCTTGCAGGCCTGGACGCCGGAGTAGTCGAACTCAGCCGCCTGCCCGATCACGATCGGCCCGGAGCCGATCAGCAGGATCTTGTCGATGTCGTTGCGGCGCGGCATCTAGGCGGGCTCCCCGGCGAGGGCGAGGAAGCGGTCGAAGAGGTGGCGTGCGTCATGCGGGCCGGGGCCCGCCTCGGGGTGGTACTGGACAGTCGCACCAGCCACGTCTCGCAGTACCAATCCCTCCACCGTCCTGTCATAGAGATTCAGTTGCGAGAGCTCCGCAACCCCGAAGTCCGTCTCCCACCTGACCGGCTCGTCGCCCTCGATCCTCGGCTCGCCCCCCGGTCCCTGAACCGCGAAGCCGTGGTTCTGGGAGGTGATGTCGATCCGTCCCGTCTCCAGGTCCTTGACCGGATGATTGGCACCGCGGTGGCCGAAGGGCAGCTTGTAGGTCTCGAGACCGACCGCTCGGCAGAGCAGCTGGTGGCCGAGACAGATGCCGAAGACCGGCTTCTTGCCGACGATCTCGCGCACGGTCTCGACCACGTAGCCGAGCGCCGCCGGGTCGCCGGGGCCGTTGGCGAGGAAGACGACGTCGGGGTCCTCGGCGAGCACGTCCGCAGCCGAAGTCGTGCAGGGCAGCAGGGTCAGCTTGCAGCCGTGCTCGCGCAACTGGCGGACGATGCTGAGCTTGACCCCGGTGTCGATCCCGACCACGTGCGGGCCGTCGCCGTCGAAGCGAACCGGTTCCGGCGGGGTGACGAGGCGGGCGAAGTCGGCGCCGTCCATCGAGGGCTCGGCTGCCACCGCTTCGCGGGCCGCGGGCTCGGGGACCGAGGTCGGGAAGATGCCGCCCCGCATCGCGCCGCGGTCGCGGATGTGGCGGACGAGGGCGCGGGTGTCGATGCCGCTGATCCCCGGCACGCCGCAGTTGTCGAGCCAGTCGAGCCAGCCGCCCTCGGAGCTGGCGGCATCCTCGCGGTTCTTGGCGTCGCGCATGACGACGCCGCGGGCGTGTACCCGTTCGGACTCCATCGCCGCAGCGCTGACGCCGTAGTTGCCGATCAGCGGGTAGGTGAAGACGATGATCTGGCCCGCGTAGGAGGGATCGGTCACCGACTCCTGGTAGCCGGTCATCGCCGTGTTGAAGACGACCTCGCCGGTGATCTGGCCCTCGGCGCCGCAGGCGTCGCCGTCGAAGCGGGTCCCGTCCTCCAAGAGCAAATAGGCGCTCATCGAGTCTCTCCTGTCGAGTTTGTTCGACCCCTGTAAACAAAGTCGACACGACGCGTCATTCGGCGACTCCTAGCGAGAACGCGCGCAAGCGGAAGGCGATCTGGCCGGCGGCCACGGTCATCAGCACCCGGCCGCTGAGGGTGTTGCCGGCGCACCAGGAGTTCTGCGAGCGGCTCTCGTAGCCGTCTTCGCCGACCGTCCACTCGGCGCCGAGGTCGCAGAGGGCGACGTTTGCTTCGGCGCCGGGGCTGAGCGTCGGCCGCGCGATCCCGAACGGCGCGGCGCCGCCGCCGAGGCGCTCGACCAGGAGGCCGAGGTCGATCACGCCGGGCAGCACCAGCTCGGTGTGGAGTGCGGCGAAGGCCGTCTCGAGGCCGGTCACGCCCATCGCCGCCTGCTCGAAGGGAACCTCCTTTTCCTCCGCCTGGTGGGGCGCGTGGTCGGTCGCGATGCACTCGATCGTGCCGTCGCGCAGGCCTTCGATCAGGGCCTGGCGGTCGGACTCGTGGCGCAGCGGGGGGTTCATCTTGAAGCGGTGCGGATCGAGGCTGCGCACCTCCTCGTCGGTGAGGCAGAGGTGATGTGGGCTGGCCTCGGCGCTGATCTGGACACCGGCGGCCTTGGCGGCGCGGACGATCGCGACCGACTCCTTCGCCGAGAGGTGCTGGACGTGGATCCGCGCCTCCTCGTAGGCGGCGAGGGCGGCGTCGCGGGCGACCATCGTCGACTCCGAGACCGAGGGGATACCGGCCAGACCGACCGCGGCCGAGACCGCGCCCTCGTGCATGGCGCCGTCGCCGGAGAGGTCGGGGTCCTCCTCGTGCAGGGCGATGTTGCCGCCGCAGAGGCGCTGGTATTGCAGCGCCCGGCGCATCACCCGCGGGCTGGTGATCGGCAGGCCGTCGTCGGAGAAGCCGATGGCGCCGGCTTCGCGCAATTCGACCATCTCGGTCAGCTCTTCGCCCTTCATGTCTTTGGTCACCGTGGCGAAGAAGCCGACCGGGACCGAAGCACCGGCCCGCGCCTGCTCGCGCAGGGCGCTGACGTCGGCCGCGGTCGAGACCGGCGGCGAGGTGTTGGCCATCGCGAGGACACCGCAGTAGCCGCCGGCGGCGGCGGCACGGGTGCCGGTCTCGACGTCCTCTTTGTGCTCGTGGCCGGGGGTGCGAAGGTGGACGTGCGGGTCGAAGAAGGCGGGGAAGGCGTGCAGGCCTTCCGCCTCGACCACCTCGGTGCCCTCGGTCGCCGCCTCGCCCGGCGCCGCCAACTCGGCGATGCGGCCGTCGCGGACGACGACGTCGTGGACGGCGTCGATCCCGGCCGCCGGGTCGAGCACGCTCGCCCGCCGCAGCACGAGGTGCGCGTTCTCGCCCGGGCGGACGTCGAGGACGTCGGTCAGAGCCGCCAGCTGATCGCTCATGCCGGCTGCCCGATCGGGGTCGGGCTGGGGTCGCCGCTGCTGCTCGGCCCCTCGACCGGGGCCGGGCGCTCGGAGCCGGCCAGCAGCTCGTAGAGGATCGCCATCCGCACGACGAGGCCGGCGGCCACCTGCTCGGCGATCAGCGACTGCGGCGAGTCGATCGCCTCGCCGGAGAGCTCGACGCCGCGGTTGACCGGGCCCGGGTGCATCAGCAGCTGGCGCGGGCTGAGGCGGCGGGTGTCGATCTGGAAGGTCGCCGCGTACTCGCGCAGCGAGGGGATGAAGCTCTCCGCCATCCGCTCGTGCTGGAGGCGCAGCGCGTAGACGACCTCGGCCTCCTCGACCCTGTCGAGCGAGTGCGAGACCTCGCAGCCGAGCTCCTCGATCCCGCGCGGGATCAGGGTCGGCGGCCCGCAGACCGTGACCTCGGCGCCCATCCGGTTGAAGGCGATCAGGTTGGAGCGGGCGACGCGACTGTGGAGGACGTCGCCGACGATCCAGATCTTCGTACCTTCGAGCGAGCCGAGCCGGCGGCGCAGGGTGTAGACGTCTAGCAGCGCCTGGCTCGGGTGCTCGTGCTTGCCGTCGCCGGCGTTGACGACCGCGGCGCTGGTCCAGCCGGCGACCATCTGGGCGGCGCCGGCATAAGGATGGCGGATCACGATCGCGGCCGGGTCGTAAGCGGAGAGGGTCGCGATCGTGTCCTTCAGCGACTCGCCCTTGTCGACCGAGGAGCCGGCGGCCTTGACCGAGACGAGGTCGGCGGAGAGCCGCTTGGCGGCGAGCTCGAAGGAGCTCGAGGTGCGGGTGCTCGACTCGTAGAAGAGGGTGACGACGGTGCGGCCGCGCAGAGTCGGAACCTTTTTGATGTCGCGACGGCCGACCTCGGCGAAGCTCTCGGCGCGGTCGAGGATCGCTTCGATCTCGGCCCGCGAGAGCTGCTCGATCGAGAGCAGGTGGTTCATGCGAGTGCCTCCGCGGTCTGGGGTTCGGAGATCGTCACCCGGTCGACCCCGTCGCACTCTTCGAGGCTGACGTTGACGCGCTCGCCGAAGGCGGTCGGCAGGTTCTTGCCGACGTAGTCGGGGCGGATCGGCAGCTCGCGGTGGCCGCGGTCGCAGAGGACGGCGAGCTGGACCCGGCGCGGGCGGCCGTAGTCGAAGAGGGCGTCGATCCCGGCGCGGACGGTGCGGCCGGTGAAGAGGACGTCGTCGACGAGGACGATGGTGCGGTCGGCGACGTCGAAGTCGATGTGGGAGGCGTGGACGACCGGCTGGGCCGAGGGCGCCTTGGCGCCAAGGTCGTCGCGGTAGAAGGAGATGTCGATATCACCGATCGGCAGCTCTGTACCGGTCAGCTCGGCCAAGAAGGTGTGGAGGCGGCGGGCGAGCAGCGCTCCGCGAGTGTGGATGCCGACTACCGCGAGGCCCTCGGGCTCGGGGTTCTTCTCGGCAATCTCATGTGCGATCCGGCGCAGCGTTCGGCGCAGATCGTCGTGGTCGAGCACGACCTTGTCAGTCAATGTGGGCTGCCTTCCTGGTCTCTCGGGACCCGGTTAAAGGACGACCGCAATGTAGCAGCGGGCGGCGACGAATCAGGCTTCAGGCGCAGCCGGATCCCGCGTTTCGCGGGCTCCGTCGGCGACGAGACGGGGCTCTCCCCGCTCCGGGAACGGAATCTCGATGACGTCGAAATCACGAGGTGCCACGGTGGGTTCGAAGACCTCCTGGGCCTCCTCGAGGACCTTGCCGACGTGGTAGCGGGAGGAGATATGGACCGCGGCGAGCATTTTCACGTGCGCCTCCGCGGCGACCGCCGCCGCCTGGCCGAGCGTCGAGTGGCCGGTTTCGGCGGCCCGCTGGGCGTCCTCCTCGGCGAAGCTGGCGTCGTGGATCAGGAGCTCGGCGTCGGCGGCGGCGGCGACCGTCGCCGGCGAGGGAGCGGTGTCGCCGGTGACGACGACCGTGCGGCCGGCCCGGCCCGGGCCCATCACCCGGTCGGGCGCGACGGTCCCGCTCGATCCCTCGACCTCCTCTCCACGCTGCAACGCCGCAAAGGCAGGCCCTTCGGGGACGCCGGCAGCGCGGGCGGCCTCGGGATCGAAGCGCCCCGGCCGTTCCGCCTCGACCAGCGCGTAGCCGTTGGCGCGAACGCCGTGCGAGGCTTCGAACGACTGCACCTCGTATTCGTCGTGGCCGACCGCGTCGCCGGGCACGAGTTCGACCAGCTCGACGCCGAATCCGAGGCGGCCGACCAGCGGCGAGAGCACGCCGAAGACGTCCCGCAGCCCCTTCGGGCCGTGGATCACCAGCGGCTTCTCGCGGTCGGTCAGGTCGTAGGTCTTGAGCAGGCCCGGCAGGCCGAGGATGTGGTCGGCGTGGAAATGGGTGAGGTAGATCTCGTCGACCTGGGTCAGCCCCAGCGAGCGCTGCATCTGCCGCTGCGTCCCTTCCCCGCAGTCGAACAGCAGCCGCTCACCCCCGCGGGCGACCAGCACGCTCGCCGTCGAGCGCCGCGCCGAAGGCACCGAGCCGCCGGTGCCGAGGAATACGACCGATAGATCCACGACCGGCGAGCCTACGCGGTCGACATTTCCCGCGCTATCCGCGGGAAAGCTCAGCCGCGCCCTTGGCTACGTCCCACTGACTAAGCTGTCCACTCTGCGCCCGTAGCTCAGCTGGATAGAGCGCGCCCCTCCGGAGGGCGAGGCCACAGGTTCGAATCCTGTCGGGCGCGTCATTGTCTGCCCGCGTGCTGCCTACCCGCTCTGGAACCGCGCTAGCCATTCCTCGCGGTTGAAGCGGGCGGGCTCGGTTTCGGCGAGGAAGCGCTGGAGGGCGGCGATGAAGCGCCCGGGGGCCTCGACCTGGGGAGCGTGACCGATGCCCTCGAAGATCTCGAGGCGGCTGCTGGGCAGCGCTGCGTGAGCGGCTTCGGCGTGGGCGACGGGGATGATCGGGTCGTTCTCGCCCCAGAGGATCAGCAGCGGCAGCGCCTCAGCCAAGTAGAGGCGGTCGAGGGCGGCGACGCGCTGGCCGTCGGTGCCGACGACAGCGCGCAGCGTCGCCAGGAAGGCCTTGCGGCGTTCGGGATCGGCCAGCGACGCATAGGCGCGGGTGACCTCGGCGACGTCGGCGTTGGGCCCCAGTCCGAACGCTCCCAGGCCTCTGCCGAGCGCCGAGCCGACCCGGCTGCCGATCCCTGCCGTGGCGGCGATGAAGAGATCCGCGCCGGGCAGCGCCGCGGCGCGCAGGACCGGGCTGACGTCCGGCCCGAGACCGCCGCTGGAAACGAGGACGAGGCGCTCGACCATCTCCGGGTACTGGTAGGTGAGCTGCATCGCGACGCCGCCGCCGAGCGAGTGCCCGACCAAGGTCGCGCGCTCGTGGCCGAGGGTCAGCATCAGGTCGCGCAGGCCGCTGGCAAGGCTGCCGAGCGAGTAGTCGCCGCCTCCGGGCGCCGAGGTGCCGTGGCCGGGGAAGTCGGGAGCGATCACGGCGTTGCCCAGAGCCAGCGGCTCCAGCACCGGGCGCCAGTGCTCGGCAGTCCCGGCCATGCCGTGGACGAGGAGGAGCAGATCGCCGGAGCCCGCCTCGAGGTAGCCGACGGAGCGGCCGTGGACGGTCGCGGTCATGCTCCGCACGTCGTTTGCGCCGATCGGTGCCACGTCGCCAGCCATACCCCCACGGTAGCCGTGGGGAACACGTGAAACGTCAAGATCGCGGATCTGTGACGGATTCCAATAACGTCGCGGTCGCATGGACGAGGCTCCCCAGGACTCCCGGATGCCGCGCGGCATCATCGCCATCGTCGTCGTCGGCCTGATCGCCTGCGTTGCCGCGGCACTGCTCTCGACCGACAAGGGCTCGGGCGAATCCGCCTCGCTCGAATGGGTCGTACACGAGCCGGTCGCCGACTCCAAGCCGGTCGAAGTCCCCGGCGGCAGGGGCTCGATGCAGCTGATCAAGGGCTCGATCGCCGCCACCGGCACCAACGTCAGCGGTTACTCGCTCTACCGGGTGGCCAACACCCTGCGGATCGACGCCGGCTCACCGGTCGGCGACGGCAAGATCATCTGCGCGACCAAGGCGGGGCGCCGAACGGAAATCGCCCGCTCGGCGGAAGGGCTGCGCGCCCTCTACCCGCGCTCCTCGGAATCCGGCATCTACACCCAGAACGTGCCGGAAAGGCTGGTGATGGACTTCAGCGCCCGCGGCGGCGAAAACGTGATCGTCGAAGCGGAAGACCTCGGCATTCGCGGCTTCACCACGGAAAAAGGCATCAAGCTCCAGTGGCCCAAGTACACCGTGGGCACGGAGCGACTCGAATACTTCATCGCCGGCGGCAAGCCGACCCGGGACCTCGATCTGCCCTTCTTCTCGATCTGGAAAACGACCACCGTGCCCTCCGCGACGGTGTCCTGCACCCTTACCACCAGCGCCGGCAAGGCCACCGTCGAAACCAAGGCGGCGCTGAAGGAGGTGACGCCGCCGATCGACGAAGAAGCGGAAGAGCACGCCGAAGAAGAAGCCCAGGAACGGGAAGCGGAAGAGGAAGAAGCGGAAGAGGAAAGCGACTCCGAAGAAGAAGGCGGCTGAGACTCAGTCGCCCTGCGGAGCGACCAGCAGCTCCGGCCCCTCCTCCATCCCTTTCCCGACTTTGTTCAGCTTTGGATTGGCGGGCGCGCCCTGCATCCGGCGCCCGTCCAGCGGCCCCAGCATCGCGATCGCGTCCTCGGCGCTGAGGTCGGGACGCAGCCAGGCGGCCTCGGCCTCAGCGTCGGGCAGGATCGCCGGCATCCGGTTGTGGACCGGGGCGACGACCTCGTTTGGGGTAGTCGTCACGATCGTGCAGCTGTAGAGGAAGCCGTCCTCGTCATAGCCACGGTCCTCAGAGTCGCTCCACTCCTTGCGCGTGCAGAGGCCAGCGAAGGCGAAGGGCTCGCCGCCATCGACGGTGAAGCGCCAGGGCTGGCGCGGCTGCTTCGGGTCCTCTGCCTTCATCCACTCGTAAAAGCCGTCGGCGAGGATCAGGCAGCGGTGGCGGTACTTGCCGACCAGCGGCGAGTAGGCGCGGCTTTTCGTCAGGTTCTCGGTTTTGGCGTTGATCATCCGATAGCCGACCTTGAGGTCCTTGGCCCAGACCGGGACCAGGCCCCAGCGCATCAGCCGCGCCTCACGCTCGCCAGCGGCCGCCTCCTCGGGATCGGGCGAGGAGCGGACGACGAGGATCTCCTGCGTCGGGGCGACGTTGAAGCGGCCCATCCCCGGCGGCGATTTCGCTTTCGCCTGCTTCCCGTTCTCGGCCTCGGCGCCGTCCTTCGCGCTCTCTCTGGCCGCGGGCCCGCCGCCCCCGCCCCGCTCCAGCGCCTTCTCCAGCTCGACCTGGAAGCGGTCGGCGATCTTCTTCGTGTCTTTGGTCGTGACCGTGAAGCGGCCGCACATCAGGGTCGAACCTCCCGGTGGTCGCGGTACCACTCCAGGGTACGCAGCAGGCCGCCGCGGAGGTCGACTTCGGGGCGCCAGCCCGTCATCGCCGTCAGCTTCGAGGAGTCGAGGTACTGGTCGCGGATCTCGCCCCCGGGCAGGCCGGAGCCATACTCGGCGGCGACCTCGCTGCCCCCGACCTCGACGATCAGGTCGACGACCTCGCGGACCGAGTGCGGGCGGTCGCCGCCGGCGTTGAAGGCCTCCCCCACCGCCTGCTCCCGCCCCAGCGCAACAGCGATCGCGAGATAGGCGGAGACCGCGTCGTCGACGTGGAGGAAGTCGCGCTTGGGGCTGCCGTCGGAGCGGATCCGCGGCGCCCGCCCGTCGGCGACCGCGATCGCCGTCTCCGGAATCAGCCGCGTGAAGTTGAGGTCACCGCCGCCGTAGATGTTGGCGAAGCGGGTGACCGCCAGCGGCAGGCCGTAGGCCTCGGCGTAGCTGCGGGCGATCACGTCGGCCGCCGCCTTGCTGGCGTCGTAGGGAAAGCAGGCCCGCAGCGGGTCGTCCTCTCGGTAGGGAAGATCGGGACTGGCGCCGTAGGCCTTGTCGGAGGAGGCGAAGACGACCTTCTCGACGCCGCTGCCGCGGCAGGCCTCGAACACGTTCCAGGCGCCGCGCACGTTGACCTCGAAGGTCTCGGCCGGAGACTCGCGGGCGACACCGACGATCGTCTGCGCGGCGAGGTGGAAGACGGCGTCGCAGCCGGCCACCGCGGCCGCAACAGCAGCCGGGTCGAGCAGGTCGGCCTCGACCACCTCGACCTCGGCATCGATCCCGAGCAGCTCCAGGCCGGAGGTTCGCGGCCCGCCGACGTCGGTCAGCCGCGGCCCAGAACGGTCGAGCACCCGCACGGCGACGCCGTCGCCGAGCAGCCCCTTGGCCAGGTGCGAGGCGACGAACCCGTGGCCGCCGGTGACCAGTGCCCTCATCAGCGCCATACCGTCACCGCGGGGACTCCGTCCGCATTGCGTCCCAGACCCGCCAGGGCGCCGCCCCCGCGTTCCAGAGATCGTCGAGCACGACCGCGTCCTTGTAGGTGTCCATGCAGTCCCAGAACCCCTGGTGGCGGAAGGCGCGCAGCTCGCCGTCGCGGGCGAGCGCCGTCAGCGGCTCGCGCTCGAGCACGCTGTCGGGGTCGAGGTAGGCGAGGGCGCCGGGCTCGAGGCAGAGGAAGCCGCCGTTGATCCAGTGCTCGCTGCGCGGCTTCTCGGCGAAGCCGGCGACACGGTCGCCGTCGAGCTCCGCCACACCCCACTGCAGGTGCGGCCGCACGACCGTCATCGTCGCCAGCGCCCCCTGCTCGCGGTGGAACTCGAGCAGCGCCTCGAGATCGACGTCGGCGACGCCGTCGGCGTAGGTGGCGCAGAAGGTCTCGCCGTCGAGGCGCTCGGCGAGGGCCGCGATCCGTCCCCCGGTCGGCGTGTCGAGGCCGGTATCGACGCACTCGACCTCGACCCCGCCCGGCCACCTCTCGCCGGCCGCGAACTCCGCCACCGCCGCGCCGAGATACCCGGTCGCGAGCAGGAAGCGCTCGAACCCCTGCGCAGCGTAGATCTGGATCACGTGCCAGAGGATCGGCCGGCCGCCGATCTCGACCAGCGCCTTCGGCACCGACTCCGTCCGCTCCCGCAGCCGGGTCCCGCGCCCGCCGCAGAGGATCACCACCTGTGGCTTCATCGATTGCTGATTTTTACCGGCTATGGCCGGCTCAATTCAGCAAAACGTGGCTCAGCCGCCGGCGACGGCCGGGAGAATGGTCACCTCGTCGCCATCTTCTATGCCCGTGTCCAAGCCCTGCTGGAAGCGGATGTCCTCGCCGGAGACGTAGACGTTGACGAAGCGGCGCAGGTCGCCGTCCTGGGTGATCCGCTCGCGCAGGTCGCCGTAGGTGTCGAAGACGGCGTCGAGCACCTCACCGACGGTCGAGCCGCTCACCTCGACCTCGGACTCGCCGCCGGTCGCGGCGCGCAGCTGGGTCGGGATCTTCACGGTGACGCTCATCTAGACAGCTACCTCCTGGCGGAACTCGGCCTCGAAGCTCTCGAGGCGCGGATCGATCTCGTGCATCTGGAACGTATCGCGAGTCGCGTCCAGCGTCTTCAGGCCCTCGCCGGTGATGTAGACGACGATGCGCTCGCCGGCGCCGATCTCGCCCCGTTCGGCGAGCTTGCGGAGGACGCCGACGGTGACGCCGCCGGCGGTCTCGGTGAAGATCCCGGTGGTTTCCGCCAGCAGCTTGATCGCGGTCCGGATCTCGGCGTCGCTGACCGAGTCGATGCCGCCGCCGGTCCGGCGCGCGTGCTCGACCGCGTAGGGGCCGTCGGCCGGGTCGCCGATCGCCAGGCTCTTGGCGATCGTCTCCGGCTTCTGCGGCTTGCAGACGTCCCAACCTTCGGCGAAGGCGGTGGCGACGGGACTGCAGCCCTGCGCCTGGGCGCCGTTGAAGGTCGGCAGCTCACCGCTGACCAGGCCGAGGTCGAGCCACTCCTGGAAGCCGCGGCCGAGCTTGGTGAAGAGCGAGCCGGAGGCGATCGGGGCGACGACGCGGTCGGGCAGCGTCCAGCCCAGCTGCTCGGCCGTCTCGTAGGCGAGCGTCTTCGACCCCTCCGCGTAGTACGGCCGCAGGTTGACGTTGACGAAGGCCCAGGGCCGGGTCTCGGCCAACTGCGTGCAGAGCCGGTTGACGTCGTCGTAGTTGCCGCGGACGCCGACCAGGTTGGTGCCGTAGACGCCGGTCGCGAGCAGCTTCTGCTCCTCGAGGTTGGCGGGGACGAAGACGTAAGAGTCGAGACCGGCCGCGGCCGCGTGGGCGGCGACGGCGTTGGCGAGGTTGCCGGTCGAGGCGCAGGCGACGGTCTCGAAGCCGAGCTCCTGCGCTTTCGCGATCGCGACGGCGACGACCCGGTCCTTGAACGAGTGGGTCGGGTTGGCGGCGTCGTTCTTGATCCACAGCTCGGCTTCGATCCCGAGCCGCTCCGCGAGCCGGTCGGCGCGCACCAGCGGCGTCAGCCCCGGCTCCAACGGGTCCTTGGGCAGGCCCTCGAAGGGGAGGAAGTCGGCGTAGCGCCAGATCCCCTGCGAGCCGGCCTGGATCCGCCGCTTCGTCTCGACCGCGTCCAGCCCCGAGTAGTCGTAGGCGACCTCGAGCGGGCCGAAGCAGTTTTCACACACGTAATGGGCACCGAGCTCGTAGCCGGTGCCGCACTCCTTGCACTTCAAGCTCTCGACTGACATCCGATCCTCGTTTCCATCAAAAAAACCTCCGCCATGTTGTGGGGCAGAGGTCCGATCGGACATCCCCCACATCTTCCAGGTCGAACATCGCGACCTGCTGGAGTTGGCACCTCCCCTCGAATCTCGCGATTCGAGGTGGTTGCCGGGGCTTCACTGGGCCAGTCCCTCCACCCCTCTAGATGTGGCGCTTATGTTGGGAGAAGCCTACCAGGCGTGGCGGGGACGTTTGCAGGCAGGCTCGACGGCTAACCTAGGGGCACGATGACTCCGCTGCACGACCAGACGACGAGCCCGAGCGATGCCGAACCTTCCGAAACCACGGCTGCGACGGGCCAGCCGGCGTGCCGAGCTCGTCGGTCAGCCAGAAGCTGCTGAGCCGCAGGCTCCCCGCGTCGAGCAGATCGACTCCTCCGGCCTGCGCTGGGTCAACATCGAGCGGCCCGGCGGACTCGAGCGCACCTGGCTCGAGGAGCACTTCGAGTTCCACGCCCTCGACCTCGAGGACGTCCTCTCCCGCAACCAGCGGCCGAAGATCGACGTCTACGACGACTACCTCTTCATCGTCCTCCACCTGCCGGTCTTCGATCGCCAGGCGCGGCGGCTCGGGACCGGCGAGCTCGACCTCTTCGTCGGGCCCGACTACGTCATCACCCTGCCGAACCAACCGCTGCAGCCGGTCGAGTACCTGTTCGAGCGCTGCCGCGCCAACGAGGAGCTGCGCGAGCAGCTTTTCACCCGCGGCGCCGGCTACCTGCTCTACCGACTCGTCGACGACAGCTTCGACTACTGCTTCCCGATGCTGCGCAAGATCGGCAACAAGCTCGACGCGCTCGAGGACGAACTGTTCGACGGCAACTCCGACGAGGTCGTGCGCGACATCTCCAACGTCAAGCAGGAGATCATCAACTTCCGCAAAGTGATCCGGCCCCAGCGCCCGGTCCTGCGCGACCTCGAGAAAGTCAAACAGCGCTACCTGGCGGCGGACATCGACCTCGAGATCTACTTCGACGACGTCGTCGACGCCCACGAGCGGATCTGGGACATGCTCGAAAATTACAAGGAGGTCGTGGTCGCGCTGGAGGAGACCAACGAGGCCGTGATCTCGCACCGGCTCAACGACATCCTCCGCGTCCTCACCTCGATCAGCGTCGTGATCCTGCCGCTGACCCTGATCGCCAGCATCATGGGCTCCAACACCTGGGTCCCGTTCGAACACGACGAGCCGGGCTTCTTCGTGATGCTCGCCGTGATGGCGATCATCCTGATCGGCCTTGTCCTCTTCTTCCGCAAACGCCGCTGGCTGTAAGGCCGCGATGTCGGGGGCGGCTTCCATAGGATCTGTCGTGTGGCCAATTTCCGCATCTGGGCGCCGTGGCGCCTCGCCTACGTGAAGGACGCATCGAAGGACAACGAGGAGGAGTGCATCTTCTGCGCCAAGCCGCAGGCGGATGACGACGAGGCGAACCTGATCGTCCATCGCGGCGAGCGCGCCTTCGTGATCCTCAACCTCTTCCCGTACACGAACGGGCACCTGATGGTCGCCCCCTACGACCACATCGCGCGGCTGCAGGAGCTGCCGGCCGAGACCCTGGCCGAGATGATGGCGCTGGCGCAGCGGGCGATGAACCGGCTCGAGGCGGTCTATGACCCGCACGGCTACAACGTCGGCTTCAACCAGGGACGGGTCGCCGGCGCCGGCGTCGAGCATCACATCCACATGCACGTCGTCCCCCGCTGGGGTGGCGACACCAACTTCATGCCGGTGATCGCGGACACGAAAGTGATGCCGCAGACGCTGGAGCAGAGCTACGAGGCGCTGAAGGGAGCCGACTGGTGAGCGAGCAACCGGCCCTGGCCCCGCCCGGGATCTTCAAGGCCTACGACATCCGCGGTCTGTACGGCGAGGAGATGGACGAGACGACCGCGCACGCGATCGGCCGCGCCTTCGCCCGCGTGCTCGGGCGGCTGCGCGGCAAGGCGCCGAGCGAGCTGCGGATCGGCCTCGGCCGCGACATGCGGCTGACGGCGCCGGCGATGGCGGCGGAGCTGCGCGACGGCCTCATCTTCGAGGGCGCGACCGTGCTCGACGCCGGCATGGTCGCGACCGAGATGCTCTACCACCTGGTCGGCTCGCGCGAGCTCGACGGCGGCGCGATGGTCACCGCCTCGCACAACCCGAAGGCCTACACCGGGGTCAAGCTCGTTCGCGAGGGGGCGCTGCCGCTCTCCGGCGACGCCGGCATCGGCGACGTCGAGGCGGAGATCGCAGCCGGCCTCGGCCACGCCCCCGGCGGCGGCTCCTTCGAAGAGGTCGACATCTGGGACGAATACCGCGCCCACGCGCTCTCGTTCATCGACCCGTCGGCGGTGAAGCCGATGAAGGTGGTCGTCGACGGCGGCAACGGGATGGCGGGGCCGATGGTCGGCCCGATCCTCGAGCAGCTGCCGCTGGAGCTGGAGGAGATGTACTTCCAGCCCGACGGCGAGTTCCCCGACCACGAGCCGAACCCGCTGCTGGAGGAGAACCGGCGGATGATCATCGAGCGGGTGCAGGCGAGCGGCGCCGACCTCGGGATCGCCTGGGACGGCGACGCCGACCGCTGCTTCTTCATCGACGCCAGCGGCGAGTTCTGCGACGGCGACTTCATCTGCGCCCTGCTGGCGCGCTCGGCCCTGCGCAAGAACCCGGGCGGGACGATCCTCTACGACCCGCGTTCGAGCCGCGCGGTGCCGGACCTGGTCGCCGCCGAGGGCGGCCGTTCCGACCTCTCGCGCGTCGGCCACGCCTTCTTCAAGGCGCGGATGCGGGAGGAGAGCGCCGTCTTCGGCGGCGAGGTCTCCGGCCACTATTACTTCCGCGACTTCTGGAATGCCGACTCGGGGACGATCCCGGCGCTGCTGACGCTGGAGCTGCTCTCGCTCGACGGCCGCAGCATGCGCGAGCTGATGGAGGAGTTCCGCTCCCGCTACTTCATCTCCGGTGAGATCAACTCCGAGGTCGCCGACCAGGCCGCCAAGATCGCGGCGATCGAAGAGCGCTACGGCGACGGTGAGCTGAATCATCTCGACGGGGTCTCGGTCGACTACCCCGACTGGCACTTCAACGTCCGGCCCTCGAACACGGAGCCGCTGCTGCGGCTCAACCTCGAGTCGCTGAGCTCGCGCGAGGACATGGAACGGCGCCGTGACGAGGTCCTGGGATTGATCCGCTCGTGACGATGACGCCCGAGCAGGCGCTCGAGCAGACTGCGCTCGGCGGCATCCACCGCCTGCCCGTCGCAACCCCGTTCGCGGTCGGGGCGGTCAACTGCTACCTGATCGAGGACGAGCCGCTGACCCTGGTCGACACCGGCCCCAACTCCGGCACCTCACTCGACGAACTGACCCGGCAGCTCGGTGCCCGCGGCCACTCGATCGACGACATCGAGGTGATCCTGATCACCCACCAGCACCTCGACCACGTCGGTTTGGTCGAGATCCTGGTCGAGCACTCGGGCGCTGAAGTCGGCGCCCTCGGAGCCGCCGCCGAGCGGCTCGCCGCCTTCGAGGAGGACTCCGAGCTCGAGGACGAGTTCGCGGTCGAAGTGATGCTCCGCAACGGCATCCCCGAGGACGTGACGGTCGCCTTGCGCAGCGTCTCGCGCAGCTATCGCCAGTGGGGTTCGCACGCGGTCGTCACCCGGCCGCTGGCCGACGGTGAGGAAATCGAGTTCCGCGATCGCCGCCTCCAGGTCCTGCACCGGCCGGGACACAGCCCTTCCGACACCCTCTTCTGGGACGAGGAGCGCAAGCTCCTGCTCGTCGGCGACCACCTGATCGAGCACATCTCCTCGAATCCGTTGATCAGCCGCCCGCTCGACGGCTCGCAGCGGCGCGACCAGGCGCTGGTGACCTACATCGACTCGCTGCGCAAGACCCAGGCGATGCCGGCCGAGATCCTCCTCCCCGGGCACGGCGGGCCGGTCACCGACCACGACTCCCTGATCGACAGCAGGATCGCCTCCCACGAACGCCGTAAGGAGAAGATCTACGGCCTGATCGCCGAGCGGACCAGCACCGCCTACGAGATCGCCCAGAAGATCTGGGGCAACGTCGCCGTCACCCAGGCCTTCCTCACCATCTCCGAGGTGATCGGCCACACCGACCTGCTCGTCAACGAAGGCCGTGTCCGCGAAGTCGACGACGGCAGCGTGATCCGCTACGAAGCGACGGCTTAGGCCGCGAAGCGCTCTGCCGCCCGCGCCTTCCGTTTCGCCGCCTCGACCTCGCGGTCCTTCGGCGTCGCCGTGGTCACGAGGCGGTCGAGCAAGCGTGAGGAGACCTCGGCGATTTCGGCGACGGCCTCATCGAAGGCCTCGGCGTTGGCCTGCGAGGGCTTGTTGTAGCCGCTGATCTTGCGCACGTACTGCAACGCGGCGGCATCGACCTCCTCCTCGCTCGCGGGTGGATCGAAGTTGTGGAGAGTCCTGATGTTTCTGCACATGCTCCGATCTTAAGCGCCGCCGGCGCCGAGGACGCGGCCTTTGGCGGTGGCGACTCCTCGTCGCTGAGAGCGCCGTCGGCGTGCAGCAGGCCGAGCTGCTCGAGCTGGCCGGGAATCATCCGGCGGGGCTGTCCGCGGCTGAAGCTCTGGCCAGGGTGCTTGCGGTCGAGCCGCTCGTAGTCCGCCTCGCCCGGCCGCAGCTTCGGCTTCGAGATCAAGGGGATCCCCCGCGCCTTCCTCGATGTCGCGGCGACCGGCCCGCTCCTCCTTCGACTCCTCGAACCAGGCCTCGGCCAAGGCGATCGCGGTCTCCCGGCCTTCCCGTGTAGAAGCATGATCAGGCGCTGGTAGGGGTTTCGCCGCGGGCGATCAGGGATTCCAGGTTCGGTGCGCCTGCTCCCAGTCTGCCTTCTGCCCGCGCCTTGTCCCAGGCGAGCAGCTCGAGAGCAACGGGGCTGGCGATGAGGTTCGCCTCGGTCAGAGGTCGCCAGAGCGTGGCGCCGCAGCCGCAGAAGCGGTCCGTCGCCGGCGAGGGATCGCACGGCTTGGCGTCGCGGCATCGCGGCGACGAATACGCCTCGGCGATGGTTCGCCTCGGCCACCTCCCCCCGCAGAAGAAGCGGATGGCCGCACAACCAAGCCGGAGATCCGATACCTACGCCGCGACCCGAAACTCTTGTTCTTGATCGAGATCGAGCACCCTTGCGCCGGTCGCCAGATCAGCCATAGCACCGCGCAAAGTCGCTTCGGTGTAGCCGGGGAAGTCCTCGATCGGATCGGCGCCACCAGAGATCAACGAAAGCAACGCCCGGATGAGGTCGCCTGACTTGATCGAGAGCGTTGCGTCGGCGCAAACGGAAGGTAGGCAAGTGGACGTTACGACCGTCGGCAACTGAGCCGCGCTTCTGTCTCGCAAGATTCGGGAAAGGCGAATCACGTCATAGCTACTACAACTTTCGCGCATCGTCAGCGACGACGATGGGACCCGGCGTAGCAGTGGGCGATCCAGATCATCAAGTACCAAGACTGGGACACCCGTCAGCAGGTCTAGCTCTTCCTCGGCAGTCGATTCGCCGTGCTGGGCAGCGGCAAGTCGTAAGTCTGCAAGCATCTCGCCGCAGTGTCGAACCACTGCACGATTACCGAGGCGATGGGCTAGGAAACCGCAGACGCTTGACTTGCCACAACCCCGAGACCCGACCAGCCATAAATCAGGCAACAGGGACTCAGACGAGAGATCACGACACTGCCAAGAGAAGTCTTCAATCGACTGCCCGATCTCGCTAGGCAGAGAACTGAGCGGAGGACGGGAGAAGTTCAGGGACGGTCCTTTTACCCAACCTTCTCGCTTCAGCTGACGCCGCTCCTGCTGAGCTCTCCGCCGGATTCGGCAGGTACATGGCTTCACACCATCCGAGGACTCAACCCAGAGATCGCCTTCGCACAACTCGCACGATTCGGCTTTTCGCTGTCTTCCTCGCCACCCCCGCGCTGGCCCGAGCGGAATCCGTCCTGCGTCGTCCGAGTATGAAACCTTCGCGGCATCAGCGGGCGTCCCAGATGCGGCAATGTGCTCTGCGATTTCTTCGCGCTCTTCCTCGCGAGTCCGACCAAGCATGGAGCCCAGTAAACGGGGCGTGCCGGACGCCGCGGAAGCGCTAAGCGGCAAGGTCTATCGGCGGGCGGGCTTGGCGCCACGCTGCAAACCGAAGATCGACAATTCGTTCCTCGACCGCATCGGGCGAGGTCGTCGCCGAACCCCGCGAGTAGTAGCTCAGCTCGACCGCGTGCCCCCCGGGGCGCACCTCCCCGCGATCCCTCACCACGATCGTCTGATCGGCGATCTCGGCGACGACACGCCAGCTGTCAGGCCGCTCGTGACTCGCGCAATGACCACCGACGACAGCCAGGCCCCCTCGCCGACTCAACGCCCTGAGACCGGCCAGCTGGGCAGGCATAACATCGAAATAGGAGATCGCGGAGCAGTCGCTCAGGTCGGGCGTCCACTGTCGCAGCACGTGGTCCTCTTGCAGATCCGGAACTAGCAGGATGCTGGGCTTGTCTGATTCGTCCGGCTCCAAGGCGGACAGCCAGTCCGAATCATCACACGGCCGAGGCCGAAAGATTGCCTTGATCAATCCATCTCCGAGGGCTTCCGACAACTGGGCTTCATCGGACCCGACACCCATCCGCATCAGTGCAATCAAGTCATCCAGGGCTTTCGGGCCTCGTGCAGCAACAAAATCGAACGCAGAGGCGAGGTGCGTTGAGGGGCTGCCGCTCTCCGACCCCACCACCCCGAGCTTGTGACCGTGGTCAATGTGTTTGAGAAGCATTGGCATGACCAAGGCGAGATTCATCAAGCCTGCGGGGCTGACGACTGCGGTAAGGGTTCCCGGCTGGAATCCCGGCTCTGCCGGGAGCTGCGGATGAAGTGAGTAGGCCATTGCCACGAACCTAGCGCTGGCATCGGCTGGAACTTGACGCCCAAAACCGCACAGCGGCCGGCATTCGAGAGGCCCTGGCCCTACCTCCCGGGGAGCAGTCGGGAGGCCGAATCAGTGGGTTGCAGAATCCAGTCGCAACTGCCCCTCTCTCAGAATAGGCTTCGCCGGCTACCAACCTCCATCTCATTTTTGGGAGCCGCTGGCTCAAGCGAGCGTAATCACGCACCCCGCTTGGCCCAAATCCCCGGATGACGCCCAAACTCCCCCACCTGAGGCACAAAAGACCCGCCAAGAAGCGGATGCTGATAATCGTCAATCCGTACGCGACGACGGTCTCGGATCGGCTGAGAAATCTGGTCGTCTACGCACTGCAGGGGCGATTTGAGGTCGAGGCGGTCTCGACCCAGGCCCAGAACCACGCCACAGAATTGAGCCGCGAGGCGCGCGACAAGGGCTACGACGTGGTCGTTGCTTTCGGCGGCGACGGGACCCTGAACGAGGTCGCCAACGGGCTTGCGGGCTCCGACCTGCCGGTCGCGGTGCTGCCGGGCGGCTCGACCAACGTGGTCTGCCGGACGCTGGGGATTCCCAACGACGTCGTCGACGCCACCGAGCACCTGCTCTCGCTCGCCGACGACTGGCGGCCGCGCAAGATCGACCTCGGCAAGGTCGACGACCGCCACTTCGTCTTCGCCTGCGGGGTCGGACTCGACGCGACCGTAGTCCGGCGGGTCGACGAAAACCCGAAGCTGAAGGCGAAAGCCGGCCCCTACTACTACAGCTGGGCCGGGATCTCGGGCTTCTATCGCAAGTACCTGCTGAAAGCCGTCAGGGTACGGGTCGAGGTGCCGGGCTCGAGCCCGGTCGAGGGCGTCACCGCGATCGCCCAGAACTCCGACCCGCTGACCTATTTCGGCAACAAACCGATCCGCGTCTGCGACGGGATCGCGATCGACGACGGCACGCTCTCGCTGGCGGTGCTGAAACGGGCCGCTCAGCGCGACATGCCGACCCTGATCGGGCGCCTGCTCGGCGGCAAGAAAACGGCCGTCGGCCATAAGCAGGTGGTCCACTTCGACGACGTCTTGGGCGCAACCGTCACCTCCGTCTCCAAGGAAAAGGACGGCTCCCCGAAACCGTTCCCGGTCCAGGTCGACGGCGACTACATCGGCGATCGCACGAAAGTCACGCTCGCGGCCGAGCCGGCGGCACTGACAATCGTCGCCTAGGCCTCGCCTGCCCTAATCGAGCAAGCCGTCTTCGCGGGCTGCGATCGTGGTCTGAAGCAGCGTCTCGGGCGCGTCGAAGCGCGGCTCCCAACCGAGCTCCCGGCGCGCCTTCGAGGCATCCATCAGCACCGGCGTGGCGAGGGCGGGTGCCCACTCGAGCTCCGGCGAGACGAAGCTGAAGCGGCGGGCGATGCCGGCCCCGAGGCCGACCGCCGGCCGCGGCACGCGGATCGACCGCCATCCGATCGAGCTGGCGATCTCGGCGATCCCGACCTCGCCATCGCCGGCGAGGTTGTAGGCGCCGCTCGGTCCGTTGCCGGTGATCGCCGCCGACATCGCCGTGGCGACGTCGTCGTGGTGGACGAGCTGGATCGGAACGCCGGAGTCGGGCAGCACCGGGCGCGTCAGCGGCAGCCGGCCGAGGCCGCGGCGCAGCCGCGGCAGCGGATCGCCGAGGCGGGCGCTGCGGACAAGCTGGCGGATCAGCATCGTCGCCTGCGGCCCGGCGACGATGCACGGCCGGAATACGTAGGCGTCGAGGTCGCCGCCGGCGATGACCTCGGTCAGCACCCCCTCGAGCTCGGCCTTCTGGGCCGAGTAATAGAAGCTGTCAGTGCCGCGAGCCGGCACCGCCTCGTTGATCGGCTGCGGGTTGTCGGCGTGGAACCCGTAGGCGGCGACCGAGGAGGCGTAGACGAGACGCCGCACCCCGGCCGCCGCCGCCGCTTCGAAGACGTTGCGACTGCCCTCGAGGTTGATCCGGTGCGCTTCCTCGCGGCTGCCGAAGATCGCGAAGGCGAGATGCACGGCGACGTCGGCCCCGTCGAAAAGGGCGGCAAGCGCGCCGCGATCGAGGATGTCGCCGCGCCTGTAGGTGACCTTCCTCCAGCCCTCGCTGACCGGGTCGAACTCGCGCCGTGCCATTCCCAGCACCGCGCCGACCTCGTCCCGCCGCTCCAGCTCGGCCAGCAGGGGCAAGCCGATCTCTCCGGTCGGGCCGGTGATCGCGACGGTCAGGGTCAAAGGTCTTCCCCGTCCGTCTTGCCGTCGATCAGGCGGCCGGGGTTATGCGATACGCGTCGAAGACCGACTCGACGTTGCGGAGGCGGGAGATGCACTGCTTGAGGTGCTCGGTGTCCCCAACCTCGATCACGAACCGGTTTTTCACCATCGGCGGGTTGGTCGTGCAGGTGGCGCCGATGATGTTGATGCCGGCCTCGGAGAAGGTCCGCGAGAGATCCTCGAGCAGGCGGGTCCGGTCGTAGGCGTCGATCTGCAGCTCGACCCGGTAGGAAGCCTCGTTTTCGCCTTCCCAGCTGACGTCGACGAAGCGGTCGGGCGACTTTTTCAGCGCCTTCACGTTCTTGCAGTCCTCACGGTGGATCGTGATCCCGCGCCCCAGGCTGACGTAGCCCTCGATCTTGTCGCCGGGCACCGGGCGGCAGCACTTGGCCAGCCGCACTGCGACGTTGTCGGCGCCCTTGACGGTGATCCCGTAGTTGGCGGCGTCCTTGGTGCGGCGGGCGCGGTCCTCGCGCGGGCCGACCAGCCCGCTCGGCTGCTCGTCGACGGCCTCGCCCGCCTTCAGGCGCTGCATCACCTTGTTGGCGGCTGTCTTGGTCGAGATCTTGCCCTGGCCGAGGGCGATGTAGAACTCGGTCGCTTTGTGGAAGCCCATCTCGCGGATCACGTCCGCGAGCAGCGGTGAGCCGGCCACCTTCTGCATCGGCAGCCCGCGCTTGCGCAGTGCGTCCTCGAGGCCCTCGCGGCCGTCGCGCTCGGCGTCCTCGCGCCGCTCCTCTTTGAACCAGGCGCGGATCTTGTTGCGGGCGCGGCTGGTCCGCACCAGTTTCAGCCAGTCCAGCGAAGGCGCCCGTTTCTGCTTCGCGGTCAGCACCTCGACGATGTCGCCGGAGCGCAGCTGGTAGTGCAGCGGCACGATGTTGCCGTTGACCTTGGCGCCGACGCAGCTGTGGCCGACGTCGGTGTGGACCGCGTAGGCGAAGTCGAGCGGGGTCGAGCCGGCGGATAGGTTCTTCACTTCGCCCTTCGGGGTGAAGACGAAGACCTCGTCCTCGAAGAGGTCGACCTTGAGCGACTCGAGGAACTCGGCCGGGTCCTGTTCGCCCTCGGCCTCGACCAGCTGCCGCAGCCAGGTCATCTTCTCCCGTTTCGGGTCGTTGCCGGTGCCCTCTTTGTAGGCGACGTGGGCGGCGATCCCGTACTCGGCGAGCTTGTGCATCTCCTCGGTCCGGATCTGGATCTCGAGCGGTTTGCCCTCGGGCCCGATCACGGTCGTGTGCAGCGCCTGGTACATGTTCGCCTTCGGCATCGCGACGAAGTCCTTGAAGCGGCCGGGCAGCGGCTTCCAGAGCGAGTGGATGACGCCGATCGCGCCGTAGCAGTCCTTGACCGAGCCGACGATCACCCGCATCGCGGTCAGGTCGAAGATCTCGTTGAACTCCCGCCCCTTCTTCGCCATCTTCGTGTAGATCGAGTAGAAGTGCTTGGCGCGGCCGGAGATCTCGGCCTCGATCCCGACCTGCTCGAGCTCCTCGTTGAGGAACTGGCCGGCGTCGGAGACGTAGCTCTCCCGCTCATCGCGCTGCTGGGCGACCAGCTGCTTGATTTCGGCGTACTTGCGCGGGTGCAGGGTGGCGAAGGCGAGGTCCTCCAGCTCCCACTTGATCGCGTGGATCCCGAGCCGGTGCGCAAGCGGCGCGTAGATCTCCAGCGTCTCGTGCGACTTCGTGGTCTGTTTCTGCTTCGGCAGGGCGCCGAGCGTGCGCATGTTGTGGAGGCGGTCGGCCAGCTTGATCAGGATCACCCTGACGTCGGTGGCCATCGCCACCATCATCTTGCGGTAGTTCTCGGCCTGCCGCTCGTCGCGACTCTCGAAGGTCATCCCGGTCAGCTTGGTGACGCCATCGACCAGCTGGGCGATCTCGTCGCCGAACTCAGCTTGGATTTCCTCGAGGCTGGCGCTGGTGTCCTCGACCGTGTCGTGGAGCAGCGCCGCGCAGAGGGTCTCGGTGTCGAGTCGCATCCCGGCGCAGACCTGCGCGACCCCGACAGGGTGGGTGATGAACTCGTCGCCGGAAAAGCGGACCTGGTCGGCGTGGCGCTCGCAGGCGAAGTCGAAGGCACGCTCGATTTTGGCGCGGTCGATCGTCGCCACCGCCACCGCGGTGCCGCCCTGCGCACTCGCGCCGTTCTCGCCGCTCCCGTTCTCGCTCGGCGTCGAGTCGAACTCCTCGATCACCGCGAAGAGATCGGCGAGGAGCTCGGAGTGCTCTACGGCAGTTTGGGTCTTTCTAGGAATCGCTTTGCCTCCGCAAATTCTTCGCTGCAGGCACGGAACGCGGCTGAACGCTCCAAATCGGTCCCTTCTGAGGATACGACGCCGACGGCGCCGGCGCCCCCATTCGGCTCTCCTGCGAGCAACCCGAGCTCGGCCAGGACCCGGAAACTGCGGGCGGCGAACTCGGGTGCGAGCGGGCGGGGGCCGGGGCCGGAGAGCGCCTGGCGCAGCTCGGCGCCGCTCGCCTCACCCGCGTCGCGGAGGCGGCGGAAGAGAGCGGCGACGGTCTTCCGCGCCGCGGTCTGCTCTTCGAGGGCAGCGAGGGCAAAAGGAAGCTCGGCCTCGGACCAAAGGTGGTGGAGATAACCGGCCGTGAGGACTGCGACGCTCGCCATCGGATCCTCCGCAGGTTCGGGGTGCGACGAGACCAGGGGTCGCGCAGCGAGCATTTCGGCCGCCTCACTCTGCGGCGGATCGACGAGCACGACGTGCTCGAAAGCGGCAGCGAGATCAGGGGCGCTCGCGAGCGCCGCGTAGTCGGTCAGCGCCAACCCACCCTCGGCACGGACCGCGAGGCCGGCGACACGCTCGCCCCCGCAGCGATGGCAGGCGACGAGCCCGGCGCCGCCGTTGAAGCGCGCAAGTCCCGCTGCCCCGCTCGCGAGCGCCGCCCGCCGTGAGGCGTCGGCGCAGACCGCGAGCACCCCCGCCCCGCTCGAAACGAGCTCCGCGAGCGTAGCGTTGAGCGCGCCGCCGCTGTGGACCTCGCGCGCCTGTCGACTTTGTTCGTCCCCTCCGAACAAACTCGACATTGCTCCCGGCTCTCGGCCCAACTCGGCTTCAAAGCGCGCCCACCACTCCGTTTCCTCGCACGCGCAGGTGTGCGCGGCGAGCGCTGAGTCCTCGGCGTCCTTCAGCGGATAGAGCTCGCGCAGGACGACGCGAGGCTCGACCGAGCCGTTCCAGTGGTTGACCTCGAGCCGCACCGCGGCGTCGACCTGATCCTCGGCGCCAACGCCGAGCGAGGAGCGGCCGAAGGCGACGCCGAGCGCCCGGTGCGAACCGCTGTGGAGGCTGAAGCGCGAGTGCTTGCCCTCTTCCCCCATCGTCCGCACGTCGCTGACCCGAGCGGAGGGGACCATCAACCGCACGCCGGGGTTGCCCATCCCGAAAGGAGCGAGCTTGCCGAGCTCCTCGGCGAGGTCGAGTCCGAGCCCCACCCCGCCGACCATCGCGTCGATCCGCTCGGTCCGCCGCAGATCCTCGGGCGCCAGGACCGCGTTTGCGTGGGCCGCAAACGCCGCGCGGAACGCATCCAGGCTCTCGGCTCGCAGCGAAAGGCCGGCGGCGGCGCGGTGGCCGCCGAAGCTCTCGAGGTGCTCCGAGCAGGCCCCCAGGGCCGCGAGCAGATCGAATCCCGGGATGCTGCGGCCCGACCCGCGCCCACCCCCCTCGCCGTCGAGCGAGACCACGACCGCGGGCCGGTGATGGCGCTCGACGATCCGCGAGGCGACGATCCCGACCACGCCGGGATGCCAGTCCTCACCGGCCAGAACCAGTCCATGCGCCGCCCGCAGATCATCGGGAAGCTCGCGCAAACTCGCCTCCGCTGCCGTATCCACCTCGCGCTCCGTCGCCCGCCGCTCCGAGTTCGCCCGGCTGAGCTCGATCGCGATCTCCTCCGCTCTCCCCTCGTCCTCCGTCAACAACAGCTCGACCCCCGCATCGGCCCGATACAGCCGCCCGGCCGCATTGATCCGCGGCGCCAACCGGAACCCCAAATCACTCTCGTCCAACCTCGTCGGCTCGCATTTCGCCGCCGCGATCAGCGCCCGCAGCCCAATCCGCCGCGCCCTTCTCATCTCCGCCAACCCGGCCCTGACCAGCGCCCGGTTCTCCCCCACCAACGGCACCAGATCCGCCACGGTCGCCAGCGCCACCAGATCGAGATCCGGATCCGCCGCGGGCTCGGGGGTGGGGCTTCCCGGACTTACCTGCAACGTAGGTCCGGTAAGCCCCACCCCCTCCCGCAGCGCGCAGCAAAGCTTCCAGGCCACCGCCGTCCCGCAGAGAGAGACAAACGGATAGTTCGAGATTTCCGGGTGCAGGATCAGGCAATCCGGCAGCTCCTCACCGGCCTGGTGGTGATCGGTGACGACCACCTCCATCCCCAGCTCCCGTGCCAACCGCACCTCGTCAACGGCCGTGATTCCACAATCAACGGTGAGAACCAAAGAGGTCCCCCGCTCAGCCAGCTTCTCGACGTTCTTGGCGCTCACCCCATACCCGTCCGTCATCCGGTCCGGAATCAGCCAGTCGCACTCGGCGCCGAGCTCGCGCAGGGTCGAGACCATCAGCGTCGTCGCGCAGACGCCGTCGACGTCGAAGTCGCCGTGGACGGTGATCCGCCGCTCGGCTTCGACCGCCGCCAGCACCTGCTCGACCACCGCCTCCATCGAGTCGAAGGCGGCCGGCGGGTGCGACTCGTCGGCGGCGAGGAAGGCCTGCGCCAGCTCCGGCGTCCGGTAGCCGCGCCGGACCAGCGTCACCGCCACCGGCTCCGACAGTGAAAGCCCGTCCGCCACGGCCCGCACGTCGGCGTACTCGTAGGGCTCAGCGGCGAAGTTGGCAGCAGCTTCCGGCACCTGGCCAGGCTAGGAACCACCGACGACGGAACTTTCCGCCCGGAAGCCCGGAAAGAGCAGCGACTTCGAACTCAGTCGAGGCTGCGCTCGGCGCGGACGCCGAGCGCGTAAACGATGCCGAGACCGATGACAGTTCCCGGAATCGCGATCAGGGCGGTGCCGAGGTCGGTGTCGCCGAGGTCTTTGCCGCTGGCCTCCTGGACGATCATCCCGAAGACGATGGCGCCAATCACCGCGCCGATGAAGGCACCGACGATGCCCTGCCAGAAGCGATCCGGCAGGAAGACGGTGAAGTGCCAGAGGGCGATGCCCATGATGAAGAAGACGAGCAGGGCCATCTCTACTTGTGCCTCCCGTGTTTGCGCCGCTGCTGGCGACGGGCCTTGCGCGCCTCGTTGCGGGCGCGGCGCTCGACCGAGCTGGTGTCGGGACCGGGATCGCCGCCATTGCCCTCGGTCTTGCGCTCGGCAGTGGCGACGGCGCCCCCCTGCGGCTCGGCGGCCGCTTCAGCCGCGGCGTCTTCGGCTTCCAGCTCGGGCTCGGGCTGCAGCTCGGTTTCCGAGCCCTCCTCGCCGCCGAGCAGCTCGGTCTGCACGTCGTCGGCAAAAGCCGGGACGATGCCTCCCTCGACTTCGGCGATCCGCAGACGGCGGCGGATGAAGCCCGGCTCACGTTCCTTCCAGGCGGTCAGGACCGGCGAGGCGATGAAGATCGACGAGTAGGTGCCGGAAAGGATCCCGATCAGCATCGCGAAGGCGAAGTCCTGCAGGGTCGAGCCGCCGAAGATCAGCAGCGAGGCGATCGCCAGCAGGGTCGAGAAGCTGGTCGCCAGCGAACGGGTCAGAACCTCGCTCATCGAGCGGTTGACGATCTGCGAGAACGCCGCCCGCGGCATCCGCGGCACGTTCTCACGTATTCGGTCGAAGACGATGATCGTGTCGTAGATCGAGTAGCCCAAGATCGTGAGGAAGGCGGCGACCGTACCGCTGCTCACCTCTTTTCCGGTCAGGGAGTAGACGCCGGCGGTGATCAGGATGTCGTGGAAGATCGCGATCAGGACCGGCACCGCGAACTTCGGGTCGAATCGCAGCGCGATGTAGCCGCAGATCACCAGCAGCGAGAAGATCAGCGCCTTCAGGGCGCTGTTCGCCACCTGTTCGCCGAAGGTCGGCCCGACGCTGGTGCTTTCGAAGCCGTTTTCGGCGATTTCGTACTTTTCGGCCAGGGCTCTTCGCGCCTCTTTCACCTGGTCGGGTTCGAGCTCGTTCGAGGAGATCTGGAAGACGTTGTCGCCGAGCACCGGGTCGGAGACCTGCTGCACCTCCTCGCTGCCGACGCCGGCGGCGTCGAGGGTGTCGCGCACGCCTTCTTCGTCGGTCGGCTTGACCAGCGCCACCTTGATCCGGGTGCCCGACTCGAAATCGATGCCGAAGTTGAGCTGCTTGGTCGCCAGCGCCAGGGCGCCGACCAGCAGGATCACGCCGGAGATCGAGAAGAACCAGCGACTGGCGCCCATGAAGTCGAAGTGCCAGCGCACGCCCTTGCCGCCGGCGCCGAGCGCGCTCGGCGAGCTCAGCAGCCGCGAGCGGCTCATGCTGCCGAGCAGCGCCTGGGTGAAGACGACCGCGGTCAGCAGCGAGACGATCGTGCCGACGCCGAGGGTGAAGGCGAAGCCCTTGACCCCGGCGGTCGCGAGCACGAAGAGGATGAAGGCGGTCAGCAGGGTGACGACGTTCGCGTCGACGATCGTCGCGATCCCGCGTTTGTAGCCAGCGGCGATCGCGCTCGACATCGAGCGCCCAGCCCGCACCTCCTCCTTTATTCGCTCGAAGATGACGATGTTGGAGTCGGCGGCGACGCCGATCGTCAGCACCAGGCCCGCGATCCCCGGCAGGGTCATGGTGATCGGGATCAGTTTGATCAGGGCGAAGAAGATCACCCCGTAGGCGCCGAGCGCGATCGACGCGATCAGGCCGAGGAAGCGGTAGTAGACGAGCAGGAAGATGACGACCAGGGCGAGGCCGATGACGCCGGCCTTGATCCCGTCGTCGAGCGCCTGCGAGCCGAGCGTCGCCGAGACCTGCGTCTCGCTGATCAGTTTGAGGGTGATCGGCAGGGCGCCGATCTGCAGCGTCGTCGCCAGTTCCTGCGCCTCGCCGACGCTGGTGAAGCCGCCCGAGATCTGCGCCCCCTGGCGGCCGTCGATCCCGTCGGGGTTTTCGGCGAAGTTGATGATCGGCCGGGTTTTGACTTCGTTGTCGAGGACGACAGCGAAGTGACCGGAGAGCGCCGACGCTTCTTCGGCGCCGACCGGGCCGATCGCGCTCGCCTGGCCGCGCTGGGCGATCTGGCGGGTGACTTCGTGGAAGGCGTCGCGGCCCTTGTCGGTGAAGCCGAAGGTGACGATCGGTTCGTTGAACTGACCGTAGGCCTGTTCGGGGTTGGTGATCTCGTTCCCGTTCAGGGCCGGGTTGTCTTTGATCACGTACCAGCCCGGCTGCGCGGTTTCGTCGGTTTTGCCTTCTTCGTCGACCGGCAGTTCGGAAACGAGGAGGTAGCCGGCCGGGACTTCGACGACGATCCCGTCTTTGGGGATTTTTTCCCCGGTCGGGCTGACGTAGAGGTCCTTTTCCTTCAGCTCCGGGCCCGCCAGCATGTTGTGCGGGGGGTTCTTTTCGAACAGGTAGTAGCGCGGCTGGGCGACCGAGCAGTTGCCGCAGTCGGCGTTCGGTTCCTGTTCTTCGGCGAGCAGCGCCGCTTCGTAGGCGGTCGGGTAGGCGCCGGCCTGGATCAGGCGCTGGTTCTCGTTGCTGGTCGCATTGCGGCCGGCGTCTTTCCACCGTTTTTCGGACGCTTTCAGGGCGCCGGGCGGGGGTTCGCGGCCTGGGCGGCCGCCGAGCGCGCGCTCCGGCCCGACCAGGTTGGGCTCCCAGTCGTAGAAATAAAGCTGGGCCGTCGTCCCAACCTGTTCGGCCGCCCGTTCGGGATCGGTGACCCCGGGCAGGCTGACCGTGATGTTGGTGTTGCCGAGCCGGGCGACTTCGGACTCGGTTACGCCCAGGTGGTTGATCCGATCTTCGATGATGCTGATCGAGTCGTCGATGTCTTCGCCGGTGACCTCGGTCGCGGTCCCGGTCGGCTGACCTTCGTAAACGAGCTCGAGGCCGCCCTGGAGGTCGAGGCCGAGCTTCGTCTCCTTGTTCGCGATCACGATCGCCGAGGCGATCACGAGGCCGAGGACAAACAGCAGAACGAAGAAGTAACGACGCCGTTTGCCCATTGCCCTAGCCCTCCGGAGTGAGGACGAGCAGCAACCCGCCGTCGTCGTCGTAGGCGGGGAAGACGTCGGCTACGGCCTGCGCCGGCAGGTCACCCTCGGCATTGACCGAGACGCGCTTGCCGAGCGAGCGGACGCCCCACTCCAGTGAGGTCTCGATCGGGTCGGTGACGCCATTGCCGTCGGTGTCGGCGCTCTCGCCGCCGTCGCCCTTGTCGATCCAGTCGAGGCCGAGGACCTCGCGCACCGGGCGACCGATCACGTCCTCGTCGGTGAGGCCGGTCAACTCGTAGCTGCCCTTGCCGGCGTCGATCACGCGTTCCTGCTTGTCGCAGACGAAAAAGGCAGCATTAGGAGCCGGATAATAATCGTCGAGTAATTCGAATACGAATCCGAAGCCGCATTTCGAGCAGCCCTTCGGGCGGGTGCTGAAGCCCGCGGTGCGGTCATTGCTGACGTCGCGGTGACCGCAATTGGGACAGATGAAAAACGGCATGGCCGACAGGCTAGCTGGAGCGCGAGTGTAAAAGCGCCCGCGTCCCTAGAAGAGGCTCGCCGCACCCTCCGGCGCCGGCAGGCCGAGATGGTCGTAAGCGCGTTGGGTGAGGACCCGGCCGCGCGGGGTCCGCTTCAGCAGGCCCTGCTGCAGGAGGTACGGCTCGAGCACGTCCTCGATCGTGTCCTGCTCCTCGCCGATCGCGATCGCCAGCGTCGAGAGACCGACCGGACCGCCGCCGAATTTGGTCGCGACGGTGTCGAGCAGGGCGCGGTCGGAGCGATCGAGGCCGGCGGCGTCGACCTCGAGCATCTTCAGCGCGTCGGCCGCGATCGCGGCGCCGATCTCCCCCGTCCCCTTCACCTGGGAGAAGTCCCGGACCCGTTTCAGGAGCCGGTTGGCGACGCGCGGCGTGCCGCGCGAGCGGGTGGCGATCGTGTGGGCGCCGTCGGCGTCGATCTCGACCCCGAGGATCCCAGCCGAGCGCTCTACGATCAGCGCCAGGTGCTCGGGGCTGTAGTGCTCCAGCCGGTGGGAGACGCCGAAGCGGTCGCGCAGCGGCGTCGTCAGCAGCCCCGCCCGGGTCGTCGCCCCGACCAGGGTGAAGGGCGGCAACGGCAGCGTGACCGTGCGGGCGCCGGCGCCTTGGCCGAGCACCACCGGCAGCTCGCCGTCCTCCATCGCCGGGTAGAGCGTCTCCTCGACGGCGCGGCCGAGGCGGTGGATCTCGTCGATGAAGAAGACCGAGCCAGGCTCCAGGGCGGTGAGGAAGGAGGCGACGTCGGCCTTGCGCTCGAGCGCCGGGCCAGCGGTCTGGACCATCGGCACGCCGAGCTCGGCGGCAACGATGTGGGCGAGCGAGGTCTTGCCGAGCCCGGGCGGGCCGGCGAGCAGGACGTGGTCGAGCGGCTCGCCGCGGCGGCGCGCGGCCTCGATGAAGATCGCCAGCTGCTCGGTCACCTGCTCTTGGTTGACGAAGTCGGCCAGGGTCGGCGGGCGCAGCGAGCGATCGAGATCGTCGTCCGGCACGTCGGCGCGAGCGTCATGCACGCGCACCTCGGCGTCGATCGGCACCGGCTCCTCGTCGACCCCGGGCGTGCGAATCCGGTTGGCGCCGATGTCGGGTGAGTCGCTCATGCCGCTTTGCTGGTCCCGGCTTTACGCAAGGCGACGGCCAGCAGCTCCTGGGGGTCGTCGCCGGCGATGCCGTCGAGAAGCTGCTCGGCCTCGAGCGGCGCATAGCCGAGGTTGACGAGGCCGTCGCGGGCGAGGGCGCGGGCATCGCCGCTCTCGGCCGCCGCGATCGCGACCTCCTCCTCCAGTTCCCCGGCGACCTTCTCGCGCAGCTCGACGATGATCCGCTCCGAGGTCCGCTTGCCGATTCCCGGCACCGCCTGGAAGCGTTTCGCGTCGCCGGCGGCGATCGCCCGCAGCAGGTCCCGCGCCGAACCGCCGGAAAGGGCGGCGATCGCGACTTTGGGGCCGATGCCGCTGACCGCGATCAGCATCCGGAAGAGGTCACGCTCCTCCTCGGAGGAGAAGCCGTAGAGCGCCAGTGAGTCGTCGCGCGAGATCAGCTCGGCATGCAGGAAGGCGTCCTGGCCCGCGGCCGGCACCGCCTTCAGGGTCTCCGAGGAGACCGCCAGCCGGTAGCCGACGCCGCCGGCGTCGATCACGACATGGTCGGCGCGGCGCACCATCACCTCGCCGCGGACCGCGGCGATCATCCGGCGACCCGCGCAGCGGCCGGCGCCGAGTTCTTCGTCCCGGTGAACTCCACCGCGCGCCGGTGCCCGTCCCCGCCGCCATGGCAGATGGCGACGGCGAGGGCGTCGGCGGCGTGGTCGGGCGTCGGCGGCTCAGGCAGCCCGAGCAGGGTTCCGACCATCCGCTGGACCTGGTCCTTGCCGGCCGAGCCGGAGCCGCAGACGGCCATCTTGATCGCCTGTGGCGTGTACTGGAAGCATCCGATTCCGCCCTCGGCCGCGGCCAGCATCGCGACGCCACAGGCCTGGCCGACAGCCATCGCCGAGCGCACGTTCTTGCCGAAGTAGACCTCCTCGATCGCCATCGCCTTCGGCTCGTGCCAGGCGATCAGCTCGGCGAGGGCACGGTGGATCCGCTCCAAGCGCCGCTCCATCGGGATTCCGGACTTGGTCTCGACCACGCCGCCGTCGAGGGCGACCATGTGGTTGCCCTCGACACGCACGATGCCGAAGCCGAGGTTGGCGGCGCCGGGGTCGATCCCCATCACTACCTGCATGGGTAGTGATTCTGGGATGCGGGTCGGATGCCTTCCTCAGGCCGCCCGACAGACGGAAACGGCGGTCAGGCCGCCAATTTCTCCAGCTGGTCCTCGGGAATGTCGAAATTGGCGAAGACTTCGTCGACGTCGTCCTGGTCATCGAGCGCGTCGAGCAGTTTCAGCACCCGCTCGGCGTCGTGCCCTTTGACCTCGACCGAGCTTTTCGGCTCGACCGCGATCGTCGCCGATTCGATCTCGACGCCGGCGGCCTCGAGCGCTTCCCGCACCGCGGTCAGGTCACCGGGCTCGCAGAGGACCGTCAGTTTGCCATCGTCCTCGCGCACGTCCTCGGCTCCGGCGTCGATCGCCGGCATCAGGTCGTCCTCGCTGTAGCGGCCGGCGTCGACGGCGACCGCGCCCTTTTTCTCGAAGATCCAGGCGACCGAGCCGGGCTCGCCGAGGCTGCCACCGTGGCTGGTGAAGGCGAAACGGATCTCGGCGCTGGCGCGGTTGCGGTTGTCGGTCAGCGCTTCGACGAGGACCGCAACGCCCGCCGGGCCGTAGCCCTCGTAGACGATCCTTTCGATCGCGGCGGAATCAGCGCCGGCGCCGGTGCCGGTGTCGATCGCCTTCTGGATTTTGTCTTTCGGCATCGAGGCTTCGCGGGCCTTCTGCACCGCGGTCGCCAGGGCCGGGTTGCCGTCGGTGTCGCCGCCGCCGTCGCGGGCGGCGACGGTGATCGCCCGCGCGAGCTTGCTGAAGAGCTTGCCGCGTTTTACGTCGGCGGCGCCCTTCTTGTGTTTTATGGAAGACCACTTCGAATGACCGGACATAGGTGTCATTCTATGAAGTGGGAGATAGAGATGAATACGACGCACACGCACGATCAAGCAAGGGGAATCGCAGCGGGAGTGGTCTTCGTGGCGATGATCCTCGCCGCTTTCTCGCTCTGGACGGCGATCCCCCTGACCTGGGTCTACATCGCCTCCAAGGTCTCCCACACCCAGTTCCCGAGCGGCGGCCCCTACGCCGTCGTCGCCGTCGGGATCATCGCTTCGGTCCTGATCGTCGCCTGGCTGATCGGCCGCCTCAACAGCCTCTACGTCCGGATCACCGGCACCAACCGGCTCGGCCCGATGCGCCCGACCTGGATGCGCAGCATGCGCGACGCCGCCCCGGTCCGCGGCTCGGTCACCGTCGTCGAGGCCTGCCTGATGACCTCGGTGATGCTGGCGGCGCTGGCGCTGACGATCTGGTTCTTCGTCCTCGCCGGCTCACCGATCCCGAACCAGTAGCGGTTTCGTCTCAGAGTCGCGGCGAAACTTTTTCACTTCGCCGACAACACGTTACATCTGGCCGGCTAGCGTGCCATCATGGCTGTGATGGCAGGAGATACGAGAACCGACGAACGACTGAACGACTTGAAATCCCAGGTCGACCAGCGGTTCGATGCCGTCGACCGGCGATTCGACGCCGTCGACCAGCGATTCGACGCGGTCGACCAGCGATTCGACGCGGTCGATCAGCGATTAAACGGAGTTGACCAGCGGATCGACAGGGTCGAGCAGCGTATGGATGCCGGCTTCGCGGAACTACGTGAGGACTCGAGAGCCCTGCGGACGGAGATCCACCAGCTCACCTTCGGCCTCGTCGGGACGGTGCTCGTCGCCTTCCTCGGCACGATCGCGGCGATCTTCACCCAAACCTGACTGACGGCCCGGGGCCAAGCGGTTCAAGGACGCAGGGAGCGAAGCGTGCTCTGCGCGTGAGCGACCGAGGACGCGGAAACGCGCCGGCCCCGGGCCGTCAGACGACGAATTTGCCGTCTTCCTGCATCACCACGCCATCCACTTCCAGTTTGCCCCCGAGGCGGAGGTCGCAGACGAGATCGGTGTGGACGGCGGACTCGTTGACGCCGCCGGACTCCGGGTAGCTGGCGCCGACCGCCATGTGGACGGTGCCGCCGAGCTTCTCGTCGAGCAGGACCTCGCGGGTGCCGCGGTCGATCCCGTAGTTGGTGCCGATCCCGAGCTCGCCGAGGGTGCGGGCGCCCTCGTCGGTGTCGAGCAGTTTGATCAGGTACTCCTCGCCGCGATCGGCCGTGGCATCGACGACGCGGCCCGCCTCGAAGCGCAATTTCACGCCGGAGACCTCGCGACCGCCGATCACGGCAGGCAGGTGGAAGCTGACTTCGCCCTCGACCGAGTCCTCGACCGGGCCGGTGAAGAACTCGCCGTCGGGCATGTTGTTGCGGCCGTCGCAGGGAATGAACTTGCGGCCGGCGATGCCGAGCTTGATGTCGGTCCCGGGCGCCACGACCCGGACCTCCTCATGGCCCTCGATCCAGTCCGAGAGCCGCTTGGTCTCCTCCGAGGCCCGCTGCCAGGCGGTCAGCGGGTCGCCGTCGTCGGCGAGGCAGGCCGCGTAGTAGAAGTCCTCGTAGTCGGCCAGGCTCATCTCCGCCTCCGAGGCGTAGGCGCTGGTCGGGAAGAGGGTGAAGACCCAGCGGAAGTCGCCTTCGGCGGACCGCTTCATCGCCCGCGTCATCAGGTCGCCGGTAACCGACTGGCGCAGGGTCTGGCGCTCTGGGGCGACGCCGGAGAGCTCGCGGGTGTTGGTGCTGGCGCCGATCGCGATCCGCACGTCGGCGTGGTCGACCATCCACTCGGCGAAGGGCGAGATCCATTCCAGCTGCTTGTCGGAGGCCTGCTTGAAGTAGGCCGCGATCTGGCCCTCTAGGGCGACGTTGAGGACCGGGTTCCCGCCCGCCTTCAGCACCTCTTCGTAGACCGCGAGCAGCAACGGCGCCGCCGCGCTCTCACCGTCGATCGAGACGACGTCACCCTCCTTCACCTCGGTCGAATAGCCGACGAGGATCTTCGCCAGTGCCTTGGTGCGGGGATCGCCAGCGGTCATCGCGCACTCTCCTCCTTCTCCCTCTCGCGGAAGCTAGTCGTCATCGCCATGAAGATCGCATGAAACCGGGGGTCGTCGGTCAGCTCGGGATGGAAAGCGGTGGCGAGCACGCTGCCGTCGCGGATCGCGACCGGGTGGCCGTCGTAGCTGGCCAGCACCTCGACCCCGGCGCCGTGGCTCTCGACCCAGGGGGCGCGGATGAAGACCGCGCGCAGCGGCTCGTCGCCGATCCCCTCGACCTCGAGCTCGGCCTCGAAGCTCTGCAACTGGCGGCCGAAGGCGTTGCGGCGGGCGATCGCGTCGATGAAGCCGAGGTGGTCGGCGTCGCAGACGATCAGGCCGGCGCAGGTGCCGAGGATCGGCCGCCCTTCCTCGTGGTGGGCGCGCAGCGCCGGCCCCAGACCGGCCGCCTCGATCCCCTTGCCGATCGTCGTGCTCTCGCCGCCGGGGATGACGAGCCCGTCCAAACCCTCGAGCTCGGCCGCCGTCCGGACCTCGGAGACCTCGGCACCGAGCCGGCGCAGCGTGCGAGCGTGAGCCTCGAAGTCCCCCTGGAGCGCTAGGACGCCGACCTTCAGCGCTCAGGCTCCGCGGTTCTGGAGGAGCGCGTCGGCAGCTGCGAGCTCGCCGATCTCGAGGCCGGGCATCGCCTCGCCCAGGCCGATCGAGGCGGCGGCGACGCGCTCGGGGTCGTTGAAGTGGGTCGTCGCCTCGACGATCGCCTTCGCGCGCCGGGCGGGATCAGAGCTCTTGAAGATGCCGGAGCCGACGAAGTTGCCCTCGGCGCCGAGCTGCATCATCAGCGCCGCGTCGGCCGGGGTGGCGATGCCGCCGGCGCAGAAGAGCGGCACCGGCAGCCGGCCGGCGGTGGCGACCTCCTGGACCACTTCGAGCGGCGCCGGCAGCTCTTTGGCGGCGGCGGCCAGCTCCTCGGGGCGCAGCTGGGCGAGTTGCTTGATCCCGGAGGTGATCTCGCGCATGTGGCGCACCGCCTCGACCACGTTGCCGGTGCCGGCCTCGCCCTTGGAGCGAATCATCGCCGCGCCCTCGCCGATCCGTCGCAATGCCTCGCCGAGGTTCGTAGCGCCGCAAACGAAGGGAACCTCGAAGGCGAGCTTCTCGATGTGGTTGCGCTCGTCGGCCGGGGTCAGGACCTCGGACTCGTCGATGTAGTCGACTTCGAGTGCCTGCAGGATCTGGGCCTCGGCGAAGTGGCCGATCCGGGCCTTGGCCATCACCGGGATCGTCACCGCCTCTTGGATCCCTTTGATCATCGCCGGGTCGGACATGCGGGCGACGCCGCCGTCGCGGCGGATGTCGGCGGGCACCCGCTCCAGGGCCATCACCGCGCAGGCGCCGGCCTCCTCGGCGATCTTCGCCTCCTCCGGCGTGACCACGTCCATGATCACGCCGCCTTTCAACATCTCGGCAAGGCCCGTCTTCAGCCTGAAAGTCGCGCGCTCAGTCATGTGAACGCCATCTTAGGGGGAGCGATCCAGGAGCTGAAGTCCGCCGGATACGGACCACCCCGCGGGTGGCCCGATCAGGGACTCCGAGAACGAAAACCTCGCCCGCAGGAGTCCCTGATCGGGACAGGCCCCGCGGGTTGTCCGCAGTCGTCTACTTCAGTTTGTAGGCGCGGATTCGATCTTTGTGGGCGGCTTCGTCGCGGGCGTAAAGGCCGTGGGCCAGTGCCTGGACGAGCGCCATCAGAGCCGTGTTGGAGCGCGTGAAGCTGGGGCTGTTGGACGAGAAGTAGAGGGTCAGCTCGGCGTGCTCACCGACCTCCGACATCGTCGCGTCGGAGATCGCCAGGGTGCGGGCGCCGCGGTGCAGGGCGAGCTTCATTGCCCGCAGCAGCAGCGGGTGGGCGCGGCCGGCGGACAGGGTGATGACCAGCGTCTCGTCGTCGATCCGGCCGAGGCGCTGGAGCGACTCGCCCCCAGTCGAGGCGACGATCTCGGCACGGATGTCGAGCAAGCTGAGGGTGTGGCGCAGGTAGCTGGCGAAGAAGGCCATCTGGTCGACGCCGACGATCACGATCCGCTGCGCGGTGGCGAGCGCCGAAACCGAGGCATCGACCTGCTCTGGGGTCAGCTTGCGCGCGGTTTCCTCGAGGTTCGAATAATCGGCGCTGAGCGAGCCCTCGGGCTCGGAGTGATCGAAGGAGAAGAGAGCACCGCTGGCGGTGGCACCAGCGCCGGCGATCGTCGTCCGGTACTCCTCGATCGCGGCCTGCTGCAGCTCCGGGTAACCCTCGAAGCCGAGGGCCTGGGAGAAGCGCACCACCGTCGATGACGAGGTGCTCGCTCTCCTGGCCAGCTCCTCGGCGGTGAGGAAGGCTGCCTCGTCGAGGTGATCGACGATGTAGCGAGCTACGTCCTTCTGGGAGCGCGAGAACTCGTCGAAACGCTCCTGGATGTAGTCGGAAAGGCTTTTGAGTTGGGGGGACTTCGTTGCAGTCTTGGTCACGGCGGTCCATTTCGCCCTACCTCGTCCTTTCCCTTCTGAGAAACTCGCGCAATGACGCTCGAAGACGCCCTACGGCTGACCAACGCGAACATGATCGCCTTCGACCTGGTGCTCGGCAGCGCCGCGATCGCCGCTCCCGCGGCGACCCTGCGGGTGCTCGGCCACGACGAGCCCTCGCCCGACGCTAAGCACCTGTTTCGGCGCTGCGGGCCGATCTGGCTCACCTTCGCCGCTGCCCACGCGGTCGCCGCCAAACGCGGCCGCCCGGCCGACTGGCAGTCGCTGGCCTGGCTGCGCGGGACCGAGATCGCGACCGACGCCCTCTGGGCCAACTCGCCGGCGGTGACCCGGCCCGGGGCCAAGCTCGGCCTCCGCCTCGCCGGCGTCGCCAATATCGCGATGGCCGCCGGCTTCGCCTGGATGTCAAGGCGTTGAGATGGGCGAGTTGGATGGTCAGCCCAGTATCCGCTGGTCGCTGCGCGGCCTGACCGAAGAGGGCGACGAGGCCTGGCTGATCCGCGGCATCGCCCGCAAGCTCTACCGCTGCCCCGGATGCCACGGCGATATCGAGGTCGGCGACGAGCACACCGTGGTCCAGTTCGTGCGCCGGCTCGGCGGCACAGACCATCACCACTGGCACCGGCAGTGTGCGGAAGAACTGCTGATCCCGGAGCTGTCGAACCTGAAGCGGGTTCCCGCCTCGGAGTCGAGCCAGTCGCGGCTCGAGGCCCGCGGCAAGGTCAAGTCAGGTCGCAGGCGCCGCTGACGTGAAGCTCCTCGGGCGGTTGAGGTACACCTACGCGCAGATCGGGCGCACCTACTGGTCGTGGAAATGGAGCCTGCTGTTGCTCGGCCTCGTCATCTTCGTCCCACTCGGGCTGCTCGACGCCCTGGCGCTGCAGGTCGACGTCGACTCGCTCGACCTCGACAGCGGGATCAAAGTCGCGGCCCTGATCCTGGCGGTGGCGCTCGTCACCACCACCGGGCTGCTCGGCGAGGTCTTCTTCAGCGGCGCGGTCGCGATCTCGCTCACCCACCCCGAGCACGACCGGCCGCCGCCCCTTTCCCACATCGCCCGCCAGCTCAACTACCGGCGCCTGATCGCGGTCGACCTCCTCTACGTGCTCTTCGTCGTCGTCGGACTGACGGCCTTGATCGTGCCCGGGGTCCTGATCTTCGTCCTCCTCGGCCTCGCGGGGCCGATCGTCGAGCTCGAGCAGCGAACCGTTCGCGGCGCTTTCACCCGCAGTTGGGAGCTCGTGCGGGGGAACTTCTGGTTCGTCTTCTGGGTCCTGGCCCCGATCGAGGTCGTCGGCGACGCGGCCGGCGAAGCCCTCGTCCACTTCGTCCACGACTGGCTCGGCGAAACCTTCTTCGCCAGCTGGCTGTCGGAGGCGAGTTCGAACATCGTCCTCTCCCCCCTCTTCGCGGTCGCCGCCGTCCTGCTCACGGTCGAGCTGATCCACCGCAAGGATGGGTCGGGACCGCAGCTACACTCGGCCCCTGGTGTGACGGGATGATCACCGCATCGATCTTCTCCGATTTCTGGGAGAACCTCGTCCAGCACGAAGAGCAGGGCTTCTTCCTCGTGCTCTGCGGCTTCCTGCTCTCCTTCGCCTTCATCCGCACCAGCGCCCGGCTGATGCGGAGCCCGAAGGTGCCGTGGTGGCCGGGCAGCGTCGTCAGCGACAGCGGCGTCCACCTCCACCACCTGGTCTGGGGGATCGTGACGATGATGATCGCCGGCGCCGCCGGCTTCCTCGCCTTCGGCCGCAGCCCCCACACCGAGATCTTCGCCTTCCTCTTCGGCGTCGGCGCCGGTCTGACGATCGACGAGTTCGCGCTCTGGGTCTACCTCGACGACGTCTACTGGGCCGAGGAGGGGCGCAGCTCGATCGACGCCGTCGTCATCGCCGCCGCCGGCATGGGCCTGGTCCTGCTCGGCTACAGCCCGGTGGCGATCGAGTCGGGCTCGGCCGAAGCGGTGATCGTCAGCGTCCTCGTCGCGGTCATCGACTTCTCACTGGTCGCGATCTGCTTCTTCAAGGGCCGCATCCTGCACGGGGTGATCGGCGTCTTCATCCCTCCGGTCGCGCTCTACGGAACCTGCCGGATCGGCAAGCCGCACTCGGCCTGGGCCCGGCACCGCTACGGCGAGCGGCGGCCGCAGAAGCAGGCGAAGGCGGAGGACCGCTTCGCCCCCACCCGCCGCACCGAGCGCTTCAAGGAAGCGTTCCGCGATTTCGTCGGCGGCAAGCCGGAAGAGGGCGTCACGGCCGCCCGCGACGAGGCGATCGCGGCGACCCGCGAGGCGACCGCGGAAGTCCGCGAGCGCGCCGAACGCCTCACCCACAAAGACTGACGGCCGAGTGTTGAGTTGACCGGCCGATAGCCCGGCTAACTCAACACTCGGCGGCGAGGCGGCGTTCGAGGTTGGCGCGGACGGCCGGCCATTCGTCGTCGACGATGGAGTAGTAGGCGGAGTCGCGCTGGCCGACGCCGGGGACGATCATGTGCTTGCGGAGGATGCCCTCGAACTGGGCCGGCAGGGCGGCCATCGCCGCCCGCGAGCGCTCGTTGCGGGCGTCGGTCTTGAGCTCGACGCGGACGCACTCCAGGGTGCCGAAGGCGTGGCCGAGCATCAGCAGTTTGGTCTCGACGTTGGCGCCGGTGCCCCAGGCCGAAGGGTTGAACCAGGTCCAGCCGATCTCGACCACGCGGTCGGCGGGCCGCACGTTGAGGTAGCGGCTGCTGCCGATCACGGTGTCGTCGGCGCGGCGGCGGATCGCGAAGACCCCCTCCTTGCCGCCGGCGCTGTCCTCGAGCGAGATCCGCAGCCAGTAGTCGAACAGCTCGCGGTCGCCGCCGAGGGGAGCCAGCCAGGTCCAGATCTCGGGCGCCTGAGTCGCACGCCAGAGCTCCTCGGCGTGCGACTCCCGCAACGGCTCGAGGACGACCAACGCCCCCTCGAGCCGCGTCGCCAGGTTCTCCACCCGGCCATGGTGACGGATCCGTCAGCCGGCTCCGTTCATGTTCATAAGGCCGACGACGTGCCCCTCAGGGTCGGCGAAGAGGGCGATCTCGCCACTCGGAATGGGGGTCGGCTCCATCACCGTGGTGCCGCCGAGCGAGTTGGCCTGGCCGAGGCTGGCGGCGACGTCGTCGACTTCGACGTAGAAGGTGACGTGGCCGCCGTTGCCCTCCGGCGCCTGGCCGATCCCGCCCGGAATCCCCTGCTCGCCGGTCTCGATGCCGGTGTAGGGCATCGCCTCCATGTCGTTCAGCTTCCAGTCGAAGAGGCCGGAATAGAAGCCCTTCATCGCCTCGCGGTCCTTGGCCGCGACTTCGAACCACATCGTCGGATTGCCCATCTCTGTTCCTCTCGTTGGTGCTTGCTTGGGTCTGGCGAGTGCCGGAGGCCTACGCCTCGGCGAACTCGTCCGGCCCCGCGTCGCCGCCGGCGGCGGCAGTTGCGAGCCGGTCCAGGTAGTGGCGCCAGCCGTGGCCGTGTTTGGTCGCCGATTCGGCGCTGGCCAGGCCGGTGTGGATCAACCGCACGTGGGTTCCGTCGCGTTCGGAGGCGAGCAGGACCTCGACCGTGCTGCTGCCCGCCTTCGTCACCGAGTCCTCACTGTTCCAGTCCCAGGTGAAGACGACCCGTTCGGGCGGTTCGACGGCGACGTACTCGCCGGAGGCGACCGTGTCGTCGCGGATCTCGAGGCGGAAGCCGCCGCCGGGTTGCGGGTCGGTCTCGACCACACGCCCCATCCACTGCACCATCAAACCGGGGTCGGTGAAGAAGTCGAAGACCGTCTCAGGGCTTGCGGCGATCCACACCTCGACCTCGACCGCCTCCACCGTCGTCTCTGCGTTTGCCACGTTTGTTCCTCCTCTGTTGCTCGAGCTCGGCGGCGAGTTTCAGCCGCTCGAGCCTCTCCGTCCAGAATCCGTTCATGAAGTCGCGTAGGTCGGCGAGCCCCTCCGGCCGCGCTCGGTAGAGGCGGCTCGTCCCCTCCCTCCTCTCGTTCAGGAGCCCGGCGCCGCGCAGCACCGTCAGGTGCTGGGAGACGGCCGGGCGGGAGACATCGAAGTGGGCGGCAATTTCACCGGCACTGAGCTCCTCGTCGCGGACCAGCGCCAGGATCTGGCGCCGCCGCGGCTCGGCGATCGCCCGTGCCGCGAGATCGACCTGCTCCAGCTCCGCGTTTGCCAGCTCCGCCTTCACGGTCCTTATTTAAGCAAGTTCTTACGTAAGTGTCAACTAACGCGTAAACATAGATCGACCGGGTCGCCGTGGTAGCCGGCGCTGCCGAGGCGCCGCTCCTCGCCACCGGGCCAGGTCGTCAGCAGCAACTCCGCCCGCTCACCGGCGGGCTCCATCCGCAGCCAGGCCAGCGGGGCGCGGGCGTCGGCGCGGTCGCCGGCGACAGAGAGGAGCGCGGCGAGGGCACCCCGTTCGTCCTCGGACAGGTACTGGACGACGATCGAGTGGAAGACGACGGTGGCGAGTCCGGGCCGCGCTTCGGCCAGGCGCTCGCCGAGCCAGTCGACCGCGGCGGCGCGCTCGACCCGCACCGGATCTCGGCGCGCGACCTCGATCGCTGCCAACACCCGCTCGACCCGGGGGAGCTGGTCCGGCCAGACGTAGGCGAGCAGGGTCTGCCGTCCCTCCTCGCTGGTCGGGTCGACCGGCACCGGGTCGCAGCCGCGGCGCTCGGCGACCGTCGCCGCCGTTCCGGGAAACGGCGCCCCGAGCGACTCGAACCCGATCGTCAGCGGCGAGTCTGCCGGACCCCAGGAGAAGCCCTCTGCCTCGTATCGGTAGCGGTCCCAGATCAGGTTGAGGCCGGCGCTGGAGCCGATCTCCAGCACTCGCAACGGCATCCCGGTCGCCGCAGCCACGGCGAGGAAGCCGGGCAAGAGCGCCGCGCAGCGGCCGACCTCGTTGGTCTGGACCGGCAGCTCGATCAGCCGCTTCATCTGCTCGCCGTTGGCGTCGAGCGTCGCCGTGAAGGCGCGCCAGGTTGCGTCCGGGTCGCGGGCGGGATCGGCGTAGAGCGCCGCCAGCTCCAGCGCTTCGCCGGCGAGGACGAGGCGGTGGACGGCGCCCATCATCCGCAGGATCAGGGCCCAGCCGTCGGGGTCGTTCTCGTGCCCGCGCAGCACCTCCCAGGCCGGCCCGCCCTTGCCGATGCCGTCCGCTGCCCGTTCGAGCAGATCGCGGTAGAGCGGCGAGCCCAGGTAGCCGCACGCGTTCGCCTGAAATCGCAGCAGCTCCTCGAGCCGCACCGCCGCCCGCCGGTCCGGGCTCGCGGTCACTGACTGCAGACCTTGAAGCCGATTTCGCTGGCGATTCGTTCGCGTTCGGGTTCGGTTTCGGTGCGCAGCTGGTAAGCCGACTGGTAGGCGCCTTCGTTGCCTTCCCGTGCGGCTTTGAGCGCGTCCCTGTCCCAGCCCGCCACTCGTCGCCGCGCTTCGAGGTATTCCGCGAACTCGTCTTCCTTGCTCTTCGGCGGTTTCAGCTGCTCGAGCTGTTCGACCTGCTTGCTGGAGATGGCGACAAGCCCTTCGGCGAATTCGGGGTTCGGAACTTCTTCCAATTCCTTGCTACCGCCGAATTCCGCTTTCACCTGTTTGAAGCTCGTCTGCGCTTCTTCGCAACTCTTGTCTGCGCCGGCGATCAGCTGGCTGGTGTTCAATCGATCCGATTCCGCTTCTTTTTTCTTCTGTTCCTTTTCCGCGGCGCTTTCTTCTTCTTTGACCGGCGCCGTTTCTTCCTTCTGCGTGGTCGCGGCGGTGCCGTCACCACTCCCTCCCCCGCCCGAAGCGAGCACCACGATCAGGACCACCACGGCGACCAAGACCGCCGCCCCGCCCGCCAGGGCGATCAACCGTCGCTGCGGGCTCGCCGTTGGCGATTTTTTGGGGTCTATAGGACCCCCGATGTCGCCATCGTCGCGGCGGGTCGGCTCCGTCGGCTCAGAACGGGTGGGCTCCGTGGGCGGATCCGGCGGCACGGTCGCCGACTCGACGGTCGCGGCGGCGCCGGTGGCCACAGTGCGCTCGGGGAGGGCGACGGCGGTGCCGCTGAGGGCCGCCTGGGCGGCGCGGCCGAGGTCGCCGGCAGAGGGGTAGCGGTCGCCGGGCTGCTTCGACATCGCCCGGACGACGACGTCGTCGAGCGCCATCGGCACCTCGGGCACGTAGAGCGAGGGCGCGGGCGGCGGATCGTTGAGGTGGGCGTAGAGGCGGGCCGCCTCGCCCTCGCGCGGGAACGGGACCTGGCCGGTCAGCAGTTTGTAGAGCAGGCAGCCGAGGGCGTAGACGTCGACCCGGGCGTCCAGCGGGCCGCCCGAGATCTGCTCCGGGGCGACGTAGTCGAGGGTGCCGACGAAGCGCCCGGTCTGGGTCAGGCCCGACTGGGTGGCGACGTTGCGGGCGACGCCGAAGTCGGTGATGTAGGCGTGTTCGGCTCCCTCCTCACCGCTGAGCAGGACGTTGGCGGGCTTGACGTCGCGGTGGACGAGGCCGGCGGCGTGGATCGCGTCGAGCCCGTTCCCGACCTGCGCGATCAGGGCCACCGCCTGCTCGAGCGGGATCCGGCCCTCGCGAGCGATGCGGCGGCCGAGGTCGGAGCCGGCGACGTAGCGCATCGCGATGTAGGGGATCCCGTCCTCCTCGCCGGCGGCGTAGATCGGGACCACGTTCGGGTGCTCGATCGAGGCGGCGATCCGCGACTCCTCGGCGAAGCGCCGGGTGAAGACCTCGTCGGCGGCCGCCTCCGGGGCGATCAACTTCAGCGCCACCCGGCGCTCGAGTCCGGGCTCGATCGCCAGGTAGAGGATCCCCATGCCGCCGCGGCCGAGCCGGCGCTCGATGCGGTAGCCGGCGAACTCGTCGCCGTCGGCGAGCTCGGTCCAGGTCCCAGACTCAACCATCGCTCAACCCTAGCCACCGAATCCGCGACCTAGACTGACGGCGGGTACCGAATTGCGCCACCGGGTCCTGATAACGATGCTGCTGGTCCTCGCCTGCCTGGCCGCAGCGGGGGTCGCGCGCGGCGAGATCAGCCAGACCGGGAACCTGCGGATCTCCTTCAACGGGAGCTTTGACCCGCAGGCGCTGCCGCGCGACCGCCTGGCGCCGATCTCGGTCACGGTCGAAGGCCTGCTCGAGACCACCGACGGCAGCCAGCCCCCGGTCGTGAACCAGATCGCGATCGAACTCAACCGCAACGGCCGGATCTCGACCCGCGGCCTCCCCACCTGCACCGCGGCGCTGCTGCAGTCGACCAGCGCCGACGGTGCGCTGGCCCGCTGCCGCCCGGCCCTGGTCGGGCACGGCGGCTTCGCGGCGTCGCTGCAGACGACCGGCAAACTGATCCCGGCCCACGGGCAGGTTCTCGTCTTCAACGGTCGCTTCCAGGGCAAGCCGGCGCTGCTCCTCCACTTCTTCACGTCGGTGCCGGTGCGGGCGACCCTGGTGCTGCCGATGGTGATCTCGCACGCCGCGAAGGGGCGGTACGGAACGGTCTTCAGCACCAACATCCCGGTCCTCGCCGGCGGCCTCGGCTCGATCACGAGACTGAAGCTGGAGGTCGGGCGCCAGTACCGGTTCGAAGGCCAGCGCCGCAGCTTCATCAGCGCCAGCTGCGCCGCTCCGGCGGGTTTCCCGGGGACGATCTTCGCCTTCGCCCGCGGCAGCTTCCATTTCGACGACGGGAAGACGATCAGGACGGCGCTGACCCGCGACTGCACGGTGCGCCGGGGCAGCTGAGCCCCGGCCACCGCTCAGAGCCCAAGGCGGTCGACGCCGCTCTCCTCCCAGCCGAGGTGGTGGGCGAGCTCGTGGCGCAGGGTTCGCTCGACCTCCTGCGCGAGCCGCGCCCGGTTATGGCCGAAGTCGCGCTGGAGCGTGTCGCGGTAGATCACGATCCGGTCTTCGAACCCCTCACGGGCGATTCCGTCGCCGAAGTACTCGCCGTAAGCCTGGTTCTCGGTGCCAAGGTCGGAGACGACCACGGCGACGCCCTCCAGCACCCTCTGGAATTCCTCGGGCAGGGCGTCGATCGCGTCGGCTACCAGCGACTCGAATTCGTCCAGATCGTGCTCGTCCATGCTGAAAGTGTCCACGACATGCAATAGCTTCGCTTTGCAACTGCAAACGAGCGGGAGAGCTAACGATGAATGACGATCAGTCGGCAAAAACCACCAAACCGCGGGCCCGCTGGGCGATCCTGATCGCCGTCCTCGCGATCTTCGCCGGCGGCGTCGTCTGGTCGGGCTGTGGCAGCGACGACAGCACGCAGACGGCCAAGGAACAGATCGAAAAGGGCACCGAAGAAGCCGAAAAGGGCATCGAAGAAGGCACCGAGGAAGCCGAAAAGGGCATCGAAAAGGCCAAGGAACAGATCGAAGAAGGTAAGGGCAGCGCCAAGAAGGGCATCGAAGAAGGCGTCAAGAAGGCCGAAAAAGGGCTCGAAGAAGGCAAGAAGCAGGCCGAAAAGGGTGTCGAAGAAGCGAAGAAGCAGCTCGAAGAACTGACCGAATAGCGGTTTCAGCGCCCGTCGTCGGCCACCGCGTCCCAACCGGGGTGGTCGACGGCGAGCTTGGTCCGCACTTCCTCACGCAGCGCCGCCGCCAGCTCCGGCAGGCGCTCGTCCCACTCACCCGCCCGGATCGCGGCCGCCAGCCGCAGCTGATCGGTCCGGTCGGGCACCAGCCTGGCCGTCTCGCGGGCGAGGATCGCGCAGACGTTGGCCGCGACCCGCACCCGGAAGCGGTGCTCAGGCGGAACCGCCACCAGCAGTTCGTCCCGCAGATAGCTCTCGAGCGCCACCAACAGCTCGCGGGCATCGGGACGGTCCTGGGGCGGGATCTCCCCGGAGGCCGTCACTCGACCATCGCCAGCAGGTCCCACTCGGCCTCGCAGGTGCGCCGGCCGATCGCCGCCAGCTCCAGCGAGGGTCGCTTGCCGGAGGCGTGATCGTAGAGCTGCCGCAGGGTGAGAACACCCCAGCGCAGGTTCGCCAGCGCCTCCCAGAAGCGCAGCTCCTCGGCGTCGACCTCGGCCCCGCCGGCGGCCGCGTAGGCCTCGAGCAGCTGCCGGCGGCGGCCGAGGCCCGCCGCCGGCAGATCGTCGCGGCCAAAGCGCCAGGTCCGGGCGCAGAGCCAGCCCAGGTCCTCAACCGGGTTGCCGGCGTGGACCAGCTCCCAGTCGAGCACCGCCCGCAGCCCGTCCGGGTCGACCAGCAGGTTCCCCATCCGGAAATCGCCGTGGACGAGAACCGGCGGCCGTGGTTCCGGCAGCCGCCGGCGCAGCCAGCGCAGGCCAAGCTCCAGGGCCGGGTGCGGGTCGCCGTAGCGGCGCAGCTCGGCCTCGATCACGTCGAGCTCGGCGGCGGCGCCGGCCTCACCAGGGGCGACCGCCGGCACCTCGGCGAGCGGGATCGCGTGGATCGCCGCCGCGTTCGCGGCGATCTCGCCGAGCAGTTGACCGCGCGCGGCAGCAAAGCGCTCGTCGCGGAAGATCCGGCTCGGGATCGCCTCACCGGCGAGCCGGCGCAGCGCGATTCCCTCGCCGTCGGGGGTGCGCCAGAGCGGCTCGGCGACGGCGATGCCACGGCGGTGCGCCGCCTGCAGCGCCTCCCACTCGCGCTCCGCCGTTCCCCTGGTGACGAGCAGGACCAGCTTCGCCTTTTCCCCACCTGCCAGCTCCGCGTCGAAGGACCAGAGCGCCCGCGAAGCGCCGCCCGCCAGCGGCACCGGGTCGGTGACCGCGCTCGCCCCGAGCGCCGCATTGGCCTGGTCCAGCAGCTCCGCAGCGCTCACTGGCATCCGCCAAGTTTCGACCAGCCGGTCGAATAATGCAACCCTCGATTTTTCCCTTCCTAATTGACTTCTACGAGGATCATTCGACCCACCGGGTTGACGGTTTAGAGAGTCGGCGGATATCGTCGCCGCGATGGACTTCGCGATTCCGGAGGAGATCGAAGAGCGGATCGGCGCGCTCGACGAGTTCATCGAGCGCGAGGTCCGGCCGCTCGAGGAGGAAAGCGACAACGCCCGCTTCTTCGACCACCGGCGCGAGTACTGGCGGACCGACTGGGAGCGCGAAGGGATCCCCAGCACCGAGTGGGAGGAGCTGCTCGCCGAGGTCCAGCGCCGGGCCGACGCCGCCGGCTTCTGGCGCCTCGCCCTCCCCACCGAGCTCGGCGGCGCCGCGGCCAGCAACCTCGAGATCGCGATTCTGCGCGAGCACCTCGCCCACCGCGGGCTCGGCCTCCACAACGACCTCCAGAACGAGTTCTCGGTCGTCGCCAACCTGATGGTCGTCGAACTGTTCCAGGCCTTCGGCACCCCCGAGCAGCGCGCCGAGATGCTGGAGCCGATGATCACCGGCGCCTACCGGGTGGCTTTCGGGTTGACCGAGCCCAACCATGGCTCCGACGCCGCCCACCTGGAGACGCGCGCCTGCCGCGACGGCGACGAGTGGGTGATCGACGGCGCCAAGCGCTTCAACTCCTGGATGCACTCCGCCACCCATGACCTCGTCTTCGCCCGCACCTCCGGCGATCCCGGAGCGGCGAAGGGGATCACCGCCTTCATCGTCCCGACCGACACGCCCGGGCTCGAGGTCGATCGCTTCTGGTGGACCTTCAATATGCCGACCGACCACGCCGAGGTCTCGATCAGCGCTGCCCGCGTCCCCGCCGACGCCGTTCTCGGCGAGGTCGGCGAGGGCCTGGCAGTCGCCCAGCGCTTCGTCCACGAGAGCCGCATCCGCCAGGCCGCCGCCAGCGTCGGCGCCGCCCAGTACTGCATCGACGAGGCCGTCGCCTACGCCCGCGAGCGCCGCACCTGGGACAAGCCGCTGGCGGTCAACCAGGGGATCCAGTTCCCGCTGACCGAGCTCCACACCGACGCCGAGCTGCTGCGCGGCCTCGTCCGCCGCACCGCCTGGGAGCTCGACCGCCAGAACCAGATCGAGGTCACGCAGATGATCTCGATGGCCAACTTCCGCGCCAACCGCCTCGCCTGCGACGCCGCCGACCGGGCGATGCAGGTACACGGCGGCATGGGTTACACGCGCCACCTGCCGTTCGAGCACATCTACCGCCATCACCGCCGATACCGGATCACCGAGGGAGCCGAGGAGGTTCAGATGAGGAAGGTCGCCGCAGAGCTGTTCGGGTTTGGAGGTGGACGCACGTGAGCGGCACCGCGGGCGAGCGCTTCGCCGGCCTCCACGACAAGTACGCGACCGAGGCCGCAACGCCGACCGTGCGCGACTTCCACGCCGCGATCCGCACCCGCTTCGAACGCCGCTTCCAGGAGTCCGGCCTGCCCTGGGAGGAGTTCGTCTTCAACCCCGAGCAGGCGCTGACGCTGGAGGACCTGACAGCGGTCGAGGCGGAGATGCTGGCCGGTGGCTACCGCTTCGACCACTCCGCCCAGGTTTCGGTCACCGAGGAGCCGGAGAAGTACAAAGCCGGCGCCGCGGTGGCTGACGACGGCGCGTCGGCGGAGCGGGTCGCGACCGTGGCCGCCGGCGAGCAGCTGGTCGTCGGCCACGGCGACAACGTCTTCGCCACCGAGGCCGACGTCGAGGGCGTCGCCCGCGAGATCTCGACTCTGGAGCGAGTGATGGAGATGTTGAGCGAGGGTGTCCCGGCGGACACGATCGCGATCATCGACGACTGCGGCGGGACGATGACGGCGCCGATCATCGCCGACTTCAAGGGCATCCTCTGCCTCGCCGGCACCGTCCGCACCCACCTCGCGATCCTCTCCCGCGAGTACGGGATCCCGTGCCTGATGGCGACCGAGCTCGACGGCCTGCGCGAGGGCGACGCCGTCCGCATCGAGACCACGAAGAAACCGCGCGACATCACCCCCGAGGGGATGGCGGCGGCCGCCACTTCCAGCGGCGAGCAGCGCGCGACCGTCTGGAGGATCGCCTGATGCCCGTCAAGCACTCATACGCCCAGTTGCTCGAGACCAACCACCTGATCCGCCACGCCTCCGACACCTCGCTCTGGCTCTGCCGTTCGCGCACCGCCCAGGAGTCGAAGCTGTTCCCGGTCCCTGCCTACATGATCCTCTGCTACCTGGAGTGCTTCTACCGCTACCCGGACCTGGTGCGGCGGATCGACGCGGCGATGCCGGCGGAGGAGATCGCCGACCGCGCCCGCGAGACGACGACCAGCCTGCAGCAGGCCTCGCTCGGCTGGTGCCTGAACAACTTCTTCCTGCTCGGGCGCCAGCTCCTGATCGACATGGGAATGCTGCGGGCGACCGACGCGGTCGACGACGTCGTCGAGGTGATGGATTTCTGGAAGCGCTTCCAGCTCGCCTACCACCGCGCCGACGGCCACATGACCAACGGCGAGATGGGCAACCGGGCGCAAATCCGCTCCGAGCGCACGCTGCAGGTCTTCGACGCCGACGCGATCGCGATGAAGCCCGGCGACCGCCTCCACACCGCGCTCGGCCAGTTCAACGCGACGATCTCCCAGTACGCCTTCCTCGCCAGCTGCGAGTGCCGGCTGCAGATCCACCACGACGGCCCCTACAAGACGGCAGACGGCGAGATGCTGGTCCGCAGCTACATGGCGCTGGCCGAGGGAGACTTTCCGTGGCTGGACGGTGTCGCCGGGGCGATCGAGTACCCGAACCTGGTGGTGCCGATGTTCGTCGAGGACACCCACGTCTACCTGCTCGACGACTGGGGCTCGTTCGAGACCCAGCCGGCACTCGATGCCGACAAGGTCGTGCGGGTCGGCCTCTACTCCTCCGACTACCTCTCCGGCGGCTTCATCCCGGTCGCGATGGGCTCGGCAGAAGAACTCGCGGACAAGCTGGAGGAACTGCGCGACCAGTTCCAGGAGGCGACGACGAAGCTGTGGCAGGTCTTCGCCGGTTACCGCCGCGAGCAGATGCTCGACGCCGGCGCCCTCGTCTACTTCGCCGCCGTCCGCGACCTGGCGAAAATCGCCGGCATCTACTCGCAGGAGGAGTGGTGGTCGATCGACGAGCGCACCCAGCGCTTCAAGGGCCTGATGAACGACGAGTACGGGCGCGACTCGCTGACCGAGCTGATCGCCCTCCTCACCCTCCCCTCCCAGCAGGACAACGACTACGTGATGGGGCGCCACTCCGACGGGCCGCAGCACATGGAGTCGCGGATCCCTTACTCGGTGCTCGCCGACGACGACTTCACGGCGACGATCGGGCCGCCGCGCAAGCGCTGGAGCAGCCTGGCGCCGAAGACCGGGACCTGGGTGACGACGCAGGGCCGGCTGACCGAGGAGCAGCTCAACCCGGCCGCGAAGGCGGCGGCGCTGCCGCTCGAGGACCCGGCGCTGCGCTACCTCGACGACGTCTGGATCAAGTGGCACGCCGACGATCCCCGCGCCGACGAGCTCTACCGGGTCGCCCAGCGCGGCAGCTCGATCGACGGTCGCGGTGCCGGCCTGCGCCAGGCCGACCTGACCGGGCGCTGACGATCCGGCGCCTCAGCGCGCCGGCAGCGGGCAGGTCACGTCCTCGAGCTGGAGGATCGCCAGGCAGCGGCCGAAGCCGATGTACTGGCCCGCCATCATCATCAGCTCCAGGATCTCGGCGTCGTCGAAGTGCTGGCGCAGGACTTCGATCTGGGCGTCGCCGATGCTGTGGTGGTCGACCGCCATCGTTTCCGCGAATTCGACCGCCGCGCGCTCGGCCGGGCTGTATTCGGGGTTGGCGGCGAAGTCGTCCTTCCAGATCCCGGTCGCCTGCTGCTCGGGCACCGACTCCGGCGCCAGCCGCGCCGACTGGCAGGTGACGCAGCCGTTGAGGATCGCGATCCGCAGCCGCACCAGCTCCTTCATCCGCGGCGTCAGCCTGGCCACGTCCTCGGCGTCTTCGACGTTCGAGTGCCACGGGTAGTAGAAGGTCAGGTACTGCTCGAGGAACTCGGGGTGAGCGTCGAAGACGCGGGCGACGTGCTGGGTCGCCCAGTCGCTCTCGTCGGCGCCGTCGTGCATTTCCTTGACGAAGCCGTCGAGGGCGGTCTCGTCAGCCAGGGGAATACGTGCCATGCCGGTTCCTCCTCCGTTGGTTTTCCGCGTTCGACGCTATGCGGGAGGCTCCGGGCGTGCTCGGCGCGGCTGTCACCGGTTGGTGAAAACTCCAGTGTTTGTCGGCTATTCCGGCGCGGGGACCTGCGAGGCCATGTGGCTGTAGCCGGTGGCGCTGGGGTGGATCCCGGTATCGCCGCTGATCACCCATTCCGGGCCCGGGGGCCGCGGCCCGGAGCAGAAGGAGGGATGGATCTCCAGCTCGTCCTGGGTCGCTGTGGTCTGGACGCTGGGCCCGTCGACGTAGTAGCCCAACCGGCATTTGTATTTCGCCGGATAGACGGGCGAGATGTCGAGGCCGACGTTGAAGTGCTCGGGCGCGACGACCTGCAGCCGGGTCGGGTTGAGGCTGCCCGCGACGCTGGCGATTTCCCGGTTCAGCAGCCTGCCCATCTCGGCGATCTGGGTCGAGGTGTAGGCCAGCGCCGTCGACGGAATCGTCACCGGGTACTGCATCAGGAAGATCGTCGCCCCGGTTCTGCTCAGCAGCTCTTTGTAGAGCGCTGCCAGGCGCAACCGGAGCTTCACTTCGGCGAACGCTTCTTCGATGCAGAGGTCGTATTTTTCGAAGAAGTCGGACCAGATGGCGCAGCCCATGTTGTCGACCCCGAAGAGCATTTCGGAGAGCAGCGGGTTGGCCCCGATCGTCATCAGGATGTATTCGGGCCTTTCCCCCTCGATCTGCCGCGTCGCTGCGTAGAGCCTGCCGCCGGGCGCCCAGTCGACTGGTTCCGAACCGGTGATCGCGAAGTTCTTGTAGTTGGTGATGCCGTGCTCGTTCGCCCATTGGGCCGCCCAGGAGACATCGTTGGCGAGGCCGTAGTCCGGGGAGTAGACGACTTTTTCGGCGGTGTTCTTCCTGACCGACGAGTTCGAAGAGCAGGCGTCGTTGTAGATCCCTCCCGGTTTGCATTCGTAGAGGCTCGTGAACGGCATCGACGCGCCTTCTTCGTAGTAACCGAAGCCGGCGGTGACCGAGTCCCCCATCGCGCGGACGACGGCGTGGGCGGCGCTGCCGACCTTGACCACGACCGGTTCGGGGATGGGCGCGGCCGATGCGCCGGCGCCGCCGACAGGCGAGCCGGCCAGTTCCAGGGTGTCGGTGCCGCGGTACTTCGCCGCCGGCACGTAGCGCAGCCAGCCGTCCCGGATCCGCACCGTGCCGTGCTCGGGCCCCTGCTTGACGCGCCACTTGATCGGCGTCGTGCAGACCGGCAGCTTGGTCGAGACCCGGTGGCTGTAGTAGGAGCGGAGCAGCGGTACGGTGGCGCAGGCGGGGGCACCGGAGCCTCCGAGTGGGCGCGTGTCCTGTCCCGTGGCGCTCAGCTCGGGAACGCCGTCGTGGTCGACGTCGAGCGAGCCGTCCGCCCGGACCCCGACCCGCCCGGCTTCCCGAGCGATCTTGGTCTGTGCCGCATCGAGCACGACCTGGTGTATGAACCGGAACCGGCCGCGCCGCTCGGGCGTGCGCTGCAGCCCGCCACTGAGGGCGACCTGCCTCCCGAAAAGGCGCTGCGGGGCGCCGGCCGGACTGTCGACGAAGACTTCGATGCCGAGCCGGCGGCCGAGCAGCGAGATCGGGTAGGCGACCCGGACCAGGAGCGCGCTGCGCCCATGGGGCAGCGGCGCCAGCGCCACCTTGCCGATGCTGACGTCGGTGAAAGCGGTCTTCGCCTCCGCCGCAGGCGCCAGCGCTGCGGCGACGGCCAGGACGAGCAGGACGGCGATTGCTAAAGCCTTCTTCACCGTCGGCAAAGGTACAGGCGATTGGGGATACAACGAAGCGGTTTCTAGAAATCGCCCCGAAACCTCGAGCCTTCCTGGTTGGCTGGGACAAACCCTCAGACCGCAAGGAGACCCAGTGCCTTACAAGCTTTTCGCCTACTGGTCCGCGCCGAAAGCGGAGGACGTCGAGGCCTTCGAGGAGTACTACGCCGCCACCCATGTCCCCCGCGCGGCGGCGGTCCCGAACCTGACCGAAATCAAGACCACCCGCACCGCCGACGGCTTCGAGGGCGGCGAGACGCCGCACTACCGGGTCGCCGAGATGGTCTTCGACAGCGCCGCAGCGATGGCCGAGTCGGCCGAATCCGAGGCCTGGGCGGAGATGCGCCAGTGCTCGGGCGACATCATCGAGCGCTTCGGCGTCTCGCTCACCGTCGAGATGGGCGAGGAGGTCACCGGTACGCCGACCGCATCTTGAGCTGTCGACTTTGTTCCCACAGGGGGAACAAAGTCGACATTGCCTTCAGTGCGAGGCGATGAAGTCGCGGATGACGCCGACCGCGGGGGAACGAAACGGGAAGTAGAGGGCGGAGACGTGGCCGCGGTCCGGGACTACGTAGAACCGCGAGCGCGGGAAGCGCTTCTCGACTTCCCTGCCTTCGGCGACGGTGGTGACGTTGTCGACCTGGCCGGCGAGGATCAGGGTCGGGAAGCTGGTCGACGCGCGCCAGCCCGGCGGCACCGGTTTCTCCAGACCGCCCGCCGGCGGCGCCGGCCAGGCGAGGCAGTTGGTGAGGCGCGCCGCCGAGGAGAGGATGTACTCGCGCCGAGTGAAGGGCGCGTAGTAGTCGCGGGGCATCCTCGAGGTCGCGGCCGAGAGCTGGTGGATGCGCTCGTCGATCGGAGCCTGCGGGTCCCAGAGCAGCGGGTAGTCGTTGCACTCGACCGCGATCTCGAGGCCGTAGGAGAACCCGGTGGGGTCGCCGTATCCGGCCCGGCCGGGGACGAGTAGCCGGTTCAGCCGTCGCGGGTCCCCTGCGAGGAAGCGGCGGAGGCCGTCGTCGAGGCTGAGATAGGAGCGGGGCGCCAGGTAGGCGGCCTGCAGCAGGAAGGAGATGAGGTCGTCGACCGAGCGGTGGGCGGTGTGGAAGCGCCGCGCGACGCGGGTGAGACGGGCGACGGGGTCGCCCGAGCAGCTCGGCGCGAGACGACAGGTGATCCGCAGCCCCTGCAGGCTCGACGGGTAGATCGAGCGGTAGTAGGGGTCGTCGGTCCCCGGGTAGCTGGAGTCGAGGATCAGGCCCCTGAGACTGGCTTCGTGGCGAACCGCGTAGGCCTGGCCGAACAGGGTCCCGTAGGAATCGCCGTAGAAGAAGATCCTGCCGAGACCGAGCGCGCGGCGGACGACCTCGAGATCTTCCGCCGCTTCCGCGGTCGTGTAGCCGGCGTAGCGCGGGCCGAGCTGGTTGGCGCACTCGCCGACGGCGATGTATTCCTGGACCAGTCCTCCCTGCAGGCCGGGACAGTCGATCGCTTCCGAGCGGCCGGTGCCGCGCTCGTCGAAGAGGACGAGATCGCGGCGGCGCAGCAACGGTCCCAGGGCCGCCACCAGGGAGCTCGCGTATTCCGTGTCGGTCGAGGCGTAGCCGGGGCCGCCGTCCATCGCGAAGATCGTCGCCAGCGGCGGCCGGCTGCGATCCGAGCGAGTGCGAACGGCGAAGGCGACCTTGGTCGTCCCCAGCGATGGATCGGCGCGCCGCATCGGCACCGTTACGTGTCCGCACTGGAAGAGGCGCGGCATCCCGAGATCACAAGGGGTCAGCTTCGGCGGCGCGGGGTCCGCTCCGTCGCCGCCGGATGCCGCGGTCGCCGGCGCCGCGGTCGCCGCGGTCGCCGCGAGCGCCAATACAGTCAGCCCCAGTGAGACCAGCGACGAGCGGCGAGACGGCTTCACCGCCGCAAAGTAACCCACTGTGGCGGCGGCTGGCGCGGATCGCGATCTGGGTCGGCGGCGTCGCCGGGACGATCGCCGTCCTCGACCTCCTCGGCATCCCCGTCAGCGAGTGGATCCGCGAAATGTTCCGCAAGCTCGACGACATCCCGCCCTGGGCGCTGGTCGCCGGCATCGCGCTGCAGACCGCCCAGACCTCGCTGGCGGCGCTGACCTGGTTCGGGATCCTCCGCGCCGCCCTGCCCGACACCCCGATCCCCTACCGCCTGATCCTCGCCTGTTATGCGACCGCAGTCGCACTCAACGCGTTCCTGCCGGCCAACATCGGCACCTGGGTGATGCTGCTGATGTTCACGACGCTGCTCAGCGGCGCCACCTTCACGATGGTCTTCTCCGGCCTGATCGTCGAGAAGATCTTCTTCACCGTCTTCAACGTCGGCCTCTACCTCTACCTCTTCCTCTCGGTCAGCGGCTCGTTCGGGATCAAGCTCGGCTTTCTCGAAGACCATCAAGTGCTGGTGTTCACGATCATCGTCGGTGCCGTCGTCCTGGTTGCGCTGCTGGGCCGGATCTTCTGGGCACGCCTGGAGAAGCTGCGGCGCGAGGCGGCCGCCGGCGGCGCCATCCTGCGCAGCCCTCGCCGCACCTTCTTCGGTCTCTTCCTCCCCTCGTTCGGCAGCTACGCCGCCCGCCTGGCGATCGTCGGCGTCTTCCTCGGCGCCTACGGGATTCCGGTCACCTTCCACAACATCGCCACCGTGACCGCCTCGAACTCGATCTCCAACAGCGTTTCCGCCACCCCGGGCGGCGTCGGCGTCACCCAGGCAATGAACACCGCCGCCCTCTCGGGCTCAGTCGACGCCGCCACCGCGACCGCCTACTCGATCGGCCAGCAGCTGGTGACCTCGGCCTGGAACGTCGTCTTCGCCGTGGTGGTTGTGTCTTGGGTGTTTGGGTGGACGGGCGGCAAAGCGCTGGTCGAGTCGAGCTACCAAGGCGCGAAAGTCAAAAGCAAAGAGATGCGGGAGAAAAGGAAAAAGAAGAAGGAGTAGGGATCATGGTTTGGGGGAGGGTCGGGTGGCCCTCTACCTTCGCTGGGATTTCTGCCTCTAAGTTCGCCGTCTCTCGCTGACGGGCACTGCAGAAATCAGGACGCCGCTCGTACGAGGGCCACCCGACCCTCCAACCGAAGCCGGGATTCATCGGCTGGCAGGGCGGGGCCGGGCCAAGGTCCAACCACCACATCTCTCTCTTAGCTTCCGAGGGACGGAAGCTAAAAAACCAAGGCCGGTGGGCTTCCGGTTCACGAAAGCCGCTGACCTCGGGGGGTTCGGAGCTGGATTCGTTGGGCCGGGTGGGGTGACCCTCCGAATGAAGCTCACGGACAAGCGGTGGCGCCTCCGGAACTCGATCA
>DASSLT010000071.1:0-11054 GCA_035689305.1 Solirubrobacterales bacterium | reverse complement strand
AGCGCCCGCTCGACGCCGCGCCGGACCCGAAGGGCATCGAGTTCTGGCGCCGGCTGACCGCGATCGGGACCCCGACCGTCGCCGCCGTCTCCGGCTACGCCTTCGGCGGCGGCTGCGAGCTGGCGCTGGCCTGCGACATGATCGTCTGCGACGAGGGGACCCGCTTCGGCCAGCCGGAGATCACCCTCGGGATCATCCCCGGCGGCGGCGGAACCCAGCGGCTGACGCGGGCGATCGGCAAGCAGCGGGCGATGGAGTACGTCCTCACCGGCCGCCTCTTCGACGCCGACACCGCGCACGAGTGGGGCCTCGTCAACAAGGTCGTGAAGAAGGGCCGCTGGCTCGAGGAGGCCCTCGACCTCGCCCGCCTCGTCGCCGAGCGGGCCCCGCTGGCGGCGAAGCTGGCGAAGCAGGCCGTGCTCGCCGCCGAGGCCGGAATCGACGAGGGCCTGGCTACCGAGCGCTCGCTGTTCGAGCAGGCGATGGCGACCGAAGACCGGGTCGAGGGCATGCAGGCTTTCCTCGAGAAACGCGAGCCGCGCTTCCGGGGACGCTGAGCGCGCTCGAAAAAGATCGAGAGATTCGTCCAGTCGCCCGGCGCCCCCACTACCCTCTGGCGCCGTGGACGTCCGCAGGAGAGGCAAGATCGCAGCGGCACTGCTCGCCGCCGTCCTCTCCACCGCGCTCTTCGCGCAATCCGCGTCGGCGGGGACCCTCTACACGACGAACTACAGCGATCGCCAGATCGCCGTCCTCTCGATCGGCCCCGGCGGGCTTCTGGCGCCGCTGACCGGGTCGCCGTTCCCGATCGCGCACTTCGACTACGGGCTCGGAATCACCCCGGACGGGCGGGTGCTGATCTCGCCGTCGGGCTTCGATGGCTTCATGGAAACCTTCAATCTCGCCGCCGACGGCACTCCTTCGCTGGCGTCGCCGCCGGCGCCGGCGGCGATCTTCGGCGGTCAGCCCGCGATCACGCCGGACGGCCGTTTCTTCTACGTCCTCGCCGAACCGAAAGGCGTCGCCGGCTACATCATCGGCACCGGCGGCGCGGCGACGCCCTTGGGCACTCCAGTCGGCGTCGGATCCGGCCCGGTCGCGATCACGCCCGACGGCCGCTTCCTTTTCATGGTCGACTACCCGAACGGCAATCTCGAGCGCTTTGCGATCGGCGCCGACGGCTCGCTGGCGCCGCTTCCCATCGTCCCGCTCGGCCTCGATCAAGGCTCAGACGAAATGCGGATCACGCCGGACGGCAGGCTCGCGATCCTGCTCAGTCGCCACATCGCAGCCAAAGAAGACCTCCGCACGCTGACGATCGGCGCCGACGGCTCGGTGACGCCAACCGGAACGGTCCTGAAAACGACCGGCGAAACGAGCGGGATGCTGGTGATCTCGCCGAACGGGCGCTTCGCCTACGTCGCCAACGGCAACGAGGCCTCGGTCAGCGCCTACGCGATCGGCCCGGCAGGCCAGCTGACGCCGCTCGGCGACACCCCGACGCCGGCCCTCTCACAGCCCCAATCGCTGGCGATGTCCGTCGACGGCCGCTTCCTCTACGCGGAGCCCCAGAGCGGCGAAAAAATCCAGGCCCTCTCGGTGGCCGCCGACGGCTCCTTGACCGTGCTCGGCGCGCCGACTCCGACCGGCGGCGAATCCGACGCCCAGACGCCGGTGGCGCGGCCGAGCGACCCGGTCGCCTCGTTCGCCGCCACGGCGGGGCCGCCGCACGGGCCGACCAGCTTCGACGCCAGCGCTTCCACCGACACGACCTCGAAAATCGTCTCCTACGAGTGGAACTTCGGCGACGGGACGACGCAGACGACCGCCACCCCGACGACCACCCACAACTACAAAGACCCTGGCGTCTACACCGCCAGCCTCAGCCTCGTCGACGCCAACGGCTGCAGCGGCTACTCCTACACCGGCCAAATCGCCTACTGCGGCGGCCGCGACGCCTCGCGACAGGTCGACACGCTGCCGGCGATCTACAGCATCACGGCGACGCCGGCGAAGTTCGCGACCAGCTCCCGAGCCCGCCCGAAGAGCGGCAAACGCAAAAAAGCCGGCACGACGCTCCACTACAAACTCAGCGAGGCGGCGAACGTCTTCTTCACGGTGCAGCGCAAGCTGCCCGGTCGCCGGGTCGGCAGGAGCTGCAAGAAGCCGACGAAAGCGAACACCAGGAAGCGCCGCTGCACTCGCCTCGGCAACGTCCTCAGCAGTTTCGGGGCGGCGGGGAAGGCCGGCAGGAACTCGAAGCGCTTCCTCGCCCGCACCAGGCGCGGGCCGCTGAAACCCGGCGCCTACCTGATCACGGCGGTCGCCACCGACCGGGCCGGGGGCGTCTCGGCGCCGCGCACGGTCGGCATCAAGGTCAAGAAGAAGGCCCCGGTCAAGCACTGAGCGGCTCGCTCACCGCCCGGCCGTTGGCTGGTCTTTAGGCAACCTCTCTACAGTCCCTCGAGCAAGGGGCCACCTCACCGGGGGCGGATCCCGCCCGAAGCGCGGGAAAGGAAGTGCCCCATGACCGATGAGAGTGAGTACGCGGCAGGCATGCCTGCCGCCGGCAGCGCGATCGATCGCTTCGCCAACCTCGCCGTCACCGTCGTGCCGCTGGCGCTGATCGCCGTCGCCGCCTGGCAGTCCTGGGGCGGGCTCCTGGTCTGGCAGGACATCCTCATCTTCTTCGCCACCCTGATCCCGTTCGGGTTCGGGATCACGGTCGGCTTCCACCGGCTCTTCACTCATCGCGCCTTCAAAACCAGCCGGCCGATGCGCTTCCTCTGGGCGGTGCTGGGCTCGATGGCGCTGGAGGGCCCGGTGATCGAGTGGGTCGCCTACCACCGCCGCCACCACCGCTTCTCCGATGCCGAGGGCGATCCCCACAGCCCCCACGTCGGCCACGGCAGCGGCATCCGCGGGGCGATCCGCGGCCTCTTCCACGCCCACGTCGGCTGGGTCCTGTTCAGCGACGAGCCGGCGGAAGAGGAGCGCTACGCCCCCGACCTGATCGCCGACCCGGTCGTCCGCTTCGTCGACCGCACCTTCGTGCTCTGGGCGGTACTCGGCCTGGCGCTGCCGTTCGGGCTCGGAGTCGCCCTCACCGGCACCGTCTTCGGCGGCCTGATGGGCCTGCTCTGGGGCGGCGCCGTGCGGATCTTCTTCCTCCACCACATCACCTTCTGCGTCAACTCGCTCTGCCACTTCTTCGGCCGCCGCGACTTCGAGACCAAGGACGAGTCACGCAACCTCGCCTGGCTGGCGCCGTTCACCTTCGGCGAGGCCTGGCACAACAACCACCACGCCTTCCCAACCTCGGCCCGCCACGGCCTCGGCCGCGCCGAGCTCGACCCCTCGGCGGCGCTGATCTCGCTGATGGAGCGGGTCGGGCTCGCCTGGGACGTGGTCCGGATCAACCCCGAGCGGCTCGCCTCCAAGGCCGTCTAGCCAGTGGTCGCGCTCGGGCTGATCGCGGCGGTTGCCGCCTCGGTGGCGTTCAACGTCGGCATCGTCCTGCAGGCCGCGGACGCCCGTCGCGAGCCGGCGGAGGAGGGGCTGCGGCTCTCGCTTCTCACTCATCTGGCCCGGCGCCGGCGCTGGATCGCCGGGCTCCTGATCGGCGCCCTCGGCTTCGTCCTGCAGGTGGCGGCCCTCTCGCTGGCGCCGTTCGTCGTCGTCCAGCCGGTGCTCGCGGCCGGCCTGCTGCTGATGCTCTACCTCGGCGTCAGGATGCTCGGCGAGCGGGTCGGCTGGCCCGAGGTCGTCGGCGTGATCGGGATCACCGCCGGCATCGGCCTGCTCGCCTGGGGGCAGCCGGAAGGGATCGAGATGGTCCGCGGCCAGACCGCCTTGCTCTCGGTGATGGGAGGAATGGTGGCGGTCGCGCTGATCCCCTTCGCCCTGCGCGGGCGCGGGCGCCTGGACTCGGCGACCTTCGTGATCGTCGCCTCCGCCCTCGCCTACGGCGCCAGCAACATCGCGACGAAGCTGGTCAGCGACGGGATCGACGAGCGCAGCTGGCCGCTGGTCGGGATCTGGCTGCTCGCCGCGGCCGTCACCGGGGTGATCGCGCTGACGACCGAGATGACGGCTCTGCAGCGCCGCCCGGCGACCTTCGTCGTCCCGGTCTCCTTCGCGATCCAGACCTTCCTGCCGGTTGCGCTGGAGCCGATCTACCTGACCGAGCGCTGGGGAACCGCCGCGCTCGGCGGCGCCCCGCTGATCACCGGCCTGGTGCTGATCGGGCTCGGCGCCGTCGCGGTCGCGAAGACCCGGGCCGTCAGCGCTCTGGTCGCCGGCTGAGGGTCTAGGGCGCGAGCTCGGCGGGCTCGCCGCCGGGCATCCAGTGGGCCTCGACCGGGGGCGGGCTGTCGCGCAGGAAGCGCTCGGCGTCGAGGGCGCCCATGCAGCCGGTGCCGGCGGCGGTCACGGCTTGGCGGTAGGTGTGGTCGACGACGTCGCCGACGGCGAAGACGCCGCCGAGGTTGGTCCGGGTCGAGCCGGCCTCGGTGACGATGTAGCCGTCCTCGTCGGTCTCGACCTGGTCGCGGACGACCTCGGAGCGCGGCACGTGGCCGATCGCGACGAAGGCGCCGGTCGCCTCGATCTCCTCCTGCTCGCCGCTCTCGGCGTTGCGGAGGCGGATCTTCGCCAGTTTGCCGTCCTCGCCGGCGACGAACTCCTCCGGGATGAACGGGGTCTTGAGGGCGATGTTCTCCTTCTCGCGGGCGCGGTCGAACATGATCTTCGAAGCGCGAAACTCGTCGCGGCGGTTGACGATCGTCAGGTGCTCGGCGAACTTGGAGATGAAGATCGAGTCCTCCATCGCCGAGTCGCCGCCGCCGACGACGATCACCTCGTGGCCCTTGAAGAAGGCGCCGTCGCAGACGCCGCAGGTGGAGACGCCGCGGCCGCCGAGCTCCATCTCGCCCGGGATCCCGAGCCGTTTCGGCTCCGCCCCCATCGCCAGGATGATCGTCTTCGCGCGGTGCTCCTCGTCGCCGAGGAAGACCTTTTGGACGCCGCCGTCGGAGAGCTCGACGCGGTCGACGTCGTCGGTGACGAAACGGGTTCCGAAGCGCTCGGCCTGGGCGCGGAACTGGCTCATCATCTCCGGGCCCATGATCCCCTCGGGATAGCCCGGGTAGTTCTCGACGTCGGTCGTGTTCTGCAGCTGGCCGCCCCACTGGAAGCCCTCGAAGACGAGCGGCTCGAGGTTGGCGCGGGCGGTGTAGAGCGCCGCCGTGTAGCCGGCGGGGCCGCCGCCGATGATGATCACGTTCTCGACCTTCTTCGTCTCAGTCATCTCCGCCTACTTTAGGAGGGTTCGTAGAGTCCATTACTTTACTTTTTATAGTATCGCTCTGCGAAGCGGTTTGCAATCCATCGACAGCGGGCTCGAACTCCGACGTCACGCCTTCGCCGCGGTCGATCGGCAGCCCCTCCACTTCCCAGCGGCGCACCGTTTTCCGCAGCTGGAAGAAGGCGACGATACCGGGCGGGATCGGCAGCCAGAAGGCGACCAGGCGGAAGATCAGGATCGCCGGGAAGACGGTCTCCTCGGGGATCCCGAAGAGGACGAAGGCGCCGATCATGCCGGCGTCGACCGCACCGACGCCGGCCGGCGCCAGCGGGAAGAGGTTGGCGACCATGCCGAGGAAGAAGCCCTGGACGACGACGGCGAGCGGGACGTGGACGCCGAAAGCGTGGAACGAGGCCCAGAGCACGCCGATGCTCGCGGCCCAGTAGCCGGCGGCGCCGAGCACCGCGAGGCCACCGCGCGAGGGGTGGGCGAAGAGGTGCATCGCGAAGCGGAATCCCTCGCCGAACGTTTCCGGCACCTTCGCGACCGAGCGCACGAAGTTCTGCCATTTCTCGTTATGGGAGAGCGGCAGCAGCCGGCGTTCCAGGTCGGTCGGGATCAGCGCGATCAGGACGCCCACGACCAACATCAGGCCGGCGATCGCAGCCGGGATGATCGTCAGCTCGACCGAGCTGTCGCCGTTGACGACGCCGGTCCGCAGCAAGATCCCGCAGGCGATCAGGGCGATCGGGTAGAAGGCGTAGTGGAGGCTGATGAAGGCGACCATCCGTCGGGCGACGTCCCGTCTCCGCATCCCGGCTTTGCGCAGCGCCCAGTAGGTGAGGGCGATGCCACCGGCACCGCCGGCCGAGAACAACAGCGTCGCCGCCACTCCGGCCATGTTGATCTCGTAGGTCTCGAGCCAGGTCAGCCGCAGCGCCTCGCCGCCGACCACGGCTTTGAAGAGGGCGATGTAGGTCGCGAAGGAGGCGACGCTGAAGCCGATCGCGATCGCGATCCAGACCGGGTCGGCGTCGTCGAGCTTCGACATCGCGTCGCCGAGGCCGACCAGCTTCGGGAACAGGAAGTAGATCCCGACCAACAGCAGGACCACGACCACGACCGTCTGGATCAGGCGCCGCGTAGTGAGCAGCGGCAGCTCGACGGTCCGGTTTCCGTTCGCCGAGTCTTGCTGAGACACTGCGCCTAACGCTACCCGCTCGCGATTCTCTCCAGACGCCGAAGCCCGTCGTTGATCGTGTGAATCACGGGCTCGGCCAAGGGTTCGCCGCGGCGCACGGCGGCGACCAGCGCCGCCCCTGCCAGCAGGTCGGTGACGTAGTGCTCGCCGAGATAGACGAGGGCGAAGCCGAGCGTCAGCGCGTAGGCCCAGCCCAGCGCGCCCTCGGTCTTCCCCGCTTCCGAGAGCGAGATCGCGGCCGAGACCGAGGTGGCGAAGTGCAGCGAAGGCATCGCCGCCCAGGGATTGCCGCCCAGCGTTTCGTACATTTTCGGCCAGGCCGGCCCCCAGGTCCGTTCGCCGACCTCGACCATGATCCGCCGCACCTCGTCGTCCGCCTTGCGCCGCACGTTTTCGCCGATCAGGCCCTGCTCGGAGGCCCACCAGGGCGGCGCCGTCGGCACCGCGAAATAGACGGCGCAGCCAAGGTCGAAGACCGCCGCCATCTGCCGCGCTGCGCGCGGGAAGCGCTCGTTGTGGCGGGTGAGGATCACGACCAGCGCCAGGTAGGGCTCGATGAACCAGGCCCAGTGGGTGTAGGCGAGAAAGCGGTCGAGAACACGGCGGCCGGGCAGCTTGTCGAGGGCCCGTTGCAGCGCCGCGTTCGGCAGGTGGCCGCGGCCGATCGCCTTGTCGATCTTGATCGGGTAGCGGCTGCGCAACCGCGCCCGCAGCTTCTCGGGGTCGTCGTAAGGAATCTCGTGGACGAAGGTGAAGGCGAGCATCTGCAAGGCGAACATCGCCACGTCGCGCTTCTTCGAACGCGGGGTGAGGACGGCGAGCGCCAGCGGCCCCGAGTAGGCGACGGCAATCGTCACCGGGGCCGGGATCCGCAGCCGCCGGCGCAGTGCCGGCACCGCGAGCGAGGCACCGATGGCGGTGGCGGCTCCGGCTCGGACGGCGAATCGAAGCGCGCTGGATTGCCGGGGGCGGCGCATCAGGTCGGCGAGTATAGGTAGGCGCCCTCGATGAGCACCCGGGACCGGGACCCGCGGCGCCGCCCGGCCTGAATAGAATGGCCGCGCTTTGGCGCCGCACTCCCCTGGCACGGACCAGATCGACACTCTGCTTTGGATCGGCTTTGTCGCCGCCGCGATCGTCGTGGTCGCGATCAACGTCGCTCTGATCTACGCGATCCGCCGCTACCGCGGCGAGCGCGGGTCCGAGCCGCGCCAGATCAGCGGCGGCCGCCGGATCCAGTTCCGGGTCGCCGGCGTGCTCACGGTCTTCGCCGCCGTCGTCTTCATCCTCGGCATCGTCTTCACCGGCAAGGCGCACGAGACGCCCACGACCGGCGACGCCGGCCTCGCCGCACAGGAGAGCGCGCCACTGGAAATCGAAGCGACCGGCCAGCAGTGGCTGTGGCGCTACACCTACCCGAACGGGGCCTTCAGCTACTACAAGCTCGTCGTCCCGGTCGACACCGCGGTCAAGCTCAAACTCGTCTCCACCGACGTCGTCCATACCTGGAACGTGCCCGACCTCGCCGGCAAGCGCGACGCGGTCCCGGGCAAGACCAACAAGGTGGTCTTCCGGGCCAACGACGAAGGCAGCTTCACCGGCGACGCGGCGACCCTCTCCGGCCAGGCCTACGCCTCGATGCGGACCGAGGTCGAGGTCGTCTCCCCGGCTGAGTACGAAGAATTCATCGAAACGCAGAAAAGCGATATCGAAGCCGCCCAGGAACGGGTCGTCGACCTGATCGAAAACGGAGAAGTGCCATGAGCGAGTCCCCGCGTCCCGAGCTCGTCGTCAGCGGTTTCCCGCGCCAGCGCGCGCGCTGGATCGAGCTGACCACCAGCGGCGACCACAAGGACGTCGCCCGGATCCTGATCACCGGCGCCCTCGGCTTCCTCTTCATCGCGGTGATCGAGTTCCTGCTGATGCGGCTGCAGCTGGCGATCCCGGAGAACAAGTTCCTCTCCCCGGTCGGCTTCAACCGGATGCTCTCGCTCTACGGCGGCACCGCGATCTTCTTCTTCGCCCTGCCGCTGGCGATCGGCCTCGCCTACTACGTGGCGCCGCTGCAGGTCGGGGCTCGCGGCACCGCGCTGCCACGGCTTGGCCAGGTCGGGATGGCGCTCTGGGTGGCCGGCGCGGCCGTCCTCTACGCCGGCTTCATGTGGACGCCCTCGGAGGCCGGCGTCAACCCGTTCGCGCCGCTGACCGAGACCGCCTTCCTCTCCAACAACGGCGTCGACGCCTGGGCGACCAGCGTCGGGCTCGCCGCCCTCGGCTTCGTCCTGATCTCGATCGACCTGCTGACGACGCTGCGCAACATGCGGACGCCGGGCATGGCCTGGCGGCGGGTGCCGATCTTCGCTTGGGGAGCCACCGTCGGCTCCTGGCTGATGCTGTTCGTCGGCCCGGTCTTCCTCGCGGCGCTGACGATGCTGATGATCGACCGCAATTACGACGGCATCTTCTTCGCCGACGGCTCCGGCGGCGCGCCGCTGCTCTGGCAGCACCTGAGCTGGATCTTCTTCTCCGGCGCCTACATGCTGATCCTGATCTTCGCCTTCGGCGCGATCGCCGAAATCGTCACCGCCTTCTCCGGCAAACCGCTGTTCAACCGCAGCGCCGTGATGGTCTCGCTGGCGGCGATCGCGGTGATCGGCACCCTGGCCTGGATGCAGAACATGCTGACCGCCCCGATCGGCCTCGGCTGGATGTACTTCGCGATGCTGATGTCGCTGGCGCTGATCGTTCCCGTCGGCCTCGTCGTCTTCAACCTGATCGCGACCCTGTTCGGCGGCGTGCTGCGGATGCGGGCGCCGCTGCTCTACGCGGTCGGCGCCCTCTCGCTGATCTCGATCGGCCTCGCGGCCGAGATCCAGCAGTCGCTGGTCGCCGCCGCCTGGGACATCAAGAACACGACCGATGCGACCGCGGCCACCCACTTCGCGCTGATCGGCGGCGCCGTCTTCGGCGGCCTCGCCGCGCTCCACTACTGGTACCCGAAGATGACCGGCCGGACGATGGGCGAGAGCCTCGCCGGGATCTCCTTCTGGACGATGCTGGTCGGCGTCTTCGTCACCTTCGTGCCGCTGGCGCTCGCCGGCTACGACGAGGGTCAGGTGATCGACGCCTACAAGTTCTTCGACGCCACCGGCGTCAACGCTTACAACCTGATCGCGACGATCGGCGCCTTCGTCCTCGCTGCGGGGCTGATCATGAGCCTCGTCAACGCGATCTCGAGCCGCGTCAACGGCGCCCAGGCGGGCCACGATCCCTGGGGCGGCGACACGCTCGAGTGGTTCACGCTCTCGCCGCCGGACCCGCACAACTTCGACGTCCTCGTCGACGTCCGCAGTGAGCGCCCGATGCGGGACATCCGCGAGGCGATCGCTCACCGCACCGCCAGCGCCGAGCTGCCGACGCGCGAGTCGCAGCCGGTAGCCTGACGACATGAATGCCGGTGCCGGCGCGCAGGTCGCGCCCAACCCGTCGGCGGCCGCCCCCCGCTCGCCCGCGGCCCAGGCCGTCCGCGACTACCTGACGCTGACCAAGCCCAAGGTCCAGTCGCTGCTGCTGTTCACGACGGTGACGACGATGTACGTGGCCGGCGACCCCTCGCTGAGGCTGATCCTGCTGACCTGTCTCGGCGGCGCCCTCTCGGCCGGCGGCGCCGGCGCGATCAACCACGCCGTCGACCGCGACGTCGACCGGATGATGGCCCGCACCGCCGACCGGCCCGTCGCCAGCGGTCGCGTCTCCCCCGCCGCCGCGACCACCTTCGGCGCCCTGCTCGGCGCCGCCTCGTTCCTGCTGCTGTCGCTGACCGTCAACCCGCTGGCGGCGGCGCTCTCGCTGTCCGGCTTCCTCGGCTACGTCTTCCTCTACACGCTCTTCCTCAAGCGCCGCACCTGGCAGAACATCGTCTGGGGCGGCGCCGCCGGCGCTGTGCCCCCGCTGGTCGCCTGGGCGGCGGTCACCGGCGGCCTCGACGGCATGGCCTTCTACCTCTTCGCGATCGTCTTCTTCTGGACCCCGCCCCACTTCTGGGCCCTCTCGCTGCTGATGAAGGACGAGTACGCGAAGGCCAACATCCCGATGCTCCCGGTCGTCCGCGGCGAGGCCGAGACCCGCCGCCAGATCGTCCTCTACACGGTCCTCCTCTACGCCGTGACCCAGCTCCCCTTCTGCGCCGGCGGCCTCGGCGTCCCCTACCTGATCCCCTCGATGCTCCTCGGCGCCGCCTTCATCTACTTCTCGGTCAAGCTCCTGCGAACCGCCGAACGCCGCTGGGCGCTGCGCACCTACCTCTTCTCGCTGGCCTACCTGGCCCTGCTGTTCCTCTCGATGGCCATAGCGGCCAACGTCTAGCTCCAGCTTCCAAGCAACGGAAGCTGATTGAGAGTTCGCCGCTCGCTGGCGGTCTTTTCGCGCCGTTTCCTGGGCCGGGTTCGCGCTCGGAGGGCGGTCGGGTGACCCTCTGAATGAAGCTCACGGACCAACGCCTCGAAGTGCCGGAGATCGACCAGCTGCGCGACGGCTTCAGGCAGAGGG
>DASSLT010000070.1:0-29547 GCA_035689305.1 Solirubrobacterales bacterium | reverse complement strand
ACCCGGGCGGCATCCTCAACACCGGGTTCGCCGTTGCCTGGGCCCAGGAGCGCCAGGACCAGGCAAAGCCGGCCGACCCCAACGCGGATCCGAACGACCCTCGTTACGGCGGTCAACCGTACGCCGACGACGTGATTGCGGCCGGAGGCCCAGACGGCGCCACCTGTGCGGCGAACCAGGCGCTCCATCCCGACGCCAACGACCTGATGGCGAAGATACGCGCCAACGACCACTACATCCCCGAGGTCGCCGACCCGCTCTCCCCCACCACGTTCGTCAACAAGATCAACGTCCCGGTCTTCATGGCCTGTCAGTGGACCGACGAGCAGACCGGCGGCCACTGCCCGACCCTCGCCGAGCACTTCACCGGCACCCGGCGCAAGTGGTTCACCTTCACCAACGGCACCCACATCGACTCGCTCGACCCGGCGACCTTCAACCGCTGGTACGACTTCCTCCAGCTCTACGTCGCCAAACAACCGCCGATCCTCGGTTCGGCGGTGATCCGCGCCGCGGCGCCGCTGGTCTTCCAGGAAGCGATGGGGATCCCGGGGGTGACGCTGCCGCCCGACCCGATCCAGCTGCAGCCGACCTACGCCTCGGCCCTGGCCGCCTTCGAAGACCAGAAGCCGATCCGGGTCCTCTTCGACAGCGGCGCCGGCGGCCTCTCGCCGGGGCAGCCCTACCCGAGCGCGGAAGCCTCGTTCGAACAGTTCCCGGTGCCGGGCACCCAGGCCGAGCGCTGGTACCTGGCGCCCGGCGGCGACCTCGACTCGAAAGCTCCCGGCGGCGCCGCTGCCGACGGCTTCACCTGGGACGCCGACGCCCTGCCGGCGACCGATTTCAGCGGCAACACCGCCTCCGGCGAAGGCGGCCTCTGGACGGCGACGCCCGAATACCACTGGCAGCAGAGCCCGGCCGGGAAGGCGGTCTCCTACCTGACCGAACCGCTGAGCCAGAACACGACGGTGGTCGGCGCCGGCGCCGTCAACGTCTGGGTCCGCTCCTCGGAGCCGAACGTCGACCTGCAGGCGACGATCAGCGAGGTCCGTCCCGACGGCAAGGAGACCTTCGTCCAGAACGGCTGGGTGCGGGGCAACGAGCGCAAGCTCGACGCCGCCAAGAGCACGACGCTGGAGCCGGTCCTGAGCCTGCGCGAAGCCGACGTCTCGCCGCTGCCGAGCGACAAATTCGTCAAGGTCACGATCCCGCTCTACTACCAGGGCCACGCCTACCGCGCCGGCTCCCGGATCAGGGTGACGATCGCCGCCCCCGGGGGCACGCAGCCGATCTGGGCCTTCGCCGACGCGGAGCCGAAAGGCAATGCCCAGGTCGCGATCGCCTACGGCAAAGACGCGCCCTCGAGCCTGGTCCTGCCGGTGGTGCCGGAAGTGAGCGTGGCGAGCGCCCTGCCGCCGTGCCCCGGCCTGCGCGGCGAGCCCTGCCGCGACTACCAGCCGTTCGAAAACCGCCCGGCGACTCCCTAGCGCTGGGCGGCGAGGGCCGGGGTTCGCTCGCGGAGGCGGACGCGGAGGCCCTTGGGGCTCATCGTGAAGCCGAGCAGCTCGGTGACCGGGGCGGCTGCGGGGTCGAGCTCGATCTCGAAGTTGCGGGCGATCATGCCGAGGGCGGTCTTCGCCTCGAGGAAGGCGAGGTTGCGGCCGGGGCAGAAGCGCGGGCCGGCGCCGAAGGTGAGGAACGACTTCTGGTCGGGCACGGCGAGTTCCTCGTCGTCCTCGAACCAGCGCTCCGGCTTGAACTCGTCGGCGCGCTCGACCTCGCGCAGGCCGGCGTAGCGGTGGAGGAGGAAGAGGCGGGTGCCGGCCGGGATCCGGACGCCCTCGACTTCGGTCTCGACGAGCGCCTCGATGCCGGTGATCGGGACGACCGGCGTCAGCCGCATCGACTCGCGCAGCACCCCCTCGCCGTAGTGGAAGCCCTCGACCGTCTCGTACTCGGTCGCGTAGGGCTCCTCGCCGAGCACTTCGTGCGCCTCCTCAGCCCACTTCGCCTGGATGTCGGGACGACGGGCCAGCGACCAGATCGTCCAGGCCATCGAGTGCGAGGTGGTGTCCTCGCCAGCGAGCAGCAGGGTGAAGACGTTGCCCATGATTTCCTTGTCGCTGAAGGCGCCCTCGGTTTCCTGGGCGGCGATCATGCTCTCGAGGAAGTTCTCCGGCTCCTCGCGCAGCTCTGGTCGCGCCGCGATCCGCCGCCGCGTCTCCTCCATGAAGGTCGTGACCGCCTTCTCGATCTCCGCCATCGAACGGTCGAGCGCGCGGTCGGCCGGCAGCTTGAAGTAGCGCCAGTAGGGGACCGCGAGGAAGATCCGCCGGTTGGTCATGTGGAAGACCCGGTGCAGGTGTTCCTGGAGGCCGCTGTCGCCGCGCTCGAGCGTGTTCAGGTCGTGGCCGAAGGCGAGCGCCGAGGTGACGTCGACCGTGAACGAGGAGAGCGCTTCGCCGATGTCGAAGGCGCCGCCGTCGCGGGCGGCAGCGAGCAGCCGGCGGTGCAGGCGCTCGGTGCAGATGCTGACGATCGCGAAGTAGCGCTGCAGGTGGTTGCTGTTGAGGGCGGTGACGGCCAGTCGCCGCATCCGCCGCCAGTCCTCGCCCTCGGCGGAGAAGACGCCGACGTTGCCCATTTCTTCGGTGATCTCGAGGATCTCCCGCCAGCGCCGGAAGCCGTCCGGCCGGTCGCGCAGGAGGGCGGTCAGCGTCTCGGCGTTGCCGATCGCGACGACCTGGCGGCCGCCGAGGTCGAAGCGGAACAGCGGCCCGTAGCGATCGGCCCACTGCTCGGCGGTCTGGTGCAGGGTGGCGGGCCGGACCTGGTGCGCGTTGCCGAGCAGCGGCAGCCGCCTGGGCCCCGGCAAATCCGAAATCGATCGCGCCTCCATCGCGACACCCAGTCTCCCGCAGTCAGCGCGGCGAGCTGCGTGACGCTCGTCTCACATCAGCGCCTTGCGCAGCGGCGCGGCGAGGTCGCCTTTGCGGGCGACGGAGACGCCGCCGAGTTCGAGCCACTCGCTGAGCAGGCGCAGCTCGTCGGCCAGTTCCTCGGCGACGAGGGGGGTGTCGACGCCGGGCTCGGCGAAGGCGCTGCGGACGCGGAGGACGCCGGCCTGGCGGTCGCTCTTGAGGTCGACCCGGGCGACGAGGCGGTCGCCGAGCAGGAAGGGGAGGACGTAGTAGCCGTAGACGCGTTTCGGGGCCGGGACGTAGATCTCGATCCGGTAGCGGAAGCCGAAGATCCGCTCGGTCCGCTCGCGGGCCCAGACCAGGGAGTCGAACGGGGTCAGCAGGGCGCGGGCCCTGGTGACCCGGCGCACGCCGGCGGGCCGCTGCGGCGAGAGATAGGCGGGCGCCCGCCAGCCCTCGACCCGGACCGGGATGAGGCCGCCGTCCTCGGCCAGTTCGGCGACGTGGGCCTTCGACTCGGCGCGGGGGAGGCGGAAGTAGTCGCCGAGGTCGGCCTCGGTCGCGACGCCGAGCCGCCGCGCTGCGATCAGGAGCAGCTGGCGCTGCGCTTCGTCCTGGGTCGGCGTCGGCGCCTCCAGGACCTGCCGGGGCAGGACCCGCTCGGGCAGGTCGTAGTGGCGCTCGAAGTTGACCCGCCGCGCCGCGCTCACCTGCCCGGCGAAGAACAGGTACTCGAGCGCGGTCTTCTCTTCGCTCCAGTTCCACATCTCGCCCGGCTCCCGCCGCCGCCCCTTCGCCGCCAGGTCCGAAGCCCGGATCGGCCCGCGCTCACGCACCACGTTGAGCACGAACTCCAGCAGCTCCGGCTGCTCCGCCGCCAGCTTCGCGACGCCTTTCCAGGCCAGCACGTCCGCCCGCGCCATCCGCCAGCGCAGCAAGGGCTGCAGCTCGACCGGGAGCAGCGAGGCCTCGTGTCCCCAGTACTCGATCAGGTCCCGGGCTCCCGCCCGCCGGGTCTTTCCGTCACCGTTCTCGTGCCAGGCCAGCCGGTCCAGAGACTCGCGCGGATAGGGACCTAGGCGCGAGAAGACCGGCATGTAGTGGGAGCGGCAGAAGGCGTTGACCGAGTCGAGCTGGAGCAGGCCAACGTCGTCGATCGCCCGCCGCAGGTGCCGGGCGTCGATCCGCCCGCTCGGCCGCGGCCGCCCAAAGCCTTGGGCGGCGAGCGCCAGTCGGCGCGCCTGTGTGGCGCTGAGGTCGAACTCGGTGCCGGTCGCCATCGGGCGATTCTCCAGCAGGCGGGGTCTTAGCGCCGTGAACTAATCGGCCATTCGTCAATGACGACGTTCTCGTGCATCACGTGGATCCGGTCGTAGATGATTGACGGTGAGCGGGCCGTGGCCGGGGAGTACTCTGACGCGCTGGCCGATCCGCGGCTCCGGGCCACGGGCGTCGAACCGTAGGTGCTCTTCGTCGATAGACGCGATCGTTCCGAGGTCGTCGTACAGTAGAGGCGGTTTCCGCCAGGAGCTGACCGCCTTCACGCCGCAGTCGAGAACGCAGCGATCACCGCGTCTGCTGACCACCGTTCCAACGATCGTGAGCGCGATCCGGAAATCGGAGAGCAGGCCGTACTTCAGGAGATCCATCAGCAGGTAGGCCCCCGGCTGGATCTCGGTGACCAGCGGATGGTTGCCAGTCGTCGCGTGGGTGGAGGTTGCTCCGGCGGAGACAGTGGGAACCTCGATGGCGTCGGCGCGGAGGGCTTCGACGACCCGGGCCAGTTTGTCAATGGCCTCCCTGGTCCGGGCCGCGCGCTCGGCGGGGTCTGGAATCCTGGCGCACTGTCCCTCATAGGTGCTGACTCCGTCGAACCGGACCCCGTCGAGTTCTGTTGCCAGAAGCGCCAACTCGCGTGCCCGCTCGTGGTTACGAACACCGCACCGTTCCATCCCGGTATCGATCTCGACCATCACCCCTACCACTACACCGGCAGCGTGGGCGGTCGAGGCGATGGACCTGAGGTTCGCCGAGTCATCGATCAGAGTTCTGACCCGCGCCACCGAGGCCATCCGGGCAAGCGTGTCGATCTGATTTCGCTGGACGATCTGGTTTGCCACCAGAACGTCACCGATTTCGGCATCGGTAAGGGCCAGTGCTTCGGCAACGGTGGCAACGGTTAGTCCGACGGCGCCGGCCTCAACCTGCAGTTGGGCCAGCTCGATGCACTTGTGGGCCTTGAAGTGGGGGCGGAGTGCAACCGACATCTCCCTCGCCCGTCCCGCCATCGTTTCCAGGTTCCCCCGGACGGTGCCGAGATCGAGGAGGAGCGCCGGCGTTTCGATCTCCGTCCACGGCAACTCCTTGGCAAACACACGAGGCATAGAAGTTCGGAATTGTCGCAAACGCACGCGTTCCTAAATCACACTTCAGTCGTTTGGATATCCGCCCTCCATATTTCCTAGAATGCCGATCGATGCGGCCCGATTGGGATAACTAGGAATTATGAGCGGCCCGGTCTGCAGACCAAGGGTGGCTCAGTGGGGCTCCCCCGGTGCGGTTGTGTAAGCGGAGCACTGCCGATCCTGCGCGGCCGCAAGGGGCGAGCTCCGGGGTCCTCCGGTGATGGATCTGGTCGGCCTCGACCAGATCCATCTTCACTCGGGCGAGCTTGGGCGCATCATCGAAAGGGACCTTCTCGATCGCGCAGACCCTGGCGCCGAGGCCCGGATCGACGAGATCTTTCTCGACCTTCTTGACAGCCTTCCCCTTGGTTGGCCCTTTACTTTTCGCCAGCAGCACGGCGGCGCTCTCGTGCAGGAGGTGAGACCGGCGGAGAACCACGAGGACGAGCTGTCGAGTCGCGGTCGGGTCGAACTGAATCTCCACACCGATGACGTATTTCTAGAGCCTTCGGTGAGACCGCAGCACATCGCTCTTCTGGGCGTCTACAACCCGGAGCGGGTACCCACCCAACTGGTGCGCTTGGATGACGTCATCCGGCTTCTAGAGCCGACGACCATCGCAGTGCTGAGTCAACCCCTTTTCACCTTCGCCTGCCCGCCGTCGTTCGACGTTGATCGGCGCGCCGATCTGCGCACTGATGCGAGACCGATACTCCGCAAAGGCGCCGGCGGCGGGTTCGAAGTTGGCCTGCCAGCCTCCACGACCGAGGTGGTAAAAGAGGCCAAGATCGACGCGGACGTACATCTCCAGTCGCTTAGGTCGGCCATCGAAGATGCCCCGCGCACAGAGTTCACGCTCAGCGCCGGCGAAATCCTTATTTTTTCGAACTCCCGGTGCCTGCATGGCAGGCCGCCCGTGGTGGACGCTGACCGTTGGCTCAAGCGCATCTACCTCAGGCATGACCTGGCCAGTCTCGAGTTGGCCGCGGCTACTGACTCCAGGAATGTGTACGACGCAGTCAAAGCCTTCAGGTACGGCCGGTCACGGGGCCGTGAGGGGGCGGACTGACCCGGCCAGCTCAGCCTCCTCGAGCGAGTGGATCAGGTACGCGGGCGGGAGGTCCATGCCGATCAAATCCGAAAGGTCGGCTCGTGGCGACACGGTGGGCACGATCGGTGCCACATTCAGTCGAGACCCCAGCCAGTTGAGGAGTGACCGAGGACTCACTGGGGCCAGGCAGTTGCCCTGGCACTGGCATAGATGGAGGGCCCGCTGATACAGATCCGCAGCCAAGTCGACCCTACCGCCGAGGAGCTCCGACACTCCCCTGGCGGCGATCACTTCCGGCATAGACAGCTCAAGCCCTGATGCCTGGATCAGCGCTTCGGCTCGTTCGACCTGCAGGATAAGGTCCGCCGGAGACAGGCGGGGGCCGCCGCGGATGTCGTGATGCACAAGGTCTGCCTTGAGGGTCGTCAGCAGGTGGGCAATCGCTACATCCGGGAGGTTCATTCCTGCCGGCACCAGTCGGGCGCTCGCCAGACGTTGGTCCGCCCGATTGAGATCATCCAGGCCCCCGGTCGCCCCGGCCCTATCCAGATAGATCACCGCAGCCTGGATATGGCCTCGGCAGATCGACTCGGGCCAACTGTGGGATTCGGCCACGGAAAGAAGTGGTTCGATCTGTCCAAGCGCCGCCTCGTGGGCGGTCGTCTCTTCGATCAGGACCAGCTCACTCCGATAGTAAGGGTAGTAGTCGTAGGCCCAGAGCCTTTCGCCGTCGTACCCATCCCACGCAGCGGCCGATACGTCGAAGTGCGATGAGGCGGATACGGGATCCCCCTGCAGCATTCGCAGGTAGGCAAGAGCGGAAAAGGAGTGGTCGACCTGCCATCGCCGCTCCCACTCCGTGTCGATCCACGACAGGGCCCGCACGTTCGCCTCGACAACGCGATCGGCGGCCTCCAGTTCACCCCGCCACACCAGCAGCGTGAGCAGATTGTGCACGTACTTCGCAGTGTTCGGGTCTTTCCGCGGGGCGTTGTCCTTCAGTATTTCGAAGTACTTCGCCCGACTCTCGGTGCTGCGGCCGAGATGCTTCAGGCAGCGCGCGACGGTGATCGGGTAGAACGCCGGTTCGTCAGCCTCGGCTGTCGGGAATGACGGGTCGGCTCCCAGTCGAGCGAGTTCGAGGCACTCCTCCCAGGCACCGAGGTTGTTGCAGAGATAGTTCCGGAAGCCCCGCATCAGCCTGTTGCGGAAAAGATCATCGAAGAGACCCCAGTCCCTTGCGGCAGCGGCGTGCCGACAGGCCATCAGCAGTGGCGGCGCCTCGTCGAAGGTCCCTGGCCTTGCAACTGCGTCACTTAGGTACTCCGCTGCCAAGAAGCGATGAATGGGGGTGAGAGACTGCCCGCCCTCCCGCGCAAGTCTGGCGAAGTACTCCCGCACGGTCGGGTGACTCGATAGCTCACCGGTCGCACTCACCGTGAGAAGTCGTTGCTCCAGCAGTCTGCTAACGACAGGCCTTAGGTCCTGCCCGACGAGCGGTCTGTTCGCATCGGTGTCCGAATACCGCCGCGCCAGTGCAGCGTCGGCTAGGGGGTACGGAGCGGGTGCTTCGAACGCGGTCGAGCAGATGAGCAGCGCGAGCTCCATCTCGTCCAGATAGTGGATGTAGGAGCCGAGTACGCGGGCGAGTCTGTTCTCCCGGAGCGGATCCACTTCATCCGAGATGTCGATCACCGCGGAGCGCTCGATCGTCGAAACGGCCTTCTCGACGGGAACGCCTCGCAGTACCCCCGCAAGGATGCGCAGCGCGAGCGGATGCCCGGCGGTGATCTCGATCAAGCGCGTCTTGGCGCTGGCGTCCAGCGCGCCCAATCCCCAGCGATCGAGAAAGTTGAGAATCTGGCCGTCTGACAGTGGCTTGATGTCGATCAGCGAAGCGTCCTCGACGACTCCACCCCGAACCCGAACCCGGGTGGTGAAGATGACGGTTCCCGTCCCCTCCAGAATGCCATCGATGATCCGCTGAAGATACGGATTCCTCAGGCGCTGATCGCGGTCGATTATCGTCTCGACTCCGTCGAGAATGAGCAGCACTCGATGTCGTTTCGTGTATTCACAGATCTGCTCGACTTGCTCCGGGAGCCGAACCGCGGCGGTTCCCCCAACTGCCAGCAGGAGGTCGTTGATGAACTGGGCGATGTCGGCTCGATAGAACGAGCATCCGAAGACCTGGCAGTAGCCGGCTTCTGCGATGTCGATGGAGCAGTCCTCGATGAACTGCTGGACGAGCGAGGTCTTGCCCAGCCCCCCCAGCCCCACCACCTGGATAATGCGCCCCTGCTCTGACCCGACGAGGTCGGCCAGCCAGGCCGTCTCCTCATCACGCCCGACCATGTACGGATCAAGTTCGGGGAAGTATTGCAAAGCGACGTCGAGGTGCGTGCGTGCGACCGCCCAGCTTTGCGCGAGATGGGCAAGGCATTCGTAGACCGCCCGATGCCCACCGAATGGATCCGAGCCGTTGGAATCGGGTTCGACGTCGTAGAAGATGGGCCGCAAGCCGTTCATCTTCACCAGGTTCTGAAGAGCTGGCTCGTTCCTACGTGACCGCGGAATCAAAGCGAAGAACTCGCTTACCCCGGCCGGGTAGATTTGGGCGACAGTGCGAAGCAGGATGTCGAAGTCTTCGTCCTTGAGGCCGAATCCGACGAAGAAGATCCGTCGCAGGAAGAGCAGTTTGAGAGCCTCGACGTAGCCAGTGTTCAGGAAGAGCTGCTCGTAGTCGGAGTTCGTCAGTTTCCAGGATGCGTAGACGTCGACCTCTCCGTGGATCTGGGCGAGTACGGTCTCCGAGGCGGGCAGCGTCTCCGCGAAGGCGGCCGCCAGTCTGTGCGTATCGAGGTTGGTGACGATTGCCATCGGCTCGCCGTGTCGCTCGCGGTATGCCCTGGCGATGAGCCGGTCGAGGTTGGTGGTGACGACTAGCGGCCAATCCACCTTGACGAGCTCGTCGATCGCCGGTGGGATCGGTCCCCCGGCATCGTTGAGCTCATGCTCGACCACCCGTCTATACGTGGGCTCTCCCAAGGCTTCGACGAGCATCTCAGCGGCCTTGTTGAAGTCGTGGGACCGGAGGGCTTCGTCAATCGAGATATCTGAGTCCTCAACGAGGCCCAGTGTTCGCCCTTCCGCCAAGAGGCGTTCCAACAGTTCGCCCCAAAGGGGAAGGCGCTCCTTCTGGTCGCCATAAGCGCTCAGCCCCGCCCCGACGAACGGCACAACCCGTCCTCCCGACCGCAGGACCCGATCGAGAAGATCCCCATAGACAGGATCGTGGTGGTCGAATGCCATCGACCTGCGCCGATAATTCCTAGTTATCGCGCCTGGGTGAGCCTCCCGAGAACGTCGGCGTCGGTTACGACACGTCGCAGCGCTCGATCTGAGACATGGGTGTAGATCTCGGTCGTGCTGAGGCTGGCGTGACCGAGCAGACGCTGGATGTAGCGGATGTCGACACCGGCCTCGATCAGCTGTGTGGCCGCGGTGTGACGGAGCATGTGCGGGGTCACGCGACTCGAGATGCCCGCTGCCGCGGCGGCTTTGGCGAGCCTCGAGCGCATGGCGGGGGGCGTGAGCGGCTCAAAATGGCGATTGAAGAGGAGGCGGGGATGGGAGAGGTCGAGGCCGGCCCGTGCGTCGAGATAGGCGCCTGTCAGGCCGGTGATCCAGTCGTTGGTGAGGAAGACCTGTCGTTCGCGGCGGCCCTGGCGGCCCTTGCCAACAAGTCGCATCGTCCGGCCGGGGAGGTCGATGTCCTGGTCGCGGAAGCCGACGACCTCGTGAACCCGGACGCCGGTTGCCACCATCAGCGCGACGGCGAGGAGAGTCGTCGACTCATGGGGGTGTTCGCGCACGGTCCTTGAGTCCACGCTGCGCTGGGAGTCGACGCCAGCGGCGAGTTTCAGGAAGTCGAGGAGGCGATCGAGTTCTTGCGCGGGCAGTACGCGAGGGAGGTGTCGAGATCGACCCAGGGCGAAGCTTGCGCCGGCCCAGGGATCTTCTTCGATGAGACCTTCGGAAAGCAGCCAGCGGCAGAAGCCCCTAAAGGCAGAGGCCCGACGCCTGATCGATGCCGGGGAGAGGCCGGCAGTCCGCTGACTCTCCAGGCAGGAGATGACGGATTCGCGGCTGATCCGGCCAATGTCGGCTCGAGGGCCGACGTAGCGCTCGAAGCGCGAGAGGTCGCTTTCGTAGGCGCGGAGCGTGTGTGGCGAGAGGTCTCTGGTTGCGCGAAGCCAACGTAGGTACTGCGTGCGCGCGGCGCCGATTTGCAACGCGATCCCTTCGTCCAGGCAGTTAGAAACTTGGGTGTCTGAAAGGATCGGCCGGCTTCCCGCCAAGATCGACCGGCGGGACAACTCCTGCACTCCGTCGACTCCACCGGCGTCTCTAGACGACCCACACGCTGGGTCGAGCGCATAGGATGTCGCGCCCCGTGAAGTTCCTTCGCAGCTCGCTCGCCACGCTGCTCCTCTGCGGAGCTCTCCTGGCCTCGTTCGCCTCTGGCGCCGTCGCCGCCCCCAAGAATGCCGCCGCCGGCTCGCCGGGCTGCCCCAGCGGTCAGATCCGGGTCTCCACCGACTGCGTCGAACGGATCACCGCTCGCCGCCACATGGAAGCGATGATCCGGGAGGCGATGCCGGAAATGGGGCTGCGGGCGACGATCCTGCAGGTCAACACCGGCACCCAGCCGCTGATCCAGGCGGGTTTCGGCAACTCGATGAAGGGCACGCCGGCCTCGCCGCACATGTACTGGCGGATCGGCTCGATCGCGATCCCGTACCTGATCGACGTGCTCCTGCAGCTGCAGGACGAAGGCAAGCTCTCGCTCGACGACCCGCTCTCCAAGTACCGGCCGAACGTCCCGGAGTCGAACGAAGTGACGCTGCGGATGCTGGCCAGCGTCACCTCCGGCTACCCGGACTTCATCCAGGAGAACGAAGCCTTCCAGGAGCTCCTGTTCGAAAACCCGTTCCGCCAGTGGAGCCCGGACGAACTGATCCACTGGGCCTTCACGCTGCCGGTCGTCTGCAAACCGACGACCTGCTTCCACTACGCCCACACCAACTTCGCGATCCTCAGCCAGGTGATCTCGAAGGTCAGCGGCAGGTCGATCAGCGCCCTGATCCAGGAACGGGTCTTCCGCCCGCTCGGCCTCCGCCACACTGCGATCACCCGCTACCCGGCGTTCCCGGGCCCCGGCCTGCACGCCTACACCGGCGAACGCGGCATCTACGAGGACGACACCTTCTGGAGCCCGTCGTGGTCGATCGGCGCCGGCACGGTGATGACCGCGACGATGGGGGACACGGTTCGCGGCTTCCGGGCGATGGCCCGCGGTGCGCTGATCTCCAAGCAGGCGAACCGCGAACGGATCTCGCCCGCCTACACCTCGCACCTCGAGCCCTTCAGCCCCAGCCTCTACTACGGGCTCGGCATCACCGTTCAGAAGAACGGCTGGCAGCTGCAGAACCCGTTCATCGACGGCTACACCGGGATCGCCGCCTACCTGCCCGCGCAGGACCTCTCGCTCGGGGTCGTCACCACCCAGCTGCCGCAGAGCTCGGCCAACGGTGTCAGCTACGCCACCGCGCTCTTCTCCCGGCTGACCGAATACCTCAGCCCCAAGCACGTCTTCAAGCTGCCCGGCAGCTGACGCAGCCGCTTGAAAATCTCACAGCCGGGTAGAGAGGCGCTCATGCCCGAGCAGGAGGAGCGACTGGACGAGACTGAGGCGATCAAGCGCCTCAACCTGGCCCTGGGCCAGCAGTACCGCTCGGCGCTGCAGTACTCGATCGTCGCCGCCAGCCTTGCCGGGCTGCCGGCGCAGGGACTGGGGCCGAAGCTGACCGAGTACGGCGACGAAGAGCTGAGCGGGGCGCGGCAGTTGATCGAGAAGATCGTCTCCTTCGGCGGCGAGCCGAGCACCGACGTCGCCGAGCTGCGCTTCGACTCCAAGGCGGAGGACGCGCTCGGCTGGCTGCTCAGCTGCGAGGAAGAGGTGATCGAGGCGCTGCAGGAATCGATCGAGCCGACCGGGCGCGAGGGCCGCTCGGAGGCGCTGGAGCACATGCTCGAGCACCAGATCATGCGCAAGCAGGAACAGGTCGACTTCCTCAGGCGGGCGCTCGCTTCCTAGCCGACTTCGCGGCCTCCCTAGAGTCCCGGCCGTGAGCGACTACGGGCACGAGCTCGAGTTCGGGGTCTTCCTCACCCCCGCCAACGAGCGGCCGGAGCTGGTCGTGCGGACGGCCGAACTGGCCGAGGAGCTGGGGCTCGACGTCGTCAGCTTCCAGGACCACCCCTACCAAGCGCGCTTCCTCGACACCTGGACGCTGCTCTCCTACCTCGCCGCCCGCACCAACCGGGTGACGCTCGCCCCCAACGTGCTCAACCTGCCGCTGCGCCCGCCGGCGGTCCTCGCGCGGGCGGCGGCCAGCCTCGACCTGCTGAGCGACGGCCGGGTCGAGCTCGGGCTCGGCGCCGGCGCCTTCTGGGACGCGATCGAGGCGATGGGCGGGACGCGGCTGCGTCCTGGCGAAGCGGTCGACGCTCTGGCGGAGGCGATCGGGGTGCTGCGCTCGCTCTGGGACAGCGGCCAGCGCGGCGGCGCCCGCTTCGAGGGCGAGCACTACAAGCTGCGCGGCGCCGCCCGCGGGCCGGCGCCGGCGCACCCGATCTCGCTCTGGATCGGCGCCTACAAACCGCGGATGCTGGCGCTGACCGGCCGCCTCGGCGACGGCTGGCTGCCGAGCGTCCCTTACCTGGAGCGGGCTGACCTGACCAGCGGCAACGCGGCGATCGACGCCGCCGCGCGCGAGGCCGGCCGCGACCCACGGGCGGTGCGCCGCCTGCTCAACGTCTCCGGCAGCTACTCCGACGGCACCCCCGGCCCGCTCGGCGGCAGGGTCGGGCAGGAGGCGGCGGAGCTGGCGCGGCTGGCGCTGGAGGAGGGGATCTCGGGCTTCTTCGCGACCGGCGACGATCCGGGCGAGCTGGAGCGGTTCGCGACTGCGGTGGCGCCGGCGGTCCGCGAGCTGGTCGCGGCCGCGCGCGAGCGCGGCGGAGGGGGCGACGGCGCCGCGCCGACCGAGCCGGCGCCGCAGCCGCCGGTCCCGGTCAGCGACGAAGTCGCCGCGGCCGCTGCCACCGAGTACGACCGCCTTGGCGTCACCCCGACCCCCGACGACGGCCGGCGCCTCGCCGAGCCGCGCTGGGACGAGTCGACGCGGCCCCACCGGGCGCCCTCCGGCCCCGGCATCACCTATTCGGAGACCGGCCGCCGCGCCGGCCAGCACCTGATCGACGTCCACAACCACCTCCGTCACGAGCTGACCGAACTGCGCGAGGTCGTCGCCCAGGTCCGGACCGGCTCGCTCAGCGCCGGCGAGGCGCGCTCGGCCCTGAACGAGATGGCGATGCGCCAGAACGACTGGACCCTCGGCGCCTTCTGCAGTCGCTACTGCCGGGTCGTCACCCAGCACCACACGATCGAGGACGAGTCGGTCTTCCCCCACCTGCGCAGCGCCGAGGCCGACCTCGGCCCGGTGATCGACCGCCTCACCGAGGAGCATCTCGTCATCCACGACGCGATCGAGGCCGTCGACCTCGCCCTCGTCCACCACATCCAGCACCCTGACGAGTTCGACCGCCTGCAGACCGCGATCGACGTCCTCACCGACACCCTGCTCTCGCACCTCTCCTATGAGGAGCACGAGCTGGTCGAGCCGCTCGCCCGGCTCGGCTTCGAACCCACCCGGCTCTGAGCCGCAAGTGCGTCACGCGCCGAGCCACTCCTCATAGGTCGGGCCGGCGAGCTTGGCGATCGGGCCGGGGAGGACGGCGCCGGCGGGATAGAGGCCTTCCGGGTCGTCGAAGAACTGTCCCTCCTCGACCCGAAGGCCGTTCCCCTGCCGGGCGGCGAACAGCTTTGCCGCCGCGATCAGGCTCTCCTCGCGGGGCCCGGCGATTTCGCCGACTGGGTTGCCGAGCGGCGCCGAGTCGGCCTCGTCAACGAGATCGGCGAGCGCCTCGGCGACGGTCCGGGCGGCGACGAGTTGGGTCCGCATCTCGTGCAGGTAGCTGACGTCACCCTGGGTTCCCCACTCGATCAGCTCGGCGACGAACTCGTGGAACTGGGCGGCGCGCAGGACGCGGGCCGGCAGCGGTCCGTCGAAATGCACACGCTCCTGGACCAGCTTGGCGGCGTTGTAGCCGGTGTGGAAATGGTCGACGCCGATGATCGAGACGACGAGGACGCCCGCGGCGCCCTGCTCGGCGCCGGCCTGCTGCAGGTTGCGCCCTGCGGTGGTGAAGAACTCGGTCGCCGCGGCCTGGTCGGGGGAGGGGCCGGTGGCGCCGTCGATGATCAGGTCGACTCCCTCGAGCGCGGTCGCGAGGCCCTCGCCGGAGATGACGTCGACGCCGGAGCTGCGCGAGATCGGCACCACCTCGTGACCGCGCTCGCGCAGGACCTCGACGGTGGGGCGACCGAGGCGGCCGGTCGCACCGGCGACGGCGATCTTCTTGCTTGCCATGGTTGCTTTCCTTTCTTCTTCGGCCGCCAGCGGGACGGCCGTCTGTCATTTGTCTCATAGGGGTGACGGAGCAGAGGGCCGAGATGTGACCGAACCGAGACAGCAGGACCTGGCCAGGCGGTTCGAGCAGGACCGGCGGCGCCTGCGGGCGATCGCCTTTCGCATGCTCGGCGCCAGCGGCGAAGCGGAGGAGGCGGTGCAGGAGACCTGGCTGCGGCTGGCTCGCGCCGACCCGGAGGAGATCGAGAACCTGCCCGGTTGGCTGACCACCGTCGTCGCCCGGATCTGCCTCGACATGCTGCGCGCCCGCCATGCCCGCCGCGAGGAGCCGCTCGGCCCCCACGTGCCCGACCCGATCGTCAGCCCGGTCGCGGGCAGCGACCCCGAGCACGAGGCGCTGGTCGCCGATTTCGCCGGCCGCGGCGCGGAAGGCCGCCAGCCGCGCCCGCAAGCGGGTCGATGCCGAACCGACCGCGCCCGACGTCGACCTCGGGCGACAGCGGCAGGTCGTCGAAGCCTTCTTCGAGGCCTCCCGCGAGGGCGATTTCGACGCCCTGGTCGCGGTCCTCGATCCGCAGGTGGTCCTCCGCGCCGACGGCGGCGAGGCCCGTCCGTCCGCCAACCATGTGATCCGCGGCGCCGTCGAGGTCGCCAGGCAGGCGATGACCTTCGCCAGGCTCTCGTCCCACGTTCAGCCCGTGCTGGTCAACGGCGTCGCCGGCGTCCTCGTCGCGCCTGAGGGCAAGCCGTTCTCGGTGATGGCCTTCACCGTCGCCGGCGGCAAGGTCGTCGCCATCGACGCCCTTGCAGACCCCGCTCGGCTCGAGCGCCTCGAGCTCGGAACGAGCTAAGAGAGACCAGCGGAACTCACCCGGCGGGCACTGAGCGTGGCCGGCCTTTGTCCCATCCGACATCGACCACGCCAGAGTGGCGGAAATGTCGGAAACGCGAAGCGCTGCTCACCCTTGCGACATTGACCGCGCTCCAGTGGGGTCAATGTCGCAAGCGTGGTGTCCGTGGGTCCTGGCTACTTCCTGCCCTTCTTTTTCTTCGCCTTGACGCACTTCGCCTTGCCCTTGACCGTGGTCTTCTTGAAGCCCTTCTTGCACTTCAGCGGCTTCGGCTTGGCCTGAAGCACGGTCGGGGCGGGGGAGGGCGGGACAGTGACGGGGGTCGCCGGAGTCGGTGGCGATTCGCCGCCGCCGCCGCCAACCGGGACGGGGCAGGGCTGGCCGCCGGAGCCGGCGACGTTGGCGGCTTTCGGCGTCGGCGCCGCGAGCTGGAAGGTGCTGGAGCCGATGCCCTGCCGCTGGACCGACTGACCGGCACCGGGGACGGGGATCCTGGTCGAAGAGGCCGAGACCGCATTCGTCACGCACCCCCAGGAGACGCAGTTGACCTTCGACTCGCCGGCCCCCTGGGTGAAGCAGGCCTGGCCGGGATTCGGCAACGCGATCGACAACGCTTCGTCCCCGCTCACGCCGTAGGCGGTGTCGGCCGCGGCAGTCGAGAGCAGCAGTGGTTTGGTGTTGTCCCGGCCCTGGAGCAGGGAGCTGCTGATCGGGTGCGCGTCCTGCCGGGCGCCGGCCGCGTCGTAGACGACGACCTTGTAGGGGCCTTCGCCGCTGGGGAAGGTCTCGTCGGCGGAGTCCAGCAGCTCGACGAACCGGGCGGCGCCGAGGCCGACCTCGTTGACCTTCATCGTCGCCGCGCCGGGGTCGGTGCAGTCGTCGGTGTTGGTCGACCAGCGGGGGAAGGCGCCGACGAGGCCGCCGACCTGGGTCGCGCTGGAGCCGTTCAGGTTGGCGCTCATGATCTCTTCGCTGACCAGCCGGTTGAAGATGATCTTGGTGCCGTCGGGCGAGTAGCTCAGAGCCTCGTCGCCGGTTCCTTTTTCCGGGAAGTTTTCGGCGAGCTTGACGCCGCCGCCGCCGCTGAGGTCGTAGCGCCAGGTCTCGTTCAGCGCTTCGGGATTGAAGGTAGTCAGTTGCTGGACCATCATCGAGCCGTTCCCTGGCGCGATGTCGATCCAGCTGAACGAGGGCAGCGTGTTGTCATCGCCGAGGATCCGGGTCGCGGTGCCACCGGCTGCCGCCACCCGGTAGAGGTCCTCGCCGTGGCCGCCGTCGGCCGGGAAGTAGATCTGGCTACCGTCGGCGGTCCAGGCGTTGGCGGTCGTCTGCTCGGGTGCGGTGGCGATGTTGTCGACGCTCAGCAGTGGCGTCACGACCTTGGTCGCGACGTTGGCGACGACCGGCTGCATCACCGACCCGGTGCCGGGGTATTCGACGAAGCGGCGGAAGGTGAGCTTGGTGCCGTCGGGCGACCAGCTCGGCCCGAAGTCGGAGTAGAGGCCGGTGGTGATCTGGTCCGGGTTCGAGCCGTCGGCATCGGCCACCCAGATGCCGTCGAGGTTGCCGTTCGCTTTCAGCTTCACGTAGGCGACCTTGGTCCCGTCTGGCGAGGGGTACGGCACCGTCGCCAGCGGCATCACGGTCTTGACGTGGCCGCCGTTGGCGGGGCAGGCGGACATCACCGTCGAGGAGGCGGTGAAGGCCCCGGCCACGTAGAAGATGCGGCCGTTTTCGCCGGCGAAGGTTCCCTGGGCGGCGCGAGGGGCGAGCGCGAGCGCGATTGCAGCGGCCAAAACGGCGCCGATCCACCAGCGGCGAGCGGGGCGGACGAGGCTCACGGCGGGCAGTCTCCCAGACGGGAGACCGCCCGCGCGCGAGTGGGTGGAACCTACCCAGTCGGCTAGGCGCTGCCCTCGGCCGGCGCCGCGGTCTCGACGTCGAGCTGGGGAAGCCGGCGCTCGAGCCAGGTCGGGATCCACCAGTTCCAGCTGCCGAGCAGCTGCATCACGGCGGGGACGAGGACCATCCGCACGATCGTCGCGTCGAGGAAGATCGCCGCCGCCAGCCCGATCCCGAAGAGCTTGAGGAAGACTTCGGGCGAGAAGACGAAGGCGAGGAAGACGACGACCATGATTGCCGCGGCGGCGGTGATCACCCGGGCCGTCTTCGCCAGGCCGTCGGCGACCGCGCGCCTGGTGTCGCCGTCCTTCAGGTACTCCTCGCGGATCCGGGAGACGAGGAAGACCTCGTAGTCCATCGAGAGCCCGAAGAGGATCGCGAACATCATCACCGGCATGAACGGGGCGATCGGAACCTCGTGGTCGATCCCGATCAGTTCGCCGACCGCGCCGCCCTGGGCGACGAGGGTCATCACCCCGTAGGCGGCGCCGACGGAGAGCAGGTTCATGATCCCCGCCTTGAGCGCGATCAACGGCGAGTGGAAGGCAACCAGCAGCAGCAGGAACGAGAGGCCGAGGACGGCGGCGATGAACAGCGGCATGCGGCCGGTGATGTATTCGCTCTGGTCCTCGAGCGCCGGCGTGATCCCGCCGAGATAGGCGACGACCCCGGTGCCCGCCAACGTCTGCGGGATCAGCGTGTCGCGCAGGCGGTTGACGAGGTCGGTGGTCGCCTCGTCCTGGGGCGAGGTGGTCGGGATCACGGTGACCAGCGCCGCCGTGTCTTCGTCGTTGAAGCTCGGCGCCGGCACGTAGGAGACTCCCTTTTCCTCGCGCAGCGCGGTGGCGAGCTCCTGGATCGTGCCGCGGGCGCCGGCGTCGGGCATTTCGGCGGCGACGATCAGCGGCCCGTTGGCACCGGGGCCGAAGCCCTCGCTGATCAGGTCGTAGGCCTGGCGGGTCATCTTGTCCTTGGGGTCGTTGCCGGCGTCGGGGAACCCGAGGCGCATGCCGAGGGCGGGGGCGGCGAGCGCGAGCAGGATCGCCGTGGCGACGATCGCCGCCGGCCAGGGGCGGCGCTGGACTGCGTGGCTCCAGCGGGCGGCGGCGGATTCGCCGTCGGTCTCGCGCGGTTCGAGCCGGCGGCCGAGGAACGGGATCCGGAATTTGTCGACCCGCGGGCCAAGGTAGGAGAGCAGCGCCGGCAGCAGCGTGATCGAAGCGAACATCACGACCAGCACCGCCAGCGAGGCCGAGATCGCGACCCCGTACATGTACGGGAGCCCGGTCAGCATCAGCCCGAGGACGGCGACGACGACGGTCGAGCCGGCGATGATCACGCTGCGCCCGGCGGTGCTGACCGCCTCGACGACGGCGTCGTGGCGGTCCTTGCCGTCGCGCAGCGCCGCCCGGAAGCGGGTCAGGACCAGCAGCGCGTAGTCGATCCCGACGCCGATCCCGATCAGGCCGGAGACGGCAGTGGTCCAGTCGGGGACGTCGAGGACGTTGGCCAGCAGCAGGATCAGGCCGCCGGAGGAGATGCCGAGGCCGAAGAGGGCGACGACCAGCGGCAGGCCGGCGGCGACGATCGAGCCGAAGGCGATCAGCAGCACGATCGCGGCGGCGAGGAAGCCGGCGCCCTCGGGGCTGGTGCTGCCCTGGGCGGCGTAGATCGGGTCGCCGCCGAGCTTGATTTCGAGCCCGTCGCCGCTGTTGGCGTTGGCGGCGTCGATCAGTTCTTCGCCCTGCTTCTTCTCGACCTCCCAGCCGGGCACGTTCAGCGGCAGGGTCGTGGTCGCGATCGTGCCGTCGTCGGAGACCCGGATCGGGTCGGCCTTGCCGACGTGCTCGACCGCTTCGGCTTCGGCGAAGAAGGCGTTCATCTGCTGTTTCGCCGCCGGCGAGTCGGCGCCGCTGGGGTCCTTCCAGACGACGTAGATTTCCTGCCCGGAGTAGCCGTCGAAGGCGCGTTCGGTCAGGTCGCTGGCCGCCTTCGACTCCGAACCCGGGGTGTTGTAATCGGCTTCGAACTCGCCGGCCAGCGAGGAGCCGAGGCCGATGAGGACGATCGCCGCGACGATCCAGGCGAGGACCATGCGGCCGCGGCGATGGTAGGAGACGTTGGCGAGGCGGACGAGAATGCGGGTCATGCAGCGATCATCCCTTTCACAAATTCGTTTCTGAGAAAAAAGGTTTCAGAACGAAACGATTCATAGCAGAAAGTAAAAGACGGTAGGCTTCACGCCCCGTGAGCGCCGATCCGATCCGGGGCGACAAGGCCCCCTCTACCCTCGCCTTCCTCCTCTCCCAGGTCGGGATCCACGCTGCCCGCCGCTTCTCCGAGCGGATGGAGGAGATCGAACTGCAGCCACCGCTGTTCCGGGTCCTCAACCTCGTCGACGCCGCCGAGGGCCGCTCGCAGCAGGCGATCGGAGAGGCGATATCGGTGCCGCCGAGCCGCATGGTCGCCCTCGTCGACGAGCTCGAGCAGCGCGGCCTGGTCGAGCGCCGCCCCGACCCGCTGGACCGCCGCGTCCGCGCCCTCTACCTGACGCCCGAGGGCCGCGAGCTCCTGACCCGCGGTCGCGCGATCGCCAAAGCCCACGAGCGCGAGCTGACCAAGGGGATGTCAGCCGGCGACCGCGAGCTGCTGGTCGAACTGCTGCAGCAGATCGTCGACCGCCAGACGATCGGCCCCGGCGTGCATCCGGGGCTCAGTTCCAAATGATCTTGACACCGTAGGGGGCGAACTGCTGATCGGCGGTGACAATCGGCAGGCGCTCGACCTGGGCCTGGGCGATCAGCAGCCGGTCGAAGGGGTCGCGATGGTGCAACGGCAGATCGCGGGCCCGCCATGCGTGTTCGGGCCTGATCGGCAGCAGCTGGAAGCCCAGCTCTTCCACCCGCAGGGGGAGCTCCCGCGGGGCCCTGAGCTTGCCGAGGCCGACCTTGATCGCGATCTCCCAGAAGCTGGCCGCGCTGACCGTCGTCGCGACGTCTTCGAGGCGCTCGCGCAACTGCGGACTGATCCGCTTGGCGTCTCCGCCCAAGAACCAGAGCAGCGCGTGCGAGTCGAGCAGCTGGCCGTCGCTCACTCTTCGTACTCGGCGAATTCCTCAAGCGGCTCGTCGAAGTCCGGACCGATCTCGATCTCTCCCTTCATCGATCCGAAGCCGCGAACGCCCCCGTGCTTCTCGAGCGGAACGATGCGTGCGACCGGTTTGGCCCCCCGGCGAACGAGGATCTCCTCGCCCGCCTCGACCCTGCGCACCAGTTTCGAGAAGTACGTCTTCGCTTCGCCGATGGTGATGCTCTGGGAGCGGATATTGCCGAGCATGGAGGCACGTTAGCACCGCACTTGGTCAAGTTGGTCAAGTTGCGGTTCGGCGGCGCCGGTCAGGCGGCGAGGACGTCGTAGGCGAAGCGGACGACGAGGGCGCCGTCGCCGACGGCGCCAGCGACGCGGTTGGCGGCGCCGGCACGGACGTCGCCGGCGGCGAAGACGCCGGGACGAATGGTCTCCAGCAGGTGCGGCTCGCGGTCCGACAGCGGCCACTGCAGATGGCTGGCGCAGTTGACCGCGCCCTCGCCGCAGAGCAGGTAGCCGGCGGAGTCGACCGCGAGCATGCCCTCCGAGGCTTCGGTGCAAGGGTCAGCGCCGATCATCACGTAGACGGCGGTGCAGTCGATATCGGTCGTGGTCTCGTCGCGCTTGTCGCGCAGGGTCACCGATTCGACCGTGGCGGTGCCGTGCAGGGCGGCGAGCTCGGTCTCGGTCACGACCTCGATCCGCGGCGAGCTCTCGATGCGGTCGATCAGGTAGCGGGACATCGTCGACTTCAGCGCCTTGCCGCGGACGACGACGCGAACGCTGCGGGCGCGCCGGGAGAGGTGGACCGCGGCCTGGCCGGCGGAGTTGCCGCCGCCGATCACGATCACGTCCTTGTCGCGTGAGCGCTCGGCCTCGGTCGACATCGCCGCGTGGTAGACGCCGGCGCCGCGGAAGCGGCTCATGCCCTCGACGTCGAGCTCGCGCCAGCGCGCCCCGGTCGCCATCACCAGCGAGCGGGCGAGGACGTGCTGGCCGTCGTCGAGGTCGACCCGCAGCAGACCCTCGGGGCCGTCGGCGAGCTCGACCGCGCGGTGGAAGCTGGAGAGGACGGCGTCGAAGCGGCGCGCCTGCAGGGTTGCCTTCCTCGTCAGGTCGCGGCCGTCGATCCCGGCCGGGAAGCCGAGGTAGTTCTCGATCCTGGTGCTGGTCCCGGCCTGGCCGCCGGGCGCCCAGGCCTCGGCGACGAAGGTGCGCAGGCCCTCGGAGCCGCCGTAGACGCTCGCCGCCAGGCCCGCCGGGCCGGCCCCGAGCACGACCAGGTCGGCGCAGGTCGCGCGCCAGCTCGGCCTGCATCACCCCGTGGCCTTCGGCTTCGTGCCAGGCGCGCCGCGCCAGCAGCGTTTTGAAGATGTGCTCGCCGAACTCGGGCCAGAGCTCGACCATGTTGCGCAGCCCCTCGCGGTCGAAGGCGATCACCCGGGTCGGCTCGACCGCGATGCAGGCGCTGATCGTCGGCTCGCCGGTGAAGATCGCGATGTCGCCGATGAAGGTGCCGCCGTCGGCCTGGGCGATGTGGACGTCCTTGCCCGGCTTGCGGTCGACGAACTCGACCAGGCCCTCCTGGAGGACGAGGAAAGGGGCGTCGCGCACCGCGTGCTCGTAAAGCACCTCGCCGGGCTCGAACGACTTCTCGACGCCGCGCTCGCGAAGCCAGTCGAGCTTCCCTTCCGAGAGCCTTGGGTAGATGACCCCGTCGGAGAGGTCGGGGAAGGTCTCGCTGCGGATTACTCGGGTCGCGGGGACGCTAGACACGTACTACGAGCTTGCCAACATTTGCGCCGTCGAACAACATGTTGATCGCGCGCTCGGCAGCTGCTCGAAGCCCTCGACGACGGTCTCCAGCGGTTTCAGGCTGCCGTCGGCGACCCACTCGCCGAGCTGGGCCGAGACCGCGGCCAGCTTGTCGAAGTGGTCGAGGATGATGAAGCCCTGCAGGTTGACGCGGTTGACGAGCAGGTTGCGGAAGTTGCTCGGCCCCGGTGGCGCCTCGGTGTCGTTGTAGACGGAGATCAGGCCGCAGAGGGCGACGCGGGCGCGGATGTTGAGGCGGGCGAAGATCGCGTCCATCAGCTCGCCGCCGACGTTCTCGAAGTCGACGTCGATGCCGTCCGGGGTGGCGGCCTTCAGCTGCGCGCGCCAGTCCTCGGCGCGGTGGTCGACGGCGGCGTCGAAGCCGAGCGTGTCGGTGAGGATCGCGCCCTTCTCGGGGCCGCCGGCGATGCCGACGACGCGGGCGCCCTCGCGCTTCGCGATCTGGCCGGCGACCGAGCCGACCGCGCCGGCCGCGGCCGAGACGACGACCGTCTCGCCCTCCTGTGGCTGGCCGATTTCCCGCATCCCGACCCAGGCCGTGAGGCCGGTCATTCCCAGCACGCCGAGGTAGAAGCTGGGGGAGACCCCGTCGATCGCGGGGACGCGCTGCAGCGGCGCCGCGTCGGAGGCGACGAAGTGCTCGGTCCACCCGGTAAGCCCCTGGACCAGCTGGCCCTCCTCGTAATCGGGGTGCTTGGACTCGACCACGCGGCCCATGCCGAGCGCCCGCATCGTCTCGCCGATCGCGACCGGCGGCAGGTAGCCCGGTCCCTCGCTGATCCAGCCGCGGTTGGTCGGGTCGACCGAGATCCACTCGATGCGGACCAGCGCCTCGCCGTCCTGCAGGGAGGGCAGCTCCTCCTCGAGCAGCTCGAAGGTCTCCTCGTCGATCCGCCCGTGCGGGCGCTGGCGCAGCGCGAAGCGGCGGTTCCCGGCCATCGACCGAGTCTAACCCGATGAGTCCAGCGCTAGCAGTCGTAGCGGTTGGGCACCTTGTCGGATAAATTTCCCGATCTATCCGCTCGCACTCGGCGCCGTCGCCGCCAACCGGGTCCCCGACTCGATCAAAGTCGTCCCCGGCAATCCCTACTACCTGCTGGTCAAGGCGCAGTCCGAACCGCAGACGACCTACGGTAAGAAGATCGGGCCCTGCGTGATCGAGGCCGAGACCTCGTGCCCGGCCGCGAACCTGACCGGGGTCAAGCGGACAGGGCGAATTTCGACGGCGCCAACCCGGCCTTGACCGAGCTCGGCCTGCTGCCGCCGCGCGGCGCCGCGCTGACCTCCGCCGCCGTCTAGCAGGAGGGATTGGCGAAACCCGGGTCTGCGATCCGGCGAGCGCCGGACCAAGCGGGGCAAGGACGCAGGGAGGCCGAATAGCAGCGCTATTCGGCTGACCGAGGACGCCGCACCGCGCCGTGTCCGCCGCCGCCGGGCGCGGGCGGGGGTTTCGCTAATCCCTCCTAGCAGGAGGGACTAGCGCTCACAGCCCCGGATCAGGTCGTGGCCGGCGCCGCCGCGGCAGCGATCGAAGCCGGCACCGCCGCGCAGGCGGTCGGAGCCACGGTCGCCGCGCAGCAGGTCGTTGCCGGGCCCGGCCTTGATCAGGTCGGGACCGCCGCGCCCGCGCAGGAGGTCGCGACCAGCGCCGCCGAAGACGCGATCGGCCGCCGAGCCGGCGACGACGAGGTCCTCACCCGAGCCGGCGCAGATCAAATCCCGGCCGGGGCCGGAGCGGATCGTGTCGTCGCCGCCGAAGCCGACGATCACGTCCGGGCCACCGGTGCCGTCGAGGACGTCGTCCCCGGCCGTACCGGTGACGGTGGCGGTGGCGCCGCGGCAGGTGGCGACGCCGAGCACCCGGGTCGTCGCCGAGGCGGTGTCGTTGGCGCCCACCGGGTCTTTCTCTTTGGCCTTGACCGAGGCCGTGTTGGTGATCGTGCCGACCTGCCGCGGGACGACGGCGATCGTCACCGTTGCGGCACCGCTGTAGGTGACGCCGAAGGGGACGGAACCGATCCGGCAGGTGACTTTGCGACCTTTGCTGGCGCAGGTGCCGGTGGAGGCCGAGGCGGAGAGGAGGTCGACTCCTTTCGGCAGGGGGTCGGTCACGGTGACGTCGCTGGCCGCCAGCGGCCCGTGGTTCTGGACCCCGATCGAGTAGGTCAGGGGCGAGCCGACCCGGACCGGATCGGGGCTGTCGGTCTTCGTGATTCCGAGATCCGTCGAGCCCGCCGGCGCGGCGCCGCCGGTGGCGGTCAGGCTCACCATCAGAAGCGCGAAAATCCCTGCAAAACGCCTCATTCAGCATCCCTCCTCGGGAGTCTCGAGTCTCCCCTGTAACGGCAGGGGGGAGCCGCTGTCAGGGCCGATCGGCGGCAGCGAACTCGAGGAAGCGGCCGAGGTAGCGGAAGCCGAGCCGCGCGTAGACGCCCTCGGCGATCGGGGTCGACTGCAGGCTGGCGGTCGTGCAGCCGGCGGTACGGGCGGCGGCGATGAGGCGGGCGGTGACGGCGGCGGCGATGCCGCGGCGCCGGAACGGCTCGAGCGTCGAGACGTTGAAGATGCCGCAGTCGCCGTCGTGTTCGAAGGCGAGCCCGGTGGCAACGGTCTCCTCTCCGACCCGGGCGGCGACCACCCGGTAAGCGCCGGCGTCGACACCGGCGAGCAGGTCCTCCGGCAGGCCGAGGCCGTGCAGGTACTTGAGGTACATGGCCCACGGTGCCGGGCCCACCACGACGCCGACCGGATCGGTCTCGAGTGGGTCGAAGTCGTCCAGGGACATCGCCATCACCCGCGTCGTCTCCGCAATGGCGTAGCCGCGACCCGTCAGCTCGGCTTGCATCCCCGCGTCGCCGTCGTCGGTCCAGGCGGCGAAGTGCCCGACTCCGGCCGCGGCGTAGGCGGACTCCATCGCCGCGACCGCGACGGCGCGCGCGTCCGGACCGAGCCCGCGCGCGAGCACCGCGTTGTTGTAGACGTCACGCTCGGCCCCGGTGGGAAAGACCGCCGCGGCGACGCCGCCCGGTCGCAGGACCGCGGCGTCCGCGCAGCCGCGTGCGTTTGCCTCCCAGGAGGCGAGCAGGGTGGCGAGTTGGCGGTCGTACAAATCCGCTGCGGTCGGGTCGGCCATCAGGGGTCAGAATTGTCGGCGACAAATCGAAACGGAGGAGAAACGGGAGATGAGCGAGTCGACGCAGGTTTCGGAGAGCGTGCTGAGCGAGCGGCGCGGGGCGGTGATGCTGGTGACGCTGAACCGGCCGGAGCGGCTGAACGCCTGGAACGACGAGCTCGAGGACCGCTACTTCGAGCTGCTGGACGAGGCCGAAGCGGACTCGGAGGTGCGGGCGGTCGTCGTCACCGGGGCGGGGAAGGGGTTCTGCGCCGGCGCTGACATGAACATCCTCGAAGAGGCTTCCGACGCGGCGACGACGCCGTTCGATCGGCCGCGGCCGCGGACCCGGCCATTGGAGCTGCGCAAGCCGCTGATCGCGGCAATCAACGGCGCCGCCGCCGGCCTCGGCTTCGTCGAGACCCTGTATTGCGATGTCCGCTTCGCCGTCCCCGGGGCCAAATTCACCACCGCCTTCGTCCGCCGCGGCCTGATCGCCGAGTACGGCAGCGCCTGGCTCCTGCCGCGGATCGTCGGCACCAGCCGCGCCCTCGACCTGCTGATGTCGGGGCGGGTCGTGCTCGGCTCCGACGCGCACGGGTTCGGCCTCGTCGACTTCCTCGAGCAGCCCGAGAACCTCGTCGACGCGGCCGTCGCCTACGCCGCCGACCTCACCCAGAACTGCTCGCCGGCCTCGATGGCGATCATCAAAGGCCAGGTGCATCGCGCCCTCGACTCGACGCTCGACGAGGCGCTGCACGAGGCGGCGGAACAGATGCGCGAGTCGTTCTCCCGTCCCGACGTCAAAGAGGGCGTCGCCAGCTACCTGGAGCGCCGCCCGCCCGAGTTCCCGCCGCTCGGCTGACGCCTGGCGGGCGGGAGCAGCATGCCTGGAGGTGGGGTTCCACCCCAGTTGTAGTCTCCACGCGTACCTAAATAAAACCTGGAGAGGCGGGGCAGATGCGGGTCGAGATGTTCAACGTGGGCTGGATGACGACTTCGGCCGGAATCTGGCGTCGGGACGAGGAGAAGCCCGAGCGGCCGAAACGGCTCCCGGTCCCCGCCTACCTGGTCGAGACCGAGCGGGAGCGGATCCTGATCGACACCGGCCTGCACCCGGCGGCGGTCGCCGACAAGAGCGTCCACTACGAGCCCGGCGCGCTCGCCCATTTCGTATTCGAGCAGGAGGAATCGATCGCCGAGCAGGTCGACCTCTCGACGGTGACGATGGTCGTCGTCACCCATCTGCACTTCGACCACGCCGGCGGCCTTTCGCTGCTGCCCGCGGACGTGCCGGTGGTGGTCCAGCGGACAGAGTGGGAGGCCGGTCAGAACCGGGCCGCGGTCGCTCGCAACTTCTACCTGCCGCAGGATTACATGGCGGTCGAAGAGCTGACCCTCGTCGATGGTGACCACGACCTGCTCGGCGACGGCTCGGTCGAACTGCTCAGCACGCCCGGCCACACGCCGGGGCACCAGTCTGTGCGGATCGGCGAGCTGGTGATCGCGGCCGATGTCGCCTACTACGCCAGCGTGCTCGACGACCACCGCTTCCCGGTCTTCGGCGACAACCACAAAGCCCAGGCACAGTCGGCCGAACGGCTGCGCCGGTTCCGCGAGCAGGGGATGACGGTGCAGCCCGGGCACGATCCCGACGTGCTCCGCCCCGGCCCGCTGGAGACCTGAACCGGTCGCCGTCTCCCGGCCGGACCGGCGAAGGCGCCGCCCGGCGACAATAGGCGGCGATGGCGAAAGCGGGGAAATCCGGCAAACGTGGGCTGCGCGCGGTCGTTCGCGGCCAGGTCCAGGGCGTCGGCTTCCGCGAAGCGACCGTGCGCCGGGCGCAGGCGCTGGGGGTGATGGGTTGGGTGCGCAACGGCGACGGCGGCAGCGTCCTCGTCCACGCCGAGGGGCCTGAGCAGGCGGTCGAGGCGCTGGTCGGGTTTCTCCGCGAGGGCCCGCGCGGGGCGGCGGTCGCGGAGGTCGAGATCGAGCCCGGCAAGGTCGAAGGCCACGAGCAGTTCGCCGTCCGCGGCGTCGCCGCGGGCGTCTTCGTCGTCCAGGAGCACCGGGCGACCGCGCACCACTTCGACCTGCGGCTCGAGGTCGACGGCGTGATGCGCTCCTGGGCGGTGCCGAAAGGGCCGGCGATGGACCCGGCGGTGAAACGGCTCGCGGTCCAGGTCGAGGACCACCAGCTCTCCCATAACGAGTTCGAGGGTGAGCTCGACGGTGGCGGGGTGATCGTCTGGGATCGCGGCAGCTACGAGCAGGGCGGCCGGGTCGCCTGGCCCGAGGCGCTCGAACGCGGCCATGCGGTGTTCGTCCTCCACGGCGAGAAGCTGCGCGGCGGCTTTGCCCTGCAACGGACGCGGCCCGGCGCCAAGCCGCAGTGGCTGTTGATCAAGCGCCGCGACGACGACGCCCGACCCGGCTCCGACGTCGTCGCCGAAGAGCCGCGGTCGGTGCTCAGCGGCCGCACCCTGAACGAGCTGCTCGGTGGCGACTGACGCGGCGCCGCGATCGCACCGCGTCGAGACGCGGTTTGCGGCGGCGATGGTCGTCGGCTCGATCACCTCGGTCCAGTGCGGGGCGGCGCTGGCGACGACGCTGTTCGACGAGGTCGGGTCCTCCGGCGCCGTGCTCATGCGCTCGGGCTTCGGCGCCCTGATCTTGGTCGCGCTCGCCGCTCGCGGCCTGCCGCCGCTGCGCGCTTGGCTCTCGCGCGACGTCGTCCTCTTCGCCCTCGCCCTCGCCGGCGCGACTCTCTGCTTCTACGCCGCGATCGACCGCCTGCCGCTCGGGATCGCCGTCACCTTCGAGTTCCTCGGCCCGCTCGGGGTTGCCGTCTTCGGCTCGCGCCGGCGCCGGGACCTGATCTGGGTCGCGCTGGCGGCCGCCGGGATCGTCCTGCTCTCGAACCCCGGGGGCAGCGGCGGGCTCGATGCGCTGGGGGTGGCGCTGGCGGTCATCGCCGCCGGCTTCTGGGCGCTCTACATCCTCCAGAGCGACCGCGTCGGCAAAGCCCACCCGGGGCTCGGCGGCCTCGCCGCCGCCGCCGTCGTCTCGACCGTGATGGTCGCTCCGTTCGGGATCGCGTCCGGGGGCACCGACCTGCTGGCGCTCTCGGTCCTCGCCGTCGGTCTCGGCGTCGGCCTGCTCAGCTCGGCGATCCCCTACGGCCTCGAGCTGGAGGCGCTGCGCCGCCTCCCCAACGCCGTCTTCGGCGTCCTCATGAGCCTTGAGCCGGCCGCCGGCGCCCTGGTCGGCTTCATCGCCCTCTCCCAGGACCTCTCCCTGACCGAGATCATCGCCATCGCCCTAGTCGTCACCGCCTCCGCCGGCGCCCTGAGGTCGGCGTCCACTCCGGCCCCCCGCGACGGCTGACCGGCCCCCGACCGAGCGTGGTTGAGCTTCGTCTCGGATAGCGGGACGAAGCTCAACCACGCTTTCGCGGACAGCCGCAAGCTCTTCGAAGAACGGCCGGCTCCGCCCTTTCGACTCCTCAATTCGGAATCAAGCTTTCGGTTGGAGGGTCGGGTGGCCCTCGTACGAGCGGCGTCCTGATTTCTGCAGGGGAGCGCTTGGCGAGAGACGCCGTACTCAGAGGCAGAAATCCCAGCGAAGGTAGAGGGCCACCCGACCCTCCCCCAAGCCCTGATCCCTAATCCGGAGCTCTACTTGAATTCGAAGCTCGACAGGTCCTGCCCGAAGATCGGGCTGACGATGACGCTGTCGAGGTCGATCGCATCGGAGACGAAGGTCGACAAGGTCAACGTCCCGAACGGCGCCCACGGCGCCTGCCGCATGTAGGCGCGGTCGAG
>DASSLT010000069.1:0-107887 GCA_035689305.1 Solirubrobacterales bacterium | reverse complement strand
ACGATCGTCGCGACCGTCAAGCCCCCCTATCCCTACGGGGGCGAGTTCGTCAGCCAGTTCCTGTTCGCGCTGCAGCTCTGCTGGTTCCCGCTGCTGATCTCGACCGTCGCCTTCGGCTTTGGCGCCCCCGGCCTCCAGGCCGCCAACGTCTTCACGCTCTTCGGCACCCTCGACCGGCTCGGCGGCTTCTTCGTCCTCGCTTCGATCCGCGAGTTCGCGCCGTTCGTGACCGCGGTCGTCGTCGCCGGCGTCGCCGGCACCGCGATCACCGCCGATCTGGGAGCCCGGAAGATCCGCGAGGAGCTCGACGCCCTTCAGGTGCTCGGAGTCGACCCGATCAAGAACCTGGTGGTCCCGCGGGTGATGGCGCTGATGGTGGCGACGGCTCTGCTCGACATCTTCGCCCTGGTCTTCGGGATCAGCGGCGGCATCCTCACCGAGATGCTCTACCACCAGCCGCTCGGCGGCTTCTTCGCCACGCTCTTCTCCAACGCCTCGATCACCGACCTCGGCGGCTCGGTGATCAAGTGCACGCTGTTCGGCGCCCTGATCGCGGTCGTCTGCTCCTACAAAGGGATGACCGCCTCCGGCGGCGCGGCGGGCGTCGGCCGCGCGGTGAACGAGGCAGTGGTCATCTCTTTTATGGGCGTCTTCGCCTTCAACTACGTCTTCACCCAGACCATGCTCGCCACCAACCCGGAGCTGCAGACGATCCGATGAACGCCTGGCTTGCAGTTCCGCGCGGTTGGCTCGACTCGGCCGGTGAGATCGCCCGTTTCGGCTCCCGCGTCGCCGGTCTCGTCTACTCGGGCCGGGTCCTGCGCTTCTTCGGCGAGAGCCTGCGCCAGGCGGGGATCCTGATCCTCGGCTCGGCGCTGATCATCTGGGGCCTGGTCTTCACCCTCGGCCTGCAGTGCGGGATCGAGGGCGCCTACCTGCTCCGCGCCCAGGGCGCCCCCGCCTACGCCGGCGTCTTCTCCGCCTGGTGCGACCTGCGCGAGATCATGCCCTACGCCTTCGGCTACATGCTCGCGGCCAAGGTCGGGACCGGGATCGTCGCCGAGCTCGGGGCGATGCGGATCTCCGACGAGATCGACGCGCTCGAGGTGATGGGGGTGCCGCCCGTCACCTTCCTCTGCGCGACCCGGCTGCTCGCCGCCTGGATCACCTTCCCGTTCATGTACCTGGTCGGGATCGGGATCATGTACCTGGCCAGCTACCTGGCGGTGGTCAAACAGATCGGCGACGTCTCCAGCGGCGGCTACTTCCTGATCTTCTGGATGTTCCAGAACCCACCCGACCTGATCTTCAGCTTGATCAAGGGCATGGTGATGGCGACCGCGATCGTCTTGGTCGGCTGTTACTACGGCTACACCGCATCGGGAGGCCCGGTGGGGGTGGGTACCGCGACCGCCAAGTCGATGGTCTTGAACATCGTCTTAGTCCACATCATCGGGATGCTTGGGACCCTTGTCTTCTGGGGGGCCAACCCGAGGGCGCCAATAGGAGGCTGACGTGCCGAACGACGAGGACAAACGCTTCGAGGAGGCCCAAGAGGCTCAGTTCGAGGCCCAGGACGAGACCAGCGCCGAGCTGGCCCAGCCGCTCGAGGTTGCGGACGCTGCGACCCCGGGGCATCCGGAAAGCGCCACCGGTAGCGGTCCCTACGTCAGCGAGGACGGGGCGACGATGGGGCGCGACTTCGTCATCCCCGGCGTCGACCCCTCCGAGCACGATCCCTACCGCTTCCACACCGGCCGCAAGCGCGACCACGGCGGCGAGGACGCGATCGAGATCATCGACCTGGTCAAACAGTTCGGCCGGGCGCGGATCCTCAACGGCCTCAATCTGGGCCTGCCCGAGGACCAGGTCTCGATGGTGCTCGGCCCCTCCGGGACCGGCAAGAGCGTGCTGATCAAGCACATCGTCGGCCTCCTCTACCCGGACTCCGGCGATGTCCTCGTCCACGGCGAGTCGATCCCGAACATGACCGACGACGAACTGTTCGAGGTCCGCAAAAAGTTCGGCCTGCTGTTCCAGGACGGCGCCCTCTTCGGCTCGATGAACATCTACGACAACGTCGCCTTCCCGCTGCGCCAGCACACCGACAAAGGCGAGGAGGAGATCGGCGAGATCGTCAACCGCCGGCTCAAAGAGGTCGGCCTCTCCGAGGCGACCTACAAGATGCCGAACGAGCTCTCGGGCGGGATGCGCAAGCGCGCCGGCTTTGCCCGGGCGCTGGTGCTGGAGCCGGCGATCGTGATGTTCGACGAGCCCGATTCCGGCCTCGACCCGGTGCGGACGGCGCTGCTCTGCGAGTTGATCCGTGAGGTCCACGCCGAGAACGGCGGCTGCTACCTGGTGATCAGCCACGACCTCGGCACGGCGCGGCGGATTGCCGACTTCATCGCCGTGCTCTGGAGCGGCAAGATCGTCGAGTCGGGTCCGAAAGAAGAACTCTTCGACTCCAGCAACCCGTTCGTCAGCCAGTTCCTCAACGCGGACATCAGCGGCCCGCTCTCGATGGATTGAGCATCCCGCGCCGTCTCGGCAGCGTCGCCGCCTGGGCGGCTGCTCATTCGCGCGCGGTCCTCGTCGTTTGTGCGGTGGTCGCGATCGGCGCTGCGATCGGCGCCACCCAGGTCCCGACCGATGCCGGCATCGGCACCCTGGTCGACAGCGACACCGGCAGCTACCAGGCGACCCAGGAGGTGCGCGCGGAGTTCGGCGAAGAACCGGTCGTGGTCCTGGCCGAGGGCGACCTGCAGCGGCTGATCCTGACCAGCAACATCTTCCGCCTGCTGCGGCTCGAGGGCTGTCTCTCGGGCAAGGTGCCGAAAGGGGCGAAGCCGCTGCCCGGACCGTGTACGGAACTGGCTGAGCTCGACCCGGTCGAGTTCCTCTCCGGCCCCGCCACCTTCCTCAACGAGGCCGTGGTCCAGATCGAGACCCAGCTGGAACGGCTGGCCAAGCATGTGCCGGCGAGCCAGCTCAAGGAATATCTGCTCGCCGTCGCCACCCGCTACGGGATCACCAGCGTCCCCAGCATCGACAACGAAGAATTCGTCGCCACCGTTGTCTTCGACCTCTCGCGCGCCCGCGGCACCCCGAAGGCGCGGCTCTCCTACCTCTTCCCCAACAACCACACGGCCCAGATCGTGATCCGGCTGAGGCCGGACCTGAGCGCCGCCGAACGACGGCGGGCGATCGACCTGATCGAAGCCGCGGTCGCCGAAACGACCCCGCGCAAGGCCTGCGCCGAACGTGGCAAATCGGCGCCCTGCTTCGAGCTCAAAGGAGGCCACTACGTCGTCTCCGGTGCCCCCGTCGTCGTCGACGGCGTCGCCGCCGCCCTCGAGGACGCCCTTCTAGTCCTCCTCGGGGTCGCAATCGTCGTCATGGCCCTGACCCTGCTCCTGGTCTTCCACTCCCGCCTCCGCCTGCTTCCCCTCGCCCTCGCCCTCGCCTCAGCCGCCATCGTCTTCGGCCTCCTGGCGCTCGTCGGCGGCAAGCTGACCATGGCCTCGATCGCCGTCCTCCCGATCCTGATCGGCCTCGCCGTCGACTACGCGATCCAGTTCCAGGCCCGCTTCGACGAGGCCGAGGAATCCGGCCTCTCGAGCGCTGAAGCGGCCCGAACCGCCGCCAGCTCCGGCGGCCCCACGATCGCGATCGCAGCTTTGGCTACGGCTGCGGGCTTCCTCGCCTTGCTGATCTCCCCGACCCCGATGATCAGGAGCTTTGGCCTGCTCCTAGTCGTCGGCGTCCTTGCAGCTTTCATCCTGGCACTGACGGCGGGCTTCGCTGCACTGAGCCTGCGTCGCCCACGGGCAGGGGGTTATTCGCTCTTCAGGCGGGTGGCACGGGGAGGGGGTCCGAGAACGGAGACCCTGTCCCCGCCCGCAGGACCCCCTCCCCGTGACAGGACCCGCCTGCCGGAGCGCTTCTTGTCCCTGGCCATAGAGCGCCCGGTCGCCGTCCTCGCAGTAGCCGCCGTCCTCGCCGTCGCCGGCTGGGCCCTGGGGACCCAGGTGGAAACCGTCTCCGACGTCCGCGAGCTTGCGCCGCAGAGCATCAAGGCGGTCCACGACCTGAACGAGCTCCAGGAAGCGACCGGTGTCTCCGGCGAGCTCGACGTCAGCATCGAAGCTCCGGATCTCACCGACCCGGCGACGATCGAGTGGATGGCCGGGTTCAAGCGCAGGGTGCTGGAGGAGAACGGGTTCACGGGCCAAGACGCCAGCTGCCTGGACGCTGAAATCTGCCCGGGGCCGGCGCTTTCCGACTTCCTCGTGCGCGGCAACGAACGGCCGACCCAGGCGCGGATCAAGGCGACGCTGGCGGCGCTCTCGCCCTACGCGCTGCGCGGGATTGCGCCGTTGGACCCGAAGACCGGCGAAGTCGGGCACCAGGCGCTGATCTCGTTCGGGATCCGGGCGCAGTCGCTCGATGACCAGCAGGCGCTGATCGACCGGGTGCGGGGCGAGATCGGGACGCCGGGGGAGGCTGGAGGGCCGCCGCCGGGCGTGACGGTCGAGCTCGCCGGCCTGCCGGTGATCGCGGCAGAAGCCGCCACCGAACTCGACCGCAGTCGCTATCTGCTGACGCTGGCCGGCCTGCTCCTGGTGGCGCTGGTCCTGCTGATTGCCTACCGCTCGCTCTCGCGTGCTCTCGTGCCCCTGGTGCCGACGATTCTCGCCACCGGCTGGGCCTCGCTGGTGCTGTGGGCGACGGGGATTCCGCTCAACCCGCTGTCAGCGGCACTGGGGGCGCTGACGATTGCGATCGCGACCGAGTTCGGGGTGATCCTCACCGCCCGCTTCCATGAGCAGAGCGGCGGTGTCGAGGCGGCGCTCGGCGCCGCCTACGCCCGCACCGGCGCCGCCGTCCTCGCCTCCGGGCTGACGGCGATCGCCGGCTTCGCCGTCCTCATCGTCAGTGAAATCCAGATGCTGCGCGACTTCGGCATCGTCACCGTCGTCGACCTCGCCGCCGCTCTGCTCGGGGTGATGGTCGTCCTGCCCGCCGTCCTCGCCTGGAACGAGGAGCGATGAAAGACCGCTACTCGATCTTCGTCGGGCTCGCTTTTCTCGTCCTGATCGTGATCGCCTCGATCAGCACGCTCAGCAACGGCGGTGAGGGCATCCTCGGGCTCGACAAGCAGCCGCTGCGCTGGCCGCTGCCGGAGTTCGCCGTGCCCGACGCCGCCGGCTCGCTCGAAGGCGACGCCAACGTCGCCCAGGACGACTGCGAATCCGGCGCCCTGCCCTGCCCCGAGTCCGATCGCCGCCATCCCGCCTGCGAGATCACGACGCCGGGCGCGATCCGCGTCTGCGACCTCTTCGACCGGCCGTTGGTGCTCTCGTTCTGGTTCACCAAGGGCGGCGACTGCGACGACCAGCAGGATGCGGTCAGCAGCGTCTACCAGCGCTACCGTGGACGGGTGAACTTCCTTTCGCTGGACGTGCGCGACGACCGCGACACCGTTCGCGAACTGATCCGCAGCCATGGCTGGCGGATGCCGGTCGGCTACGACCGCGACGGCGCCGTCGCCAGCCTCTACGGGGTGGGCGGCTGTCCGACCTTCGCCTACGTCTATCCGGGGGGGACGCTGGAGAGCGCCAGCATCGGCGACCTCACCGCGACCCAGCTCGGCGACCGGGTCCAGAGCTTGTTGGCGGCGACCCGGGCGGCGGAAGCGAGTTGAGATGCCCGCCGTCGATCCCGATCCGCGGCTGGGCTGGGACCCGGCGCCGCAGCGGGGCTGGGTCGCTCCCCATGTCGCCTCCGAGTTCCCCGGTCTTGGGATCGCCTGGGTCGAGGTCGACGCTCGTCCCGGTCGCAGCGGCGACTCAGTCCGTCGCCGCCTGCGCCAGCTCTCCGACCGCTTCTACGGCGCCCACGCGATCCGGCTGCGGGAGCGGCCGATCCCCTGGGCCTACCGCGTGTTCTTCCGCCACATCGGCCTCGACCCCGACCGCACCCGGACGCCGGTCGAGCAGCTGGCGCTCGACCGCCTCCACGACGGCGCCTTTCGCAGTCGCGGCCTGCCGGCCGATGCGCTGACGATCGCGACCGTCGAGACCGGCGTCGCCCTGCGCGCCTTCGACGCCGACCAGCTCGAGGGCAGGCTCTGCATTCGCGACTCGGGGCCGGGAGAGTCGCTGGCCGGCGCCCCCGGCGAGCTGGCCCAGGGCACGCTCACCGTCGCCGATGAAATGGCGCCGGTCGGTCTCCTCTTCGGGGCCACCGCCGAGGGCTACGCGGTCGGGCCGCAGAGCCGCCGGATCGCGGTCACCGCGATCGAGGTCGCGGGGGTGCCGCGGATCGCGATCGAGGAGGCACTCTGGATGGCGGCCGCGGAACTGTCCCACTCCTGAGCTCGGCGGCGAGGAGAAAACCGCACTGTTCAGTCGGTGGTATGGAAAGCGGTTACCCTCGGTACCTGATGCCGGCCAGTGGGAGCAGGGTGGGGTGACATGTGGCGTTGGTCTGGCTTCCTGGCACTGGCGGTTTGTGTGTGGTTCATGGCGGCCGCCTCCGCGCAGGCTGAGCGGGATCCGAGCCCAAGCGAGAAAAGGGCCATCGAAAGGGCGGCCCGCCGCGCCCAGTCCTACCGCCAGTACCCGATCGAGGTTAAGGCTTCGGACATCGAAATCTCAACGGCTGGGCGCTGGGCCACCGCTGCGGTCGTCGTCCGATCCCCGGAGAACTCCATGGTCCTGCAGGAAATCCAGGAAACGTACTATCGCGCTCCGAGGGGGTGGATAGGGAGCGAGAATGCACACTTTCCGAATCGTGTCATGCCCGCGAAGGTCGAACGGGACCTTGGCTTTTCACCCTCGGAGCCTTCTCGCTGGGTCAAGATCGCCGTCTGGGTCGTGATGGGGATCGGAGCCTTGGTCGTGCTGGCCGCGATCGGGTGGGTGTTTTCGCTGTTTGACGGCGGGGGCAGCACGGGCGGCGGGTCGCCGGCACCCAGCTTCCCTCGACCGGTTGGCTACGAGCCGTCGGCGCCCCGGAGGAAAGAATGGGTTCCCTGTCACGGTGGTTGCCAGGCGGGCCGGACGGCGTGTCCCGGCTGCGGCTGGGCCCGGGTGGTAAAGGACGACCTGACGTCTGTCTATTACACGTGCACAGTCTGCGGCGGACAGTTGTTCACCTGTCCGACCTGTCATGGAGCGGGTTCGGTCGAGGTCGAGGTCTAGCCGGTAGCCCTGGTCCTCGGCTTCGCCGTTTGATAAACATATTCTGATCGGTTTTGAAGGAGACCCGATCGGGAACGTGCGCGGCAAAGCGAGGGTTGGGAGGCCCCTATGTCTGCTGGTTTCGTGGTGAGCGAGTCGAAGCGGGTCCGGCGTCTGTGGCTGGCGATCGGCCTGGCTGCCGTTGCCTCGGCGATGTTGATCGCGCCGTCGGCGCGGGCGGTGCCGACCCCGGAAGAAGATCCCTTCTACACCTACTCGGGCAGCACCCCGCTGGCCAGCATCGCGCCCGGCACCGTGCTCAAAACCCGGACCGGCCTGTACCACGTCGTCGGCATCCCGCTGCCGGTCAAAGCCGTCCAGCTGCTGTACCGGGCGACCGGGCAGAGCGGCGAACCGACCGTCAACGTGACCTCGGTCCTGGTGCCGCCGATCGTGATCGGGACGCCGCGGATCGTCGCCTACCAGTCCTTCTACGACTCGCTCAACCCGGTCGATGAGCCCTCCTACGCGATCTCCGGAGGGCTCAGCCTCGGCGGCGTCATTCCCAACGTCGAGTCGGCCCTCTTCGGTCCCGAGCTGCTCGCCGGCAATGCGGTCGTCGTCGCCGACACCGAGGGCGAGAAAGCCGACTTCGCGGCCGGTCCCGAGTACGGGACGAACACCCTCGACGCGCTGCGGGCGGCGATCGCCTCGCCGGCCACCGGCCTCGCCAAAGCCCAGAAGATCGGGATGATCGGCTACTCGGGCGGCGCGATCGCCACCGAGTGGGCGGCCGAGCTGGCCCCGGCCTACGCGCCGGACATCAACAAACGCCTGGTCGGGGCAGCGTTCGGAGGCGTCCTCGTCGATCCGGCCCACAACCTCCACTACGTCGACGGCAGCAGCCTCTGGGCCGGGGTGATGCCGATGGCGATCATCGGCGTCTCGCGCGCCTTCCACATCGACCTCACCCCGTACCTGAGCGCCTACGGCCTGCAGATCTACAACAAACTGCAGAAAGCCTCGATCGCCGAAGTGCTCGGTCAGTACCCGGGCCTGACCTGGGCGCAGATGGCGAAACCGGAATACGCGACCCCGGAGAGCGTCCCGCTCTACGTCGAAGTCGTCAACAAACTGATCATGGGAACGGGCGGGACGCCGACGACGCCGCTGCTGATAGCCCAGGGCGCCAACGGCGAGCTCGAGGGCACCCCGGGCAACAAGCCCGGGATCGGCAAAGGCGACGGGGTGATGATCGCCGGCGACGTCCGCACCCTGGCCCGCGAATACTGCGCCCGCGGGGTCAAGGTCAAGTACGACCAGTACGACCTGCTGGCCCACATCGAAACCGCGGTGCCCTGGCTGACGAGCGCGATGGCGTGGCTGAACGACCGCTTCGTCGGCTTTGCCGCGCCGCAGAACTGCGCCAGCATCGCACCCGGCAACCCGCTCACCCCGATCCCTTAACCAACCCTCATTTCCCTGCACGAAATCGTGATCTAGACTCGGACGACGATGCCCGGTCTGCTCTCTAGAAAGAGCTTCGAGGCGTTTGACGCCAGCGTCGACGAGCGCCACGCGCGGGCGGAGCTGCGGCGCCAGGTGGCCCGGCTCGAGCGCGAGCTGGCGGGCCTCGTCGGCGAGGCCTTCGGCCGGATCGAGCTCGACCACCGGATCGTCGGCGTCGGCGGTCCGCCGCGGCTGCTCGACCTCGGTGAGCTGGAGCAACTGCGCGACGAGCTGGCCGAGCGGATCGGCGCGGCGCAGGTCGCCGTCCACGAGCGGACCGAGGTCGAGACGTCGAACCGGGAGCTGCTGCGGCGGATGCTCGATGCGCCGGCCGAGTTCAAGTGGGTCCGGATCTCGCGCGCCGACGTCGGCGAGCCCGGCTGCGGCGGTTGGCACTCGCGCCCGCGGCTCGGCCCGCTCGGCATGCTGATGGGCTGGTGGCAGGTCAAGGTCTCGTCTGGATGCCCGTTACCCGGGCGGCTTGCGGCCGTTGAGCAAGAAGCGCAAGCAGCGCAGCCGAGGCGGTGGGCGACCGCCGCAGGCAAAGCGGGCGGCGGCGAAGGCCGAGGCCGTGGCCCCGGCGCCGAGACGGACGCCGGCTCGGCGGCCTGACGAGCGCCCGCCGGCGCCGTGGGGCAAGGCCCCCCTGGCCGAGCTGGTGATCCTGGCCGGGATCGTCTCGCTCGGCTACGGGGTTATCGGCGGCCACACGACCGCGATCGGGATCGGGGTGGCGCTGGCCGGGCTGGGCGGGATGGAGGTCGCGATCCGCGAGCACTTCGCCGGCTTCCGTTCTCACTCCACCCTGCTAGCGGGAGCGGTCTTCGTCTTCACCGTCGGCGGTTTCTACTACCTCGCCCACGAGATCCTGGCGGTCTGCCTGGCGATCGGGGCGTTCGCCTTCGCGATCGCGTTCTACCTAGCTCGCCGCGCATTCCAGCGCGCGTCCGGGGGGCTGAGCTACCGGATCGGCGGAATGCGCGGCTGAACCTCAGCTAGGCGGTGGCGGGGGCGCGATCGTGGTCATGCGGCGATCGCTGGGCGAGCTCGGTCGAGAGCAACTGGCGCTGGCGGGAGGTGAGGGTCCCGAGCTGCTTGTTCTCGTTCAGGGAGAGCGGCATCAGGAACTTGCGGGCCCGGGTGCGGCCCCAGCGGCGCTGGCTGGTCAACAGCTCGGAGATCGTCATGCTCTCCGTCTCCCACGGACAGTCGCGGACCACCGCCGAGGCATCCATGTCCCCGCGCGCTATCGCGCGCTTCAGCTCGGCGCGGGCCAGCCGAACCAGGTTCGCTCGTTCGAGCGCCCTCATGTGTTGAGGGGCTTCCGAAGATGCCAGAGATGCGCGGGTCGTTGCGGGTGCCGTTGAGGCAGCGTCCACTAGGACTCCTCCCTTCAAGGAATCGGTTAACTGGGTGGTCTCGCCGCGACCGGTCGGTCCGAGCCGTGCCCTGAACCCACAGACCGAATGCTGTTTCAACGGCCCGCCCGGGTCGATCGGCGAGGAGGCCAAGCTACGCCGAACGGGTGCCGGCCGTCAACCCGCCTAGGACGAAAGAGAGCGTGACCCGGTCGCTAAGAGCAACAATTTCGGGCGCCCCTGTCGCTTGTCCCGATCCGCTCAAGACTGAAACTACCCACAAGGGGGGATGTCAAGATCCCGTTACCTGCGGATTAGGACCGCGGCAGGTCCGGGAAGCCCTCGATCACCCGGGCGATCGTCCCCAGTGCCCCGTCGAGGTGCTCGCGCTCGTGGGTCGCCATCAGGCTCGTCCGCAGCAGCGCGCCGCCGGGCGGGACCGCGGGGTGGATGGCGACGTTGGTGTAGACGCCGGCGTCGAACAGCGCCTTCCAGAGCAGCACCGCCTGCCAGTCGTCGCCGACCATCACCGGCACCACCGGCGTCGTCGCGACGGTGCCGTCGGGGAGGGTCCCCGGCTCGATCACCTCGAGGCCGAGGTGGCGCAGGCCCTCGCGCAGGTACTCGGCGTTGGCGAGCAGGCGCTCGAACAGCTCGGGGCCCTCGGCGCGGATCACGCGCAGCGCCGCCAGCGCCGCCCCGACCGCGGCCGGCACCGCCGAGGCGCTGAAGATGAAGGAGCGCGAGGAGATCCGCAGGTACTCGATCACGTCGGCGGGGCCGGCGATGAAGCCGCCGCAGGAGGCGAGGCTCTTGGAGAAGGTGCCCATCCGCAGGTCGACCTCGTCCTCGAGCCCGAACAGCTCGCTGGCGCCGGCGCCGCGGGCGCCGAGGACGCCGGCGCCGTGGGCCTCGTCGACCATCAGCCGTGCCCCGTAGGCCCGGCAGAGCTCGGTGATGCGGGGCAGGTCGCAGACGTCGCCCTCCATCGAGAAAACGCCGTCGACGATGACGAGGACGCCGCCGCCGTCCTCCGCCGCGCGCTGCAGCATCTTCTCCAGCTTGTCCATCCGGTTGTGGCGGAAGGGGCGCAGCTTGGCGCCGGCGAGGCGGCAGCCATCGAGGATCGAGGCATGGTCGCCGGAGTCGCAGATCACCGTGTCCTGGGGGCCGAGGATGGTGCCGATGCAGCCGACGTTCGACTGGTAGCCGGTCGTGTAGACGATCGCGTCCTCGGTCTGCATCCATTCGGCCAGCTCGCGCTCGAGGTCGAGGTGCAGCGGCGTCGTCCCGTTGAGGAGGCGGGAGCCGGTGACGCCGGTGCCGTATTCGTCGAGCGCCTGGCGGGCGCCGGCCTTGACCCGCTCGTCGCCGGTCAGGCCGAGGTAGTTGTTGGAGCCGAGCATGATCGTCTCCCGCCCCTCCATCTCGACCACGGGGCCGGCCTGCGAGGTCAGCAGGCGGAAGTAGGGGAGGAGATCGTGCTCTTTGGCCGCTTCGAGCTGCTCCAGCCGGTCGTGGCTGCGGGCCTTCTCGAAGACGTCGACCGGGGCCTTCGCGGTCTCGCTCATCTCCCGAGAGTGTAGGTTGCGGCCTCGATGGGAAGCGTGACGATCCGGCCGGTGGGGAACCGGCGCGAGCTGAAGGGCTTCGTCAAGGTCCCCTTCCGCCTGCACCGTGACCATCCGCTCTGGGTGGCGCCCCTGATCTTCGAGCGGATGCAGTTCCTCGACCGCAAGAAGAACCCCTGGTTCGAACATGGCGAGGCCGAGTTCTTCGTCGCCGAGCGCGACGGCGAGCCGGTCGGGCGGATCAGCGCCCATCTCGACCACCGCTGGGACGAGTACCAGGGCGGCAGGGACGCGATGTTCGGCTTCTTCGAGACCAGCGAGGACGGCGAGGTTGCGCGGGCGTTGCTGGAGACCGCCGCCGAGTGGGCGAAGGACAAGGGGCGCGAGCGGATCCTCGGGCCGATGGACTTCACCACCAACGACGAGATCGGGATCCTGATCGACGGCTACGAGCGGCGGCCGATGATCCTCGAGCCCTGGCACCCGCCCTTCTACCGTGAGCTGATCGAGGCCGAGGGCTTCGAGAAGGCGATGGACGTGCAGATGTGGGAACTGCAGTTCGGCGACCTCAAAGAGGGGGAGGCCTTCGATCCCCAGATCCACGTCGCGGCGAAGAAAGCGCTCGAGGACGAAGGCATCGTCATCCGCAACATGAACAAGCGCGACATGGCGGGCGAGGTCAAACGGTTCATGGATGTCTACAACGAGGCCTGGGGGAAAAACTGGGGCTTCGTCCCGATCACCGACGCCGAGGTCGAGTTCCAGGCCAAGAACCTGAAGCAGGTGCTCGAGGAGGAATGGGCCTACATCGCCGAAAAAGGCGACGAGGTCGTCGGCGCGGCGTTGACCCTGCCCGACATCAACCAGGTGATGGCGAAGCTGAACGGTCGGCTGCTGCCCTTCGGCTGGTTCAAGTTCCTGCGCGGCAAACCGAAGATCGACCAGCTGCGCGTCTTCGCCCTCGGCGTCACCCACGCCTACCGCCACACCGGCGTCGCCGCCGGTCTCTACCTGCGCCATCTCGAGCAGGCGGCGAAACCGGGCGAGATCGGCGGCGGTGAGATGGGCTGGATCCTGGAGACGAACGAGCCGATGAACCGGGCGATGGAAGGGATGGGGGGGGAGGTTGTGAAGAGGTACCGGATTTACGAGCGGGGGTTGGCGTAGCGAACTTCTTCCTAGGGATCAGGGTTTGGGGGAGGGTCGGGTGGCCCTCTACCTTCGCTGGGATTTCTGCCTTTAACTGCCCGTCTCTCGCTGAGTCGCCAGTGCAGAAATCAGGACGCCGCTCGTACGAGGGCCACCCGACCCTCCAACCGAAATCTTGGTTCCGATTCAAGGGCTTGCAAGGCGGGGCCGGCCGAACTACGGAAACGCTCCCCGGGGTTGGCTTCTGAGGGACGGTGGGAAGTTCGGAAGGTCCGGGGTTTCGTCGGAGGGGCTCTGGAGGCGACTTGGGGGGTCGCTAGTGTGAGCGCGGTGAGTCAGGTTGACGTAGAGGGCGAGGTTTTGGCGGAGGAAGACGCCGAGCCCGGCGAGGCCACCGGCGCGGTCAGGCCGCTGCCTCAGGCCTATGAGGGACAGTCGTCGGCGTTGGCGGTGCTGCGCCCGGAGGTGAAGACCGCTGCCCTCGCCGCCGCCGGTGGGGTTCTGGCCGGGGCCGCGACCGTGGCCGCGGTGCGGGCGGTGTCCGCCGTCGGCTCGCGCCAGCGGGCGCCCCGCCGCATCGGCGGCCGGCGCCAGCGGCCGGCCAAGGTCGTCGCCAGTCGCTCCTTTCTCGTCGACGTCCACCTGCTCGGCCGCTGACCGCCCCGGTCCAGGTTGCGGTGCGGGTGCCGGGCCCCTACCGGCTGCCGCGCAGCAGCACCGACCGCACGCTGCTGGTCCGCAGCGGCGTCGCCACCCGCTTCCTCCACGTCGGCGCCTGCCCGGTCCTGGTGCGCGCCTGGCAACCGGCCCGGGACCGGGTCATCCTGCGGGCTGAGGCGATCGAGCCCGCCGCGGTCTCGCTGCCGCGGGCGGGGGCGGTGGCCCCCGAGCGCGCCGGCCGCGAGCAGCTCGAGCTGGCGCTCGAGCGGATGCGGTTCGCGCTCGCCGTCGACCTCGACCTCGGCGAGTTCCTGCGTCGCTTTCGCAGGGACAGCCTGCTCGGGCCCCTGATTCGCCGCCGGCCGGACTACCGCCCCGCCCGCACCCCCTGGCCCTGGGAAGCGCTGGCCTCGGCGGTCGTCGGTCAGCTGATCGAGGCCGAGCGCGCGGCCCGGATCGAGCGCCGCATCGTCGGCCGCTGGGGGGCGCGTCTCGGCGCCGGCCGGATGGAGCTGCGCGACGTGCCTTCGCCGGCGACGATCGCGGGGCGGGCGCCCGCCGAGCTGCAGTCGATGGATCTCTCGGCCGCCCGCTCGGTCGCCCTCTGCAAGCTCGCCCGATACGTGGACTCAGGCCGCTGCCCGATCGAGACCCAGGAGGGCGATCGCAGACTGCTGGCTACCCCGGAAATCGGCCCCTGGACCGTCCAGCGCCTCGCCCTCTACGGCCGCGGCGACCTCGACTCGCTGCCGGCCGGAGATCTCGCCTACATCAAGCTGGTCGGCCGCCTCGCCGGCCTCGGCCGCCGCGCGACCGTGCCCGAGGTCGAAGAGTTCTACGCGCCGTACGCGCCCTACCGAGGCCTCGTCGGCTGCCTCACCCTGACCGGCCTGCACCGCAAGATCGCCCAGGGCCCGCCGCTCCGTCTGGCGGCCTAGTGATCGTGGGAGTGGCGCCGGCCCGGTGATCGACCGCAACCCGCGCAGGTTTAGCGCCTTTTTGCAGGCGCCAGTCAATGCAGGAGTTCGTGCCCAGTCAGGCACGGGGTCAAGCCAATCGACCATTTGTCGATAGAGGACGCGATGCCGGACGCCGCGGATAAAAAATGGCCTGAACACGCGGTCGACGAATTTCTCGACCAGATCGCCGCGGGCGGGCAGGATTACCGCCGCCTGGTCGAGCGCCTGCCGGTCATCGTCTATGCCGCCGAGCTCGGCGAGCACGGCAAATGGCGCTACGTCAGCCCCCAGGTCGAGGAGATCCTCGGCTACACCGCGGAGGAGTTCAAACGCGACCCCGGCCTCTGGGCCCGGCTGCTGCACCCCGACGACCGTCTCCACGCGCTGGAGATGGAAAGCAAGGACTTCCTCGGCAACCGCAACACCAGCCCGGTCGAGTACCGGATGCGGACCCGCAGCGGCGCCGTCGTCTGGATGATCGACGAGGCGGTGCTGGAGGCCGACGAGGCGGGGATCCCGGTCTGGCACGGCGTCCTCTACGACATCAGCGAGCGCAAGAACGCCGAGGCCGACCTGCAGCGCGCCCTCTCCCAGCAGGCGGTCGTCGCCAAGCTCGGCGAGCTGGCGCTGCAGAACGGCGACCCCGACTCGCTGATGCACGCCGCCGCCGGCCTGATCGGCGAAATCGAAGGCGTCGCGGGCGCCTGCATCTGGGAGGTCGGCCGCGACGGCCGCCGCCTCAACCTGCGCGCCGGGCTCGAGGACCAGGTGGTCGGCGCCGGCCGCCGGGTCTCTGCCGCCCGCGACTCCCACGCCGGCGCCGCTCTCGACTCCGGCGCGGCGACGATCGTCCCCGACTGGTCGAAAGAGGAGCGCTTCACGATGCCGCCGGTGCTGCGCGCCTTCGGCGCCGCCAGCAGCCTGGCGGTGATGATCGACGGCAAAGACCACCCCTTCGGCGTCCTCGACGTCCACGCCACCGAGTCCGAGCGCTTCACCCCCAAGGACGTGCCCTTCCTGCAGGCCGCGGCCAACGTCCTCGCCGATGCCTTCGAGCGCCATGCCGCCGACCAGGCGCTGCGCCACCGCGTCCTCCACGACGCCCTCACCGGCCTCCCCAACCGGCTCAGCTTCGTCGACGCCCTGACCGAGGCGCTGAAGCGGGCGACCGGGTCGGGGTCGCCGGTCGGGATCCTCTTCCTCGACCTCGACCACTTCAAGCTCATCAACGACAGCCTCGGCCACCACGCCGGCGACGCCCTGCTGCGGGCGGTGGCGCCGCGCCTGCGCGCCCACCTGCGCCCGGGTGACGTCGTCGCCCGCTTCGGCGGCGACGAGTTCGGGATCCTGATCGATCGCCTCGCCGACGAAGAGGAGGCGATCGCGATCGCCGACCGCGTCTCGACCGCGTTCGCGCAGCCGTTCTCGATGGAGGGGGTCGAGCACTTCGTCAGCGCCTCTATCGGCGTCGCCGTCGCTCGCGCCTCCGACCAGCGCACCGTCAACGCCGAACTCCTGATCCGCGACGCCGACGCGGCGATGTACCGGGCGAAGGAGAGCGGCCGCAACCGCTGCGTCCTCTTCGACGAAGAGATGCGAGCGGGGGCGGTGCTGCGGCTGGAGGTCGAACGCGAGCTGCGCCACGCGCTCGACCGCGAGGAGCTCGCGCTCCACTACCAGCCCGTCGTCAACCTCCGCACCGGCGCCGTCACCGGCCTCGAGGCCCTGGTCCGCTGGAAGCACCCCAAGCGCGGCCTGCTCGACCCGGCCGAATTCGTCTCGATCGCCGAGGACAGCGGCCTGATCGAGCCGATCGGGCGCTGGGTCCAGGAACGGGCCTGCCTGCAGGCGCTGGCCTGGCACGATCTGCGCCCGGACGCCCGCCCGCTCGACGTCGCCGTCAACCTCTCCGCCCGCCAGGTCGCCCACCGCGACCTGCCGGCGACCGTCGCCGAGATCATCGCCCGCACCGGCATGGACCCGGTCCACTTGCGGCTGGAGATCACCGAGAGCGTCCTCGTCGAGGAGTCGGCGACGGCGATCGCCTCGCTGGAGGCGCTGAACGAGATCGGCGTCCGCCTCGTCCTCGACGACTTCGGCACCGGCTACTCCTCGCTCGCCTACCTCAACCGCTTCCCCTTCCACGCCCTCAAGATCGACCGCTCCTTCGTCGACGCGCTCGGCATCGAGCAGGAGCGGACGGCGATCGTCGAGGCGATCATCGGCATGGCCCGCGCCCTCTCACTCGACGTCATCGCCGAGGGGGTCGAGAACGAGATCCAGCTCGCCGAGCTGCGCCGCCTCGGCTGCGACTACGCCCAGGGCCACCTCTTCCACGCGGCGATGCCGGAGGACGAGGTCTCGCGCCTGCTCGGCGAAGGGGCGCTGCGCTATTCCGGGATTTCGCCCGGCAGGTAGGCGTTGCTCAGCAGTTCCGGGGCCGTCGGCAGCGCCTCGATCAGTTCGTTGTCGCGCATCCAGCCGGCGAAGGTGTCCCAGTCGTCGGGGTTCATGAACCCGAACGGCTGCCCCGGCGGCACGCTCGGGTTGAGCAGCGGCAGGGTCGCTTCGACCTCGGCCTGCGTCAGTTTCGGTTCCAGCGCGTCGTTGGCTTCGAGGACCGCCGCCGTCGCCTGCGCCGGTTTTTCGACGGCAGCGGCGGTGCCGCGGGCCAGGGCCGCGATGAAGAGGCGGATCGCTTCCGGTTCTTCTTCGAGCTTCTTTTTGTTGGCGACCAGCACCAGCTCGTCGTAGGTCGGGACGCCGAGTTTGTCGACGGGAGTGACGACCGGCTGTTTGCCGCGTTCGCGCAGGTCGACGCCCTCGACGTTGCTGTAGCCGCCGAGCATCGCCTGGGCCGAGCCGCCGACCAAGGCGGGGAGGAGGCCGAAGCCGACGTTGACGGCTTTGACGTCGGACAGCGAGAGCTGGGCGCGGGCGAGGATCGTCTTCAGGAAGGCTTCCTGGTAGGGGATGCCGGCGTAGGCGACGGTTTTGCCTTTGAGGTCGCCGACCCCTTTGATCCCCGATTTCGCCAGCCAGATCATCGAGGTCAGCGGCCGGTTGACGATCGCGGCGACGGCGACGACCGGCAGTTCCTCTTCGTGCGCCAGCACGACCTCGGGCTCGTAGGAGATCGCCAGGTCGGTTTTGCCGGCGGCGAGCAGTTTCAGCGGCGCCGCCGGGTCCGAGGGGGCGTTGATGCTGACGTCGAGCCCCGCTTCTTCGAAGTAGCCGAGCTTCTGCGCCATGTAGATCCCGGCGTGGTCGGGGTTGGGGTAGAAGTCGAGCGTCAGCGAGAGCGGCTGGGTTTCGCCGCCGGTCGTGTCCTCGGACTTTTCGCCGCAGGCGGCGAGGCCGAGAGCGAGGGCGACGAGCGCGACGACGACGGCGATCGCCGGGGTGCGGGGTGGCTTCATCCCCTGTGTTCTACCGCCAAGTGACGACGAGGCGCTCAGCGAGGGCCAGCAGGCCGAAGAGACCGATCGCCATCAGGGCGAGAACGAGGGCGGTGGCGAAGACCTCGGCCGTGCGCAGATTGTTGTTGTACTGGAGGACCAGCCAGCCCAGGCCCCCCGAGCTGGAGCCGGCCCACTCGGCGAAGACGACGGCGATCACCGCGACCGCCACAGCGACCTTGGCGCCGCTGAAGACGCTGGGCAGCGCCGTCGGCGCTTCGACCCGCTGGAACGTCTGCCAGCGTGAGGCGTCGAGGGTGCGCATCATCTTCACGGCGTCCGCATCGACCGAGCGCAGGCCGTCGAGTGCGTTGACGGTAATCGGGAAGAAGCAGATGATCGCGACGATCATCAGCTTCGGGCCGATCCCGTAGCCGAAGAGGACGATCAGGACCGGTGCGAAAACGAGGATCGGGATCGCCTGGGAGCCGACGAGGAGCGGATAGAAGGCGGTCCGCAGCGTCTCGGACAGGTGCAGGACGATGGCGAAGCCGATCCCCGCGACCAGCGCGCAGCCGAACCCGAGCAGGATCTCGCGCAGCGTCACCCAGGCGTTTTCTGCCAGCAGCGAGCGGTTGTCCCACAGCGAGCTGGCGATTTCCGACGGCGACGGGACGAGGAACGATTCGACGCCGAAAACGTCGGCCAGCGCGCCGCTGTCGGCGAGGATCTGCCAGAGCCCGAGCAGCGCCGCCAGCAGCAGCGTCGGGTAGAGCCAGCGCTTCACCGCGATCCCTCGTGCAGCGCCTTCATCGCTTCCTCGCGGACAGCGACGAAGGCGGGGTCGGTGACGGCGGCGTCGCGGTCGGCGGCGCGCGGGCCCGGCGCCCGCAGCTCGGCGACGATCCGGGCCGGGCGGGCGGAGAGGATCGCGACCCGGTCGGAGAGGTAGAGCGCCTCCTCGACGTCGTGGCTGACGAGGACGACGGTGCGCGGGTCCTCGCCGAGCGCCCCCGCCAGCCACTCCTGCATCTCCGCCCGGGTGATCGCGTCGAGCGCCGCGAACGGCTCGTCGAGGGCGAGCAGCGGCTTGCCGGCGAGCAGCGTGCGCAGGAAGGCGACCCGCTGGCGCATGCCGCCGGAGAGCTCGTTCGGGGCGCTGCCCTCGAAGCCGGCGAGGCCAAAGCGCTCGAACAGCGCCGCCGCCTGGCGCCGCGCCGCCGCCTTGCCGGCGCCGTGGTTGCGCAATGCGAGCGCCGCGTTGTCGAGCGCCGAGTACCAAGGCAGCAGCAGGTCGCGCTGGGGCATGAAGGCGCAGCGCGCCAGGCGGCCGGCGGCGTCGCCGGCACCTCCGACCGCGATCGTGCCGGCGTCCGGCTCGCGCAGCCCGCAGACCAGCTCCAGCAGCGTCGACTTGCCGCAGCCCGAGGGGCCGACCAGGCCGAGCACGCCATGCGGCGCAAGCTCGACGTCGATCTGCTCCAGCGTCCTCAGCTCACCGAACGAGTGCTCGACGCCGGCCGCGCTCAGCCCTGCTCCGGCGGGGGGAGAGGGGGTCTCGGGCGGCGCTTCGACGGCACTGTTTGCGCCGGAATCCGGGGGCATCTTGGTATCCTGGCGCACTCGGCACTCCTGACCTAAGCAGTCAGGAAAGTCAGGAGGTCGAGAAAGTCGAGAGTGGCGTCGTCGAGGGCGCCGCAGTCAACTTATGGACCCGGCAATCGTCCTATTCGGATTGGGCATCGGCCTGCTGGTCGGCATGACCGGCATGGGCGGGGGATCGCTGATGACCCCGCTCCTGATCCTGATCTTCGGCACCAACCCGTCGACCGCGATCGGGACCGACATCTTCTACTCGGCGATCACGAAGATGTTCGGCAGCTGGCGCCACCTGAAGCTGGGCACGGTCAACCTGGAGCTGGTCCGCTGGCTCGCTTTCGGCAGTGTCCCGGCCGCCGTCGCCGGCGTCGCTCTGATCTCGCTGGTCGAGCAGCACGTCTCCGAAGACCGGCTCAACGAACTGCTCTATGCCGTGCTGGGCGGCACCCTGCTGATGGTCGGGATCATCACCCTGACCCGGGCCCTGATCCTGCGCAGCCTGATCGACGAGCGCGAGCGCTTCGAGGTCGAGAAACGTCACAAGGTCGCGGCGGTCGCGATCGGCGCCACCACCGGCTTCGTGATCGGGATCACCTCGGCTGGCTCGGGCACCGTGATCGCGATCCTCCTGATCGCCGTCTACCGGCTCTCGCCGAAGAAAGTGGTCGGCACCGACATCGTCCACGCCGCCGTCCTGCTCAGCGCCGCCGCGATCGCCCACTGGGTCGGCGGCAACATCGACTTCGGCCTCGCCGGCAACATCCTCGTCGGCTCGATCCCCGGCGTCATCATCGGCGCTTCGCTTTCCGGCAAAGCCCCGCAGGGCCTGATCCGCGTCGCCCTCGGCCTCGTCCTGATCGGCTCCGGTGTCGTCACCGTCCTCAAGGGCGACCCCGACGTCTGGCCGATCGCCGCCGGAATCGCCGCGATCGGCCTCGGCGGGGTCCTCTACGCGCCCCATTACATGAACAAACGACGCCTGCAACAGCTGGAGCAAGACGACGCTCAGGTCGAGGCGATGGCGCGGACGCTCCCCGTCGATTGATTTACTAGGTTCATGCGTGTCTCAGCCAAGGCCGACTACGCGGTGCGCGCTGCCGCGGAGTTGGCAGCCGCCGACGAGGGGCCGGTCAAGGGCGAGCGCCTGGCCGAAGCCCAGGAGATCCCCCTTCAGTTCCTCGAGCACATCCTGCTCGAGCTCAAGCACCACGGCATCGTTCGCGCCCGCCGCGGCGCCAAAGGCGGCTACTGGCTCGCCCGCCCGGCCGACGAGGTGACGATCGCCGACGTCGTCCGCGCCGTCGAGGGCCCGATCGCCGACGTCCAGTCGACCCCGCCCGAGGCGATCGAGTACCGCGGCAACTCCGAGCACCTGCGCGAGGTCTGGGTCGCCGTCCGCGCCAGCCTCCGCTCGGTCCTCGAGGAGGTCACGCTGGCCAACCTGGTCTCGGGAGAATTGCCGGCGGTGGTCGAGGAATTGACTTCGCAGCCCGATGCATGGCACGCGAGTACTTCGACGAAGGAAATGACCAGCTAGGGGTTGGTCGTGGACGGGTGGGATGCACCCTCGCCGCTCGCACCTCGTCGCCTTGGAGCTTTCGGCTGCCGCTTCAAGGTGCTCCTCTCCTCCCGCACAGTTCGCGTCGAGGGTGCATCCCACCCCTCCCAACGGGAACTACCAGCAACCCACGACCTTTGGCGGCTTTCGTGAGCCGGATACGGCCTGGTCCAGTGCTCGAGCTTCCGTCCCTCGGAAGCTCCTACGAGGGTTGTGGCCGGCCCCGCCCTGCCCACTTCTCAATTCGGAATCCGGTTTCGGTTGGAGGGTCCGGTGTCCCTCCGAATGAAGCTCACGGGCAGACGGCTGCGCTTTCGGGGCTCGATCAGCTGCGCGACGGCTTCAGGCGGAGGGACACCGGACCCTCCCCCCAACCCTGATCCCTAATCAGAAGTCCGCCGCCGGGATGCCGCCGGCGACGACGTTGACGAAGTTCTCGAGGTGGCGGGTGGTCCAGCACTCGAAGGCGCCGTCGCAGTAGCGCTCGTAGGCGGCCATCACCGAGTCGCCGTAGTTCCAGTACAGCTTCGGCTCCGGGTTGAGCCAGAACAGGCGGCCGGCTTTTTCGGAGATCTGGGCGAAGACCTCGGCGTGGGGGGCGCGGCCGTTGGTGCGGGCGTCGCCGAGCACGATCACGGTCGAGCGCGGGTCGAGCTCGTCGGAGATCTCGGTCAGGAACTCGAGCCAGACGCGGCCGTAGTCGGTGTAGCCGGAGATGTCGGCGACGCCGCCCTCGCTGGAGATCTTATGGGCGACGGCGGCGAAGTCGCGCTCGTGCTCGAAGACGTCGGTGACCTCGGAGATCCGCTCGATGAAGACGAAGCTGCGCAGTTTGCGGAACGAGTCGTGGAGGGCGTGGAGGACCGAGAGGAAGAAGACCGAAGCCGAGGTGACCGAGGTCGAGACGTCGCAGAGGACGTAGATCTCCGGCCGCCGCGGCCGTTTCGGCCGGTAGTGGAGGCGCATCGGCACGCCGCCGGTCTCCAGCGAGGCCCGCATCGTCCGCCGCACGTCGACGTGGGCGCCGCGGTTGCGGCCGCGCTGCTCGTGGCCGAGCGTCGCCAGCCGCCGCTTCATCTGCGAGACGGCGCGGTGGACCGCCGCCAGGTCCTGGGTCGGGCTGGTCGGCAGCGCCCGGTCGAGCTCGGCCAGCGGCCGCGAGGGGGGCAGCGCTTCGGTCCGCTCGATCAGGTCGCGTTCGAGCTCGCGCCGCAGGTGGCGCTCGAACCGGTTCAGCTGCGAGCGGTCGATCGGCGGCCGCTCGTCGCCGTTCTCGCTCTGCGGCTGCTGGCCCGCGGTGAGCCCCAGCGTGCGGCGGATCCGCTGCACGTCGACGCCGACCACGCCCGAGCCCTCGCCGCGGCCGAAGGCGGCGATCGCCAGCCGCGCGAGGTCGCGCAGGGCGTCCTCGTCGCCGGCCTCGAGCGCTTCGCGGATCTGCTCGCGCAGCTCGTCGATGTCGATCTGGTCGCCGCTGGTCTGGCCCTCGCCGGCGCCGCCTTCGCCTTCACCGCCCTCGGCGCCGTCGCCCTCGGTGATCCCGCGCTGCACCGCCTCCGCCTCGGCGGCGCGGAAGAAGTAGCGGTCGAAGAGCAGCTCGAAGACGCGGCGGTCGTCCTGGGACTTGGCGATCGTCGCCGCCAGCGCCTCGCGGAAGTCCGCGGCTGAGGTCCACTCGACCTGCTCCAGCGCCGCGAAGGCGTCGAGGATCTCCGAGGTGCCGACGGCGACGCCCTCGCCGCGCAGCTCCTCGCAGAAGCCGAGCAGCTTCGCCGCCATCCCCGGCGGGCCGGGGTCGGCTTTCGGACCGTACGGTGATCCCGCGTTCACCGACCCGATAATAGGAGCCGTGATCGGCAGGCGGGTCAGCGTCGAGGGGTCGGGGAGCGAGGCACTGCGTGAGCTGCGCCGGGTCCGGCGTCGCCACTACGTCGAGCAAATCGACGTCATGGAGGTGCTCTACCGGATCTATCTCGCGCTGTTCTTCGGCGGCTTCGGCCTCGCGATCGTCGCCGGCGCGATCCACGAAACGCCGGTCACCCCGGAGGCGCTGGCCTGGATGCGCGACAACCTGGCGGCCTCGATCGGGCTGGTCGTGGCGGTCGGCGTCCTCGTCGGGCTGCGGATCGGGTCGCGGGGGGGACCGTTGGCGATCGAGGCGGCCGAGGTCCAGTACGTCCTCCTCGCCCCGCTCGACCGGGGCCGGGTCCTGCGGCCGGCGGCGTTGCGTCAACTGCGGACGGGGGCGATCGCCGGCGCCGTGCTCGGCGTTGTCATCGGCAACTTCGTCTTCCGTCGCCTGCCCGGCTCGCCGGTCGAGTGGATCGCCTGCCTGGCGGCCTTCGGGGCGCTGCTGCCGGCCTCGGTCCTCGGCGCAGCCCTGCTCGCCAGCGGCCGGCGGCTGCGACCTCTGCTGGCGGGCGCGCTCGGCCTCCTCCTCGTCGCCTGGTCGGTTGCCGACCTCGCTCTCGGTGTGGTCACCTCGCCGGCGACCATGCTCGGCGAGCTGGCGATCCTGCCGCTGCAGAGCGGGACCGAGGCCGTCCTCGCCGCGCCCGGCGCCATCTTCGCCGTCGCCCTGCTGGTGACCGGCCTGCTCGGCGTCGGCGGCATCCTGCTCGACGCGGCGCGACGGCGCTCGGCGCTGACCGCCGAGCTGCGCTTCTCGGCCTCGGTCCGCGACGTCCGGGCGGTCGTCCTCCTGCGGCGCCAGCTCGCCTCCGAGCGCCCGCGCCGCCGCCCCTGGGTCCGGTTGCCGGCGGGACTGCCCAGCGGCCACCCGGTCTGGCGACGCGGCCTGCAGAGCTTCCTGCGCTGGCCGGTCGGCCGGGTCCTGCGCGCCCTGGTGCTCGGTCTTGCCGCGGGAGGCATCGCCGCCGGCGCCTGGAGCGGCGCTCCGATAGCTCTCGTCTTCCCCGGCTTGCTGCTGTTCGTCGCCGCCCTCGACTTCGTCGAGCCCCTCGCCCAGGAGTCCGACCACCCGACCCGGCGCCGGCTGCTGCCCGTCGACCCCGGCAGCCTGATCTCCTGGCACATGGTCGCGCCGGTCGTCGCGCTGGCGCTGCTGATCCTGGCCGGCGCCGGCTTCGCCGCCCTCCTCGCCGGCGATCCATCGGCGCTCGGCCTCGGCCTCGTGATCTGCGCCCCGTGCGCGCTCGGCCTCGTCGTCTGCGCCACCTTCAGCGCGACGGCTGACCCCTACGCGAACCTGCTCTCGACGCCGGAAGTGCAGATGGCGATGACCGCCGCCCCGGTCGGCGTCGGGGCCCTGCTGGTGGCCGCTCCGCTGCTGCTTGCCTGGAGCGCCGAGCGCCACGGCTCCTCCGGAGTTGGCGCGGCCTTCTCGGCAGTCTTCGTGATCGCTATCGCGGCGGTCGGCGCCGCAGCCTTCATCACCAGGCGGTTCGTCAAACGCGACTTCGAGCGGGTGTCTGCATGAGCGCCGAGACGCCGCTCCTGCGCGCGGCCGGCCTGCGCCGCGAGTACGACGGCTTCATCGCCCTCGACTCGCTCGATCTGACGGTCGGCGCCGGCGAGCTCGTCGCCCTGATCGGCCCAAACGGCGCCGGCAAGTCGACCTTCCTCAACCTCGCCGCCGGCCTGCTCGAGTCGAGCTCGGGCGCGGTCACGGTCAGCGGCCAGCTCGCCGGCACGATCGAGGCCCGCCGCGACCTCTCCTTCCTGCCCGACACGCCCGTCTTCTACGAAGACCTCAGCATCGCTGAGCACCTCGGCTACATCGCGGCGCTGCACGAAACAGAGGACGCCGCCGCCCGGATCGAGGCGCTGCTCGAGGGCTTCGGGCTGGCGGAATGGGACGACGCCCTGGCCAGCGAACTCAGCCACGGCATGAAGCAGAAGGCCTCGATCGCCCTCGCCCTCGTTCGTCCCTTCCGGGTCCTGCTCGCCGACGAGCCGTTCGACGGCCTCGACCCACCGAGCCGCGCCGTCCTCTTCGACCTGCTCGCCGAGGCCCGCGCCGGCGGCGCCGCGATCGTCGTCTCCACCCACCGCCCCGACGTGATCGCTGCCGCCGGCCGCTGCCTCGGCATTCGCGAGGGCCGGCTCGCCTACGACGGCACTGCCGACCCGGCGGCGATCGCCGAGTTCTTCGACGACGAGGAGATCGCGGGCAGCGGGAAGGCGGCGGGGAGCTAGCCGGCGGCGGGGCTCGAGGGCTCGGCCAGTTTCATCCCGACCCGCTCGGCGACGAGGGCGATGTCGGTGCGGTGCTTGACGATGATCGACATCGACTGGTTGAAGGTCTCGCGGTCGATGTCCTCGGCGCCCATCAGCAGCAGCGTTCGCGCCCAGTCGATCGACTCGGCGATCGAGGGCGGCTTCTTCAGGTCGAGCGCCCGCACCATCTCGATCACCTCGACCAGCCGCCGCGCCAGCGTCTCGGAAAGCTCGGGCGCGTGCAGGCGGACGATTTCCATCTCGCGCTCGATCCCCGGATAGTCGAGCCAGAGGTAGAGACAGCGCCGCTTCAGCGCCTCGGTCAGCTCGCGCGAGTCGTTCGAGGTGAGGACGACGATCGGCATCGTCGTCGCCGAGATCTGACCCAGCTCGGGGATCGTGATCTGGAAGTCGGAGAGCAGCTCGAGCAGCATCGCCTCGAACTCCTGGTCGGTCTTGTCGATCTCGTCGATCAGCAGGACCACCGGCTCGGGGCTGGAGATCGCCTGCATCAGCGGCCGCGTCAGCAGGAACTCCTCGCCGAAGATGTCCTCCTGAACGTCCGACCAGCCGGCCTCGCCGCCGGCCTGGATCCGCAGCAGCTGCTTGCGGTAGTTCCACTCGTACATCGCCTTCGCCTCGTCGAGTCCCTCGTAGCACTGCAACCGCACCAGCTCGCGGCCGCTCGCGCGCGAGAGCGCCTTCGCCAGCTCGGTCTTGCCGACCCCTGCCGGACCCTCGACCAGGACCGGCTTGCCCAGCTTCTGAGCCAGGAAAGAGACCAGCGCCGCGGGCTCGTCGGCGAGGTAGCCGACCTGCGCCAACCCGTCCTTAACCTCTGCCACGGAGTCATTCGCCATGGGGGCGATGATAATCAGCCCCCCGTGCCCGACCTCGGCCCGCTGCCCGCCGCGCTGCTGTCACACAGCCCCGGCCCCTACATCGCGCTGATGCTGGCGGGGTTCGTGATCGGCATCTTCGGCCACCTGATCAAGCAGCGCTTCCTGGTCCTCGCCGGCATCGTCCTGATCAGCCTCGGTGCCCTGCTGCTGCCGCTCGCCGCCAACCTGACGACCGAGCACCGGCCTCCACCAATCGACGAATCGCGCGGCGACTCGGGCGAATAGCTTCTACGATCTGCCTTCGAGCCCGTTCCCGATTCCGAGGAGCTGCATAACTTTGAGCAGGATTCGCATCGCCGTGCTGTTTGCGACCGTGGCTGCCCTGGCGGCCGTCTTCGTTGCCTGCGGGGGCGGTGGGGGAAGCGACGAAGATCCGCAGTCGGTGATCGACAACGCCACTCTGGCCGGCGTCGAAAGCGGCACGATCGACCTCCAGCTGGGGATCAAATCGACCGGTGACGAAGGCGGCGACATCAAAGCCAGCCTCTCCGGCCCCTTCCAGGCCGGCGAAAAAGGCGAGCTGCCGCAGCTCGCCTTCGACGTCAAGGCAAACGGCGAAGCCGGCAGCGAATCGATCGACTTCGAAGGTGGCCTGACGCTGCTCTCGGACCGCGCCTTCGTCGCCTACAAGGGAACCGAGTACGAAGTCGACCCGACCACCTTCGGCTTCGTCAAGTCGGCCTTCGAACAGGCTCAGCAGACGGGCGGCTCGGGCGAAGCGGGCGAATCGACCGGCTGCCAGGAAGCCGCGGCCGACCTCGAAGTCGGCCAGTTCGTCGACAACCTGACGAACGAAGGCAGCGCCGACGTCGACGGCACCGACACGACCAAGGTCAGCGGTGACCTCAACGTCGACGGCGCGCTCGACGCGATCATCGAACTGACCAAGGACCCGGCCTGCAGCTCCCAGCTCGAAGCCGCCGGTGACCTGCCGCTCGACGAACTCGAAGCTGCCAGGACCGAGGTCTCCGGGGCCGTCAAGAAGGCCCACGCCGACGTCTACGTCGGCGACGACGACATCGTCCGCAAGCTCGGCGCCGAACTGACGGTGGAACCGAAGGGCAGCGACGAAAAAGTCGAAATCGAATTCGAACTGACGCTGGGCGACGTAAACGGGCAACAGAAGATCTCGGCGCCGGCCAACGCGAAGCCGCTCGAAGGCCTCTTCCAGGAACTCGGGATCAACCCGCTCGAACTGCTCGAAGCCGGCAGCAGCGGTGACCTCGGCGGCCTGCTCGAAGGGCTCACCGGCGGCGACGAAGGCGGTTCCTCGGAAGGCTCGGGCGGTGGCTCGAGTCAGCAGGAATATGTCGAATGCCTGCAGGAAGCGGAAACGCCGACCGACCTGCAGACGTGCGCCAACCTGCTTCAGTAACCGCCTTCCTGCGGACCCCGCAGGGCTACCCCTATCTGCTGACGCCGCTGATCCCGATCGCGGTGGCGCTGGAGCTGGCCGGCGTCTCGGCGACGGTCGTCTTCGCTGCCTCGGCGCTCGGGATCATCCCCACGGCGGCGCTGATGGGGCGGGCGACGGAGGAGCTGGCAGTTCGCTCGGGCCCGGGCATCGGCGGCCTCCTCAACGTCACCTTCGGCAACGCGCCGGAGCTGATCATCGCCCTCTTCGCGCTCGGCAAAGGGTTGCAGGAGGTGGTCAAGGCCTCGATCGTCGGCTCGATCATCGGCAACATCCTGCTCGTCCTCGGCGCCGCGATGCTGGCCGGCGGGATCGGCCGCGACAAACAGCACTTCAGCAAGACCGGCGCCAGCATCCAGACCTCGATGCTGATGCTCGCCGCTGCGGCGCTGATCATGCCGGCGATCTTCGAGCTGGTCGAGGGCAAGGGCCTGCCCGACCCGGGGGCGGAGTCAGTTCACTACGGCGGCACCGTCGAGCACCTCTCGCTGGCGGTCGCGATCGTGCTGATGGCGACCTACGTGATCGGCCTCTTCTTCTCGCTCAAGACCCACCGCGACATCTTCAACCCCGAGTACGAGGACGAGGACACCTGGGGCTGGTCGACCCGGACCTCGATCATCGCCCTGGCGATCGCCGGCGTCCTCGTCGGGATCATGTCCGAGGTCCTGGTCGGCTCGATCACCGAGGCCTCGCACGCGATCGGCCTCTCCGAGTTCTTCATCGGGGTGATCGTCGTCGCGATCGTCGGCAACGCCGCCGAGCACTGGGTCGCGGTCCTCGTCGCGATGAAGAACAAGATGGACCTGGCGGTCAACATCGCCGTCGGCTCCAGCGCCCAGGTCGCCCTCTTCGTCGCCCCGGTCCTCGTCCTCGCCTCCTTCTTCATCGGCCCCTATCCGCTCGCCCTGGTCTTCAACGGCTTCGAGCTGGGAGCGATCCTCCTGGCGATCATGATCGCCCAGTTCGTCACCCAGGACGGCGAGTCGACCTGGTTCGAGGGAGTCCAGCTCCTCGCCGTCTACTTCGTCTTCGGGCTCGCCTTCTACTTCGCGTAGTGGCAGGCCTATAGCCTGCCTCAATGGAAGTCCTACTCCTGCTCGTCAGCTTCGCCGTCGTTCTGACCGGGGCGCTGCTCTTCACCAACGCGGTCGAGTGGATCGGGCACAAGCTGGGACTGGGAGAGGGGGCGGTGGGGTCGATCCTGGCTGCTGTCGGGACGGCGATGCCGGAGACCTTGATCGCGATCGTCGCCCTGATCGACTCGACCGAGGGTTCCGAAGACGTGGCGGTCGGCGCCATCGTCGGCGCGCCTTTCCTGCTGGCGACGCTGGCGATGGGCCTGGTCGGCCTCTTCGCCTACTCCTACCGGCGGCGCCGCAGCCAGGGCGTCCACCTCGACACCCACGGACCCACCCTGGAGCGCGACCTGCTCTTCTTCCTCGCCTTCTTCACCCTCGCCGGTCTGCTCGCCTGGGGCCCGCCGGCCGAGGTGCGGATCCCGCTTGGAATCGTCTTCGTCGCCTCCTACCTGCTCTACATCGCCCGCACCCTGCGCAGCGCCGGCGAGGTCCAAGAGGAGGAGAGCCTCAACCCGTTGCTGTTCGAGCGCCGCCCCGAGCGCCGGGAGGACCCCGGGCTCGCCCTCTGCGTGATCCAGCTCCTGGTCGGCCTCGGGGCGATGGTCGGCGGCGCCCACCTCTTTGTCGAACAGCTGCTCGGCGTCGCCGAAGACCTCGGCGTCGACGCCCTCGTTCTCGCCCTGATCCTGGCGCCGCTGGCGACCGAGCTGCCGGAGAAGGTCAACAGCTTCTTCTGGGTCCGCGAAGGCAAGGACGCCCTCGCCCTCGGCAACATCAGCGGCGCGATGGTCTTCCAGTCGACGATCCCGGTCGGGATCGGCCTCCTCTTCACCGACTGGTCGCTCGACGGCAACGCCGTGCTCTCGGTGGGACTGGGCGTCGCCGGCGGCGTCGTCGCCTACTTCAGCCTGCACCGAGCCGGCCAGTTCAACCTGCCCTCGGTCGTCGCCTGGTTCGGCCTCTACGCGGCGTTCTTGGTGGCCGTCGTCCTCAGCGCCTGAGCGTTTGATGACCCTATGGGGTCGGCAATCGATCAGGTGAGGAGCGGCAGGGCCTCGAGCGCCTTCAGCACCAGGTGGTCGTGCTTTTTCGGCTGCACTTTCGGGAACACTTTGGCGATCTTCCCTTTCGGGTCGATCACGTAGGTCGTGCGCAGTATCCCCATGTACTTCTTGCCGTACATCGACTTCTCGCCCCAGGCGCCGTATTTCTCGGCCACCTTGTGGTCGACGTCGCCGAGCAGGGTGAAGCCGAGCCCGTATTTGTCGTCGAACTTCTCGAGCTTCTCCGGCTCGTCGGGAGAGATCCCGATCACCTTCGCGCCCGCCGCGGCATACTCGTCGGAGCGGTCGCGGATCCCGCAGGCCTGCGTCGTGCAGCCAGGCGTGTCGGCGCGGGGGTAGAAGTAGAGGACCACGGTCTGGCCCTTGAAGTCGGAGAGTTTGACCTTGTTGCCGTCCTGGTCGGGCAGGGTGAAGGCCGGTGCTTTGTTTCCCTCGGCGAGCATCTCGGCGGAGCCTATCGAGTGAACGAATCGAGCTCGACGGCCGTACCCGTCTGCGAGATGGGGTCGAGCACGATCCAAGCCGTGATCGCCGCAGTTGCCCTGTGCCTGGCGGCTGCAGCGCTGGTGGCTGGCTGCGGCAGCGACGCGGAGTCGACGAGCGACGAGGTGCGGGCGGCTGACGCCCGCTGGGAATCGACGCTCAGAGCCGCTCTCGCGGACTGAGGTCTCAGTCCTCGCGGCCGGGGTCCTGGCCGTCCTCGTCCTCGTCGACCTCTTCGTCGCCTTGTTCGAGTGCGGTTTCGGAGACGGATCCGGCGGAGCCGGGGTGGTAATGCGTCTGGAAGCTCTCGAGCGCGCGGTCGCGGCCGTCCTCGTCGATCGGCACGTCGTCGGAGATCCGCACCCAGTCGGCGCCCTCGTAGGCCTCCATGTTGAAGACCTCCTGGTCGATCGAGGCGGAGTCGTCGACGACGACCACGACCTCGGTCTGGGGGTTGAAGTAGGTGCCGGGCTGGACCAGCAGCTGCTCGACCTCGTACAGGTTCTCGTCGGGCTCGGGGCTCATCAGCGCGATCCTACGAGATCTGCGAGCTCGCGTTCGGTCTCCGCCTCGACGTTCAACGGATGCAGCCCCGCCCGGCGCCGCCGTTCGTTGCGGGCGATCACCAGCTGGCGCACTTCCGCCCGCAGCTCGGCGGCCATCTTGTCAGCGCCGGTCGCACCCTCCCCGCCGGCCAGCAGCCGGCTCGCCTCGGCCTCGACGTCGACCGGCTGCTCGCCGCGGCGGCGCTGGCGCTCGGCCCTCGCCGCCAGCATCTGTCGCACCTCCGCCGCCTGGACGGCGGCTTCGGCGGCGCTCGGGCGGTCGCTCACCGGCGGCGCCGCCGGTGCGTCCGGCTCGATCGCCAGCGGCCCTTTGCCGATCGAGTTCCAGGCCGGGCCGGAGCGGGCGAAGACGATTGCGGCGATCGGCGCCACCAGCAGCGTGATCAGCACCAGCACGGTGCCTGCGTCGATCGCGACCATGCCCGTCGCAAATGGCATGGATCAAGGGTAAACGGCCCATGCGTCCCGGGCCATCCGCTACTCTTCCTGTTGGTTGACTGACCAGTCAATCGGCGGAACGCCTGTCTGGTAGGGGCGCTCCAGAACAGCTTCGAAAGAACGACAAAAAGGAGCACCGACCGGTGGTTGACTTCACCCTGACCGACGAGCAGAAAGACCTGCGCGAGCTGGCGCACAGCTTCGCCGAGAAAGACATGCGTCCCGTTGCCTGGGAGTACGACGTGGACGGCACCTGGCCGCAGGACGTGATCGAGAAGGCCTGGGAGGTCGGGTTGATGAACACCCACATCCCCGAGGCCTACGGCGGTCCCGGCCTCGACTACCTCTCCGGCTGCCTGATCGAGGAGGAGGTCGGCTGGGGCTGCTCCGGGATCGGCACCTCGCTGATGGCCAACGGCCTCGCCTCGGCGCCGGTCACCCTCGGCGGCTCCGAGGAGACGAAGAAGAAGTACCTCGGGATGCTGACCGAAGCCCCGAAGCTCGCCTCCTTCTGCCTGACCGAGCCCGACGCCGGCTCCGACGTCAGCGGCATGAAGACCCGCGCCGTCAAGCAGGGCGACAAGTACGTCCTCAACGGCTCCAAGTGCTTCATCACCAACGGCACCTACGCCGACTGGTTCACGGTCTACGCCAAGACCAACCCCGAGGCCGGCCACCAGGGGATCAGCGCCTTCGTCGTCGACGCCAACTCCCCCGGGGTCACGGTCGACAAGAAGGAGGACAAGATGGGGCAGCGGGCCTCCAACACCGCGACCATCTCCTTCAACGACGTCGAGGTCCCGGCGGAGAACCTGATCGGCGAGGAAAACAAGGGCTTCAAACTGGCGATGATGACCCTCGACCGGACCCGTCCCGGGGTCTCGGCGATGGCTGTCGGCATCGGCCGCGCCGCCCTCGAGTTCGCCTCCGACTACTCGAAAGAACGGGTCCAGTTCGGCGTCCCGATCGCGATGCACCAGGCGATCCAGTTCATGATCGCCGACATGGCGACCAAGGTCGAGGCCGCCCGTCTGCTGGTCTGGAACTCGGCCGTCCTGCTCGACCAGGGCCTCCGCAACAGCAAGATCTCCTCGATGGCCAAGCGCTTCGCCGCCGACTCGGCGATGGAGATCACCGTCGACGCCGTCCAGGTTTACGGCGGTTACGGCTTCATCAAGGAGTACCCGGTCGAGAAACTGATGCGCGACGCGAAGATCATGCAGCTCTACGAGGGCACCAGCCAGATCCAGCGCCTGGTGATCGCCAAAGAAGTGCTGATTCCGCGTCCGGCCGGCGAGCGCACCCCGGAGGCCGAGGCGAAGGCCGCCGACGCCGCCCGCGACTCGCAGTCCGAGCAGGCAGCCGCCACCGTCTAGCTGCGACGGCGGGCCGTTTTCCCGGCAAGCGCTGGGAAAACGGCCCGCCGCGATGTACGGTCGGCGCATGGACGTCGCCGAACGCACCGCCGCCGGCAAGGCGGCCCGCTCGCAGGCGCCGCGCTCCGGCGCGGCCGACTGGGCCGCGGCCGAGGGTCGGATGGACCCGATCGCGATCCTCGAGCGCCAGGCCGAGAGCCGGCTCCAGGACCTGGTTCCGATTCGCTACGGGCGGATGGCGGCCTCTCCGTTCGCCTTCTTCCGCGGCGCCGCCGCGGTGATGTCGGCGGACCTGGCGCCGGCGCCGGTCTCCGGCCTCCGCGTGCAGGCCTGCGGCGACGCCCACCTCTCCAACTTCGGCGCCTTCGCCGCTCCCGACCGCCGCCTCGTCTTCGACCTCAACGACTTCGACGAGACCCTGCCCGGCCCCTGGGAGTGGGACGTCAAGCGGCTCGCCGCCAGCTTCGCGATCGCCGCCCGCGAGAACGGCTTCAAGCGCAAGCAGCGCCAGGCGATCCTGCTGCGGGTGACCCGCACCTACCGCGAGTCGATGCGGGATTTCGCGGCGCTGGGCAATCTCGAGGTCTGGTACTCGCGATTCGACGTCGAGGCGGCGCTATCGGAGGTCGAGCACGCCGACCCGAAGGAGGTGAAGCGGGTCCGCAAGGGCGTCGCCAAGGCTCAGTCCAAGGACAGCCTGCGGGCTCTGCAGAAGCTGACCGAAACGGTCGACGGCGAGATTCGCTTCCGCAGCGAACCGCCGCTGCTCGTGCCCGGCGAAGAGCTGATCGGCGACGGCAACGGGCCGGAGCTGCTGGATGTCCTGCAGGGCGTACTCGATGCCTACCGAGACTCGCTGCCGCCCGACCGCCAGGTCCTGCTCGACGGCTACCGCTTCCGCCAGATCGCCCGCAAGGTGGTCGGCGTCGGCAGCGTCGGCACCCGCGCCTGGGTGATCCTGCTGACCGGCTCCGATGACGACGACCCGCTCTTCCTGCAGGCGAAGGAGGCGGAGGCATCGGTCCTCGAGGGCTATGCCAGCGCCAGCCGTTTCCGCAACCACGGCCGCCGCGTGGTCGAGGGCCAGCGGCTGATGCAGGCGGCCAGCGACATCTTCCTCGGCTGGTGCTCGGCGACCGGCCTCGACGGCAACCAACACGACTTCTACGTGCGCCAGCTCTGGGACTGGAAGCGCTCGGCCGAAATCGAGCTGCTCAGCCCGGCCGGGCTCGACGTCTACGCGCGGATCTGCGGGCAGACGCTGGCACGCGCCCACGCCCGCTCGGGGGACCGGATCGCGATCGCCTCATACCTCGGTTCCGGCGACTCCTTCGACCAGGCGGTCGCCGACTTCTCCGAGGACTACGCCGAGCAGAACCTGCGCGACCATCAGGCTCTGCTCGACGCGATCGACTCCGGCCGGGTCGAGGCCGAGACTCGCTACTGACTTCACCCCGGGTGTGGTTGAGCTTTTACCTCCTATGGATGTAAAAGCTCAACCAGTCGTCCGGCGCCGGTAGGCGCGCAGCGTCAGCGGCACGACGACGGCGAGGATCGCCAGGCACCAGAGGACCGAGGCAAGCACCGGGTGGACCAGCGGCCAGGCGGCGTCGGCCGGGGTCGCGGTCGGGTTGCCGAACAGGGTTCGCAGGCCGGCCGCCCAGGCGCTGACCGGGTTGTATTCGGCGAACTGGCGCAGGCCGTCCGGCAGCCCGCCGATCGGCACGAACGTGGTCGCGATGAAGGTCAGCGGGAAGATCACCAGGAAGGCGATGCCCTGGACGACGTCGGGGGAGCGGGCGATGACGCCGATCAGCGTTCCCAGCCACAGCGTCGTCACCGCCAGCAGCGCGGTCAGGGCGAAGCCGCCGATCGCTTCGGCCGGGCTGCTGTCGATCCGCCAGCCGACGATCAGGCCGGTGACGACCATGATCGCGACTGCCAGGACGGAGGCCGCGAACTCCGCGGTCAGGTGGCCGAGCAGGAAGGCGGGCCGCAGCATCGGCAGCGAGCGGAAGCGGTCGAGGATGCCCTCGCCGAGGTCGGTCGCCATCGAGACGCCCGGCCCCATCATCCCGAAGGCCAGGGTCTGGACCAGGATGCCGCCGATCAGGTACTCCTTGTAATCGCCGCCGGGAACGGCAATCACTTCGCCGAAGACGAACGAGAACAGCAGCACGAACATCAGCGGTTGCAGGGTGACGTCGAACAGCTTCTCCGGGATCTGGCGGATGTGGGCGAAGCTGCGGCCGGCGATCGTGGCGCTGTCGGCGAGCAGCCAGCGCAGCCGGGCCGGGCCGGCTGCGGTGCGGGGGAGAGTGGTCGCGGTCATCGGGTCGGGACCTCCTTGCGCTCACTGGAGCGGGTGATGGCGAGGAAGACGTCGTCGAGCGTCGCTTCCCGCCGGTGGACGTCGGTGGCGTCGACGCCGGCCTCGTCGAGGGCGCGGACGACCTCGATCAGCCGCGTCGACTCGCTTGCCGGGGCACTGACCAGGGCCGCTTCGGCGTCGATCTCGGCGGCGCCGGCGGCGACCCGTTCGAGCGCGCCGGCGGCGACCTCGAGCTGCGCCTCGGCCGGCACCGAGACGGCGATCCGCTCGCCGCCGTGGCGCGCTTTCAGCTGTGCCGGCGTGCCGGTGGCGGCGATCTCGCCGTGGTCGAGGAGGACGATGCGGTCGGCCAGCTGGTCGGCCTCCTCCAGGTACTGCGTGGTCAGCAGTACCGTGGTGCCGTCGTCGACCAGGGTCCGCAGCAGCGCCCAGAGCTCGTTGCGGCTTTCCGGGTCGAGGCCGGTGGTCGGCTCGTCGAGGAACAGGACCGGTGGCGCCGCGACCAGGCTGGCGGCGAGGTCGAGGCGGCGCCGCATGCCGCCGGAGAAGTCGCGCACGAGTTTGTCGCCGGTGTCGGCGAGGCGCAGCCGCTCCAGCAGCTCGCTCGCGCGCTCGCGGGCGAGCTTGCGGGGCAGGTGGTAGAGGCGTCCGATCATCTCCAGGTTGCCGCTGGCGCTCAAGAGGCCGTCGACGGTCGCCGCCTGGCTGGTCAGCCCGATCCGCTCGCGGACCGCGGCCGGCTCGGTTGCGACGTCGCAACCGGCGACGCTGGCGCTGCCGGTGGTCGGCTCCGCGAGGGTGGTGAGGATCCGGATCGCGGTCGTCTTGCCGGCGCCGTTGTGGCCGAGCAGGCCGAGCACCGAGCCGGCGGGGACCTCGAGGTCGAAGTCCCGCAGCGCCCACTGCTCGCCGTATTGCTTGCCGAGGCCGGTGGCGGCGATCGCGACCTCGCTTTGGATTTCAGCTCTCATTTCGTACCTCGTACGTAGTCGTAGTACAACGTACGAGGAGACTAGCAGTACGATGTACGAAATGTCGCCCGCCCGGAAAAAGGACGCCCGGACCCGCCAGCGCATGGCGCGAGCGCAGGAGCGGATGGATCGCGCCCAGGAGCGCATGGACGCGGAGTTCCGCCGTGCTCAGGACCAGATGGACCGGGCCCAGGGGAAAGTCGATCAGGCCCACGAGGAAGTCAGCGCCGCCCGCCCGCTGATCTGGATGCGCGAGGAGCCCAGCTCCCGCCGCCCGACCCACACCCGGGCCGACATCGCCGCCGCCGCGATCGAAATCGCCGACGCCGAGGGGTTCGACGCCGTCTCGATGCGTCGCGTCGCCCAAAAGCTCGGCGCCGGGACGATGACCCTCTACCACTACGTCGCCAACAAGGACGAGCTGATCACGCTGATGTTCGACGAGGTGATGGGGGAGGTCCTGGTCCCCGAGGAGGCTCTAGCCGGCGACTGGCGCGCCGCCATCGGCCGGATCGCGCTCCACAGTCGCGACGCCTTCCGCAACCACCGCTGGATCTTCGACCGGATGGGTGACGGCCGCCCCGGTCCGAACGCCATGCGCCACTTCGAGCAGTCGCTGCAGGCCGTCTCCGGCCTCGCCATCGATCCCCAGGAAAAGTTCGAGCTGATCAGCCTGGTCGACGATTTCGTCTTCGGCTACGCCCTGCGCGAGGCGCAGGAGACCGAGGAGCACGAGCGCGGCTGGCCCCCCGAGGTGCTCGAGTACCTCCAGCGGGAAATGGACTCCGGCGACTACCCCCTGATCCGCGACTTCCTCGGCGACGACGCCGACGCCGGCGTCGAGCGCGTCGTCGGCCACCTCGCCAAAGAGGGCCGCTTCGAGCGCGGCCTCACCCGCCTGCTGGACGGAATCGAAGCCAGCCTCCCAAAGCCCAGCTAGGGCTCCCGGCGCCGCAAGAGACGAACAGCAGCAGGTAGGGGGAAGGGGTTCAAGCCACGCCGGGGGAGAACCTCCGGCGTGGCAGTCATTTCACCCGGTATGCGGGTGAAATGGCAACCACGGGTCGATGTCGGCTCGGATAGTGCTCTGGCTGCGCTCGCGAGTCGGCAGCACGGAGTAGTTTCGATTCGCCAGCTGGAAGGGCTGCTGGGATACTCGCAATCGGCCATCTCACGGATGGCGGAAATGGGGCAACTGCATCGTCTCTACACCGGCGTCTATGCAGTCGGCCACACGAATCTCACGCTCCACGGACAGTGCCTTGCGGCGGTTCTGGCCTGCGGACCGGGGGCGCTGCTGAGTCACTACTCCGCCGCGTGGCTCTGGGGCCTCACCCGCCATACCCAGCCTGTTCCGATCCATGTGACGAGCCCAATCCCGCGCCGGAACAGACAGCCACTACGGCTGCACAGAGCGCGAAATCTCACCGCCGAGGACCGAGCCCTCGAAAAGGGGATACCAGTGACCTCCGTCCCTCGCACGCTGCTCGATTTGGCGGCGCTGGTCAAACCAGACTGGCTCCAGCGCATCCTCGAGCGCAGCGAAGAGCTCGAACTCTTCGAGCTGGGACCGGTCGAATCGGTGATCGCCCGCAACAAGGGCCACCGTGGCTCGAGCCGGCTGCGGCGCGCGATCGTCAATTACCAGCCGCCCGCCTTCACTCGCTCCGACGCGGAGAAGCTGCTCCTCGGCTTGCTGGCCGACGCCGGCCTGCCGCTTCCCGCCACGGCATACAACGTGGCTGGGCACGAGCTCGACTTCTGCTGGCCGGATCTGGGCTTCGCCATCGAACTCGACCTCTTCGAGACGCATGGAACGCGGGACGCGTTCGAGCGCGACCGGCTGCGTGACGAGGACCTTGCTTTGGCCGGGGTCGAAACGAGGCGGATCACGGGTCGTCGCCTGGAACGGGAACCGGCGCGGGTGATCGAACGCATTTCGCAGATGATCGAGCGGGCCGCTGCCGCGGCTTGACGGCTCGGTCTACCGCGGCGCAGCCGCGCCGCGCTTCGACGCCTTGAGCCGCAGGATTTTGTCGAGCTCGACCTTGCGCAGCCGCACCGACTCCGGGGTGATTTCGACGCACTCGTCCTCGCGCAGGAACTCCAGCGACCCTTCCAGGCTGAGCCGCGTCGGCGGCGCCAGGCGGACGAGGACGTCGGCGCTCGCCGCCCGCATGTTGGTCTGCTGTTTGGCCTTGGTCGGGTTGACGTCGAGGTCGTCGGAGCGCGCGTTCTCGCCGACGATCATCCCCTCGTAGACCTCCTCGCCGCTGCCGACGAACAGCGTCCCCCGGTCCTGCAGGCTCATCAGCGAGTAGCCGGCGGTCTGGCCGCGGCGGTCGGCGACGAGGGAGCCGGTCTGGCGCGTGCGCAGCTCGCCCGCCCATGGCTCCCAGCGGTCGAAGACGTGGTGGAGGATGCCGGTGCCGCGGGTCTCGGTCAGGAACTCGGTCCGGAACCCGATCAGGCCGCGGGCCGGCACCAGGTAGTCCATCCGCACCCACCCGGTCGAGTGGTTGACCATCTGCTCCATCCGCCCTTTGCGGGCGGCCAGCATCTGGGTGACGGCGCCGACGTGCTCCTCGGGCACGTCGATCGCCAGTCGCTCGACCGGCTCGTGGATCTTGCCGTCGACCTCGCGGGTGACGACCCGCGGCTGACCGGCGGTCAGCTCGAAGCCCTCGCGCCGCATCATCTCCAGCAGAATCACGAGCTGCAGCTCGCCGCGGCCCTGCACCTCCCAGGCATCCGGGCGTTCGGTGTCCTGGACCCGGATCGAGACGTTGCCGACCAGCTCGGTGTCGAGTCGGTCGCGGATCTGCCGCGCGGTCAGTTTGCTGCCCTCCTGGCCGGCCAGCGGCGAGGTGTTGATCCCGATCACGACCGAGAGCGAGGGCTCGTCGACCTCGATCACCGGCAGCGGCCGCGGGTCCTCGGTGTCGGCCAGGGTCTCGCCGATCGTCACCTCTTCCATCCCGGCGACCGCGATGATTTCGCCCGGCCCCGCCTGCTCGGCGCTGACCCGCTCCAGTCCTTCGGTCACGTACAGCTCCGAGACCGCGGCGCGCTGGACGCTGCCGTCGGCCCGGCACCAGGCGATCTGCTGGCCGGAGCGGATCGTCCCCTGCCGCACCCGGCAGATCGCCAGGCGGCCGACGTACGGCGAGGCGTCGAGGTTGGTCACATGCGCCTGCAGCGGCGCTCCCTCGTCGTACTCCGGGGCGGGGATCTTCGCCACCATCAGATTGAGCAGCGGGGTCAGGTCCTCGCCTTCGACGCCTTCCTCGATCGCCGCCCAGCCGGCTTTGGCGTTGGTGTAGACGATCGGGAAATCGATCTGCTCGGAGTCGGCGTCGAGATCGATGAAGAGCTCGTAGACCTCGTCGACGACCTCGGAAATCCGTGCGTCCGGGCGGTCGACCTTGTTGACGACAAGGATGATCGGCAGCTTGCGCTCCAGCGCCTTGCGGAGGACGAAGCGCGTTTGCGGCAGCGGCCCCTCGGAGGCGTCGACCAGGAGCAGGGCCCCGTCGACCATCGTCAGCGCCCGCTCGACCTCGCCGCCGAAGTCGGCGTGGCCGGGGGTGTCGACGATGTTGAACTTGACGTCGCCGCGGTTGACGGCGGTGTTCTTGGCGAGGATCGTGATCCCCTTCTCGCGCTCGAGGTCCATCGAGTCCATCACCCGCTCGGCGACGTCCTGGCCCTTGCGGAAGGTGCCGGTCTGCCACAGCATCGCGTCGACCAGCGTCGTCTTGCCGTGGTCTACATGGGCGATGATCGCCACGTTTCTGAGGTCGTCTCGGGTCGTGCTCATGCGAGTTGGGAGGGTAGGGGAACGGGATGGCCGGCCGCAGGCAAAACGAAGCCCGCCTGGTCAGGCGGGCTTCGAACTGCTGAAGCGTCAGCTTGGACTACTGCTGCTGAACGCTCGCTGCGGCCGGGCCCTTGGGGCCTTCTTCGGACTCGTAGCTCACTTTGGCGCCCTCGGTCAGGGACTTGAAGCCCTCGCCGAGGATGGCGCTGTGATGCACGAAGACGTCCTTCGAGCCGTCATCGGGAGTGATAAACCCGTAGCCCTTGTCGTCGCTGAACCACTTGACAGTTCCAGTGGGCATGCATTGCCTCCACATCGATGTGCTGCGAACGCGGAGGAAGCTGTAAAGCAACGACTGCGAGCGCTAGACACGTACTTTTGCCGGTCTAACCGGCCCTAACAGGGGGGACCGTAGCAGGATCGCCAGTTGCAGAGACGCATATTCGGTGTTCGCGGGCGTCCGGGTGCCGATCTAGCGTTCGCCGCGTGCGTTTCCTCGAGAGCATCGATCGCGAGGCGATCTCCGACCTGCTCCAGCGCGACGAGTACTTCTGGCTCGACCTGACCGACCCGGGTGAAGAAGAGGCGCAGGCCGTCGGTGAGCTCTTCTCCTTCCACCCGCTGGCGCTGGAGGACATGCTGAAGCGGGGACAGCGGCCGAAGCTCGACGACTTCGGCGAGTACATGTTCCTCGTCTACTACGGCGTCAGCGAGGGCGACGGCGAAGAGATCGAGCTGGAAGAGGTCCACGCCTTCCTCAGCGGCGGCTACATCGTCACCTCGCACCTGCGCCCCTGCCCGGTCCTGAAGGAAGCGCGCGAGCGGCTCGCGGCGCAGGCCCCGCGCTCGGAGCAGTTCGTCATCTACCGCGTCCTCGACGGCCTCACCGACACCTTCTTCCCGGTCCTGGAGCGACTCGACGAACGGATGGAAGGGCTCGACACCGAGATCTTCGAACGTCCCGAGCCGGGGCAGCTGGAGGAGATTACGGCGCTGCGCCGCAAGCTGGTCGAGCTGCGCCGGGTGGTGACGCCGCAGCGCGACCTGCTGGCCCGCGGGATCGACGATATCCTCGAAATCCCCGGCCTCGAAGCCGACTCGCGCAACTACTTCCGCGACGTCTACGACCACGCGATCCGGATCTCCGACCAGATCGACTCCTACCGCGACCTGCTCGCCGGCACTCGCGACGCCTATCTCTCGGTTGTCTCCAACCGCCTCAACCAGATCACCAAGCAGCTGACGATCGTGGCGACGATCTTTCTGCCGCTCTCCTTCATCGTTGGCTTCTTCGGCCAGAACTTCAAGTGGCTGGTGATCAACATCGACACCGCCGCCGCATTCTGGGCGCTCGGGATCGGCAGCCTCGTGCTCTCGGTCGGCGCCCTGCTCGCCTGGTTCCGGCGGGCCGCCTACATCTAGCTGGGCTGGCTGGAGATCCCGCTGCAGTTGGCGGTTTTCAAGGCCGGAAGGGGTAGTGTCGATACCGGGTCTCAGATGAAGTCCCTGAACGTGTGCGTAGCCGCGCTGCTCGCTGCTGCCGTCCTGCCTGCAGCCGCGACGGCCGACCCCGGCAGCCTCTCGCCGCGCCTGGCCGAGCTGGCGAGCCCGGCGGTGCGGGCGCTGCCGCCCGCCCAGCAGGCGCGCCGCCTCGACCTTCCCGCCAGCGGCCCCGCCAGCCTCGTCCGCCAGGGCGGCCGGGTCGTCGCCGAAGTCCGCTTCGATCAGGGCGCCGGCGCCGGTGCCGAATCGCTGCGCGCCGCCGGCGCCGACGTCCTCGACGTCAGCCGCCGCTACCAGACGATCACCGTCGCCGCTGCGCCCGCCGACCTGCCGGCCGTCGCCGCCGTCGGCGGCGTCGCCGGGGTCACCGAAGTGCTGGCTCCGATCGTCCGCGGCCTCGACTGCGGCGGCACGGTCCGCTCCGAGGGCGACTCGCAACTGGGGGCCGCCAGCGCCAGGGGCAACTTCGCCGTCGACGGCAGCGGCGTCACCGTCGGCATCGTCTCCGACTCCTTCGACCGTCGCGCCAGCGCCGCCACCCACGCCGCCGGCGACGTCATCGGCGGCGACCTGCCCGGCCCCGGCAGCCCCTGCGGCTCCCAGCAGCCCGTCGGCATCCTCTCCGACCCCGTTGCGAGCGGCACCGACGAGGGCCGGGCGATGGCCCAGATCGTCCATGACCTCGCCCCCGGCGCGGCGATCGACTTCGCCACCGCCGCCGGCGGCCAGACCGCCTTCGCGAAAAACATCCGCGGCCTGGCGGGCGCCGGCGCCCAGGTGATTGCCGACGACGCGATCTACCTCGACGAGCCGTTCTTCCAGGACGGCCCGGTCGCGGTTGCGATCAACGAAGTCACGGCCGGCGGCGCCTCCTACTTCACCGCGGCCGGCAACGACAACGTGATCTCGAACGGCAGCGACGTCGGCTCGGTCGAAGCCCAGTTCGAAGCGGTCCCCTGTCCGCTTGGCGTTCCCGGCGCCTCCTGCGCCGACTTCAAACCCGGCGGCGGCAGCGACAGCGCCTTCGAATACACCGTCGAAGCCGGCAGGGAAATCGTCCTCGACCTGCAGTGGGCGGAACCGTGGGGTGGGGTCCAGGACAACCTCGACCTCTACCTGGTCACCGCCGGCGGCGCCGTGCTCAACAGCTCGACCTATCAGAACGTGAGCGCCACCCAGCGGCCCTTCGAGGCCCTCGCCTGGAAAAACGAAGGCGCGACGACGACGGTCAGGGTGGGAGTCACCCGCACCTCCGGCAGCGCCAACCCGCGCTTCAAGCTGGTCCAGGTCGGCAACGGCGGCACCGGCGTGTTTCCGACCGCAGGGCAGCTGAGCGAAAGCGCCGGCCTCCCGATCGGGCCGACGGTGATCGGCCACAGCGGCGCCGCCGGTGCGATCAGCACCGGCGCGATCCTCTACTCGACCTCGCTCAAACCCGAGGTCTACTCATCGCGCGGGCCGGTGGTCCACCTCTTCGGCCCGGTCACCGGCGTCTCGCCGGCGGCGCCGACCGGCGAAGTCGTGATCAGCAAGCCCGACCTCGTCGCCACCGACTGCGGGGCGACCACCTTCTTCGCCTTCAAATCGGGCGGCTTCTGGCGCTTTTGCGGCACCTCGGCCGCGGCCCCGCACGCGGCCGCGATCGCGGCCCTGATGCGGCAGGCGAACCCCGGCGCCGGCCAGGCCCAGATCCGGGCCGCGCTGCTGGCGAGCGGCCGGCCGGTTGGAGCCTTCGGCCCGACCGCGGTCGGTGCCGGGCTGCCGGACGCCTTTGCCGCGGTCAACTCGGTGGCGCTGGCGCCGACCGTCACCGTCACCAGGTGGCCGCCGCCAGTGAGTCGTGAGCGGCGGCCGACGATCGAATTCGCCGCCAGCCGCCCGGTCGTCTTCGGCTGCGCCTTCGACGGCGCCGCGCCGGCCCCCTGCTCCTCGCCCTACCGGGTCCCGAGCAACCTCGCCGACGGCAGGCACAGCTTCCAGCTCAGCGGCGCCGATGCCGGCGGTCGCGTCGGCTCCAGCCCCGTCCTCTCCTTTCGGATCGACACCAAGGCGCCGCAGACGAAGATCGCCAAGCACCCGCCGAAGCTGGTGCGGACCAATCAGCGCCGGGCCAGGGTCGCGTTCCGCTTCCGCGCCAGCGACGGCAGCGCCAGATTCGTCTGCAAAATCGACCGTGGCAGGCGCCGGTTCTGCCCCAAGCGCCTCGTCGCCGAGCTCGAGCCTGGCGAGCACGAGGTCTTCGCCAAGGCGGTCGACGCGGCCGGCAACGTCGACCCGACGCCGGCCGTCTTCCGCTTCACCGTCAAACGGGTCGGCTGACCTCCTCTTTGCTCGACCCCGCCTGGCGGCGCACTATCCAGTTGCCGATCAGCAGCAGTACGAGCAAGGCGACGACCGACCCGATCACGATCGGGTCGGTCAGCTCCATTCCCTCCAGGCGGGTGCCGAAGTAGACGGCGATCGCGGTGATCGGCATGTAGCCGACGACCGTGGTCCAGACGAAACGCCAGACCGGCACCCGGGCGGCGCCGGCGGCATAGCCGACGAGGCTGAAGGGGACGATCGGGATCAGGCGCAGGGCCAGCAGCAGGGTGACGCCGCCGCGCTCGATCATCCGCTCGAAGCGCTCAAAACGCTCGACCCCGAACCAGCGGTCGAGCAGTGGCCGCGCGACCCGGGTGCCGACCCAGTAGCAGAGCAGCGCCGAGCCCATCCAGCCGACCGTGACCAGGGCCAGCGCCGGGAAGAAGCCGTAGGCGAAGCCGGCGGCGGCGTTGACGATCTCGGCCGGGTAGATGACGATCGTGTGGATCAGGGCGAGGGCGATGATCAGCAGCGGCCCGACGACACCCAGCTCGTCGATCTGGTGTCGGACCTCGGCAGTGTCGCCCTGGAGGACCGCTTCGAGCGCGTGCCGGAGCGCCGGGATGCCGAGCACCATCGCCGCCAGCAGGGCGATCCCGACCAGGGTCGCGCCGATCTCGAGCCAGGGCACCTGGTGGCGGTGCTGCTTGGCTCGATCCTCCATGCGCCGAAGTATCGCCGCCGCCGCAAGCGGCGCGATCGCGTCGTTGCGAGAGCCAGGCGATCACCGCGGTGTGGCTGGCGTCGACCTTGGCCCGCACCCCGCGCCGAGCGAACCAGCGCAGGGACGCCTTGATCTCTTTCGGCGTGGCGCCGAAGCGGGCGACAAGCTGCTCGACCGTCGCGTACTCGCGGTAGCGGGGCGAGCTCGGGTCGGAGACCGCGCGAACGAAGCGGTCGAGGCCGCGCGGGTGGTCGAGCAGCGCGATCGCCGCGACTTCGTTTTCGGGGAGGCCGGCCCGGGCTTGGAGGTGGCGGCGCCGGCGGGGGTGGCGAGGACCGCCCCGGCAAGCAGGCAGAGGCTGAGCAGGAGGAGGACGAGACGGTTCATGGCGCGAGTTCTAGCCGCGCAGCCGGTCGGCGAGACCGGAGAAGCGGCTGCCGCTGTCGTCGCGGCCGACCGCCGCCCCCAGTACCGAGCGATCGCCGACGAGGACGCAGCTGCTGCGGGCGCGGGTGATCGCGGTGTAGAGCAGGGGGCGGGTCAGCATCCGCGCGTGCGAGCGGTGGCAGACGCCGACCACGACCGGCACCTCGCACCCCTGCGCCTTGTGGACCGAGATCGCGTAGGCGAGCCGCAGCGTCGCCGTTTCGTCGTAGGGGATCACCAGCGAGCCGCCGTCGTCGCTGTCGACGACGATCAGTTCGTCGTCGGGCTGGTCCTCGCGGAGGAAGACGATCGAGCCGTTCATCAGCCCCAGCTCGTGCGAGTTGCGGGTCTGGATCAGGCGGTCGCCGATCCGGAAGCGGTCGTTCAGCGCCCGCTTGCCGTCGGCGTTCAGCTCCGCCTGCAGGCGCTCGTTGAGAGCGTCGATCCCGACCGCCCCTTTGTACATCGGCGCCAGCACCTGGACCTCGCGGATCGGGTCGACGTTGAAGCTCGCTGGGGCCCGCTCGGCGACCACCTCGACGACGGTGTCGAGCGCCCGCTCGGGATTGGCGCGGTCGATGAAGAAGAAGTCGTGGTCCTGGTCGGGACCGGGCTCGAGGTGGGGGAGGCGACCCTGGTTGATCTCGTGGGCGGCGGTCGTGATCATCGACCGCGCCGCCTGGCGGAAAATCTGGGTCAGTCGCACGACCGGCACCGACTCGGAGGCGATCAGGTCCTCGAACGGCTTGCCGGCGCCGATCGGCGGCAGCTGGTCGGCGTCGCCGACGAAGACGACGTGGGTCGACTCGGCGAGGCCGCCCAGCAGCACCTCGGCGAGGCGCAGGTTCAGCATCGAGGACTCGTCGACGATCACCAGGTCGGCCGGCAGCGGCCGGCCCGGGCGGAAGGCGGGTTCGCGGCCGGGCATCCACTCCAGCAGGCGGTGGATCGTCTTCGCCTCGTGCCCGGTCGCCTCCTCCATCCGCCGCGCGGCGCGGCCGGTCGGGGCGCAGAGCGCGATCGTCGCGTTCGCCGCTTCCGCCTCGGCGACGATCCCCAGCGTGCATTTGGTCTTGCCGACGCCGGGGCCGCCGGTGAGGACCGAGATCCGCGCCCCGAAGGCGCTCCGCACCGCCGCCCACTGCTCGTCGGTCAGCTCGTGCTCCGGCTCCTCGGCGGGCTCGTGGTCGAGGTGGGCGGGCGCTGCCGCCCGTGCCGCCAGCGTTACCGCCACCGCGACCTCGCTGGCGCGGGTCGGCTCGCGGTAGACGCGGTCCTCCTCGCTGACCAGCCCCGGGGCTTCGGCCAGCAGGTCGGGATCGGCGGCGAGCCCGATCAGCCGCGCCGTGCGCCGGGTCAGCTCCGCCAGCGGCAGGTAGCTGTTGCCCTGCTGCTCGGCCTCGGTCAGGGCGAAGAGCGCGGCCGCCTGGGCGCGGCGGCTCGACTCCGGCGGCACGTCGGCGGCGAGCGCGATCTTGTCGGCGCGGGCGAACCCGACGCCCGGCACCTCGGTCAGCCGGTAGGGGTCCTCGTGCAGGACGGTCATCGAGCCCTCGCCGTAGCGGGCGTGGATCGGCGCCGCCAGGTGGGCGAGGCCGTGCGGCGCCAGCTGCACGTGGAGGTCGCGGACGGCGCGGCTCGCGTGCCAGGATTCGGTCGCCGCCGCAGCCTGGTCGCCACTGACCCCGCGCAGGGAGGAGAAGACCCGTTGCGGGTCGGCGGCGATCACCTGCAGGACGTTCTCGCCGTGCTCGTCGACCAGCCGCTCGGCCCGCGCCTGGCCGATGTGGCGCAGGGTGGTCAGATAGGCGATCTGCCCCTCGCGGTCGGCCGGGTCGAGCGGCAGCGCTCCCTGGGCGCGGAGCTGGCGCCCGTAGCGCGAGTGGGTCTGCCACTCGCCGCTGACTTCGGCCCGGTCACCCTCGCCGAGGTGGGCGACCGGCCCGACCAGGGCGAAGCCCTCACCCGACTCCGCCTCCCGCACCTCGAGCACCGCATAGCCGTCGTCCTCGGCGCGGAAGATGACCCCGAGCACCTCGACCGTCCCCGTGTAAGAGGCGGCGTCGGCGTCGAAGAGGGTCGCGGTGCGCACAGATCAAAACTAGCCGGGGACGAGGCGGGAGCCCACCGGTCCGGAGCCCGCAAATAGCATCCTCGTATGCGGATCGACCCCGGCTTGCTCCCTTATGTCGACCAGCACTCGACCGATGTCGATTCGCCCCCGGAGCGGGTCTGGGAGACGCTGACCAGGCTCGCCGCGACGCTTTCCTACTTTGCGGTCGGCGCCAGCGAGGAGCCGCGGGAGCTGACCCTGATCGGAGCCCACCGCTTTTCCCGCTACGCGCTCATTTTCCGCCTCGACGACCTCGGCGGCGATCGCACCCGGTTGCGGGCCGAAACGCGGGCGGAGTTCCCGGGCGCCAAGGGGAGCGTCTACCGGGCACTCGTGATTGGGACGCGGATCCACGTCCTCGCCACCCGTGGCATCCTCGCCAGGGTCAAGGCGCGGGCCGAGGCGGCGTGAGGCCGCCGCGCCCCGAGAACGGCCTCTGCGACCGCTGCCGCCACCAGCGGCTGGTCGGCAACACGCGCGGCTCGGTCTTCTCGCTCTGCGAACGCTCGCGCACCGACCCGGAGTACCCGCGCTACCCGCGGATCCCGGTCCTGGCCTGCCCGGGCTTCGAGCCGGCGCCGGAGGCTGGGGCCCCGGCGCCGGATCGAAGCGACTAGGCAGCCGCCATCGGGTCGGGTTCTCCCAGCTTGCTGACGTCCGGCGGCACGTAGGGGCCGTTGGGAACGCCGCCGACGACGACCAGCCGGATCCCGTCCGGGCCCGACCAGACCTTGCGGTTGGTGCCGGAAGGGACGCTGGCGATGTGATCGGCGTCGAGCGGGAAGCGCTCGCCGTCGATCTCGATCTCGCCGCTGCCGCGCATCGCCAGGAAGACCTCCTCCTGACCGTCGCCGGCGTGGTCGTGCTCCGGGTACTGCTCGAAGTTGGGCGGCAGGTCGATCACCGCGATCCCGAACGCCTCGATTCCGAGTTCGGCCCGGGCGCGCTTGAAGGCGCCGAGGTAGACGGCCTCCATCTCGTCGATCTTCTTTGCTCCGTGGTTGCTCATGGACTTCTCCTCCCAAATGTGTACGAACGTTCGTGCTTTTCTATATCCTTTTGCCGATGAGCGCAACCACCGAGCGCGAAACCGGAGCGCCGCAGGCAGGGGAGACGCGGGCCGGAAAGGGGGAGCAGACCCGCGCCGCGATCCTCGACCGCGCCGTCGACCTCGCCTCGGCCGAGGGCCTCGAGGGGCTGACGATCGGCCGCCTCGCAAGCGAGCTGGGGATGAGCAAGAGCGGCCTCTTCGCCCACTTCGGCTCCAAGCAGGACCTGCAGCTGGCGACCGTCGAGGCCGCCGCCCAGCGCTTCGTCGCGACCGTGCTCGAGCCGGCGCTGAGCGCCCCCGACGGGGCGCCGCGGCTGCGGGCGCTGGGCGAGAATTACCTCGAGCACCTCGACCTCTACGCCGGCGGCTGCTTCTGGGCCGCGACCTCGGCCGAGTACGACGACCGGCCCGGCCCCGTCCGCGACGCGATCGCCGCCGCCCTCGACGCCTGGATCGGGGAGCTCGCCCGCCAGGCCGGGATCGCCGGCGCCGAGGACCCCGACCGGGTCGCCTTCGAGCTCTACGCCGTGGTGATGGGGGTCAACTCGCGCTACCGGTTGAGCGGCGACCGCCGCGTCCTTGGCTACGCGCGCGACGCCTTTCAAAGGCTCGAAGCCGAGCTCGCCGACTGAGTAGTTTTCTCCTACCCAGTCCCGGACGAGTAGGAGAGAGCGCATGGACGTATCGATTGGCCTTCCCAACGCGGTTCCCGGGACCACCGGAACCGACCTGACCGAGTGGGCGCGGCGTGCCGACGCGCGTGGCTTCAGGAGCCTCGGCACGATCGACCGCATCGCCTACGGGAACTACGAGCCGCTGGTCGCGCTCGCCGCCGCCGCGGCGGTGACCGAGCGGATCCGGCTGACGACCTCGGTGCTGCTCGCCCCGCTGCGCGAGAACGCCGCTTCCGTCGCCAAGCAGACGCTCAGCATCCACGCCCTCTCCGGCGGCCGGATGACGCTCGGCATCGGCCTCGGCGGCCGCGACGACGACTACGCGATGGCCGAGGTGACGATGGACTCCCGCGGCGCGACGATCGACGAGATGCTGTCGAAGATCCGCGAGGTCTGGGAGCACGAGCTGGTCGGGCCCGAAGTCCCGAACTATCCGACCCTGCTGGTCGGCGGCGCCGTCGACGCCTCCTTCGCCCGCGCCGCCAAGTACGGCGACGGCTGGATCTCCGGCGGCGCGCCGCCGGAAGTCTTCGCCGAAGGGGCGGAGAAGATGAAGGCCGAGTGGTCGGCCGCGGGCCGCGAGGACGCGCCCCGGGTCGAGGCCCTCGCCTACTTCTCGCTCGGCGACGCCGCCGAGGAGAACGCCAACAAGTACCTCAAGGACTATTACGCCTGGCTCGGCGAGGACGTCGCCAACTTCATCGCCAACTCGGCCGCCAAGGATGCCGAGACCGTCAGGGGCTACCTCGCCGCCTTCGAGGGCGTCGGCTGCGACGAGCTGATCCTCTTCCCAAGTTCCAGCGACCCGGCCCAGGTCGACCTGCTGGCCGACGCGGCGGGGATCTAAGCGGAGGGCTTGCCGGGGTCCGTGGCGGACGATCTGGAGATCCTCCTCTTCGCGACCCCGGCTGAGCTCGAGGCCTGGCTCGAGGACAACCACGTCGAATCGGACGGGATCTGGCTGAAGATCGCCAAGAAGGGGGCGGAGGAGCCGAGCGTGACCTACGCCGAGGCGCTCGAGCTGGCGCTCTGCTTCGGCTGGATCGACAGCCAGAAGCGCGGCCACGACGACCAGCACTTCTTGCAGCGGTTCACGCCGCGCCGCCCGCGCGGGCGCTGGTCGAAGATCAACCGCGAGAAGGCGGAAGCGCTGATCGCGGCCGGTTCGATGCGCCCGACTGGCCTGGTCGAGGTCGAGGCGGCGCAGGCCGACGGCCGCTGGGAGGCCGCTTACGAGGGCCAGGGCACGGCGCAGGTGCCCGAGGACCTGCAGCGGGAGCTCGACGGCAGCCCAGCCGCCGCCGAGTTCTTCGCCGGCCTCGACGGCGCCAACCGCTACGCGGTGATCTACCGGCTGAACGAGGCGAAGAGGCCCGAGACCCGCGAGCGCCGCCTGCGCAAATTCGTCGCCATGCTCGAGCGGGGCGAGAAGATCCACGAATAACCCCTCGCTGAGTTTGCGTTTTGTCGGGTATGGACGACAAAGCGCAAACTCAGCGTACGTACACTCGCTGGGTGGACCGCGACCTTCTCGCCTCGAACCTCGCCGACGCTGGCGAGCCCTCTTACCGTGCCGCCCAGGTTTGGGAGTGGCTGACGCGCGGCGCCTCCTCCTACGAGGAGATGACGAACCTGCCGGCGGCGCTGCGCGAGCGCCTCAGTGCCGCGGTGCCGCTCTCGACCCTGACCCTGCAGGCCGAGGCGAAGTCGGACGACGGCACCGTCAAGTGCCTTTTCCACAGCGCCGACGGCCGGCCGCTGGAGGCGGTGCTGATGCGTTATCGGGACGGGCGCCGCTCGGTCTGCGTCTCCTCGCAGTCGGGCTGCCCGCTGACCTGCACCTTCTGCGCAACGGGCCAGATGAAGTTCGGCCGCAACCTCAGCAGCGACGAGATCCTCGACCAGGCGCTCCACTTCCGCCGCACCGAAGCAATCGACCACGTCGTCTTCATGGGCATGGGGGAGCCGACGATGAACATCGACAACGTCCTCGCCGCCTGTGAGCGCCTGCCGGACCTCGGCGTCAGCAACCGCCGCACCGCGATCTCGACCGTCGGCTGGGTGCCGGGGATCGACCGGATCGCCGATTGCGAGCTGCCGATCAGCCTCGCCCTCTCCCTGCACGCGCCCAACGACGGCCTGCGCTCGCAGCTGATGCCGGTCAACGACCGCTATCCGCTGGCCGAGGTGCTGGCCGCCTGCGAGCGCTACCGGGCCAAGCGCCGGCGCAAGGTCTTCGTCGAGTACGTGATGCTCGACGGGGTCAACGACCTGCCCCAGCACGCCCGCGAACTGGCCCAGCTCCTCGACCCCCGCGGCTACAAGATCAACCTGATCCCCTACAACCCGACCGGCGCCTACGACGGTTCCTCGCCGGAGCGGATCGAGCGCTTCCGGGCGATCCTCGCTGAGCATCATCTGACCGCGACCGTCCGCCTCACCCGCGGCCGCGACATCGACGCCGCCTGCGGCCAGCTCGCCGCGAGCCAGAGCTAGACCTTGACCCCTGCGCCGAATCGGCACAGATCGACCCTTGACACTTTCGCATACCACTGCTTACACTCCGCCACGCCGCTCAAAGACGGCGGGAGTATCGCGATATTGGCCTTGGGGCAATCCCTGTGCCCGCCGTCCGTTCCCGGGACGGCGCCATGAGCGAGGACGGCCCAGGGCGTCGGGACTGGTCCCGGTACCGGCGCCCGGCTGTTCCCCCTGTCTTGGCGCCGATATGACCACCGATACCACCGACATCGACGACCTCGACGGGCCGCGCAGCCGGCTGATCGTCGCCTTCTCCAAAGCCGTCGGGGAGCAGGGCTACTCGCGGCTCGAAGTCGAGCGGGTCAGCCGCTACGCCGGCCTGCCGCCAGAGGCCTTCTACGAGCAATTCGCGACCGTTGAGGAGGCCCTGGTTGCCGCCCAGGAAGCGTTCCTCGCCCGTCTTTGGAGTGAGGTCACCACCGCCTGCGAGGAGGTCGCGGTTTGGCCGTTCAGGGTCCGGGCCGTCGTCACTGCGGTGGTCGGCTCGCTGGTCGAATCGAGCTCTCTGTCTCGTGTCTTCGCGATCGAAGCTCCCGCTGCCAGCCTCGCCGCGGCCGAGCGCCAGTTCGCCGCTCTCGACCGTCTCGCGGACCTGCTCGCCGAGGGGCGCAAGCGCTACCCGCAAGCCGCCCGCCTGCCGGCGATCACCGAGCGCGTCCTGGTCGGTGGCGGCGTCTCGGTCATCGCCCAGTACCTGCTGGCCGAGGACCCGAAGACGATCTCGGCCCTGCAGGAGCAGCTCGTCGAAGTCCTGCTCCTGCCCTATCTCGGTGCGCATGAGGCGCGCCGCGTCGCCGTCGGCTAGCCCCCCGGCTCAGGCGCGGTCGAGGGACGCCAGCGCCAGCCGGATCAGCTCCGGCGCCAGCGCCGGCAGCTCCCCCCGCCGCCCGTGGTGGATCTCGTGCTGGATCACGGCCCAGGTGCCGCTGGCGATCGCCTCCCGGACCGCCACCGGCGCGGTCCCGATGTCCTCGACTCCGGGGGCGGGCTCGAGGAAGGCGGTGAAGCTGTCGAGGATGGCGTCGGCGCGGTCGAGGGCGGCGGGGCCGGCGCTCGGCAGCTCGAAGAAGGCGAGCCGGGCAAAGATCTCGTTGCGTGAGATGTGCTCGAGCAGCGCCCGCATCCCGGCGCCGAGCGCCTCGGGGCGGCTCTCTCGCAGTTCGAGCGCCGCGACGGAGAACGTCAGCGCCTCGGCGGTGGACAGCTCGAAGGCGGCGAGGAAAGCATCGCGTTTGCTGTCGAAGTGCTCGTAGAAAGTCTGGTTGGAAACGCCGGCGGCGTTGGAGATGGCGGGGATGGTGAGCGCTTCGTAGCCACCTTCGACGACCAGCCGCGCGGTGCCACGCGCCATCCGCTCGCGCTGGCTGAGGAGCCGGCGGCTGGAGGTGCTGTCGGGTGGCTCATCCCAGGGGAGCTCGTCGGCGGCCAGGGGCGGGGGAGGGGGCGCCGGTTCTTCGGCCGCCGCCATCGCTCGCAGCGTGATCTCGTCGTCGGGCTCCAGGTAGCGCAGCGCCCAGTCGACCAGCTCTTCGACCATTCCCGGCAGCTCAGCCTGGCGGCCGCTGCGCAGGCGGCGGTAGGTGATGCCTCTGATCCCGGCGACGACGGCCTTGATCGTGCTCGGCGGCAGCTGCCGCGGCGACGGCGAGCTTGCCAAGCCCTGGGCGACCATCTCCTCGAAGGCCTCCGAGGAGCGCTCCCGGTGTTCCACTCCCGCCGCGCCCAGGGTCAGGGACTCGACCGCTCCCAGCGTGGCCGCCGCCGGCTCCTCGACCGCCATCGCCAGGAACACGGACAGCCCCGCGACGAACCGCTCGCGAACGTCGTCGCCGCTGCTGCTGCGGTAGGACTCGGCGACCCGGGCGCGGAGGATCGCGGCGATCTCGTCGAAGGTCGAGAGGAAGCAGTCCTGCTTGTTTTCGAAGTGCTGGTAGAAGGTGCTCTTCGAGACGCCGGCGAGGGTGACCAGCTCCCGCAGCGTCGTCTCGGCGTAGCCGTGCCGCGCCACCGCCTCGACCATCGCTCCCTGCAGCCGCGCCTTCTGGTGGCGGGCGACCTGCTCGGCGCTCGGCGCCCCGCGCCCCGCGGTCAGGCGCGGGAACAGGGGCCGGGTCGGCGGGGAGGTCGGATCAGCGGCGCTCACGACCACTCAAGATAACTGTGCGAGCCCGTGCGGGCGGCTTTCAAAGCCAGGCGGGGCGCCTCGTTTCGGACCAATCTACAAATACCAGCGCTTACTTTTTTCGAGTACCGCTCTTGACTTCAATACGTACCTGTGATTACATCGCGCCGTCCGCCTGGGTTGCGGACGGGAATGAGAACGACCGGGCCAGGGGCTCGAGCCCTCCGCGCAGCACCGGAGGGCCGGGAAAACGGCCGGTCAGAGCAAGGAGAGATATCGAGTGAAGCGCCAAGCGAAGGCACCGTCCGCGGGATCCATCGACGGCAACGGCAAGGGTCGCGGCCTCCTGATCGCTGCCCTGGCCGTGATCGCCGTCCTCGCGATCGGCGCCGGCGTAGTTTCCGCTGCGTCTCCGACTCTCGCCATCGACCCGATTGCCACCCACGGGATCACCACCGCCCACGCCACCGGTGAAGTCTCCGTCCCCGCCGACGGCGCCGAAACCTACTGGGGCTTTGAGTACTCGACCGACGGCGTTGTCTGGAACGGCTCGCCGTTCAACGGCTCCCTGCAGCCCGGCGAATCGGCCTCCGTCGCCCAGGACCTCACCGGCCTCACCGCCGCCACCACCTACCAGGTTCGCCTCGCCTCCTACAACGCAAACGACGGCAGCGAAGACTTCTCCCCGGGGCCCAACCCCGAATTCACCACCGACCCCGCCCCCAACGCCCCCGTCCTCGCCCTCGACCCCGTCGTCCCCTTCTACACCTCCGCCCAGCTCTCCGGCACCGTCGACCCCGAAGGCGGCAACCTCAACGCCCCCGGCAAACCGGTCCCGATCCACTGGGCGATCGAGATCTCCGAAAGCGGCGACCCCGGCACCTGGGGCCCCGTGGCCGAAGGCGACATCATCGAAGCCGAAGCCGAAGGAACCGCCCCGATCGCGGTCCCGGCCTCCGCCGTGGAACCCACCGGCCTCGCCCCGAACACCACCTACCACTACCGCCTCCGCGCCACCTACGCCGGCCTCGAAGTCGAAACCAATCCGGCCGCCACCTTCACCACCGAAGCGGTCGCCAAACCGACCGTGACCCTCGACCCGGTCACCACCCACGACGACACCACCGCCACCTTCAGCGGCGAAGTCGACACCAACGCCCCGGCCGTCCTCAACTCGCAGGCCGAAGCCGCCTTCAAGGCCGAATGGCACGTCTCCTGCACCCCCGCCTGCCCCAACCTCGCTCCGGCCGGCGGCGCCGGCACCGTCGAAGCCGCCGAAGGCTCGAAAGCGATCTCGCTCGACGCCACCGGGCTCGAACCGAACACGAGCTACGAAGTGACGCTCGAAGCGACCAACGCCGGCGGCGCCTCGAGCGGCGCCAAGACCTTCGCCACCGACCTGGTCGCCCCGATCGTCAATCCCGGCCCCGGCCGATCCGACGGCAAAGGCGGCTACCACCTCGAAGCTGCCCTCAACCCCCGCAACTCGGCGGTCACTAGCTGCGTCTTCGAATACGGCCCGAGTACCGCCTACGGCCAGAGCATCCCATGCGCCTCCAACCCCGGCGCGGTCAACAAAACCGTCTTCGTCACCGCCCACGTCACCGGGATCACTCTCGGCATCCCCTACCACTTCCGTGTCACCGCCGCCAACGGCGCCGGGCCGACCCCCAGCGCCGACGCCACCTTCGTCCCGAGCGGCCAAGCCTGCCCCAACGAAGCCAGGCGCGAAGAACAGGGATCGACCTTCCTGCCCGAATGCCGCGCCTATGAGATGGTCACCAGCCCGTTCAAGGAGGGCTTCGCCGTGATCTTTCAAAGCTATGGCGATGACGGGGCCATTGCGTACACCTCGACCGGCAGCTTCGCCGACAACGCCTATGGGGCGCTCTACAACCAGTATGTGGCGCGGCGCTCGGAGGCGGGGTGGAAGTCGATCTCGATGACCCCGCCCGGTGAACAGTGGGTGTTCTGGGGCCCTGCGGGAGCGCAGGGTGGTCTGTCGGGGGATTTTCGCTCCGCGTTGTGGGTGATGCGGCCGCGCACAGAAGGGCCTGGCGAGCGCGAGGAAGATCATCCCGAGCGCAACGATCTCTATGTGAGTCGACCTGACGGAACGTTCTCGCTGATCGCTCCCAACCCTGGCACCCGGATTCTGCGCACCTATGGGGTGACGTCTGATCTGTCACACGTGGTGTTGGGTGGTGACCACGCTGCCGTGGCGCCGAACTTGTATGACGTCAGCGGTGGTGATCAGGTTCTGCGGCCGATCGGTGTTGATAACAGCGGGGCACCGCTTCCGGACTTGCTTGCTGACGGAGGGCTGTGTTCGCTGGGCATGTCTGGCGATGGTCGGGTGATCTTCTTCGCGACGGGCTTCTTCGCGGGCTGCAAGAAGCCGTCGGCGCGGGTGGGTGGTTCGACGACGATTGATCTGTCGGCGTCTCAGTGCACGCGGGGTGCGGGTGATCCCGGCGGGGCCTGCAACGCTGATGCCCTGGCGGACCTGGCGGGGTTTGCGCGGGATGGTTCGCGGGCGTTTATGACCACGACCCAGCAGTTGGTCAACGGGGACACCGATGAGACCAAGGATCTGTATGTATGTGAAATCCCGGCTGGGCCGGTCGCTCCCGAATTGCCGGTCAACAAGTGCCCCAACCTGCGCGAGCTTACGACGGATGCGGATATCGAGAACGTGGTCCGTGTCTCGAGGGATGGCTCACACGTCTATTTCATCGCCCATGCCGTCTTGGCCGCCAACCAGGGCGCCAACGACCAGACCGCGGAAGCTGGGGCTCACAACCTGTATGTGTGGCAGACTGACTCCGAGCATCCCGAGGGTCACACGACGTTTGTGGCGCGGCTGATCAACCCTGGCGATGTGGGGGACAACAGCCAGAGTTCGACCCAGGTCACGCCCGATGGTCGTTACCTGCTGGTCAACACGAGGGACCCGCTCGTGACCTCGGGTCCAGGCGCCGATGCCGATAGCTCCGTCGATGTGTATCGCTACGACTCCCAGACCGGGGAATGGCTGCGGCTCTCGACCGACGCTACCGGCAGCGGTGGCAACGCCCCGCTCGACACGCTTGTCACGTTTAATAACGCGATCACCGACGATGGTCACACCGTCGTGTTCATCACCCCCGAGGCGCTGGCCCCGGCCGACAGCAATAGCGAACTGGATGTGTATGCCTGGCACGAGGGGCAGGTGTCGTTGATCAGCCCTGATGGCCATCTTCACCCTAATGACCTCGGGGCCCCTGGGATAACCGCTTCGGGTACCGACATCTTCTTTAAGACCAGCGGGCAGGTGACCGCGGCTGATAGTGACAGCAGCGTCGATGTGTTTGACGCGCGGATCGGTGGCGGCTTTGACCTGCGCGAGCCGGCGCCATGTCAGGGCGAAGCCTGCAAGAGCCCGCTGACGACGCCGCCGAGCTCCTTAGCGCCCGGCAGCGCCGGCGTCGGCGGCGGTGGCAACGTCAAAGAGAAGCCGAGGAAATGCCCGAAGGGCATGCGCAGGGTTCGGGGTAAAGCCGGTAAGTCTCGCTGCGTGCCCAAGAGATCCGGTTCCAGGCACAGTAAGACACACCACGGTGCTGGTGGCAATGGGGGTGCTCACAAATGAAAGGCTTTATGAACCGCCTGCTGATTGTCTCGCTGACCGTGTTCGCGCTGATGTTCGGATCGGTGGGTGCTGCCCAGGCCGCTGACCCTCCGGCCTTTCAGATCAACGACTTTATCGCCCACGCATTGGACGCCGGAGGCAACGACTACACGGTCGCCGGCGGCCACCCGGAGGAAGCCGTCACCTCGTTCTCCTTCCCGACGATCCCAACCAGTGGCAATGCCTCGGCCGAGCCGGTCAAGTCGACCTTCACCGAACTGCCTCCCGGGTTCCTTGCGAATGTGGCGGGCGTCCCGCGTTGCCCACTGTCGAAGTTGCTCATTGGCTTCTATTTCGCCAATTGTCCGGCTACGACCCAGGTCGGCACGGTGAGTGTGGGCTTCTTCGGGAACCCTGGCCCACCGATTGGGGTGTACAACATGGTGCCGGAGCGGGGGTATCCGTTTGCATTGGCGTTCAACTACCTGGAGAATGCGATTGTGTTGTATCCGCGGTTGCGTTCGCGGGCGGACGGGTATCGGGGGGTGGTCGCGGTTCCGGGTGTGGCCGATTTCGGTCTTACGGGTGCTGAGGTCAGGGTGTTCGGGGTGCCCTCGGTGCGCACGGGGGTGGGTGGCCCTCCGGTGCCGGCGCTGATCAACCCGGCCGACTGCTCGGCCGGGGCGCCGGTGACGCGGATGATCGTAGACTCGTGGACGCGGCCGGGCAGGTTGACGGTCGACGGTTTCCCGGACCTGAGCGACAGCCGCTGGCACACCGCGGTCGCCCCAGCGCCGCCGGTTACCGGCTGCGATGACCCGAAACTGGCCGAGCAGTTTGAAGAAACCACGATCGCAGCGACTCCGCTGCAGGCCCCCGGCGGCCCGATCGAGGCCGACCAGCCCGCCGGCCTCGGGTTCGACCTGCATTTCCACCAGGCCAACGACCCGACCGATCCCACCTCGACGATCGACCCGGAAATCCCGGCTACGCCGCCGCTGAAGAACGCGATCGTCAGCATGCCGGCAGGCGTGTCGATCTCGCCCTCGGCCGCCGACGGCCTCGACGGCTGCTCTGACCTCGCCTCCGACCCGGCCGGCGATCAGGTCCGCTACGACGACACCCTGCCGGTCACCTGCCCCGAGGCCTCGAAGATCGGCACCGTGGTCGGCACCTCGCCGCTGCTCGCCTCCCACGATCCGACCACCGACGCTGTCACCGGCGCCGAGCCGATCGGGGGAGACGTCTACATCGTCAAGCCCCACCCCGGCGACCTCGCCCCGGGCGGCCAGGGCGATGGCACCTTCCGAGTCCTGATCCAGCTCGAATCGGCCAAATACGGCGTCAACGTCAAGCTGCCCGGCACCGTCAAAGCCGACAAGCAGACCGGTCAGCTGACCGCGACCTTCCTCGAAAACCCGCAGCTGCCGGTCAAGGACCTGCACCTCGAAATCGAACCGGGCCCCCGCGCCCCGCTCGCGACCCCGGTCACCTGCGGCGCCTTCACCACGAGCGCCGACCTGGTGCCGTGGTCGACGCCGGGGACCCCCGACGCCCACCTGTCCTCGAGCTTCCAGGTCACCAGCGGGCCGAACGGGAGCCCCTGCGCCGCAACGCCGCAGGCCCGCCCCTTCGCTCCGGCCCTCACGGCCGGCACCCAGTCGGCGGGGGCGGGCCAGTCGAGCCCCTTCGTCCTGCGCCTGACCCGCAAGGACGGCGAAGGGGAATTCAGCTCGCTGGAGGCGACGCTCCCCAAGGGCCTCGCCGCCAGGTTCACCGCCATCCCCTACTGCTCCGACGCCGCCCTTGCCGCGGCGGCGACCCGCAGCGGCAAGGCCGAGCAGGCGAACCCGAGCTGCCTGGCTTCGCGGATCGGCGCGGTCACCGTCGGCGCCGGCCCCGGCCCGAACCCCTTCTACGCGAAGGGCACCGCCTACCTCGCCGGCCCCTACAAAGGCGCCCCGATGAGCGTCGCCGTGATCACCCCCGCGGTCGCCGGTCCCTTCGACGTCGGCACCGTGGTGGTCCGCAACGCCCTCTTCATCGACCCCGAAACCGCCCAGGGCCACGTCGTCTCCGATCCCTTCCCGAAGATCCTCGACGGCATCCCGCTGCGGCTGCGCTCGATCGAAGTCAACCTCGACCGGCCGAGCTTCACCCTCAACCCGACCAGCTGCGAAGCGAAGACGATCGACGTCAAGGTGACGAGCACCGACGGCGCCCTCGCCAGCCCGACGAACCACTTCCAGGCATCGGACTGCGAGAAGCTGGGCTTCAAGCCGAAGCTCTCCCTGCGGCTGAAGGGAGAGACCAAGCGCACCGGCAACCCCGCCCTGACCGCCGTCCTCAAGGCGCCGCCGGGCCAGGCCAACATCGCCAAGACCGCGGTGCTGCTCCCGGCCAGCGAGTTCATCGACAACGCCCACGTCAACAACCCCTGCACCCGGGTCCAGTTCAACGCCAACGCCTGCCCGCCGGGCTCGGTCCTGGGCACCGCCACCGCCTACACGCCGCTGCTCGACCAGCCGCTTACCGGACCGGTCTACTTCCGCTCCAACGGTGGTGAAAGAGACCTGCCCGACCTGGTCGCCGACCTGAACGGCCAGGTCCATGTCACCCTGGTCGGCTTCATCGACTCGGTGCCGATCAAGGGCACCGAAAAGAGCCGGGTCCGCACCCGCTTCCAGAGCGTCCCCGACGCCCCGGTCTCGACCTTCGTCCTGAAGCTGAAGGGCGGCAAGAAGGGGCTGATCGAAAACAGCAAGAACCTCTGCAAACACCCCGGCGCCGCCACGGTGCTGATGGACGCCCAGAACGGCCGGACCAACGACTTCCAGGCGCCGCTGAAGACGAGTTGCGCGAAGACCAAGTCGAAGGGCACGGGCAAACAGCGCCAGAGAGCCCTCCTTCTGCTCAGTGCCTTCCCGTCGCTCGGTTGGTGACGGGTACTACCTCCCCTCGCTGCGCGCGACGAAGTAGGTGCACTCTCTCCAATCGCCCGGATCGGAATGCTCCTCGAGCATCTGCCCGAGCGCATCGAGGACCACCCCGAACTCACCGTGGTCGATTCCGACGACGATTGCCAGCCCGGCATGGGGACGCTCGGCCTCGGCCCAGCGGCGGGCGATGTCGGGAAAGTCCTTGACGTCGAAGGTGACGAGGATGCGCTCTTCCTCGCTCGCCAGCGCCAGCAGCGCCTCGTCGGGCCACCCGTCCAGCTCACGCTCCTCGTCGGCTGCGCGAACCTCATGGCCCCCCTCGCGCAGCGCCGCCGCGATCCGCGGCCCGGAGATGTGGGCGTCAAGCAGCAGCCGCATCGGCGGCACTCAAACCTCGAGCGAGCAACTTCGCTGTTGAGGGCGAGCTCTCAACCAATGAACGGGTATTCGGAGCGAAGCTGATCAAGCGGGCGGCGCTGGAGGGCGATCGCCTCGTCGATCTCCTCCGGGAAGCGCTCGTAGTAGGCGAGGGCGAGGCGGATCTGGCGCTCACTCAGGTTGCCCTCGGCAGCCATCGCCTCGACCGAGTCGAGGTCGCGGTGGGCGTCGATCACCTGCCAGACATCGAAGGCGGTGCCGATCACCCAGGGCCGGCGGTCCCAGTCATCGCCGCGGAAGGCGATGCCTGGGAAGATCCGCGTCCGCAACGCCTCCTCGGCGAGCCCCTCGACCACCGCGCCTTTGCTGCGACGCGTGCGCCGCGCCTCGGCGGCGATCAGCTTCTCGGTGGCGGGGGAGATGCGAATGCTGAACGGCTGGGACTTGGCGGTCATGTGGACAGCGTAGCAAGACAACTACGTTGTATTCACCTGTTTTCAAGCCGCGTTTCGCGTACTCGCAACTCCTCCTCTACATGAAGGACCCCTCGACAAGGGCAAGCAGGTCAGCGTCCTCTCGGCCAAATGCCCGGACGGCAAGCTGCAGGCGCACGCGACGGCGGTCTTCGCCGACGGCACCCGCGCCTCGACTGAATTCATTCGCCCCTGCGTCGGCAAGGGCTAACTCCCTGGGTACGCCCCTGTTGCCGATCATAACTGGCTACGCAGCCAGTTATGATCGGCGGCGATGGCGACGCTCGACAAGACGGGGCCGGTGGCACGGCCGCCGCAGATGTCGGCCAACCCGCTGCGGCGCGTCGTTGGGGACTTCGTCGACGAGTGGAAGGGGAGGGGCAGGTTCCCGCCGGGGCCAAGCGACTTCAGCCTCGCCCGCACCCACCAGGTTGCCCACGACCCGCTGCCGCTGCTGCTCGGCGCCTACGAAGAGTTCGGGCCGATCTTCACCATGCGACTGCTGCACTCGCGAGTCGTCTTCATGCTGGGGCCGGAGGCCAACCACTTCGTCACGGTCGGCCACCCGGAGAACTTCCACTGGCGGGAGTCGAGCTTCGGCGATCTGATCCCGCTGCTCGGCGACGGCCTGCTGACGGTCGACGACGACTTCCACGACCGCGCCCGGGCGATCATGATGCCCGCCTTCCACCGCGAGCAGGTCTCCGCCGCGGTCGCGGCGATGGAGATCGAGGCCGCGCAGGAGATCGAGCGGCTGCGACCTGGCACTGTCGCCGATATCTACGACTGGATGCGCAACCTGGCGATGCGGATCGCGATGCGGGCTCTGCTCGGCCTCGACCCCGACGAGGCCGGCAAGGGGGCCGCCGCGGCCGAGCACTTCGAGCGCGCGCTCGGCTACTACGGGATCGACTTCCAGTGGCGGCTGGTGCGCGGCCCGCGCTCACCGTGGAGCAAGATGCTCGCCTCGCGCCAGGTCCTCGACGAGATCGTCTTCGGCGAGATCAACCGCCGTCGCGCCGACCCCGGTTCCGACCGGCACGACATCCTCAGCCTGCTCGTCGACGTCCGCGGGGAGGGCGGTGAGGCCTTCACCGACCGCGAGATCCGCGACCAGGCGATGACCCTGATGTTCGCCGGCCACGACACCTCGACCTCGACCCTGACCTTCATGATGCACGAGCTCGCGCGCCACCCCGACGTGGTCGAGAAGCTCGCCGAGGAGGAGGCCCGTGTGCTCGGTGGCGCGACGCCGACGATCGACCAGCTCGAGCGCGAGATGCCCTACCTCGAGATGGTCCTCGACGAGGTCCTGCGCCTCTACCCGCCGGCCTGGATCGGACCGCGCCGCGCCGTCCGCGAGTTCGAGTTCGGCGGCTACACGGTGCCCCGCGGCGCCTACGTCAACTACGTCTCCTGGGCCAGCCACCGGATCCCCGAGGTCTTCCCCGACCCCGAGGCCTTCATCCCCGAGCGCTTCACCCGTGAGCGCAAGGCGGCGCTGCCGCGCGGCGCTTACGTCCCCTTCGGCGGCGGCCAGCGGATCTGCATCGGCAAGCGCTTCGGACAGACCGAGGTGAAGCTGGTGGCGACGATGCTGCTGCAGCGCCGCCGCCTCGGCGCCCTGCCCGGGCGGACGATGACGGTGCGGCAGATGCCGACGCTCTCGCCCAAGGGCGGGCTCGAGATGCGGGTCGACTCGCGCCGGTAGAGTTTTCCTCCTGGCCAGGGGGAGTAAACAGGGCAATCTGACCTTCGCGGCGCTGCTCGTCGTCGCTTGCTGCGTTGCGCTCGCGCTCGCGGCGAGCACGGCGACGGCGGCGATCTACTGGGGCCAGGGATCGCTCGGCGCCGCCAATCTCGACGGCAGCGAACCCAACTTCGAATACCTGAAAACCGGCCAGATTCCCGGCAACGTCAGCGCCACCTGCGGCGTCGCGGTGACGCCGACGTACCTCTACTGGTCGGGCTCGCTCGGAGTCGGCAGGGTCAACCTCGAAGGCCCGGCGGCGCCGGCGGCGATCCTGCCGAGCCCGGCTGAAATCTGCGGTCTCGCCGTCGACCCTGCCCACGTCTACTTCGCGACTCCCGCCGCCGGCTCGATCGCGCGCGCCAATCCGGACGGCAGCGGCGTCACCACCGACGTCGTCACCGGGCTCGACCGTCCCTGCAGCCTCGCCGTCGACGGCGGCCACCTGTACTGGCTGGACTGGCGCGGGGTCGGTCGCGCCAACCTCGACGGCACGAACCCGGAACGGAGCTGGATTGCCACCGCCCCCGGTGGCTGCGGCGTCGCCGTCGACTCCACCTACGTCTACTGGAGCTCCACCGTCGCCAACCTCGGCGCGATCGGCCGCGCCCGCCTCGACGGCTCCGAACGGAACCCGGCCTTCATCTCCGGCCTGCCCGGCCACGTCGGCAGCCTCGCCGTCGACGCCGGCCACGTCTACTGGACTGAATGGCACGAAGGCATGGTCTCCTCGACGATCGGTCGCGCCAACCTCGATGGGAGTGGCGCGACTGGGTCCTTGATCACGACCAACTCCTTCAACCTCGGCGGCATCGCCGTCGACGCGCGGCCGACGCCGCTACCGTTGCCCCTGCCCTCGCGTGCGATCCACCTCGGCCAGCTCCGCCACAACCTCCACACCGGCGTCGCCACCCTCGACGTCTCCGTCCCGGCGCGGGGCGATCTCTCAGTGGTTTCTCCCCGGCTCGGCTGGAAGGTGCTGAAGGGCAACCCGCCGCCGTATCTGGCGGGCTCCTTTCGCTGGCGGCTGAAGGTTTGGCCCGGCAAGAGCGGCAAGGTGGCGAACCGCCTCCGCACGCAGCTGCGCAACAAGGGCAGGGCGGCGGTCACCCTGACCATCTCCTACAACGAAGAACACCAGCTGCCGCTGACCGTCTCCAAGCGCGTCAGCCTCTGGAAGACGCTGCCCCACACGCGCCATCCGTGAAGATAGGGCGCGATGCCGCGCGCGCTGGTCATCTCCGATACCCATTTCGGCGCCTGGACCGGGCGCGACCTGCTGGCCGAGGAGTTCTTCCTCGAGCGTCTGTCGCCGGCCCTCGACGACGTCGACGAGCTGATCTTTCTCGGCGACCTCTTCGACTTCCTCTTCGGCTCGGTCGACGATGCGGTCGACGCCGCCGGCGGCCTGCTCGACCTGATCGAGTCCAAGCTCGGCGGCAAGCGGCTCGTCTTCCTCGCCGGCAACCACGATCACCACCTCGTCCACCGCGACGAAGAGGACAGGCTCGAGGCAAGGCTGGCCGCGGGCGCGGCGCCGAACGGGGCGCGACCCGGGCCGAAGTTCTTCCAGGCCTTCCTCGAACGCCGGTTGCCCTCGCTCGAGGTCGAGATCGCCTACCCGACCTACCGCTACGGCGACGTCCTCTGTACCCACGGTCACTACCTCGATCCCCACGCCCGGCTCAGCGGCTCGCGCGCCGACCGGTTGCTGACCCGGACCCTGTGGGCGATCGCCGCCGGCGGTCCGGAGGAGCCGAAGTGCATCGAGGACTACGAGTCGGTGATCACGCTGCTGACCGAGTGGCTCTACGTCGCCGCCCAGATGCCGCACGGAACCCACGCCCAGCAGAACGTCTTCCGCAGCGCTCAGCGGGCGGGACGCGTGGTCTCCCGGCTGGGAGCGCCGGTCCGCGGCGCCGAGGAGCTGGCGGCGCGAGTGCGCGACCGCGGCGGCAGCGGCAGTGAGGAGGGCCCGCTGCCGAGCGCCGAGCACTTCGACCGCGTGATCCGCGAGGAGGCGGAGCGCCAGGCACGCGAGCAGCCGCTGCAGGGGCCGCCGTTCTCGCGCCCGCTCTACCCGGAGCCGACCGTGATCTCGCGCAGCGATCCTTCCGAGCACGCGCTCGACGCCTTCGCCCAGGTGGTCGAGAACCTAGGCTGGGGCGAGCAGGCGGAGACGATCGTCTTCGCCCACACCCACCAGCCGCTTGCCGACGTCCGCTGCCGCGCCGGCCTGCACAGCCGCTTCTGGAACACCGGCTCCTGGATCTACGAGCCCGATCTCGGCTCCCGCCAGGCCTACGCCCGCTACCTGCGCTACGCCTGGCCCGGCACCGCCGTCGTGATCGACAGCGAGGAGCCGCAGCCACGGCTGCTGGAGCTGCTCGCCGACCTCAACCCGCTCCACGGCGGGCCCGGCCTGCCGCCGGCGCCGTGACGCCGCTGGCGCTGGAGTCGGCCTGGGCCGTAGCCGGCGGCCTGATTCCGATCGTCGGCGCGCTCGGCATCTTCTTCATCATCTTCCTCGCCGTCAGGGACAGCCCCGACGACGAGGAAGACGACGACGGACCTACTTGATGAACAGCATCTCCTCGTACTTCGGCAGCGGCCAGAGGTCGTCGGCGACGACCTTCTCCAGCTTGTCGGCGGCGGCGCGGACGTCGTTCATCGCCGCCAGCTGGTTGTCGCGAGTGTAGATCGCGAAGTCGAGGCCCTCGAGGCCGGGGTCCTCGTTCGCTTCCTCCAGTCTCAGCAGCGCCTTGCCCATCGCCTCGAGGTGCTCGCGGACCTCGCCGGCAACGCCCTCGGCGACGCCGGACTGACCGATCAGGGCCAGGTAGCGCAGTGCCGCCGGCAGGATCATCGTCTTCGCGATCGAGTGCGCGGTCTCGGCCTCGATGTTGGCCCGGATCGCGTACTGCTCGACCCAGACCTCGAAGCGCGACTCGAGCTCGCGCTTGCTCAGCACGCTGTAGTTCTCGAAGGCGGCGACCGTCTGGTCGGAGATCACCTCCGGCAGCGCGTCGGGCGTCGTTTTCAGGTTCTTCAGGCCGCGGGCCTCGGCCTCGGCGTGCCACTCCTCGGAGTAGTTGTCGCCGCTGAAGCAGACCGCTTTGTTGGCGAGGTAGGAGTCTTTGACGACCTCCATCACCGCCTGCGGCATCGTCGTGCCGGCGCCGAGCTTCTCCTCGAGCTTGCCGGCGAGATCGTCGATCGCCTCGGCGGCGATCGTGTTGAGGACCGTGTTCGGGAAGGCGAGCGACATGCTCGATCCCAGCGCCCGGAACTCGAATTTGTTGCCGGTGAAGGCGAACGGCGAGGTCCGGTTGCGGTCGCCGCCGTCGAGCGGCAGCGGCGGCAGCACCGTAGTGCCGAGGTCGAGGACCGAGGCCGGCGTGTTGGGGTCGCCTTCGCCGCTGGCGATCGCCTCGAACACCTTTTCCAGTTCGGCGCCGAGGAAGATCGAGATGATCGCCGGCGGCGCCTCGTTGGCGCCGAGCCGGTGGTCCTGGCCGATATTGGCGACCGAGGCCCGCAGCAGCCCCTGGTGCTTGTTCACCGCCTGGATCACCGCCGTGCAGAAGAACAGGAAGTGGATGTTGTCCTCGGGCGTGTCGCCGGGGTTGAGCAGGTTGCTGCCGGCATCCGTACCCATCGACCAGTTGTTGTGCTTGCCGGAGCCGTTGACGCCGGCGAACGGCTTCTCGTGCAGGAGGCAGACGAGGCCGTAGCGGCGGGCGACGCTTTCCAGCGTCTGCATCAGCAGCTGCTGGTGGTCGGAGCCGACGTTCGAGTTCTCGAAGATCGGCGCGATCTCGTACTGCGCCGGCGCGACCTCGTTGTGGCGGGTCTTGACCGGGATCCCGAGGTCCCGCATCTCCTGTTCGGACTCCATCATGAAGGCGAGCACCCGCTCCGGGATCGAGCCGAAGTAGTGGTCGTCGAGCTCGTGCCCCTTCGGCGGCTTGGCGCCGAACAGGGTGCGGCCGGTCGCGATCAGGTCGGGCCGCTCGAAGAAGTACTGCTCGTCGATCAGGAAGTACTCCTGCTCGGGGCCGACGGTGGTGAAGACGCGCTGCGTCTCCTCGTCGCCAAGCAGCCGCAGCGCCTTCACGGCCGAGCGCGAGAGCGCGTCCATCGAGCGCAGCAGCGGGATCTTCGCGTCGAGTGCCTCGCCGGTCCAGGAAGCGAAGGCGGTCGGGATGCAGAGCAGCGCCCCGTTCGGGTTCTCGAGGATGAAGGCCGGGCTGGTCGGGTCCCAGGCGGTGTAGCCGCGGGCCTCGAAGGTGGCGCGGACGCCGCCGGTCGGGAACGAGGAGGCGTCGGGCTCGCCCTGGATCAGCTCCTTGCCGGAGAAGTCGGCGATCAGCTTGCCGTCGCCGGAGGGCTCGAAGAAGGAGTCGTGCTTCTCCGCGGTCGAGCCGGTCAGCGGCTGGAACATGTGGGTGTAGTGGGTGGCGCCCTTCTCCAGCGCCCAGGCCATCATCGCCTCGGCGACGGCGTCGGCCAGGCTCGGGTCGAGCGCCTCGCCGCCGGCGACCGTCGCCTGCAGCTTCTCGAAGACGTCGGCCGGCAGCCGCTCCTGCTGGACGTCGACGCCGAAGACGTTGGCGCCGAAGATCGCGTTCTCGGGCAGAGTCAGGTCGATCGCGCCGAGGGCCTCCCCGTTGGAGCTCCACTGAGCCGCGGTCACGTTCTGCTGGCGGATACGAGTCATCGCTTTGCTGGTCCCTTTCCCTTCCGTCCTTGATTAAGAGCCGAAAAAGCCTAACCGCCCGCGCCAAAGCGGGGGTTTGTACCGCCGTACAGTGTTGCCCGCCGCGGCTTATCCCAACTGGAGTGGGATCGCGGCTTCGAGGCCCAGCGGCTGCCTGAGGCGGAAGCCGCGGGTCGGGAGGGCACCGATGCGCGGCCGCTGCGGGTCCCCGATAGCCTCCTTGGCCGCGCGGCGCTCGCCGCAGAGCCAAGCCAAGAACCGGGAGGATCCACACCGCATGTTCGTTTCCAAGGCCGCCGTCGTCGGCGGCGGCACGATGGGCGGGGAGATCGCGCAGGCGATCGCCGCCGCCGACATCCCCGTCGTCGTCAAGGACATCGACCAGAAGTTCGTCGATGCCGCTCTAGAGAAGGCAAAAGCCGTCACCGAGGGCCAGCTCGCACGCTTGGTCAAGAAGGAGAAGCTGACCCAGGAGCAGGCCGACGCGCGCCTCGCCGAAGTGATGGGCAACGTCATCGGTACGACCTCCTACGAGGAGTTCGGCGACGTCGACTTCGTGATCGAGGCGGTGCCGGAGAAGATGGAGATCAAGCAGGCGGTCTTCCGCGAGCTCGACGCCGCCACGCCCGGCCACGCGATCCTCGCCTCCAACACCTCGGCGCTCTCGATCACCGAAATCGGGGAATCCACCATCCGCGCCGACAAGGTCGTCGGTTTCCACTTCTTCTACCCGGCCTCGGTGATGCCGCTGGTCGAGGTGATCGTCGGCGAGGACACCTCGCAGGAGACCGCCACCGCCGCCTACAACTTCGCCCAGGCGATCAAGAAGCAGCCGATCGTCTGCGGCGAGATCCCCGGCTTCGTCGTCAACCGGATCCTGATGGCGACGATCGGCGAGATCTGGCGCGCCCAGGAAGAGCAGGGGCTCTCGCTGCAGAAGATCGACGAGGCGATCGCCGCCGCCCAGGTGGCGCCGATGGGCCCGTTCTTCCTCACCGACCTGCTCGGCCTCGACACCGTCCTCCACGTCGCCGAACACCTGCGCGAGGCCTACGGCGAGAGCTTCTACGTCCACAATGGGCTGCAGCAGCTGGTCGGCGAAGGCAAGCTCGGCGTCAAGAGCGGCGGCGAGGGCTTCTTCAAGGACGGCGTCCAGACGATCCCCGGCGAGGCCGAGCCCGACGCCGAGGAGCTGGTCGCGATGTTCACCTGCCGGGCCCTGATCGAGGCCTGCCTGCTGGTCGAGGAGGGGATCACCTCGGTCCGCGACGTCGACCTCGGGATGATGGCCGGCGCCGGCCTCGACCCGCGCCGCGGTCTCTTGCCGCCGTTCTGGAAAGCCGACGTCGAAGGGCTCGGCAAGACGCTGGAGAAGATCGAGGACCTGGAGGAGAAATACGGCGAGCGCTTCACGCCGCCGGTGCTGCTGAAGCGGCTCGTCGCCCAGGGCCGCCTCGGGCTCGAGTCGGGCCAGGGTTTCTACCCCTACCCGCAGCCCGACGAGGGCGAGCAGGCCGACACGGTCAAGCTCGAGACCCGCGGCGAGGTCGCGATCGCCTGGCTCGCGAACCTGCCGATGAACGCGGTCTCGCCCGACGTGATCCGCGACCTCGGCACGGTCTGGGAGCGGGTCAAGGCGGCTGACGGCGTCCAGGCGATGGTGATCGCCTCCTCGGTCCCGGTCGTCTTCTCGGCCGGCGCCGACATCAAGGCCTTCACCGCGATGGATGAAGCAGCCGGTGAGGAGCTGATCCACAAGGGCCACGCGCTGCTGCGCGACCTCGGCACCGCGCCGGTGGCGACGATCGCCGCCGTCAACTCGATCGCCTTCGGCGGCGGCTGCGAGCTGGCGATGGCCTGCGACGTGCGGATCGCCGCCGAGGCCGCCGTCTTCGGCCAGCCCGAGATCAAGCTCGGGATCATCCCCGGCTTCGGCGGCACCCAGCGGCTGCCACGGCTGATCGGCCCCAACCGGGCGCTGGAGATGAACCTGGTCGGTGACGCGATCCTCTCCGAGGAGGCGCTCGAACTCGGCCTCGTCAACCGCGTCGTGCCCGACCAGGAGCTGCTGGAGACGGCGCTGATGTGGGCTCGCAAGCTCGCCGGCCAGGCGCCGATCGCCGTCGGCCAGATCAAGGAGGTCTCGCACAAGGGCGACCTCGACGAGGGCATCGAGGCCGAGAAGCAGGGCTTCGCCACCGCCTTCAACAGCGAGGACGCGAAGGAGGGCATCGGCGCCTTCCTCGCCAAGCGGACGCCGAAATGGAGCGGCAAGTAGGCGACGCCGAGGCGACGGCGCGGCTGGCGGCGCTTCTCCGCGAGTCGCGCTGCACCGTCGCCCTGACCGGGGCGGGGATCTCGGTGCCGTCCGGGATCCCCGACTTCCGCACCCCGAAGACGGGCCTCTGGGCCAAGGTCGACCCGATGGAGGTCGCCCACATCGACGTCTTCGAACGCGACCCGGAGCGCTTCTGGTCCTACTACCGGCCGCGCTTCGACACGCTCGGCGACAAACGGCCGAACCGTGGCCACGAGGCGCTGGCCGAGCTCGAGCGCCGCGGCCTGCTCGCCGGCGTCATCACCCAGAACATCGACCGCCTGCACCGCGCCGGCGGTTCGGAGACCGTGGTCGAGATGCACGGCTCGATCGCCACCTCCTCCTGCCGTGCCTGTGGCGAGTCGTTCGAGCTGGAGCGGGTCGAGACCCTGTTCGACGAGCGCGGGGTCGCGCTCTGCGCCAGCTGCGGCGGCGCCGTCAAACCCGACGTCGTCCTCTTCGGCGAGCTCTTGCCGGAAGCTTCGGTGGCCCAGGCGACCGAGCTCGCCGAAGCGGCCGAGCTGATGCTCTGCGTCGGCTCCTCGCTGGTCGTCCACCCGGTTGCCGGGCTGCCGGCGCTGACGCTCGAGCGCGGCGGCGCGCTGGCGATCGTCACCCAGGGCGAGACGCCCTACGACGACCTCGCTGCGGTCAAGCTCGGCGGCGAGGTCGACGAGGAGCTGGTGGCGTTGCTAGACGCGCTCGGCTGACGGATCAGAACTTGATTCCGTACGCTTCGCATTCGGCGACGACCGTGTCCGCCCGCGGGCTGTCGAACTGGGAGGCGTGAGCGCATTTTTCCTGCGCTTCGACTCCGCAGCCGCTGACCGTTTCCGAGCCGACGATGCCGGCGACCTGGGCTTTGAAGCAGCCCTCCGCGACCGGCGGCGCGCTGTCGCCGACCGTGAACAGGACGACGGCCAGCATCGCGACCAGGGTCACGACCAGGGCCGCGCCGGCGGCCTTCAGCTCGCGTGGGCTCAACTTGTAGAGCGGTGTGGTTTGCCGCGCGTAGTGTCCTTCAAGAGGCATGGCCGGGAGCATATCCAGGGCTTTCCGGTGCGCGGTACCGACACCCGGGCGAAGAATGCGGGCCGATCTTTAGACACTCGTACGTAGCCCCCTGCCTGGCGCGGCGGAAGGCTTAGCGCAAGTCCAAATGGGCGCTTTGTGCCGGTTGGGGAACCGTCTCGTCCTGAGTGTCCCGGCTCTAATTTGGCCCGCAATTCGAAAGGAAGCACTGGATAAATGGAATGGTTGAGCGAAGGCGCCAATTCATGGCAGCTCACCGCCGCGACCCTCGTAGGCCTGATGAGCATCCCCGGGTTGGTCGTTCTCTACGGCGGGGTGATGCAGAAACGCTGGTCGGTGAACTCGATGATGATGGCGTTCGTCGCCTTTGCCATCGTCCTCATCCTCTGGGTGCTCGTCGGCTTCAAGATGGGCTTCGGCGAGCCGATACATCTCTCCGATAGCGGCTTCTTCGGAAACTTCTGGGGACAGCCCGAATCGATCCTGGGGAGCGCTGACCTCTTAAAGCAAGCGCACATCCCGGAGCTGGCGGAAGAAGAATTCCTCTTCCCGCAATCGACGCTCGCCTATTTCCAGATCGTCTTCGCGGCGATCACGCCGATCCTGATGCTCGGCTCGGTTCTGGGCCGCTTCAACTTCAAGGCCTGGATCCCGTTCGTCGCGCTCTGGACGCTGCTCGTCTACACGATCAACGCCTTCCTGATCTGGGGCGGCGGCTACTTCGCCCAGCAGGGCGCGCTCGACTATTCCGGCGGTTACGTCATCCACCTCGCCGCCGGCGTCTCCGGCTTCGTCGCCGCCTGGGTGATCGGGCCGCGACTGCAACGCGACCGCGAGGTCGACGCGCCGAACAACCTGGCGATGGTCGCCGTCGGCGCCGGCTTGCTGTGGATGGGCTGGAACGGGTTCAACGGTGGTGACTGGTACAGCGCCGGAGAAGTCGCTTCCGCTTCGGTGCTCAACACCAACCTCTGCACCGCGGTCGCCTTCCTGGTCTGGGTCGCGATGGACTACCTGACCGGGCGCAAGCCGAGCCTGATCGGCAGCGTCAACGGGATGATCGTCGGCCTCGTCGCGATCACGCCCGGCGCCGGCTTCGTCAACGGCTGGGCCGCGATCATCATCGGCGTCGTCGCCTCGGTGATCGTCTACCTGGCGCTCAACTACCTGAGCCGCGCGAAGCCGTTCCGCAACGTAGACGACACCCTCGGCGTCGTCTACACGCACGGTTTCGCCGGCGTCGTCGGCGGCCTCATGGTCGGCATCTTCGCCAACGTGCTGATGGCCGGCGAACACGAAGGTCTGATCTCCGGCGGCGGCCTCGACCTGCTCAAGTGGCAGGCGATAACCGCCCTCTGGGTGATCGTCTTCTCGGCGATCGGGACCTTCATCCTGCTCAAGCTTGTCGGGCTCGTGGTCCCACTGCGGATGTCCGACGAGGAAATGGAACAGGGCGACATCGCCGTCCACGGGCACGAGGTCTACCCCTCGGACGTCCCGTCGCTCGGCTACCCCGACGGCTACCCACCGCCGGCGCAGCCCGCTCCAAGTTCGGGAGGCGCCGCCTAGGCGCTCCTGCGCAGCACCCACGGAGCCGCCCCCCGCCCCCCTTTCCCGGGGGGCGGTTCCGTTTCTTGGGACCGTTCGCGGAGGACGAGCGGGGTACCCCTTCCCCAGAGACCGTTGCGCCGCTGAGCGAGCTCCGGAGGTTCACGCGCTTGCCCTGGAGCCTCTGTGGAAGGGGTACCCCGCTCGTCCCCAACGGAGGCGGCCCGAGCTACGGAAGCTCCACGAATGTGGGCGGGGGCCGCTCCTCTGCTCAAGCTTACGTTGGGAGCGGTCGGGTGACCCTCCGATAGAGGCTCCAGGGCAAGCGGTAGCGCCCCCGGCGCGCGACCAGCTGCGCAACGGTCTCTAGCGGGGGGTCACCCGACCGCTCTACGCAAACGTGATCGACGGCTACCGCAGCACGTCGATCATCGTCGCCACCGCCGGGGTCACCGCAGCGGCGCGCGGCGTAGCGGCGAAGACCTTTCGCACCGGGCTCGCGGGGTGCAGGGCGCGGACGGCGATGTCCTCGCGCACGATCGAAAGCGCCAGCTCGGGGATCAGGGCGACGCCGACGCCGGCGGCGACCAGGCCCTGGACCGTCTGGTAGTCGTCGCTTTCGAAGGAGACGGTCGGTTCGAAGCCGGCGGCGTGGCAGGAGCGGATCACGTGTTTGGCGCAGGGGCTCTGGGCGGAGGTCTGCACCCAGGCCTCATCGCGCAGGTCGCCGAGCTCGATCCGCTGGCGCTTTGCCAGCCGGTGCTCGCGCGGCAGCGCCAGGTGGAGGGGGTCGTCGCGCAGCTCGTAGCGACGCATGCCGGTTCCGAGCCGCTCGCCGACTCCCTCGAATTCGAACAGCAGCACGAGGTCGAATTCGCCCGCCCGCAGGCGCGGCGCGATCTCCTCCGGCTCGCCCTCGGCGAGCGTCACCCCGACCCCCGGGTGGGAGGCGCGGAAGGCGGCGATCGCCTGCGGCATCAGGGTCGAGCCGGCGGTTGGGAAGGAGGCAGTGCGCAGGCGCCCGCCGCGGCCGCGAGCGATCGCCGCCACCTCGTCCTCGGCGCTGTCCATCCGCGCCAGGATGCCGCCGACATGGGCGGCGAGGGCGGCGCCGGCGGGGGTCGGGCGGACGCCGCCGCGGCGGCGCTCGATCAGGGGCGTCCCGAGTTCGCCCTCGAGCGTCGCGATCGCCTGCGATACCGCTGACTGCGAGTAGGAGAGGGCGTCGGCGGCAGCCGAAAAGGAGCCGTGGTCGACGACCTCGCGGAAGACGTTGAGGCGGGTCAGATTCAGCATAAGCACTACTGATTTTAAACATCAGCAATACCAGTTGCGCTAATGCTGGGTCGGTGCCACCATCGCAGCCGAACTTCGGAAATCAACTTCGACAGGAGGCACCCGATGGCTCTTAAGATCATCGTTTCCTACGACGACACCGATTACGACAAAGACGCGCTGGCGCTTGGCCGCCTGCTCGCCCTCGGCGGCGCCGAGCTCTCGCTCGCCTACGTCGTCCACTCCTTCGGCGGCGCGCTCGACGAGAAGGAGGCGGAGGAGATGCTGGCCCGCGCGGCGGCTTCGGTCGGCTCACCCGACATGGCCCGCCACGTCGTCGTCAACCCCGGCACCAGCGTCGGCCTGACTGAGCTGGCCGAGCGCGAGAACGCCGACGTGATCGTCTTCGGCTCCGAATACCGGACCGCTTCCGGGCTGGTCAAGCCGGGCATCTCGGCCCACAAACTGCTGCTCGGCGGCCCGGCCGCGATCGCCGTCGCCCCCGCCGGCCTGCACACCGCGCCGGCGGTCAGCATCAACACGGTCGGGATCATCGACGAGGGTGATGCCGCCGCCCGCAGCACCGCCGACAACCTCGCCGCGGCGCTCGGCGCCAGCGTCGGCGAGTACGGCTCGGGCCCGGTCGACCTGCTGGTCGTCGGCTCCCGGCCCGAGGCGCCCGAGGGCAAAGTCGTCCTCAGCGCCAAAAGCGACTATGCGGTCGAGGCTGCGACCTACCCGGTCCTGGTCCTGCCGCGTGGCAACGCCCTGTCCTTCGCCGCCGGCGCCCCCGCCGCCTGAGCCCTAGGGCTCGGCCTTCTTCAGCACGAGGATCACGGCCGCGACCTCCGGGTTGCGGCCGTCGATCTTCTCCCGCGCCTCGCTCCAGTGGATCGGGCGACCGCGGAAGCCGACGACCTCGGCCAGCACCGCCTCGGGATTGTCGGTCTCGATCACGAAGGCGTCCGGGATCGCTGCTGCCGGCGCCGTCGCCAGCAGCTCCTGGGTGACCTCCTGCGAGGCGCGCTCGGCGTTCGACCAACCCTGGCCGAAGGAGAGGTCGGCGTTCTCCATCCGCGGGCCCTCGAGGATCTTCAGCTCGCTGTCGCGCGGCACCCACTTGCGATCGCCCATGACGATCTGCTGGTCCTCGAGCCAGGGCTGGAGGAGTTTTTCGACCAGGTCGTCGCGGGTGAGGTTGAAGACCCGCGCACGGTGGACCCCGCGGCTGACTTCGACGTGGAACATGGGCGCGAACCTAGCGCTTCCAGACCGCGCCGTGGCTCGCGACTCCGAGTTGACATGATCGCGGCGATGCCGCCGAACCTGCCCGCCGCGGTCGTCTTCGACAACGACGGCCTCCTGCTCGACACCGAGTCGGTCTGGACCCGCGCCGAGCAGGATCTCTTCGCCCGCCGCGAAGTCGAGTTCACCGCGGCCGACAAGCGCGAGCTGGTCGGCACCTCGGCGGCGATCGCCGGCGCTCTCCTGGAGCGCCGGCTCGGCGAGCCCGGACGCGCCGAAGAGCTGATCGAGGAGCTGAACGAGCTCGTCGTCGCCGAGCTCGAGCACGGGGTCGAGGCGATGCTCGGCGCCCGCGAGCTTTTGACCCGGCTGCGCGAGCGGGGGACGCCGATCGGCCTCGTCTCCAACTCGCCGCTCGTCTTCGTCCTCCGCTCGCTCGAGATCGCCGGTTTCGAAGGCCAGTTCGACATCGTCCTCAGCGCCCACGAGGTGGCGGCACCGAAGCCGGCGCCCGACCCCTACCTCGAGGCCTGCCGGCGGCTCGGCGTCGAAGCCGGCCCCGACGTGGTCGCGCTCGAGGACTCGCCGACCGGGGTCGCCGCCGCCCGCGCCGCCGGCCTGACCGTGATCGGCATCCCCTCCGTCGAGGGCGTCGCTCTCGAAGAGGCGCACCACCTGGCCGAGTCGCTGCTCGACACGGTCGTCGCCAACCGGCTCGCGCTCGGCTAGCCGGTCGATCTCGTTCGGCCTCGCCGCTGTATTGGGCCAAAGGCACGATTCAACTGAAGTTATCCATATAGACGGTAACTTCGATAACTTCGACTAAGATCAGTCAACATGGATCCGTTTACGAATCCGTTTTCGCCCGGAGCAGGAACGCGCCCGCCGGCATTCGTCGGACGCGACGATCTTCTGCGCTCGTACGAGATTGCGCTGGGACGGACGGTTCAGGGCCGGCCTGGCAAGAGCCTGATGCCAATTGGCCTGCGCGGTGTCGGCAAGACCGTCCTCCTCAACCGATTCGTGGAGATGTCTGAAGAGAGGGAACTCGTCTCCGGTTTCATCGAGGCGCCCGAGACCGGCGACTTCAAGGAACTGCTTGCGGCGCGGCTTCGTTCGATGCTGCTCGAGCTGGACCGCGGTTCAGTGTCCCGGGCGGTCAAACGCGCGCTTGGGGCATTGAAATCATTCACGTACACCTTGCCGGACGGTACGTCGATGTCACTCAACGTCGATCCGCTGACGGGCACTGCGGACTCCGGTGTGTTGGCCGATGACATCACCGACTTGCTGGTCGAAACGGGCAAAGCGGCACAGGACCGCCGCCGGGGGGTCCTCTTGGCTATCGACGAGGTTCAGTACCTATCCGACTTGGAGCTGGGGGCGCTGATCACCGCCATTCATCGAACGGTGCAGCTCGGGCTGCCGGTGATACTCGTCGGGGCCGGTCTGCCACAGCTTCCGGGTCTCGCTGGCGATGCGAAGTCCTACTCGGAGCGCCTGTTCAATTTCCCGGAGATTGGCTCTTTGCAAGAAGCGCACGCAAAGGAAGTAATCGCCGTGCCCGCGGCTGCGGAGGGGGTCGAATTCACCGACGAGGCCCTGAATCGGGTTCTCGCATTCACCCAGGGTTATCCCTATTTCCTCCAGGAGTGGGGGTACCACGTCTGGAATCTCGCGCCCGGACCGCCGATCACTCGTGAGCACATCGACCAATCCGCCGATTCCGTTCGAGCCCAACTCGACGAAAACTTCTTCCGGGTTCGGATGGATCGGCTCACCCCTGCGGAGACGGGGTATTTGGTCGCGATGGCCGAGTTGGGACCGGGTCCCCACCGTTCGGGCGATATCGCAAACCAGCTCGGCGTCATGGTGCAGAGCGTCGCTCCGCGGCGATCCGGGCTGATCAAGAAGGGGATGATCTATAGCCCTTCCCATGGGGACACGGCATTCACGGTTCCGGTGTTTGACGACTTCCTGCGGCGCTCTCAGCTCTAGCGGTCGCCAAATCGGCTAGTCGCGGAGGACGCGGCGGCGCCGCAGGACCCGCTCGCAGATCTCGAGCAGCTCACGCAACTCGTGGCCCTGGGCCGAGGTCAGCTCGCCGCCGACGGCGGCCGTGGCGACCAGCTCGGCCTCACCGCGACGCTCCCCGAGCTCCTCCATGTCGCGGTTGTGGCCCTCGTCGTCAGGGCCTGCTCGCAGCTCGCTCAGCAGCGCCTCGAGGCCGCCTTGCAGCTGCAAGGCGGCCTCGCGCCCGCGACCGCCGTCGAGGTCGGCGCGGGCCCGCAGCAGCAGCGTCTCGCAGACGTCGAGCTGCTCGTTGCCGCCGAGCACCGCGGCGACCCGCGCCTGCGGCCGCAGCTCCTCCTCACGCCGGCGCCGGCGTGAGGCCCCGCTGGCGACGTCGACCTCGCGGGCGGCGCTGAAGCGCCCATCGGCGGTCTCCTCGCCGCTGCCGTAACCGATCCGGACCGTCGCCGCTCGCTCGGCGGAAAGCGTCTGGAAGGCCGGGTCGGTCGCGGCCACCGCCTGCACGTGCAGAGCTCGGTTCAGCAGCGCGACCGCGTCGCCGACGAGGACGTCGACCGTGTCCTCGGCCTCGGTCGCCTCGTCGAGCCAGCGCGCTGCCGCCTCCTCCTCGTCGAACGGGGCGAAGGCCCGGATCGCCGTCACCCGCGTCAGCGCCAGCTCGGCGGGCTCGGCCTCCTGCACCCCTCGTGCTCGCCGCCTTCGCCGCCGTGCCATCGGCGTCGTGCCGAGCGTGCCGACGACGAGCACGCTCTCGTCGCCGCTGGCGCCTTCGCGGACGAGGTAGCGACCGTCGGCCAGCGTCAGCCGGCCGGCGAAATCGAGCTGAACGAATCCGAAGAAGCGAGCCAAAGCTGAATTCTCGCGCGCGGCGAGCGACTCGCCTAATCGTCGCCCAGCAACAGCCCGTTTTCTTCCTTTTCCTGCTTCGAGTCCGGTTCGGAGAACTTCGACGGCCCGATCGGGACTTCCGGGTTTTCGATCTGCCCCAGCCGGTCGATCAGTCGCTGCCACTGATCCGGTTTCAGCAGCGTCGAGAACCCTGCTTCGAAGAGGTTGCCGACTTCGGGGTGGTAGCCGATGTGGACGTGGTCGTAATGGTCGGGCAGGGCGAAGCTGGTCTCGCCGGGCAGATCCTCCAGCGAAATCACCTGATGGGGGTGCATCGTCCCCTGCAGCGCCAGCACGTCGCGGATCAGTTCGTCGGTCATCGTCCCCGGGCCCTGGTGGCCGGTGACGGGAATGCCGTCGATGTCGGCGATGTCGACGGCATCGCCGGTCGAGTGCTCGGAGACGTTGCCCGAGGTGGTCAGGTAGCCGTGGCCGCACTCGAGCGCGGTGACCGTCAGTTCGAACCCTTTCGTGCGCAGGTACTCGAGCACGGCGAGGATGCGGCGGTCGATCCGGCCAGCTTCGACGTCTTCGCGCCCGCAGGGGTAGATCGAGAGGCCTTTGTCGGCGAGGACCCGGCGCTGCAGCGCTTCCTTGGAGAGCAGCAGGACGCCGGCGCCGCTGAGTTTGTCCGAGAACGGGTTCTTGCCCTTGGCCCGGTAGATCGCGGTCGCCTCGAGCAGCTTCCAGCCGTCGAGGATCGGCTTCGGGTCGATCCGCGGAGCGCCGCGCCCGGCCGGGCGGATCGAGAAGTTGATGTGGGGGTCGATCCCTTCGGCGCCGACGCCGACCCTGGCGAGGACGGTGCCGGCAATAACCCTCGACCCGACCTCGAGCTTGCCGTTGTCGAGCGCGGCCGGGGCGGCAATTTCTTCGACGCCCTCCTGGGCCTTGACTTTGTCCTTGCCGCCCTCGTCCTCGGTGGCGGCGGCTTCTTCGGCAGCTCGGTCCGGCAGCGCCCGCAGCCGCGGCCGCAGGTTCTCGCTTTCGACCGGCAGCCGTTTCTCCTTGCCGGTCGGCATCACCAGCGAGCGGTGCTTGCGGACGATCTTGCCGAGGCCGGCGTAGGTGTAGCGGTTGCCGTAGGTGTCTTCGAGGACGATGAACTTGCCGAGTGCGGCGGACTCGCCGAGCTTGCGGACGATGCCGTCGTTGACGGCGACGACCGGGGCGTCCTCGGCCGCGAAGATGTTGATTCCGCGCCGGGTCGGCGAGGAGGAGATGACTTCGGCGGCGTTGCCGCTGATCCGGGTGTCGGTGCTCGACCGCTTTAGCGCCGCCCGCGCCGAGAGGTCGTCGGCGTAGCGGGCGTCGGCGGCGATCGGGAAGTGGGCGCCCTCGGTGAGGCCGGTCAGCGAGCCGACCAGATCGCTCGGAATGCGACCGTAGGCGCGGGCGTAGAGCAGCACCTCCTGCACGTACCAGTCGGCGTGGTTGTAGGCGAAGATCGCGTCGTAGAGGTCCTTGTGGCCGCCGGCGATCTTCAGGTAGTGGGCCGCGGCGCAGATCGCGTCGACCGGGTTGTAGGGGTCTTTACGGCCGTCCCCGTTGGCGTCGAGACCGTACATTTCCCAGCTCGAAGGCAGGAACTGCATCCAGCCGACGGCGCCGGCGGTGGAGACGTTGAGGTTGGTGCCGAAGCCGGTCTCGATTTTGTTGATCGACGCCAGCACCTCCCAGGGGATCCCGTATTCGGTTCCGCAGGCCTGGTAGATCGGCAGCAGGAAGGGCGGGATCTCGAACGAGTCGATGACGAAATTCGGGACGCCGATCGGCGCCGGCCCGAACGGCGCGATAACCGTCGTCGGGTTGCCCAGCGTCGGCGTCCCACCGGCGGAGAAGGGCGAGCCACCGTCGCCGCCTTCGCCGAGGGGCTGATCGCCGCCGCCGGTCGCGCTCGGGGCGCTGAGGCCGCCGCCGCTGCCGTTGCCGCCGCTGGCGTCGCCGAGGTCATCGTTGTGGCGGACGCCGCCGCGTTCTTTGCCGTCGGCGGTTGCGTTGCCGTCGATCGTGCTGCCCTGGCGGACTCCGTCGGAGCCCTTCTGTTTGTCCCCGTTGGCAGCTTCTTCGCCGCCTTCCTGGGTTGGCCCCGCCGGGGTCGTCGTCGTAGCGGGCGCTCCTGGGGCCGCCGGTTCCGGAGCCTCATTCGTGTCGGCCGGCGAGGTGCAGTCGGGGTCGAGCAGGTCGATCAGGCCGTCACCGTCGTCGTCGACCCCGTTGCTGCAGGCCGGCGCCTGCAGCGAGGGAACCGCCGTCGGCGGCGCCGCCGTGGTCGGCGTCGTCGTCAGGCCTTCGAGCGGCGCATCGGCAGCCGCGAGCGCAACACCGGTCGCCAGCAGGCCCAGCAAGCTGGCAAAGACGACGATGGATGCCATCTTCGTAGTTCTCATCCGACCCTGCTCCCCGGCAAATCTAGGCTCAAGCTACCCATTACATCAGGGGTGCGCAACGGCATCAGCCGCCCCCCAACAAGCCCTTAATCAACGCCCGTCTCATGCCTACGGGTCGCAGCGTTTCAACCGAGCCGGATGGGCTCGTTAAGCTGCCGTGGTCAAGCGGCGAAAGGCAGGCGGCGTGACCTATGACCAAGAGGAGCAGGACGGGCTCAGAGCCCGTTCGGAGCAGGCGATCGGCGAGCTCGCGCAGGCGTTGATCGACAACCCGACCCTGCACAACGCGATCCAGGCCGCTTTTGGCGCCCGCGAGAAGGCGATCGAGGCCCAGCAGGCGGCGATGAGCGCCCTCAACCTCTCCTCGGCGACCGACCTCGAGCGGCTCGAGCGCCGACTGCGCTCCTTCTCGCAGCGGCTGGAGGAGGTCGAGGAGCAGATCGACGACCTCAGCCGTGAGATCGGCGCGCTGCGCCGCGAGACCGCGAAAAAGAGCTCCGCGGCAAAGAAAAAAACCAAAGACTAACCCTCTACTTCAGGTTGAGAGTGCGACCGAGGCGGCGATTCCAGCCCGCGTCGCCGCCGCGACCAGCAGTTCGTCGTCAGCGATCTCGCCGGCCGCCGTCTCGGCGACGATCAGGACCGCCGCCAGGGCGATCCCGAGCGCGGCTCCGCGCTCCAGCAGCGCCGCCGTCTGCATGTCGGCCACCTCGCCCGGCGCAGCAGGTTCGCTGCCCGGCGGATGGGGCGCGTCGAAGCTGGCGACCGGCCCGCTGCGCGCATCCTCGCCAAGCTCGCTTGCGAGCCTGGCGCTGAGCCCCGGGTCGGGCCCATGGGTGGCCCCGGCGCTGCCGCCGGAGCCGGCGTGGGCAGCGGCGACGACAAGCAGCTCACCCGCCTCCAGCTCGGGCCCGACCGCGGTCGCCGTGCCGACCCGAATCGCCCGCTTCACCCCCAGCTCCGCCAGGTCGGTCAGCACCAGCGCCGCGCTCGGACCGCCCATCCCGGTCGACTGCACGCTCAGCTCGCGCCCCGCAGGCGTCTGCCCCGAGTACCCCCAGAGCCCGCGGGCGTGGTTGCTCATCTTCGGCTGCTCGAGCAGCTCCTGGGCCAGCATCAGCGCCCGCCCGGGGTCGCCGACGAGGACGGCGTCGGCCGCGAACGGGGCGGTGGGGCGGAGGCGCGCCGGCATCGGTCGGCGAGCCTAGTGCCTCCCGTCACCAGGTATTCACACGATGGGAGTAACGCCTCCGCGGGATTTGCTCCAGCCGTCTAAAGAACCGCGCGTAGGGCCTCCATACCGTCAATGGCAGTCTCGTCCACACATAGCCCGCCCGGGCCGGTTGCCCCGCGGGCAAGGAGGTTCTGATGAAGAAGAAGCTTGGCTTCGCCGTGCTCTTGACGGCGTTGGCCGCCTTGGTGCTACCCGGGGCGGCCTCTGCCGCGTCACTGACCGACGTCGTCGCCGAAAAGACCTCGGAGCTGAACATGGTCTGGGTCGCCGTCGCCTGCGTCTTGGTGTTCCTGATGCAGGCCGGTTTCATGTTCCTCGAGATCGGCTTCTCACGACAGAAGAACGCCGGCACCGGGGTCGCGAAGATCCTCGTCAACCTCGCGATCGTGACGATCGCCTGGTGGGCCGTCGGCTACGGGATCGCGGAAGGCGGCAACGGCGAAGAAGGGCTGCCGGGCAGCAAGATCTTCGGCGGCAGCGGCTTCTTCTTCCACTTCGATCAGGTGGTTGCGGGCGAAGCCGTGAGCGGTGAAACCGCGATGCTGATGCTCTACGGGCTCGCCTTCTGCGCGGTCTCGCTGGCGATCGTCTGGGGCACGACCCTGGAGCGGATCAAGTTCGGCGCCTACGTCATCTACGCGATCGTCTTCGGCGCCATCGTCTACCCGCTCGTCGCCCACGCGGTCTGGGGCGGTGGCTTCCTCGGCGACATCGGCGGCAAGCCGGTGATGGACTTCGCCGGCTCCTCGGTCGTCCACCTCACCGGTGCGGTCGGTGCCTTCGCGGCCTTGTTGCTGCTCGGCCCGCGCATCGGCAAGTACGACGCCGCCGGCAAGCCGCGGGCGATCCCCGGTCACTCGATGCCGCTGGTCGGCCTCGGGGTGATCATCCTCTGGATCGGGTGGTTCGGCTTCAACGGAGGCTCGACCTTCGAAACCGGCGCCTCGTTCTTCGGCGAGGTCATGCTCAACACCCAGCTCGCGGCGGCCGCCGGCGTCATCGGCGCCTCGATCGCGGTCTACCTGAAGAGCAAGGCGCTCGACGTCGGCATGGCGGGCAACGGCGCGATCGCCGGCCTGGTCGGCATCACCGCCCCGTCCGGCTTCGTCGAGTACTGGGCGGCGCCGATCATCGGCATCATCGCCGGCTTCCTCGTCGTCTATGCCGTGCTGGCGATCGACCGCTTCGTCGACGATCCGGTCGGCGCTCTCTCGGCCCACGGCCTGGCCGGGATCTGGGGGACGCTCGCGGTCGGCATCTTCGCCTCGCCGCGGCTGATCGTCGAAGGCGCCGGCCCGGGCATCTGGTACGGCATCTTCGGCGACGCCTCGCTGAGCTCGGCCTTCGGCCAGCTCGGTGTCCAGGGCCTCGCCGTGGCGTTCACCTTCGTGGTCGTGTTCGCGATCTCGATCGTCACCTTCTTCGCGATCAAGAAGACGATCGGGTTGCGGGTTCCGGCCGAGGAGGAGGACGCCGGCCTCGACATCAGCTCGCACGGCATGTACGGGTACCCGGAGGCGTTCATCCCGCAGCCGGAGTACTCGACCGGCCTGCCGGGCACGGTCGCTGTCCCGGCCGCGGCCCCGGTGCCGGCCCCAGCAACGCAGATGACCGCAACCGAGACCACCTAAAGGAGGCGAGAGCGCATGAAAAAGATCGAGGCGTTCATCCGTCACGAGGCGTTCGAGCCGATCCGGGCCGAGCTGCTCGACAAGGGATTCCCTTCCCTGTCGATCATCGAGGCCAAGGGCTCGGGGCGTCAGAAAGGAATCGTCGAGCGCTATCGCGGCTCGACCCTCACCGTCAACGTGCGACCGAAGATCAAGTTGGAGGTCGTGGTCGAGGACAAAGACAAGGACGTGGTCGTCGAGACGATCCTCAAACATGCCCGCACGGGCGAGGTCGGCGACGGCAAGATCTTCGTCCTGCCGGTCGAGGAAGCGATCCGGATTCGCACCGGCGAGGACGGACATGAGGTGCTCCAGCTCCACGAGGAGTCGGAGATACCGAGCTAGACACAGGCTTGTCCACGGGGGCGGCTAGCCTCGCCCCCGTGGACGAGCGCATTTCATTGAGCGAGGCGGCGCGCCGCTCGGGCGTCCCGGCCTCGACCCTGAAACGCTGGGCCGCGGAGAAGATCATCCCGGTCCGCCGCGGCCGCTGGACCGCGACCGCCGCCGCCCAGGCCCGTGTGGTCGCCCGCATGCGAGATCGCGGCTACTCGCTCGAGGACCTGAAGAGCGCCGGCCGCGAGGGCCGGCTCGCCTTCGGCTTCGCCGAGGAGCTGTTCGCCGAAGACGAAGGCGAGGTCACGGTCGAGATGATCGCCGCCGAAACCGGTCTCGAGCCGGAGCTGATCGAGCGGATCCTGGTCATGCTCGGGACGCCGAAAGCGCGCCAGCGTCACCTCACCCCCGAGGACGCGGTCGCGCTGCGGCACTGCGCCCGGATCCTGGCGGCGGGCTTTCCGCTGGTCGCCTTCCTCCAGCTCGTCCGCATCTACGTGCAGTCGATCCGCCGCATCGCCGATTCCGAGGTGCGGCTGTTCCATCTCTACGTCCACGAGCCGCTGATCCGCGACGGCGTCCCGGAGCTGCAGATGGCGGAGGCGATGGGGAGCCTGGCCGCCGACGTGATGCCGCTGGCGGCGCCGCTGACCGAGTACCTCCACAACCGCTACCTCCGCTATTACATCGAGCAGGACGTGGTCGGCCATATGGAGTCCGAAGCCGGCGGCGACACGACCGAAATGGAACTCGGCCAGGTGATCGTCACCCTCTGCTTCATCGACCTCACCGGCTTCACCCGCTACACCGAGGAGGAGGGGGACATCGAGGCGCTCGACGTGGTCGAGAGCTTCGTCGCCGGGGTCGAGGACTCGCTGCCGCGAGAGGCGACGATCGTGAAGACGATCGGCGACGAGGTGATGGTGGTCTCACCCGATGCCGCCTCGCTGACCGAGTGGGCGGTCGGGTTCCTCGGCCGCTTCTCCGCTCGCCCGCAGCCGCGGGTCGGGATCCACAGCGGCGCCGCCGTCTACCGCGACGGCGACTACTTCGGCAGCCAGGTCAACCTTGCCCACCGGGTCGTCAACCGCGCCCTCGCCGGCGAGGTCCTGGTCACCGACCGCGTCGCCGAGGCGATCACCGGCAACGAGCGCCTCGACTTCGAGCCGATCGGCCAGGTCAGCCTCAAGGGCTTCCCGGTGCCGACCGAGCTGTTCGTCGTCCGCGCCGCCCGCTGAGCGAAGCGGGAAACTGGAGGGGTGGACACCGATCCTCTGCTCGAGCGGGTCGCCGGCGAGGGTCTGATCGCGCCGCCGGACCCGCTCGTGGTGATGCTCTCCGGTGGCCGCGACTCGGTCTGCATGCTCGACCTCGCGGTCGCCGCCCGGAGCGCCGGCGAGGTCCGCGCCGTCCACGTCAACTACGGCCTGCGCGACGAGGCGGAGGCCGACGAGCGCTTCTGCGCGGAGCTCTGCGCTGGGCTCGGGGTCGAGCTCGTCGCCGAGCACCCGGTTCGGCCCGAGGGGCCCGGCAACCTTCAGGCCTGGGCCCGGGATGCCCGCTACGAGGCCGCCGCCCGGGTCGCGCTGCCGATCGGGGCGACGATCGTCACCGGCCACACCGCCGACGACCAGGTCGAGACGATCCTCTACCGGCTCGCCTCTTCGCCCAGCCGGCGGGCGCTGCTGGGGATGAAGCCGCACGACGGCCGCCTGGCGCGACCCCTGCTCGACACCTCCAGGGCCGAGACGACGGAGTACTGCGAGCGCCGCGGCCTCGCCTGGCGCGAGGATCCCTCCAACGCCGAGCCGGCCTTTGCCCGCAATCGGATTCGGGCCGGGCTGCTGCCGGAGCTGGCCACGATCCACCCGGCCGCCGCCGCCAACGTGCTGCGCACGGCCAGCCTCCTGCGCGACGAGGCCGAGGTCCTCGACGCCCTCGTCGAGGCCGAGCTCGACGGCTCCGGCGGGTTCCGCCGCGGCACGATCGCCCTGGCGCGGCTGCGCGAGCTGCAGCCGGCGCTGGCGCGACTGGTCGTGCAGCGGCTGGCCGATGCTGCCGCCGGCAAACCGGTTCCAGGCGCCGCCCGCTTCGCCGAGCAGGTCGCCGGCCTGCAGAACGGCTCGATGCTCGATCTCGGCGGCGGCGTCCGCGCCGTCGTCGCCGACGGCATCGTCAGCGCCGAACGTCCTTGAGCCCTATCTATCTAGACTCCGGCCAGTGACCGACCCGGCGATTGGGGAGACCCTCGTCTCTAGAGAGGACCTGCAGCGCCGCGTCGCGGAGCTGGGGCGCGAAGTCAGCCGCGACTACGAGGGCCGCGAGCTGTTCATGGTCGGCGTGCTGAAGGGCGCCGTTCTCTTTCTCGCCGACCTGATGCGCAACATCGACGTCCCCTGCGAGATCGACTTCATGGCGGTCTCCAGCTACGGCTCGCAGACCGACTCCTCCGGCGTCGTCCGCATCCTCAAGGACCTCGACGCCCCGATCGAAGGTCGCCACGTGCTGATCGTCGAGGACATCATCGACTCCGGGCTGACGCTGCACTACCTGATGCGCAACCTGAAGGCACGCAACCCGGCCTCGCTCGACGTTTGCGCGCTGCTGACCAAGCCGGAGCGCCTGCGGGTCGACCTCTCGCCGAAATACGTCGGCTTCGAGATCCCCAATCGGTTCGCGATCGGCTACGGGCTCGACCACGCCCAGCACCACCGCAATCTCGATTACGTGGCCGCACTCGCCGATCAGGCGCGATAAACCGCCCTGGTACGCTGATTTATTCCCTTGAGGCGGTTTTTCAAAAGCGCGGCATTTCCGATCCTGCTGGTCGTCATCCTGGCGTTCGTCGCCCAGCGCTGGATCAGCAACGACCCAGGCTCCGAGGCGCCTGCCTACAACCGCCTGGTCAACCCCGACAACGGGCTGATCGTCAGGGGCAAAGTCGAAGAAGTCTCGGTCAACAACAAGGACTTCACGCTCGACGTCAAGCGGACCAACGGCGAAACCTTCTCGACCGGCTACCCGGCCAACACCGAGCAGAGCCTGCTCAACCTGCTCGAGGACAGCAACGTCACCACCAAGGTCCACGGCACCGGCGGCTCCAGCATCCTCTCGCTGCTGACCTACATCCTGCCCTTCGTCCTCTTCTTCGGCTTCTGGATCTTCCTCATGAACCAGATGCAGGGCGGCGGTTCGCGGGTGATGAACTTCGGCAAATCGAAAGCCAAGCGGATGTCGGTCGACGCCCCCAAGATCACCTTCCGCGATGTCGCCGGCGTCGACGAGGCGGTGCAGGAGCTGGAGGAGATCAAGGAATTCCTCGAGAACCCGAAGAAGTTCCAGGCGCTCGGCGCCCGGATCCCGAAGGGCGTCCTCCTCTACGGCCCGCCCGGCACCGGTAAGACGCTGCTCGCTCGCGCCGTCGCCGGCGAGGCCGGCGTCCCGTTCTTCTCGATCTCCGGCTCGGACTTCGTCGAGATGTTCGTCGGTGTCGGCGCCAGCCGCGTCCGCGACCTCTTCGAGCAGGCGAAGCAGAACTCGCCCTGCATCATCTTCATGGACGAGATCGACGCCGTCGGCCGCCACCGTGGCGCCGGCATGGGCGGCGGTCACGACGAGCGCGAGCAGACGCTGAACCAGCTCCTGGTCGAGATGGACGGCTTCGAGATGAAGGACAACATCATCTTGATCGCCGCCACCAACCGGCCCGACATCCTCGACCCGGCGCTGCTGCGGCCCGGCCGCTTCGACCGCCAGGTCGTCGTCGACCGCCCCGATCGCAAGGGCCGCAAACACATCCTCGAGGTCCACACCCGCGGCAAGCCCTTGGCCCGCGAAATCGACCTCGACACGCTGGCCGGCCAGACGCCCGGCTTCACCGGCGCCGACCTCGCCAATCTGATCAACGAGGCGGCGCTCCTGACCGCCCGCACCGGCAACCGCGAGATCTCGATGAACGAGCTCGAGGAGGGGATCATGCGGGTGATCGCCGGCCCGGAGAAGAAGACCCGGGTGATGAGCGAAAAGGAGCGGCTCGTCACGGCCTACCACGAGGTTGGCCACGCGATCGTCGGCCAGCTGCTGGAGAACACCGACCCGGTCCACAAGATCTCGATCATCAGCCGTGGCCAGGCCCTCGGCTACACGATCAGCCTGCCGACCGAGGACAAGTTCCTCACCACCCGCGCCGAGCTGACCGACACGATGGCGATGACCCTCGGCGGCCGCGCCGCGGAGGAGATCGTCTTCGGTGAAATCACGACCGGCGCCTCCAACGACCTCGAAAAGGTGACCGAGTCGGCGAAGCAGATGGTGATGCGGTTCGGGATGTCCGAGCGCCTCGGCCCACGCGTCTTCGGCCACGATCGCGGCCAACCCTTCCTCGGTCGCGAGTTCTCCTCCGAGCCCGACTACTCGGACGAGATCGCGCGTGAGATCGACGACGAGATCCGCCGCATCGTCGAGAGCGCGCACCAGACCGCGAAGAGCCTCCTGGGCGAACGCCGCGACGACCTCGAGCGGGTCTCGAAACTGCTGCTGGAGCGGGAGACGATCGACGCCGACGAGTTCGTCGCCCTGCTCGAAGGCAAATCCGAGGACGAGGTCTTCCACGACGACGAGGAGCCGACCCCGCCGGCGGAGCCCGTCGCCGAGCCCGAACGCGCCCAGCGCGAGCCGCGGCCTGCCCCCTCTCGCCCCCGCCCCGGCTTCGCCGGCGGCGACGCCTCCTGACCGGCGCATCTCTGCGTCCTCAGTCGCTTGTGTGCAGAGCACACGGCGCTCCCTGCGTCCTTGATCTTCTTGGTCAGGAGGCGTCGTGGTGAAACTCATGGGGGTCGTGAATGTGACCCCCGACTCGTTCTCCGACGGGGGCCGTTACCTCGATCCCAGCGAGGCGATTGCACATGGCGAAGAGCTTGCGTGGCACGGGGCGGCGATCGTCGACGTCGGCGGCGAGTCGACGCGGCCGGGGGCCTTGCCGGTCAGCGCTGAGGAGGAGCTGCGCCGGGTCCTGCCGGTGATCGACGGCCTCGCCACCGTCGGCCCGGAGATCTCGATCGACACCTCGAAGCGGGTCGTGGCCGAGGCGGCGCTCGACGCCGGCGCCACGATCGTCAACGACGTCACCGCCTTCCGCGGCGATCCCGAGATGGCGGCGCTTTGCGCCGACCGCGACGTGCCGGTGGTGCTGATGCACATGGCCGGGGAGCCGCGGACGATGCAGGACGACCCCCGCTACGACGACGTCGTCGACGAGGTCAAGGCCTTCCTGGCGGAGCGCCTGGAGGCGGCGGTCGCCGCCGGCGTCGCCGAGGACCTGATCTGGCTCGACCCCGGCATCGGGTTCGGCAAGACGGCGGCCCACAACCACGAGCTGCTGCGGCGCCTGTCGGAGCTGCGCGAGCTGGGCCGGCCGCTGATGGTCGGCACCTCGCGCAAGCGGTTCATCGGCCACGCCGATGGCAGCGGCCCCGGCGAGCGGCTCGGCGGCACCATCGCCAGCTCGGTGCTGGCGGCGGCGGAGGGCGTCGACGTCCTCCGCGTCCACGACGTCGCCGAGGTCGCGCAGGCGCTCGCGGTGGCGAGGGCGATACTCGGATAGGTTCCAGGCTGGGATGAACTCCGACAGCCACAACGGCGTCGAATCGAGCGCGGAGGTCGAGCTCCGTGGGCTCTCGATCTACACCCACCACGGCGTCTCCGACGCCGAGCAGGAGGTCGGCCAGCGGCTCGAGTTCGACATCTCCTTCGACGTTCCCGACTGCGACGCGGTCCTGACCGACCGCCTCGAGGACACGGTCGACTACGCCCAGGTCTGCGACATCGTCGCCCTGGCCGCGACCGAGCGCAGCTACCGCACGCTGGAGCGGTTGGCCCAGGTGATCGGCGAGCGGCTGATGGAACGCTACGGCTGCGAACAGGTGCGGGTCCGCGCCGCCAAGCCGGAGCCGCCGCTGCCGCTGGCGATCCAGGAGGTCGCGGTCGAGGTCACCCAGGAGCGGGCGACCGACGAAGACGCGGAAGCCCCCGAAGGCTAGGCGCGTGCGCAGCGGCTACCTCGGGCTCGGCTCCAACGTCGGCGACCCCCTCGCGCACCTGCGCGCCGCGGTCGAGCTGCTGCCCCGCCACGGAGTCGCGATCGAGGCCGTTTCCTCCACCTACGTGACCGAGCCGGTGGGGGAGATCCTCGACCAGCCGGACTTCCTCAACGCGGCGGTCGGGATCCGCACCGGGCTGGAGCCCGAGCAGCTGCTGGACGCCTGCAAGGCGGTCGAGGCCGAGCGCGGCCGCAGCTTCGAGCTGCCCCGCCACAGCCCCCGCCCGCTCGACGTCGACCTGCTCCTGCTCGGCGACCTCGAACTCGAAACCGACCGGCTCACCCTGCCGCACCGTGAGGTGAGGACCCGCCGCTTCGTCCTCGCGCCGCTGCTCGAGCTCGACCCCGAGCTGACCCTGCCCGACGGCACTCGCCTCGCCGATGCCCTCGCAGCGCTGCCCGTGGAAGAGCAGCGGGTCGAGCGCCGCGGCTCCCTCTAATGCGGCTCTTTTCGCGTAGAGGGAGATGCGGCGGCGATGCCGTCCAGCCCGCTTGGCAGACTGGCCTCGACGAATGGGGAGAGTTGAGATGAGCAAGAACGTTCACGTCGTACCAAGCGACCGGGGTTGGAAGGTCAAAGTTGAGGGGGGGCAGCGCTCAACGCACTACCGAACCCAAGGCGAGGCGATGAAGGCCGGCCGCAGCATTGCTCAGCGCAATCATTCGGATCAGATCATCCACGGCCGGGATGGCCGAATCAGGCAGCGGGACAGCTACGGTCGGGATCCGTTCCCGCCTCGTGGCTAGTCGGGTCCGCGCCAGTGCTAACTTGCCAAGGCTGGCTGAGAGAGGGTTCGCGTCAGTGAGCCTCAGGGCTTAAGCCCCTTGGTCGGCCCACTTCGTCAGGCCCCGCATGCGTATGCGGGGCCTGATTTTTCAGAGCGTCGGAAACCAGACTTCGTTCGTTCTGACGTGGGGCAGGATTCTTTCCTCCCAAAGCTTTTCCACCGCTTCCGCGGAAGCTCCCGCTTGAACGATGCCTTCGTCAATCTTGCGCACTCGCGCAGCGATGAAGGTGGCGCAGTCCGCAAGCTGGATAGCCCCGTTTCGGTGGGACGGAACGAAGTGGATCGTGTCGACGATTCGATCAATCTGCTCGGGTTTCCAGCCCCAGGACGTACCCAGCTCCTGATAGTTGGCGAGATCCCTCAGCGCGGCATCCTCGATCTCTTTAGCCTCGTCAGCCACGAGCAGCACGCGACACCCACGCTCCCGGGCCATGCGCTCTACTGACTCGATGGTGTACATGAGGGCGATGTCGTGCGGGTGGTAGGGGTTGGCATAGCGCTGAGCCAAACCGGTCTTCTCCACTCCTCGGATGATGACTTCAGCCCCCGAGGCCTCTATCCCCTTGAGCACGTCGTCATAGACCTTGATCCGCTTGGCGGGCTTGACTCCCTCGAAGCACCCACGCCCTGAAAAGAGATCTTGACCGTGGAACTCGAAATCGGGGTCCGAACAAGTGGAAGGACAGTGAATTCGCGCGATATTGCGGATGTGTTCATGAACGACAGGGACGTGTACCTCGTCCACGACGAGGGTGAGGATGAGGTGGATGGGCTGAGCCGGATCGTCGCAGCGGCGCCCGGTATTCCCCGCCTCGTCCATGTAAGCGAACTTCATTTCGTCCTCCCAGACGACCCCTGGCCTGACTCGGCCCCGGAGACGGCGCCGGCGCGCCCAGCCTAGCTGTAACTAGGCCGGCGTCGGCGCCGAGAGCGGCGCCAGCCAGTCGGCCGGCAGGATCGGCGGCGTGTGGCCGGGATAGTCCGGGACGACGCGCTTGGCCAGGGCGCCGGCCGGCCGTCCCTCGATCGCCGGACGCAGGTCGTCGAGCGTCATCGCCAGGCCGAGGCTGGGGGCGATCTGGAAGTCGGCGGCGTTGAGCTGCTCGCCATTGAGAACGCCGGCTGCGATCCAGGCGTCGACCCGGTCGAGCAGCGCCGGCAGTTTGGCGACGTCGGCACGGGCGTTCTCGTCGGAGGCTTCGTTGAAGCGGGCCGAGAGGGCGACGATCGGCCCGGCGGTTTTCATCGCCAGTCCGATCGGCAGGCCCAGCTTGGCGCCCTCCGAGTAGCTGCGCAGCGGCGTCTTGTCGCGCTTGATCGACCACCAGAGGATCTGGCGGATCGGGTGCTGCAGCTCCTCGTCGCCGAAGCGCTCGGCCTCCTCGACTGCGGCCCGCTTGTCCGGGTCGGCGGGAAACAGCGGCGGCTCCGGGCGCAGTCGGTCGAGCTCGCGGGCGATCTGCCGTGAGCCCTGGACCTTGCTGCCGTCGATCTTCAGCGCCGGCACCGTTTTGCCGGGGAAGCCGAGGCCGCGGAGGACCCCCTTGGAGATCACCGGCAGCAGGTCGGTGCGCTTGTAGGCGATGCCCTTCTGTTCGAGCATCAGCTGTACCGCGATGCTCGGGTGCGAGGCGGGGATCACGTAGAGGCGAGCGTTCACGTCATGATCTTATGCGCAGATGCTGCTCGTCGCCGACATCGGCAACACCCAGACCCACCTCGGCGCCTTCGAAGGCGAGGAGCTGGTCGAGCACTGGCGCTTCCAGACCCGCTCGGGAGCGACCGGCGACGAGCTGGCGGAGCGGATCGCCGGTCTCTTCTCGCTCTCCGGACTGTCCTTCACCGCGGTCGACTCGGTCTGCGTCTCCTCCGTGGTCCCGCCGCTCGGCAGCCAGTTCGAACAGCTCTCGCAGCGCTACCTCGACGCCGATTGCCTGGCGATCGGCCCCGGGGTCAAGACCGGGATGCCGATCCGGATCGAAAACCCGCTCGAGGTCGGCGCCGACCGCCTCGTCAACGCGATCGCCGCCTACGACCGCTTCGGCGAGGCCTGCGTCTCCGTCGACTTCGGCACCGGCATCAACATCGACGCCGTCTCCGCCGACGGCGAGTACCTCGGCGGCGCGATCGGCCCGGGCCTGGCGCCCTCGCTCACCGCTCTGATCGACCGCGCGGCGCGGATCTCCCGGATCGACCTCGAAGAGCCGAAGGAGGCGATCGGCCGCTCGACCAGGGCGGCGATCAACTCCGGCTTCATCTTCGGCTTCGCCGGCCTGATCGACGGCATCGTCCGCCGCATCGAAGAGGAACTGCCGAACCCGCAGCTGCTGGCGACCGGCGGCTATGCCGGGACCGTGGTTCCCTTCACCGAAACGATCCAAGAGGTCGACGATCTGCTGACCTTGAAGGGACTGCGACTGATCCATGAGCGCAACCAATGACAACGGAGCCGCCCGACCGGCGCTGACCGACCCCTTCGAGATCGGCGGGATCCAGCTGTCGAACCGGGTCCTGCTGGCGCCGCTGGCGGGGATCGGCAACTGGTTCGTGCGACTGCAGGCGAAACGGCACGGGGCCGGGCTCGCGGTCTCGGAGATGGTCTCCAGTTTCGCCCTCCACTACCGCAACGAGCGCACCCTGCGCGACCTGCTGCGGATTCATCCCGACGAGCACCCGGTCTCGATCCAGCTCTTCGGCCACGACGCCGAGGTGATGCGCTCGGGCGCGGAGATCGCCGCCGCTGCCGGCGCCGACCTGATCGACATCAACATGGGCTGCCCGGTCCCGAAGGTGCGGCGGACCGGGGCCGGCGCCCAGCTCCTGCGCGACCCCGAGCTCGCCCTCGCCCTTGCCCGCGGCGCCGCCGAGGGCAGCGGCCTGCCGGTGACGGTGAAGCTGCGTTCCGGGATCGAGGCCGGCGATCGCTCCGGTTTCGACCTCGCCGTGCGGCTCGCCGAGGAGGCGGGGGTGGCGGCGATCGGCTTCCACCCGCGGGCGGCGACCAAAGGCCACAAGGGCGCACCCGACTACGAGCTGACCCGTGAGCTGGTCGAGCGGGTCGAAGTGCCGGTGATCGTCTCCGGCGGCCTCAGCGACGCCGCCGCCGCACGCTGCGCCTACGAGGAGTCCGGCGCCGACGCGGTGATGATCGCCCGCGGCTCGCTCGGCAATCCCTGGGTCTTCGAGGAGCTGACCGGCGTCCGGGTCGAGCCGCCCCGGCGCGAGGAGGTGGTCGCCGAGCTGCTCTGGGTGATCGACCGCGCCGAGGAGCACCTCGGCAGCGAGCGCGCCGAGCGCTACCTGCGCAAGTTCTACCCCTGGTACACCGAACGGCTCGAAGCGCCGCCGGAGGTCGTCGACGAGCTGCAGCGCAGCGCCGACCTCGGTCGCGCCCGTGAGCTGATCGCCGCCCTGGCCGAGCCGGTCGCGGTCGGTTAGACGCCCGGTCTACCCGCTTTTGGGCCGGCGGAATGCCCCCGCTATAATCCCGCGACTCCGTGCCCGGGTGTGTTGCCAGCGAGTGGCTGCACCGGGGCGTTTTTTTCGGTCAGGGGGCTGTATCTGGCTCTCCCAACGCAATTACAAGCGAGGTAGTGCAACGTGAGTCGTCAGGCGGTAGTCACCCCAGAGGGTCTCGAAAAACTGAAAGAGGAAATCGAGTACCTCTCGACGACGAAACGCCGTGAGGTCGCGGCGCGGATCAAGGAGGCGCGGGAATTCGGCGACATCTCCGAGAACGCCGAATACGACGACGCCAAGAACGAACAGGCCCTGCTCGAGAACCGGATCGCCCAGCTCGAAGAGCGCCTGCGCCGCGCCACCGTGATCGACGAGAAGGCGCTGGGGACCGACGAAGTCGGCTTCGGCTCGGTCGTCCACGTCAAAGACCAGAAAACCGGCGACTCGCAGAAATTCCAGATCGTCGGATCGACCGAGGCCAACCCGCTCGAGCACAAGCTCTCGAACGAGTCGCCGATCGGGAAAGCGCTGGTCGGCAAGAAGCGCAACGACGTCGTCACCGTCGAGGTCCCGCGCGGGCCGAAGAAAAAACTCAAAATCACCAAGATCGAGAAGGCTTGAACGACGAGCTCTCCGACGTCCTCCGCGATCGGCGAGACAAGCTGGAGCGGATCAGGGACGCCGGGATCGAGCCTTTCCCGCACGAGTTCTCGCAGCGGGAGGACATCGCCGAGGTTCGCGCCGCCCACGAGGGCCTGGCGCCGGGGATCGAGACCGAGTCGCGGCACCGGGTAGCGGGCCGGATCGTCGCCCGCCGCGGCCACGGCAAGGCCTGTTTCCTCGATCTGCGCGACGGCAGCGACCAGATCCAGCTGCACGCCCGCGAGGACCTGCTCGGCGCCGAGGCCTTCGCCCTGCTCGTCGACCTCGACCTCGGCGACATCATCGGCGCCGAGGGGACGGCGCTGGCGACCCGGCGTGGGGGAGAGCTCTCGCTGGCGATCGACCGCTGGCGCCTGCTCGCCAAGAGCCTGCGACCGCCGCCCGACAAGTTCCACGGGCTCGAGGACGTCGAGACCCGCTTCCGTCGCCGCGAGCTCGACCTGATCGCCAACGAGTCGAGCCGGCGCGCCTTCAAGATCCGCGCGGCGACGATCAGCGAGATCCGCCGCTGGCTCGACGAGCACGGCTACGTCGAGGTCGAGACGCCGGTCCTGCAGCCGCTCTACGGCGGCGCCTTGGCGCGGCCGTTCACGACCCACCACAACGCCCTCGACCGCGACCTCTACCTGCGGATCGCGACCGAGCTCTACCTCAAGCGCCTGGTCGTCGGCGGCATCGACCGCGTCTACGAGCTCGGCAAGGACTTCCGCAACGAGGGGGTCTCGCACAAGCACAACCCCGAGTTCACGATGCTCGAGTGGTACGAGGCCTACGCCGACTACGAGAAGACCGCCCACGACCTCGAGCGGCTGGTCGCCGAGACGGCGGAGCGGGTGCTGGGGACGACCAAGGTCGAGCGCGAAGGGGTCGAGATCGACTTCGCGCCGCCCTGGCGGCGCCTGACCCTGCGCGAGGCGATCCTTGAGCGGGCCGGGATCGACGTCGCCGAGCACCCGACCCGCGAGGCGCTGGCGCGGGCGATGGGAACCGAGCCCGACCCCGAGGAGGGCTGGGGCAAGTTGGTCGACGGGCTGCTCTCGCGCGAGGTCGAGCCCGGCCTCGTGCAGCCGACCTTCCTCTTCGACTACCCGGTCGAGCTCTCGCCCTTCGCCAAGGCGCACCGCTCCGAGCCCGGCCTGGTCGAGCGCTGGGAGGCCTTCGTCGGCGGCGTCGAGATCGCCAACTCCTTCAGCGAGCTCAACGACCCGGATGAGCAACGGCGTCGCTTCGAGCAGCAGGCCGCTGAGATCGCCCGCGGCGACGCCGAGGCGCAGCCGTTCGACGAGGCCTTCGTCGAGGCGCTGGAACAGGGGATGCCGCCGACCGGCGGCGTCGGCCTCGGCATCGACCGCCTGGTGATGATGCTGACCGGAGCCTCCAGCCTGCGCGAGGTTCTGCTGTTCCCGGCGATGAAGAACTAGGCCGCGTGGTTGAGCTTTTACCTCTTATGAATGTAAAACCTCAACCACGCTGAGTTGGGGCCGTTGCGGCGTCTTCTCTTGCCTCGCCCGCCAGTTGTTGGAAGTACGTGTCGAGGTCTTTCGCCGACAAGCCTTGCGGTTCGGCCTCTAGCTCTGATTCGGCGACCGGGCCGGCGGGGCCGGCAACGACCGCGACCCGGTCGGAGCGCTTGCCGCCGTCGCCGAGGATGCAGAGGCAGCCTTCGCCGCCACCTGGCAGCGGGCCGCTGAGGACGCGGTCGGGTCGGAAGGGCAGCTTCGCCTCGACGTGGGTGGCGGCGAAATGGAGCGGTTCCTCGAGCGCCATTTCGCGGCTCTTGGCGTAGCCGCGGTAGAAGGCCTCGGCGGCGCACTTCTTCGCCGTGCCCCGGACCTGGCTGCGGAAGACGAAGAAGAAGATGATCAGGACCAGGATCGTCTCGCCGATCGCCAGCGTCAGGTAGGCGTCGTTGGAGATGGCCGTGATCGGCAGCGCCGCCGCCGGCACGTTCAACGCCAGCGCGATCAGGATCGCCCAGCGCAAGGCCCGCCCCAGGGCCCGCGGCGAGCCGTAGAGGTGGCGGCGGAACTCGGCGTCGGCGGCGATCACCGTCGGCGGCGGCTCGATCTCGACCGCGGCCAGCGCCCGCTCGACCCGCGGGTCGGCCGCGTTCGGGTCCTTGGCTGCCTGGGCGTCGCCGCTGTCGACCTCCTCTTCGGACTCGGTCCGGATCGCCTCGGCGAGATGGGCGGCCTCTTCGCAGAGCGTCGTCATCACCGCCGGGTCTTCGAGGTAGGACTTGCGGCCGACGCAGAGGACGCCGTTGGCGAGCTCGAAGCCGAAGTCGGTGTCGGAGCGGGCCAGCCAGTCGATCAGCGCCGGCGAGAGCAGCTGCTGGGTCCAGTTCTCGCTGGCGCCCTTGTAGCGGTAGCAGTGCGCGCCCTCGAGGCCTTTGTCGCCGCCGAGGTCGACCTTGACCATCTCTCCGACCTCGCCGCCGAAGCCGCTCATCTCGCTGCCGGCGCCGGCGAAGCCGAGCGCCGGCATGAAGCCGATGCTCTCCGGGATCGCGGTGACCACGATCGTGAAGAAGCGATGGTGGGTCTCGGTGTGGTTGTCGGAATCGGTCGTCGTGTAGGTGTAGGTGTAGTGGGCGAGGGTGCCCTCGAGTCCGCCCGGAAGCGTGCCCTTGGCGGCCCCCTCGACGCGTCCGCCGCGGGTCAGCAGATTGCCCTGCTGGGGCAGACTGGCGCTCTTCGAAAAGGCCAGGCCATGCGCTTCGGCGAGCTTCTCGAGCGGGGAGGCAGCGGCCACGCAGCGATCCTATCCGTGCCTGCTTGGGCGATTTGTGGCTGGAAAGCGCAACTTGTGTCCCGAAAGCCCGCTCTTAGCGCACAGACTGGGTCACGAGCCGGGGGTCCGGTCTCGGTAGAGTTAAGGGACACATAGGCACCTTCCGATATCGATTGGGTGCTGTCGGTAGCAACTCGGGCCATCCCGAGTTCAACCAGAAAAGGATTCATTTGTTCGAGCGATTCACCGAGCGGGCTCGTCAGGTCGTCGTCCTAGCGCAGGAGGAGGCCCGCACGCTCAAGCACAACTACATCGGCACCGAGCACATCCTGCTTGGGTTGCTGCGCGAGGAGGAGGGCCTCGCCGCCCGGGTGCTGGAGTCCCTCGACATCACCGTCGAACGGGTGCGGTCGCAGGTCGTCCGCATCGTCGGTTCCGGTGAGGAGGTCACCTCCGGCCAGATCCCGTTCACGCCGCGCGCCAAGAAGGTGCTGGAGCTCGCCCTGCGCGAGGCGCTCAGCCTCGGCCACAAGTACATCGGCACCGAGCACATCCTGCTCGGTCTCGTCCGCGAGAACGAGGGTGTCGCCGCCCGCATCCTGCTCGACTTCGACGCCGACTCCGACAAGATCCGCAACGAGGTGATCCGGATGCTCTCCGGTCCCGGCGGCCGGCGCCAGGGCTCCGGCGGCGGTGGCGGCCAGGGCGAGGGCAAAAAGTCTTCGAAACTGCTCGACCAGTTCGGTCGCAACCTGACCCGCCTCGCCGAGGAGGGCAAGCTCGATCCGGTGATCGGGCGCGAGACCGAGATCGAGCGGATCATGCAGATCCTCTCCCGCCGCACCAAGAACAACCCGGTGCTGCTCGGCGAGCCCGGCGTCGGCAAGACCGCCGTGGTCGAGGGACTGGCCGCCCGCATCAACAAAGGCGAGGTCCCGGAGCTGCTGAAGAACAAGCAGATCTACACGCTGGACCTGGCCGCCCTGGTCGCGGGCTCCAAGTACCGCGGCGAGTTCGAGGAGCGGCTGAAGAAGGTGATGAAAGAGATCACCCAGCGCGGCGACATCATTCTCTTCATCGACGAGCTCCACAACCTGGTCGGCGCCGGCGCCGCCGAGGGCGCGATCGACGCCGCCTCGATCCTGAAGCCGGCCCTGGCCCGCGGTGAGCTGCAGACGATCGGCGCCACCACCCTCGACGAGTACCGCAAGTACCTCGAGCGCGACTCGGCGCTGGAGCGCCGCTTCGCCCAGATCAGGGTCGACCAGCCCTCACCCGAGGACACGGTGCGGATCCTCGAGGGCCTGCGCGAGCGCTACGAACAGCACCACCGGGTGACGATCAATGACGAGGCGCTGGCCGCCGCCGCCGAGCTCGCCGACCGCTACATCTCCGACCGCTTCCTGCCCGACAAGGCGATCGACCTGATCGACGAGGCCGGCTCGCGGATGCGCATCAAGAGCATGAGCACGCCGCCGGTCTACCGCGATCTCGAGGAGGAAATCGAGACGACGCGGCGCGACAAGGAGGCCGCGATCGAGGCTCAGGAGTTCGAAAAAGCCGCCAACCTGCGCGATCAGGAGCGGCAGCTGACGACGAAAAAGCGCCAGCTCGAAGACGAGTGGGCGGAGGGCGAGAACGGCGAGCGCCCGGTCGTCGGCGAGGAGGAGATCGCCGACATCGTCTCGATGTGGACCGGGATCCCCGTCTTCAAACTGACCGAGGCCGAGACCAAGAAGCTGATCCGCATGGAGGAGGAACTCCACAAGCGGGTGATCGGCCAGGAGGTCGCGATCACCGCCGTCTCGAAAGCGATCCGCCGCTCCCGGGCCGGGATCAAGGACCCGAAGCGGCCGGCCGGCTCGTTCATCTTCCTCGGCCCCTCCGGGGTCGGCAAGACCGAGCTCGCCCGCACCCTCGCCGACTTCCTCTTCGGCGACGAGGAGGCGATGGTCCGGATCGACATGTCCGAGTACATGGAGAAGCACGCGGTCAGCCGCCTGGTCGGCTCGCCCCCGGGCTACATCGGCTACGACGAGGGCGGCCAGCTGACCGAGGCCGTGCGCCGCAAGCCGTACTCGGTGCTGCTGCTCGACGAGATCGAGAAGGCGCACCCGGACGTCTTCAACATCCTCCTGCAGATCCTCGAGGACGGGCGCCTGACCGACGCCCAAGGCCGCACGGTCGACTTCCGCAACGCGATCGTGATCATGACCTCGAACATCGGCGCCTCGGAGATCTCGAAGAACACTTCGATCGGGTTCACCGTCTCCGACGAGACCGGGATGTCCTACGACGACATGAAGAACCGGATCATGGGCGACCTGAAAAAAGTCTTCCGGCCGGAGTTCCTCAACCGGATCGACGAGATCATCGTCTTCCACAAGCTCTCGAAGGACGAGGTCAAGGTGATCATCGATCTGATGATCGCCCGCGTCCGCGTCCAGGTCGCCGAGCACGAACTGCAGCTGGAGCTGACCGACGAGGCGAAGGACCTCCTCGTCGACAAGGGTTGGGACCCGTCGATGGGCGCCCGTCCTTTGCGCCGCGCGATCCAGCGCTACATCGAGGACCCGCTCGCCGACGAAGTCCTGCGCCAGGGCCCGATGACGCCGGGCTCGACGGTGATGGTCACGCGTGACGCCTCCGGCGACGAGGAAGACAAACCGCTGAAGCTGGAGATCATCGCGCCGAAGAAACCGGCGGCGAAGCCGAAGCAGAAACCGGAGCCCGAGAAGGTCGGCGTCGGCGCCAAGCAGGGCGACGGCGGCGGCGAGGGCGGTTCCGACGACGACGACGATTCGCCGCACGACGACGCCGGCTCCTGAGCCGGCGTCGTTCGAGGCACCGCCCTTGAGAGAACCCGGCCGCAGCGCGATCGGCACCTGGAGCGGCGGCCGCTTCCTCCACTTCGGCGAGGCGATCGATGAAGATCGGCTGGTCTCGCTGCTGCGCCCGGGCGACGGCATCGATACGGCGCTGACCGCCGACGCCTACGGGCAGGGCGACGCCGACCGCGTGCTAGGGCGCGCCCTGGAAGGCGTGCCACGCGACTCCTACAGCCTGATCGGGGCCGTCGGTCATGACTTCTACGAGGGCGAGCGCAACGGTCCCAAGGGCTTCCCGCGCTTCACCGACCCCGCCCTGCGCAGCCCCGATGACTACGCCGGCTACCTGCAGATGGCGACCGAGGCGAGTCTGGAGCGGATCGGCGTCGACTCCTTCGACGTCCTCCTGCTCCACAACCCCGACCGCACCGGCTACTCGAGCGAGGTCGTCTGGGACGGGATGGCGGCATTGTGCGAGGCCGGGTTGACGGCGCGAATCGGCGTCGCCCCGGGGCCGGCGAACGGCTTCACCCTCGACCTGATCTCCTGCCTGGAGCGCTTCGGCGACCGCATCGACTGGGCGATGATCATCCTCAACCCGCTCGAGCCTTGGCCCGGCGAGCTCTGTCTCGACGCGGCCGACCGCCACAGCGTCAAAGTGCTGACCCGGGTCGTCGACTTCGGCGGCATCTTCTGGGGCGACATGCGGGCGGGGATGGAGCTGGGGCGGACCGACCATCGCTCCTTCCGGCCTGCCGGCTGGATCGAGGCGGGCCTGGAGAGGCTGGCGCAGCTGCAGCCGTTCGCCGAGCGCGCCGGCCTGACCCCGATCCAGCTCGCCTGCCAGTGGAACCTCGCCCATGCGGGGGTCGAGTGCGTGGCCCCGACCCTGATCCAGGAGCAGGGCCCCGAAGCCCGTTCGATCGAGGACAAGCGCGCCGACCTGGCGGCGCTGCCGGCCGAGCTCCGGCTCAGTGCCGAGGACGTTGCCGCGATCCGCGCGATCGGCGACAACGCCAACTGCATGGCGCTGAAGGGCGGCAGCGTCGAACACGAAGGGGATCAGCAGCCGGACCGCTGGAGCCTCGACGAGGACCTCGTCGCCGTCGGTGAGCGCTGGGGCATCGACCCCGGTCGCGATCTCGTCGCCACGCATTAGCGACCACCCCTCCGCGTACTCTGCCGCGCGTGAACCGCAAGTGGTGGACCCTCGCGGGCGCCTGTGCCGGGCTCTTCCTGCTGATGTTGGACTCGACCGTGGTCGCGTTGGCGCTGCCGGTGATCCACCACGAGCTCGACGCCTCCTCGGAGGCCCTGCAGTGGATGATGAACGGCTACCTGCTGACGATCGCGATCCTCGTCATCAGCGCCGGCAGGCTCGGCGACATGTTCGGTCGCAAGCGGGCGTTCCTGGTCGGCATCGTCTGCTTCGCCGCCGGTTCGGTGGTCTCGGCGACGGCCGCCAGCCCAGAGATGCTGATCGCCGGCCGCGTCGTCCAGGGGATCGGCGCGGCGCCGATGCTGACCCTCTCGCTGGCCCTGATCTGCAACGTCTTCCCGGGCCGCGCCGAGCAGGCGAGCGCGCTCGGGATCTGGGCTGCGGTCTCGGCCGTCGCGCTCGCGATCGGCCCCCTCGCCGGCGGCGCGCTGATCGAACTCGACTGGCGGTTTATCTTCTGGGTCAACCTGCCGATCGCCGTGCTCGGCTTCGCGATCATGGCCCTGGCGGCGCCGGAGTCGACCGACCCCGGCTCCGGCACGAAGATCGACTGGAGCGGGTTGGCGCTGCTCAGCATCGGCCTCTTCGCCGTCGTTCTGGCGCTGGTCGAGGCCGACGCCTGGGGCGCGGGGCCGGCGCTCGCCGTCGGCCTCGCCGGAGTCGTGGCGCTGGCCGCCTTCGCTGTGGTCGAGCGCCGGGTCCGCGAGCCCCTGGTCGAACTGACGCTGTTTCGCAACGGGCCCTACTTCGGCGCCACCGCCGCCGCCTTCGCCCTCGTCGGCTCCTACTGGGCAGTGATGTTCTTCCAGCCCCAGTACCTGCAGGACGCGCGCGGCCACTCGGCGATCGAGAGCGGCCTCCTGATCCTGCCGATCACGGTGCCGATGATCTTCATCTCGCCCTTTTCGGGGCGTCTGATCGGCCGCTTTGGGGCGCGGGCGCTGATGACGACGGGGATGGTGCTCGGCACGCTTGGGATGCTCGTCCTCACCCAGGTCGACGGCTCTAGCCCCTACGGGACGCTCCTGGTCGGCTATCTCCTGTTCGGGATCGCCCTCGGCTTCGTCTACGCGCCGATGTCGACCGCGGCGATGGCGGCGATGCCGGGCGAGAAGGTGGGGATCGCCGCCGGCGTGCTGGCGATGAACCGCCTCGTCGCCGGCGCGGTGGCGCTGGCGGCCAGCGGCGCGGTGTTCCACGCTCTCCTCGGCGACGGCGACTCGTTCGCCGACGCCGTCGCCGGCTCGACCTGGGTCGTGGTCGTGCTCTGCGCGATCGGCGCCGTGCTGACCTGGGCCTTCGTCCGCGATCCGGCCCCGCCCAAGGGCCCCGATCCGGCCGTCGCGGGCGATCCCCCACCCGAGCAGATGCGCCACCATCAGCACCACCGCAGGTTCCACCTTTGACTGTTGCGCTGCCGGGACGAGTCCGTATATGTTTCGGTACGGGTTGGGAACCGACAGGGCACGCTCGCGGCACTCCTAGGAGAGTTGCGGTCCTCCCCTCGAGGTTCTGACGGCCCAAGCCAATGTCACCGGCCCCCGGGCCGCATGCAAAGGAGAGAACCTATGTTTCGCGTCGAAAACGCGGATTTCATCGCGGACAAGCTCGCGTCTGAGCTCCTGCCCGATCAAGAGCAGCGCGAGGTCTACAAGAACGCCGAGGAGGCAGTGCAGCGCCGGCTTTCCCTCGAAGAGGGCGGCGATGCCTCGGGCCGGATCGAGTTCGACGTCGACTGGCCCATGCACGAGGGGCGCGGCGAGTGGCTGGTCTGCTGCGCCGACGACGGCGACGGAATGTCGCGCTCCGAGCTCGAGCGGTACATGACGACGCTCGCCGTGCAGGGGGCGAACGACAACCAGTCGATCGTCGGCAACCAGGGGATGGGGCTGAAGATCGCCGGCCCGACCCGCCATCGACGGGGAGTTCTCATTCGCTCGATGAAGGCCGGCGAGCGGACGATGGTTCAGGTCGGGTGGAACGGCTATGAGTACGGCCTCATCCCTCTGGGCTCTGAGGGCGAACTGGTGGTCTCGGTGGAGGAGGAGATGTTCCCCGCGTTCATCCTCGAGCGTGGCTCGGGAACCGTCGTCACCTTCCTTGGCAGCGAGGAAGGCGCCAATACGTTCAAGCCGTCGAGTCATATCCGCGGCTGGCTTTTCAAGTACCTGCACCAGCGCTTCTTCAGGCTCTCGGACCAGGGTGTCGAGGTGGTGGTCCGCGTGCCCTCGGGTGACGAGTCCGAATGGCCGGGCAGCCTCGCAGAAGCCGACGAGCGTCAGCGCGGCGAGGGCGGGAAATCGTTCAACCTTTCCAAAGTCCGTGGCACCGCCGCGATCTGGGACACCGCGGCTGACCGTCAGGGCCAAGGCTTCAGGGGGAGCGTCGACGTGCCGGGGGAGCCGGCGGCGGACCTGCCTGCCGCGCGGATTCATTGGTGGGTCTTGCCCAGCGGACCGGGCTCCGACGTCTCGACTCGTACCGCTAGCGGCGGGAGCCTCTCGGTCCTCTTCCAGAACGAGCTCCACGATTGGAGGATCGGCAACCAGGCCAACCCGTACTTCGCCAGGATGGGAATTCTCTTCGGGAAGACGCGTATCGGGTTCGTGATCGAGCCGCGCGGGACGACGATCGCCTCTGACTTCGCGAGGGCGCACGTTCTCGTTGGCGGCGCCCCTGTATTCGAGTCAGACGCTTGGCTGACCTGGGCCGAGCAGTTCAGGCTGGCAATGCCCGACAAGATCAAGGAGACGATGGTCGAGGAGCAGGCCAGGCTCGAGGTGGAGGACCCCGACCGTGCCCGCCGCATCCGGGATCGGCTCAAAGACGTGATGCACATGTTGCGACCTCGCCGGTTCAAGCGAGACGAGAACGGCAAGCTGATTGCCGGCGGTCCGACTGCCAGCGGCCCTGGCTCTGGAGCAGGGGCTGTCGCCGATCGGCCAATCGGCCCCGGGCTGCGCCGGAACACGAAATCCACGCGCGGGATCGGCTCGGTCCTGACGCAGGTCGACGGGGCCGATGGGGAACTGGCCAGCGAGGTCTTCTCGCTGCTGCAGATAACTCCCCAGTGGGTCAGCGAGGCGGAGGCGGAATCCTTCGCAATCGTGAACGGCAATAGCAAGGGGCTGCACGACCGAGCAGCCGCGCTGGCGGGAGAGGACGGCGCGACGGCACACATCCTCCTCCTGAATCGCGATTTTCGCGGGTACCAGGCGATCATCGCGTCGATGAACGAGTGGGCGAACCCCGATGGCGACGAAGACGTCGCGAAGAAAGTCGAGACCTACGCCCAGGAGTGGGTCGAGCAGAAGATGGTCGAGGCGGTGAACGGTCTACGGCAGCTCGAGAACGGTTCGACCTGGACGGCGACCAACTTCGATGACGCGCTCTCGCCGGTGGCGCTGACGGCCGCCTTCATGGCTGATCGCTACCACACGCTGCGCGAGGTCAAGCGCCAGATCGGGCCGCTCCGCCAGGCGGCGGCAGCCTAGGCTTGGCACGTGGGGGACGGGCCGGGCGACCGGTCTGTCTCCGACGCTCAGAGCAGATCTTGAGCCGTGAGCGCCTCCACCAGAAATGCGGTGAGCAGGGGCGGTGCCACGTTGCCGATCATCTCGGCGAGCTTGGTGCGCTTCTCGACCCCGGTGAAGTCGATGAAGTCGGGTAGGCATTGGAGGCGCGCGGCCTCATGGGGGGTCAGCGTGCGAGGTCGTTCGGGATGCACGTAGCGGCCTTGTCCCATCGAGCCGAATCCGCTGGTGATGGTCTGGGCGGGTGAATCCCAACGCAGGCGCCCGTACATCGACCGATACGAGTGGTCTGATTGATGGCAGATCGGGCGCTGGGCGTCCGGAAGGTCGTACTCGCCTTCGTCGATCAACCACTGCATCCGTTCCTTGTTCAACGGGGTTGCCTTGCTCGGCGTGTCCAGCGGAGTCGTGTCTTCTGCGGCGACTAGATCTCCGATTGCCCATCGCAGGTCTCTCTCCGGAATCGACGGAACGTCCCACTGGAACGGGCGAGCCTTGGTGGCCACCAGAACGTGGCGGACCCGGCGCTGGGGAACGCCGATCGTAGAGAGGTCTATGCGCCTCGGCTCGACGTGGTAGCCGAGCTCCTCCAGGACCGAGGTGCAGCGATCGACGGAGGAACGGCGGTCGCTGCCGACACTGCGAACGTTCTCGATGATCACCGCCTTCGGCTCCAGCATCCGAGCCACGCGGCCGACGGAGAGATAGAGGTCGTTGCGCGGGTCGTCGTGGCGCGTGTGGTTGTTCAGGGCGGAGTGGCCCTGGCACGGCGGCCCCGCCAGCAGCAGGCAGCCCTTGGCGATGCCGGCGAAAAGCGATTGCTCCGCCGCGGTCGAACTGCCGCTGATGGGACCGAGGGCGTCGGCGAGATCGGCGACTTGCGTACACCGCTCGGGGACGCCGAGCGAACGGCGGAGCACGTCGAGCGGTGCCGGGTCGTTGTCGATCGCCAGCGCCAGGCCGGCTTCCCTGCCGGCTCTTTCGGCGCCCTCGATCGCGCCGATCGTCATTCCGCCGCAGCCGGAGAAGAGATCGACGATCTCGAAATCGGGACCGACCGCCGGGGTCGGGCGCTTTTTACGGCGCAGGAAGTCACGGTCCAGCTTCTTGCGGTGGCTGGCGTCGGGCTCGAGCTCGAGCCTATCCTGGACTTCGTGGTTCATCGGTCGGAGCAGGATCGCATCTCGGACGGCGGCGAACGGAAGGATCCCGGGAACCAGCCCCCCGCGTCGCGCCGCAAGATAATGCAGGCGAACCGGCGCCGCGACACGACTCCCGAGCTCGCAGTGCGGTCGGAGCTGCACCGTCGGGGACTTCGCTACCGCGTCGATCGCCCGATCCGAGTCGGCTCGCACCGGGCCGTCAGGCCGGACCTCGTCTTCGGACCGAAGAAGGTGGCCGTATTCGTCGATGGCTGCTTTTGGCACGGCTGCCCCGAGCACGGGACCCTGCCGGCCGAGACCAACCGTCGCTACTGGGTCGAGAAGATCGGCGAGAACCGCTCCCGCGACGCGCGTCAAAGCGCTCTCCTCGAGTCGGCGGGCTGGATCGTCATCCGGGCTTGGGCCCATGAGGACCCGATTGCCGTCGCCGATGCGGTGGAAAGCGCCCTCGCAGGCCGCGCCGCTTGACAAAACCCAATCCGACCTGTCCACTCGGGTATGGCGAGGCCGCATTCCAGAGCGCTTTTTGCCATCCTCTTATTTGATGCCTTCACTGTCCGGGGATGAGCTTCATGAGCTTTCTGAACGCCAAGATCCCCGCCTACTGAGAGCCCTCGATGTCGTTGCGCCTGGAGGCGCCCTGCGCGAGGGAATCGACAACATCGTCCACTCGCGGACCGGTGGTCTGATCGTCGTCGGCGACCTCGACGACATTTCCCACCTGCTCTCCGGCGGCATCAAGCTGGACATCGACTACACGCCGGCGATGCTCTACCAAGTGGCGAAGATGGACGGCGCCATCGTCCTCAACGGCGAGGCGACGAAGATCGCTTGGGCCAACGTGCAGCTGATGCCGGACCCGACGATCCTCTCCTCGGAGACCGGCACCCGTCACCGCACGGCAGAGCGCGTCTCCAAACAGACGACCGCCCTGGTGATCGCGATCTCCCAGCGCCGCGACGTCGTCTCGCTCTACGTCGAGGGCGCCAAGTACATCCTTCAGGACATCCCCGCGGTGCTGGCCAAGGCGAACCAGGGGCTGGCGACGCTGGAGAAGTACCGCGAGCGCCTCGACCAGGTCTCGGCGCGGCTGACCGTGCTCGAGTTCGAGGGCGGCGGCGTCCTTCACGACGCGCTTGCCGTGCTGCAGCGGGCGGAGCTGGTGACGCGGATGGCGGTCGAGGTCGAGCGCTACATCGTCGAGCTCGGGACCGAGGGCCGGCTGATCGAGATGCAGCTGGAGGAGACGATGGTCGGCGTCGCCGCCGACAAGACGGCGCTGATCCGCGACTACTCGGTCGAGGACTCCGAGCAGAATTTGACCGCGGTCTTGCAGGCGCTGAGCCGGATGCCGCACCAGGACGTGCTCGACTTCGGTCGCCTTGCCGAGCTGCTCGGCTACGACCGCAAGCTCAACACGCTCGACTTCCCCGTTGCCCCGCGCGGCTACCGCGTGCTGGGCAGGGTTCCGAGGATCCCCAAGCTTGTCGTCCAGAAGATCACCCATGAGCTGGGCGGGTTGGAGGAGGTCCTGGCGACCTCCGACGCCGACCTCGCCGCCGTCGAAGGAGTCGGCCCGACCCGGGCCAAGGACATCCGCGAGGGCCTGCGCCGGCTCCAGGAGGTCGAGCTGGTCGATCGCTACTTACAGAGTTGACGGCGAAGTGCCGTCGAAAAAAGACGAAAGGAGCCACCGATTTCCGAGCTAGATGAGGCGACCATTGAAGAGGTCTTCGAGGAAGACGTCGTTTACGTCTGTGACTTCGAGGAGGGTGACAAGGTCGTCTATCCGCACCATGGCGCGGGCCTGGTGATGACCAAAGAGACCCGCGAGCTGATGGGCAGCGAGCGTGAGTACCTCACGATCAAGATCCTCCACAACGAACTCACGGTCATGGTGCCCACCGAAAATGCCGGCAAGGCCGGTCTGCGACGCGTGATCGACGAGGAGGAAATCAAGAAGGTCACAAACGTCCTCACCGATGACGTGTCGGAGATGCCGAAAAACTGGAACCGGCGCTTCAAGTACAACCGCGAGAAGATCAAGACCGGTGACGTCTTCGAGCTCGCCGAGGTCGTTCGCAACCTCGCCATCCGCGAGATGGAGAAGGGCCTGTCCACCGGCGAGAAGCAGATGTACACGCGGGCGAAGAAGATTCTCGCCTCGGAGTTCATGTACGCGCTCGACAAGGACGAGGAGGGCGCTGAGGAATACCTGGACGGACTGCTGGAGGAGCGCTTCGCCACCACGGCGTAGCGCACTCGGCCGCGGGGCTCAGGCGTGAGCTCCGCGGCAGCAGTAACCGCAGTCATCGCGGCCGCCGGCTCCGGGGAGCGACTCGGAGCCGGCAGCCCGAAGGCGTTCGTGCCCCTGGCGGGGCGGCCGATGGTTGCTTGGTCGCTCGAGGCGTTTGCGGGGTGCGAGGCGGTTACGGCTGTCGTCGTAGCCGTGCCGCCGGAGGTTCTGGCCGAGGCCGATGAGTCGTCGAGCCGTCTGTCGGACATCCGGCAGGCAGGTCCGGCAGACGGCTC
>DASSLT010000068.1:0-53773 GCA_035689305.1 Solirubrobacterales bacterium | reverse complement strand
ACCCCGCCTTCGCCTTCCTGGAGTCATTGATGTCGTCTGAACCCAAAGCACCTTTGGCGAACCCGCCAATCGGCCTGTTTCCGCGGTTGATCTTCGGCTCGCGCTGGCTGCAATTGCCGCTCTATGTCGGCCTGATCGTCGCGCAAGCCATCTACGTTGTGCTGTTCCTCAAGGAGCTGTGGCACCTGTTTGCGCACTCCTTTGATTTCAGCGAGCAGCAGATCATGCTGGCGGTGCTGGGCCTGATCGACGTCGTCATGATCTCCAACCTTTTGGTGATGGTCATCGTCGGCGGCTACGAGACCTTCGTCTCCCGCGTCAACCTCCGCAACCACCCCGACCAGCCCGAGTGGCTCTCGCACGTCAACGCCAACGTGCTGAAGGTGAAGCTGGCGATGGCGATCGTCGGCATCTCCTCGATCCACCTCCTCCAGACCTTCATCAACGCCAGCAAGACGGCGCCGGAGACGATGCTCTGGCAGACGATCATCCACCTCACCTTCGTCGCCTCCGCCGTCTCCCTCGCCCTGATCGACCGCTACCTCTCGCCGAAGGCCTCCCACCACCAAGAATCCGAGCGCGCACGGATCGAGTCCAGCGGCCCCTGATCACCGTTGGCGACTTTGTGGGGTCTATGGCCCCCAATATGTCGCCAACGCGAAGCGGCCCCGCCGGACTGACGGTCGCCGCGCAGCAGACGTGGATGCGTCATCCGCGGCCGCGGATGCCAGCGGCGCCCGTCAGTACGGCGGCAGGTCCTCGTACCAGTCGCCGAGCATCTTGAACGAGCGCCAGAAGCGCTGCTTGGCGCCCTCTTCGTCGAGTGAGTCGTCGATGTCGGGCACGTAGAGGGCGTCGATGGTCGGGGTGAAGGCCTGGATCTCGCCCTCGCGATCCTCGACCGGGCGCGAGAGGGGAACGTTGAGGCCGTTGAGGATCCGCAGCGCCGGCTCGCCCATGACGACGACGATCTTCGGCTGCACGATCGCCAGCTCCTCGACCAGGCGGGCGACGCACTCCTGCGGGGCCAGGTCGGGCTCGGCGATCGGGCACTTGACACAGAGGGTGCCGTAGACGACGAGGGGGTCGATGCCCAGGCGTTTGAAGCTTTTCATCAGCGCGTTGCCGGCGCGGCCGTAGAAGGCGACGCCCTCCTCGATCTCGGCCGCCATCGGCGCCTGCTTCAGCATGAAGACGTCGGCCTGGGGATGGCCGGAGCCGAGCACCGGCATCAGCTTGCCGCGCGGGCAGTGCGAGCACTCCTGGATCTCACGGCTGAGCTGGTTGAGCTCGCGGATCGCCCGCTCGAGGTACTTCTCGCGGATCTCGTCGTCGATGCTTCTCATTGGCACCGACATCTTTGACGGACCGGGCGCGCCTCCTTTGCCCCGCCCGGGCTGCATCAGGACTTGCTCGCCGAGCGACGGCGCCGCGGCTTGCCGCCGCGCGCCGGTTTGGCGTCGGGGACGCGACGTTTCGGCGCCTTCGGCCGTCCCGTCGTCTGCAGGAACTTGAGAGTCTGGACGTAGACAAGGTTCTTGTGCTTGCGGGTGATGTCGGCGTCCCGCATCGCCTCGAAGAACTCAGCCGGCCCCTCGAAGTCGTGGATCCGCTGCCGCACGCTGCCGAGCCCCTGGGCGACGTGGCTGTCGGAGCCGGCACCGGGCACGATCCGGTACTTGGTGGCGAAGCGCTCCGCCTCCTCGTTGAACGAGGTGACGGCGACCCGCGGGTTGAAGACCTCGAGGATGTCGATCTCCTCGACGATGTCGATCAGGTGCTCGTAGTCGGGCACCGAGTGGAAGCGGTCGAAGGGGTGCGGCACGTAGACCAGCCCGCCCTGCTCGCGGATCGCGGCGATCGTCTCCGCCATCGTCATCCCCTTCGGGATCTTCTCCTCGAGGAAGAGGCCGATCACCTCGCCCTGCTCGGCGGTCTTCACCTCCTCGGCGACGATCACCTTGATCCCGCCCTCGGCTGCGGCGATCTTGCGCGCCTCCAGCGCCCCCGAGACCTCGTTGTGGTCGGTGATCGCGATCGCCCCGAGGCCGCGGTCGCGCGCCGTCCGCAGCAGCACGTCGACCGGGGTCGCGCAGTCCTTCGAGTGGTCGGTGTGCATGTGGAGGTCGACCTCGATCAGCGGCCGCTCGGCGATCCGCGCCCGGATCTCGGGGTCGCCGGTGTCGTCGTGGCGGCGGGCCAGCAGGCGCCGGTAGAGCACTTCCAGCTCTGCCGCGACCGCCGCCCAGTCGCGCCCCTCCCCGGCCGGCGCCACCAGCTCGTAGTTGGCGGGGAAGTAGCCCTCCAGCAGCTCCGCCGTCTCCGGCTTGGTCACGGTGCGGGCGTCGATCCGGCCGAAGAAGATCTCGACCAGCGGCCGCGCCACCTGGGTCGAGAGCACCCGCTCTTTCGGCGCGTGGAAGGTGGCGACGTTGAGCGAGTAGGAATGGCGCAGCGCCGCCGAAGCGACGCTCGGAGCGAACGGCTCGTGGACGTGGACGATGTCGAACTCGCGCGATTTGAGGATCGACTTGACCGGGTCGCCGGTGCCGATCCGGATCACCTCGTGCCCGCGCCGGGCCAGCTCGACCGAGATCCGGTGGGTGAAGTCCTCGGCCGCCCCGCCGGCCACGGTCCGCGCGCGCGGACAGACCTGGGCGATGGTGAGCGGCGCGTCGGGCACGTTCAAGAGCAAAGAATAGGAGCCCGCCGAAGCGGGCTCCCGTGAAGCGGTCTCAGGCGGACGCTCAGGCCTTCGCGGCCTTCTGCTTCTTGCCGCCGGCCTTCACCTTCTTGCGGGCGTTGGCCTTGATGAACTCCTCGGTCTGCTCGCGGGCTTCGTCATCGGGCCGCTGCGAGTGCGGGGACTTCATCAGGTAGCTGGAGGGGCCGTCGAGCTGACCGGCGATGCCGTTGTTGAGCGCCAGCTTGATCAGCCGCACGGCGTCGATCACGACCCCGGCCGAGTTCGGCGAGTCCCAGACCTCGAGCTTCAGCTCGGCGGTCAGCGGCACGTCGCCGAAGGCTTTGCCCTCGAGCCGGATGTGCGCCCACTTGCGGTCGGTCAGCCACGGCACGTAGTCCGAGGGACCGACGTGGACGTTCTCGGGCTCGAGCTCGTGACCCATGATCGAGGTGACGGCGTTGGTCTTCGAGATCTTCTTCGAGTCGAGCCGCTCGCGCTCGAGCATGTTGTAGAAGTCCATGTTGCCGCCGACGTTGAGCTGGCTGGTCCGCTCGAGGCGGACGCCGCGGTCGTGGAAGAGGCGGGCGAGCTGGCGGTGGACGATCGTCGCCCCGACCTGGGACTTGATGTCGTCGCCGATGATCGGCAGCCCGGCCTCCTCGAAGCGCTTGTCCCAGTAGTCCTCGCGGGCGATGAAGACGGGTAGGCAGTTGACGAAGCCGACGCCGGCCTTCAGCGCCTGCTCGACGTACCACTTGGTCGCCTCCTCGGAGCCGACCGGCAGGTAGCAGACGAGCACGTCCGCGCGGGTCTCTTCGAGGATGCCGACGACGTCCGCGGTTTCGCCCGGGGCTTTGGTGATCTTCTCTTTCAGGTACTTGCCGAGGCCGTCGTGGGTCATCCCGCGCTCGACCTTGACCCCGAGCTCGGGGACGTCGGCGAACTTGATCGTGTCGTTCTGCCCCGACCAGATCGCCTCGGAGAGGTCCTTGCCGACCTTCTCGGAGTCGATGTCGAAGGCGGCCACGAACTCGACGTCGCGGACGTGGTAGCCGCCGAGGTCGACGTGCATCAGGCCCGGGACTTCCTCGCTCGGGTCCGCGTCCTTGTAGTACTGGACGCCCTGGATGAAGGAGTTGGCGCAGTTGCCGACGCCGACGATCGCGACGCGGACCTTGTCCTCCGTGCGGCCGACGCCGTTCGTGCTGCCGTTTGCTCCGTTGCTCTCACTCATGAAGTCTGGATTCCTCCTGGATAGCGCTGAGTGGCTCTACACACCCAGCGGCCTCGCTGGTTACAGATCGTCTCCGTCGCCGTCGCCCGGGGTGGTGGGCACTTCGGCGCCGGATAGCTCGTTTCGCACATGCCATACACGCTGGAACGTGGTGAAGATGGTCAACACGGCGATCGCGTAGACCGCTGGCGCCAGCAATTCGAAATCGCCGATTCCAGCGCCCTTGGCGAAGATCAACCCGATCGAAAGTAGCACCACTCTGACCGGCCGGGTAGCCAAGCCGACCTTGCACTCGACGCCCAGCGCCTCGGCCCGCGCCCGCGTGTAGGAGACCATCAGCGAGCCGAGCACGGCGACGACGCACATCGCCGCCGCGAAGTCTTCGCCGTTGGCGGCGAAATAGCCGGCGACCGCGGCCAGCACGATCCCCTCCTCGATCCGGTCCAGGGTCGAGTCGAGGAAGGCCCCGAACAACGTGCCCTTGCCCGACATCCGCGAGTAGCGGCCGTCGAGCGTGTCCATCACCGAGCCGAGGATGAAGGCGACGCCGGCAAGGAAGAAGAGGCGCTGGGTAACGAGCGCGGCGGCGACCAGGTTGCCGACCAGGCCGACCATCGAGATCGCGTTCGGGGTCAGCCGCGACTCGATCAGCCGTTCGCGCGCGTACACGCGAAGCTCCTGCCCGTTGCGGCCTGCAGTCGCGCGGCCGTTGCGGCGGCCGCCTGGTGCCCTCGGGGGCGCCGAAGATTGCATCGTCGTGAGGCTAGCCGAAGTGGCAGCCGCGAAGAGACCCTCTTAGGCCTCGGCCTCGCGGGGGGCGCCGAGATTGCGCCAGGACCAGGCCTCCGGGTTGAAGCGGGCGACCGCGCCCTGGGCGATCAGCGCCGCGCAGATCGCGACCAGCCAGCCCAGCGCCCAATCGACCCAGTAGTGGTTGGCGGTGACGATCACGACCCAGGCGACGAGGATCGGCCAGAAGCCCCAGAACGCTTTCGCCCACCAGTGGCGACAGACCATCACGCCGGTGCCGCCGATCATCAAGGCGAAGGCGCAGTGCATGCTCGGCACCGCCGCGTAGGGGTTGATGAAGATCTTCGCCAGGGCGGAGTCGTGGTTGATCCCGGAGAAGTCGGTGATCGTGTCGGTGAAGCCGTGTTCGGGGAACATCCGCGGCGGCGCCGTCGGGTAGCCGATGTAGCCGATCAGCGCCAGGCACATCGAGACGGCGAACATGTTGCGCACGAAGTAATAGGAGTCGTTGCGGAACAGGTAGAGCCAGACCAGGAAGCCGAGCGCGATCGAGAACTGGGCGTTGAGGTAGAGCTGGTTGGCGATGTCGATCGTCCAGTGCGCCGGCAGGAAGAACTTCTGCAGGCTGGGCTCGAAGAAGGTGTGCGTGGTGCGCTCGAAGTCGATCACCTGCTGGCCGTGGGCGAGCGCCACGGACCGGGTCGAGTCGGCGACCCCGCGGCCGAGCTCGTAGACCAGGTCGATCCCGATCAGGATCCCGATCTGGCGCCCGAGATCCCCCCAACCCTTGGGCAGCCAGTCGCCAACTCTCGAAACCACGCGAGACACGGAACAGACAATTGTAATCCGCGCGTTAACCGGCTTCGAGACGTAAATCACACGCGATTTCCTGAAATTGGCACGCGCAGTGGCCAAATAGGGTCTGTCGCGATGGCGAGCTGGAAGCGACCCGACAAACGCCGCCTGCTGGCGATCCGCGAACGGCTGCGGGCGATGTACGGACAGCCGGTGAACGAGCCGCATCGGCACCCGATCGCGGAGCTGATCAAGACCGTCCTCTCCCAGCACACGAACGACCGCAACCGCGACCGCGCCTTCGCCGCCCTGCGCGAGCGGTTCCCTTCCTGGGAGGAGGTCCGCGACGCGCCCCTCGCCGAGCTCGAAGACGCGATCCGCCCCGGCGGCCTTGCCAAGCAGAAGGCACCGCGGATCCAGGCGATCCTCGAACTGCTCGGCGAGCCGCCGGACCTCGACTGGACCGAGACGGCCTCCCGCGAGGAGTCGCTCGAGTTCCTGCTGGCGCTGCCGGGAGTCGGGCGCAAAACCGCCGCCTGCGTCCTGATCTTCACCTGGGACATCCCCGAGATCCCGGTCGACGTCCACGTCCACCGGGTCGGTGGCCGGCTCGGGCTCTTCCCCGAAAAGGCCTCGTTCGAGAAGGCCCACGACGAGATGCTGGCGATCGTCCCGCCCGCAGACGCCTACGAGCTGCACATGAACCTGATCCACCACGGCCGCGCGCTCTGCCGCCCGAAACCGCGCTGCGAGGAGTGCGAGCTGCGGCGAATGTGCCCCTGGTACAGGGCCCACCGGGCGGGAAGAGGCCGGGCCGGCGGGGCCGCCGATAGTATCCGCGCCGCTAAATGAGCAAGCGGACCTTCATCGCCTTCGGCCTGCTGGTCATCGTCCTCGCGGTCGTCATCCCCTGGTTGATCTTCAACTCCAAGGGCGACGCCCAGAAGGGCGACCAGAGCGTCGCGTCTGACCTCAAGAGCGGCCAGACGCTGTTCCAGATCAACTGCGGCACCTGCCACACGCTCTACGCCGCCGGCACCGACGGCAACTACGGACCGAACCTCGACGAACTACTGGCCCCGACCGGCCCGCCGGAAGGCGACGAGAAAGAAATCGAAGCAGCCGCAAAAGGGGTCGAAGAACGCGTCCTCAACGCGGTCGAAAACGGAGTCGACGGCGAAGCGCCGGGACGGATGCCGGGCGGCATCCTCAACCAGGAGCAGGCCGAAGAAGTCTCGAGATTCGTCGGGCATGTCGCCGGCGAGGGCTGATTCCTAGGGATCGCGGTTTGGGGAGGGTCCGGTGTCCCTCCGCCTGAAGCCGTCGCGCAGCTGAACGCCTGAAAGGGCGCCACCGTCTGTCCGTGAGCTTCATTCGGAGGGACACCGGACCCTCCATCCGAAGCGAGAACCCTGAATTCAGGGCTTGCAAGGCGAGGCCGCCGATCCCTCTTTCAGCTTCCGAGGGACGGTCGGGAGCTTTGCCCTGGATCGTTGGGAGGGGGCGGGTGACCCTCCGAATGAAGCTCACGGACAAGCGGTGGCGCCTCCGGAACTCGATCAGCTGCGCGACGGCTTCAGGCGGAGGGTCACCCCACCCGGCCACACCAAACCTAGCTCCCCTCCAGCCCCATCCAGACACTCTTGACTTCCGTGTACAGATCCATCGCATACGACCCCATCTCCCTGCCGTGCCCACTCATCTTGTAACCGCCGAACGGGGCCGCGGCGTCGACTTCGCCGTAGCAGTTGGTCCACACGGTTCCGGCGCGCAGGCGCTTCGCCATGCGAACGGCGCGGGCGCCGTCGCGGGTCCAGACCCCGGCGGCGAGGCCGTACTTGGTGTCGTTGGCGAGCTCGATCGCCTGGTCCTCGCCGGAGAAGGGGAAGACGGTGACGACCGGGCCGAAGACCTCCTCGGTGGCGACCGGAGAGTTGGCGCCGACATCGGCGACGATCGCCGGCCGCAGGAAGTTGCCGGCAGCGAGCTCGCCCTCTTCGGCGCGACCGCCGCCGATCACCCGGCCCTCGGCCGCGGCGATCGTCAGGTAGCGCTCGACCCGGCGCAGCTGCTCGCTGGAGATGATCGGGCCGATCTCGGTCTCGGGGACGATCCCGGGGCCGACCTGGAGCGCGGCCGCGTCGGCGGCAAGGTCGGCGAGCACCTCGTCGTAGATCGAGTCCTCGACGTAGAGGCGGGAACCGGCGGTGCAGTCCTGGCCCATGTTGTAGAAGACCCCCCAAAGCGCCCCGTCGCGGCGCAGATCGGGATCGGCGTCGGCGAAGACGATGTTCGGCGACTTGCCGCCAAGCTCGAGCGAGACCCGCTTCAAGCTCGGGATCGAGGCCGCCAGCACCATCTGGCCGGCCTGGGTGCCGCCGGTGAAGGCGACCTTGTCGATCCCCGGATGGGCCGCGAGCACGGTGCCGGTGACCTCGCCGACGCCGTTGAGGACGTTGACGACGCCGGGCGGGAAGCCGGCCTCGCGGATCAGCTCGGCCAGCCGCAGCGATGAGAGCGGCGTCTGCTCGGCCGGCTTCAGGATCATCGTGTTGCCGGCGGCCAGTGCCGGCGCCAGCTTCCACGAGGCCATCATCAGCGGGTAGTTCCAGGGGACGATCCCGGCGCAGACGCCGACCGGCTCGTGCAGCGTGTAGACGAAGCGGTCGGGGGTCGAGACCGGCACCGTCTGGCCCGGGTGCTTGGTCGCGAAGCCGGCGAAGTAGCGGAACATCTCCGCCGTCAGCGCCAGGTCGTCGCGGCGGGCGAAGGTGATCGGCTTGCCGTTGTCGAGCGTCTCCAGCAGAGCCAGCTCGTCGGCGTCGCGCTCGATCAGGTCGCCGAGCCGCCACAGCAGCCGCCCGCGCTCGGCCGGCGTCAGCTGCGGCCAGGGACCGGACTCGAAGGCGCGCCGGGCCGAGGCGACCGCGCGGTCGACGTCGACCGGACCGGCGGTGTGGACCAGGCCGAGCGAATCGCCCGTCGCCGGGTCGAAGCTCTCCAGCATCTCGCCGTCGCGCGCCTCGACGAACTCGTTGTCGATGAAGAGGCCGCTCTCGCTGACGACCGCGCTAGCCATCGACCCCGACCCTCGTTCTCTCGATGCTGGCGGCAAGGATTTCGACCGCCCGGCCCATCTCCTGATCGGAGATCGTGAACGGCGGCGCCAGGCAGATGATGTCGTCGAGCAGCCCCCGCGTCAGCAGGCCGCGTTCGCGCGCCTCGTTGGCGGCAGAACGACCGCGGCCGAGCGCCGCCGGCCAGCGTTCACGGGTCTCGCGGTCGCGGACCAGCTCGATACCCACCATCAGCCCCGCCTGCCGCAGCTCACCGACGTCCGGCAGCTCCGCCAGGGGCGCGACGAGGGCGGCCAGGGTCTCGCTCGCCTCGCAGACGCGGGCGAGCATTTCCTCGCGCTCGATCGCCTCGATATTCGCCAGCGCCACCGCGCAGGCAACCGGGTGACCGGAGTGCGTGAAGCCATGCATCAGGTAGCCGGGCGCGGCCTCGGGGTCGCGCAGCTCGTCCCAGAGGGGGTCGGAGACGATCACGCCACCGAGCGGCACGTAGCCGCTGGTGACCCCCTTGGCGAAGGTGATCATGTCGGGAACGACGTTTTCGCGATCGACTCCGAACCAGGTCCCTGTACGGCCGAATCCGGTGATCACCTCGTCGGCGATCATCAGGACGCCTTGGCGAGCGCAGACTTCCTTCACCCGCTGCAGGTACCCAAGTGGCGGCACGATCACTCCACCGGAGCCGAAAACCGGCTCGAGGACGACCGCCGCCACGCGCTCGGCACCCAGCTCTTCGATCCGCCGCTCGAGCGCCACCCCCGTGCAGACCAGGCACGTCTCGGGATCGCACGGGATGCCCGCGTCGCAGCGGTAGGGATAGGGAGCGGGGACCTCGACCACGTCGGGAGCTTCGGGGCCGAAGTCGCCGTGGTAGGGGGCGAGCCGGGTCACCGTGGTGGTCAACCCGGTGAGACCGTGATACCCGCGGTCGTGGGCGATCACGATCGACTTCGAGGGCTGGCCGTCACGAATCCAGTGGCGGCGTGCGAGCTTGATCGCGGTCTCGTTCGCCTCGCTGCCGCCGGAGACGAAGAAGACACCGCTGAGGTCGCCGGGCGCGAGGTCGGCGAGGCGCTCGGCGAGTTCGATCGCCGGCGGTGAGGAGACCCCGCCGAAGGTCGAGGCGTAGGCGAGCTCGGACATCTGCCGCGTCGCCGCTTCGATCAGGTCAGTGCGGCCGTGGCCGAGGTTGACCGTCCAGAGCCCGGCGGCGCCGTCGATCAGGCGGCGGCCGTCGTCGGTGATCACCTCGCAGCCCTCGCCGCGCACGATCACCAGCGGACCCACGTCGGCCAGCTGGGCGTGGTCGGTCAGGGGGTGGATCAGGTGAGCGAGGTCCAACTCGGCGTGGTTTCGAGCGCGCGTCGTCATCTTCCCGTTTCCTGCCGCGTCGCCGGGCTCGAACGCCGCAGGAGCAACAGGACTCAAACCGTACCAAATTGGACAAGTTGTTCAGCGAACTTTTAGACAATCGCGACTGTAGAACCGCGGGAAACCGCCGTGTAGGCACTACATAATGTCCAGACTACGAATGCAGTGAATCAGGGCTCACGCCGGCCGAGTGGGCTGCGCGGCGCCTGCTCGGGCGGAACCGAGCAGATCGCGTACCAGTGCAGGAGCGCCAGCTGGTAGGACGCCTTCTCGATCTGCTCCTCGTCGGCGGATACGTCAAACGAGGAAAGCGTCGAATCGATCATCGCGTAGGCGGCCCGGACACCGAACTCGAGGTCGATGTCGCCGCGGATCAACCCGGCGGCCTGATCGGCGGAGTGAACGGCGAGGATCCACCCCACCAGCGAGTCGTCGGCCGCCTTGTTCGCCTCCTCCCAGCCGGAGCCGCGCAGGTTGCGGGCGACGGCGACGATCGGCTGCAGGTCGGCGTTCTCGACCTTCCAGGAAAGCGCCTCGCGAACCATCTCCTGGATCAGCTCGAACGAGGTCTGACCGGAGCGAGCGTTTTGGCGCAGCCGTTGCGAGATCCGCGCATAGCCGGTCATGTAGTCGCTGATGATCGCCGCGAGGATGTCCTGCTTGTCGTCGAAGTTGTTGTAGACGGTCGCCCGCGCGACCTCGGCGGCGCGGGCGATGTCACCGACAGAAGTCTCGGAGAACCCACGGCGCGCGAACAGTTTGCGGCTGGCATCGAGGATCTTCGTCCTCGCCCGGGGCTCGCCCCGCCGAGGGCGCGTCAACGGGCGCCCCTCTCTGGGCAGACAAGAACCCACATCACACTTTCGAGATTACTCCTGGTTTGCTTCATATCCCCCTCCCAGCCGGTCAGTGGGCCTCTTCGGGCAACTCGTACCAGCGTTTGCGATCGCCTACCCGCGCGCGCATCCGCCAACCGCGGCTCTTCGGCGCCGCCTCCAACTCCTGACGCAACTGCCGCAACCGCGTGGCGACCCGATCCCCAGCACCAAAGTCAGCCAGGCGGAGCGCGAACTCCTCACCGCGCTCGGCGACCATCACAAGCGTACGCCACAAACCCCAGTCGCTGGACGCAAGTGCGGCGATATATGTGGAATCGACTGCATCCTGGCCGGTACCGAGATCGTGGTCGGTGAGAAGCGCACAGACGTCGAGCAGGTCCTTTTCGTTCGTCTCCACCACCTGCAGCTTCATCAGCAGCAGGTCAGCCAGCGGCAGCGTCGTCGCCTCCAGTTCCACTCGCGGGCGGAAATCGATCGTGTGACAGAGCTTGGCCTCGTCGACGAAGACGTCGACCTGGCGCTCGTTGCCGCGATCCCAGAAGTAGAGGCGCCGGTGACCATGCAGGGTGTTGAACTCGCGGTCGCCGGCGTAACCCAACTCCGCCATCAACTCGATCACACCATCGCGCGCCCTGCCCAGCGTGACCAGGTCGACGTCGGCGTACTCCCGGCGCAGGGGCGAGCGCGCCGCACTGGGGCAGCGAACGGCGACGGCGACGCCGCCGACGAGGCGCAGGGGCAGCCCACGTTCAGCAGCGGACACGGCGATCCGGCTTCCCTCGGCGACGGGGTCTGGCTGCGGGGCCGCGTTACTCAGGTGGGATCTCCGTCGCAAGCTTGTCGACGTCGACGCCCTGACGCTTGCGAGCGGCCCGTGCGACGAAGAAAGTCAGAAGCGATGCGCCGAGGATGATCGCGCAGTCACGGTAGAAGTGGTCCTTGTTCGCGATCCCGAGTTCGGGATAGTGCATGTAGATGAAGAAAATCCCGGCCAGCAGGACGGTGGTGAGAGCACCGGCGATGGCGACGACCGGTACACCGAGGAGCCGCCTGGTGGTCGCCGATGCCCGCCAGACCTCTGGCCGCCGGTAAGGCAGCAGCACCGCCGCGATCCCGATCAGGATCATCGTCACCAGCTGCAGCACGACTGCCTCGTAGAGGACCTTGAGGAACCCTTCGCCACTGGACACCGCCCAGTAGAGAACGAGGATGCTGACGATGACCGTGAGCCCGATCGCGTAGTTCGGGGCATGGGTCCGGGGCGAGACCCGAGCGAAGCGCGAAGGCAGGATCCCGTCCAGCGCCCAGGCGAAGAAGGTCCGCACCGCGATCGTGATGTTGGGCAGGATCAGCAGCGGATAGGCGACCGCGAAGGTGATGAACAACCACCAGGCCAGGAGCGTGCTGCCGCCGGCGATCGAGGTCAGGAACGTGTAGTAGGGCGGTGCAGCGAACGGGTAGCTTTCGGTGCCGCTGAGGGCGTTGATCGCGACGAAGAAGTCGTGCCCGAACTTCCAGAAGAAGACGATCGAGAGGATCACGGCGATGCCGATGTGGACGGTCGTCGCCAGGCTCATGATCTTCATCTGGGTCGTGTCTTTGGCCCGCCTGACCTCGCCGGAGATGTAGATCGAGAGCCAGCTGTAAAGCGAGAGGCCAGCGATCGCCGCAAAGGTCGGCCAGGTGTTGTGCATGCTGAAGCCGGGATTCAGGTCGACCCCTTCCTTGCCCGCCGCCTTGATCAACGAGTGGTAGGAGTCCGGTTCGCCGGTGATCGAGGCCGAGAACTGGTTGAAGCTGTGAATGAACCCGTCCTTGCTCTTGAACAAGAGGACGAGGAAGACGGTCGCGAGCCCGAGCATGGTCACGATCCAGAGACCGTTCATGATCCGCGTCGTCCAGCGCCAGCCCCCGGCCAGCAGCCCGGCCGAGATCAGGATCACCACGGTGCCGATCGCGAACTGCCAGCCCTCCTTCGTTGCCAGGTCGTCACCGGCGGTGACCAGCGAGTTATGACCGCTGACAAGACCGACCGCGGTCAGTGAGGGCCCGAGGGCGACGGTGACGAAGGCGTAGGCGGTGAAGGCGATCGAGAGGACGACGCCGGAGATCCAGAAGAACGAGGAGATCAGTCCGATCACCGGGTGGGTGACGCGCCCGACGAGAACGTAGTCGCCGCCGCTGCGGGGAATCGCCGAGGTGAAGAGGCCGTAACAGACGCAGAGAACGATCGCGACCGCGAACGCCATCGCGAACCCGAGCCAGATCGAGCCGCCCGGATAGAGGCCGAGGGTGAAGAAGATCGCGACGGCGAGGAAAATCGCCGTCGGCTGCCCGGCCATGTTGAAGACGAAGGTCGAGAACGGTGAGACTTCCCGCACCAACCCGGTCGCTTTGCGCGCGTACGTTCCCGGCGTGCCGGACGTCGGCGCTCCCTCTCCCCCGATCTCGCTCATACCCCTACCTTCTCCTCCCGCTCACTAAAACATTGCAGTTCGCTTATCCCTACCCCGAGACCAGGTACTGATTGATTACACGGTCGCGCGCAAGGTGTACCAAACAGCCGTCGAGATGGCCACTGCCGTAGTCGGATCCGGGGTTGATCGCGACCGTACGGCCAATTCTGGTCACACCCTTGCTCTCATGAATGTGACCGTGCAAGCTGAGCAGCGGCTGCGCCTCCTCGATTATCTGGCGCACGGCCGAGCTGCCGGTCGCGATCTCGTGCGGCCGCCCCCCCTTGGTCACGTAGCGCAGCTCCTCGTCGACCTCGAAAGCGGTGTCGAGGCTGCTGTCGCGAGGCGGCACGTGGATGTTGAAGATCGCGGCGCCCGGATTGTCGAGCTGGGCGACGAGGGCCTGGAGCCGGTCGTAGATCTCGCCCTCGTCGAGCTCGCGCGGCGTCTGCCACGGAGTCCGGTTCGAGTAGCCGAAGGAGATCATCTCGTGCGGCCCCACCAGCCGCACCTGCTCGTCGCAGGCGTCGACCGCCGTCCCCGCTGCCAGCACCTGATCGATCGACCAGGGATCGTCGTTGCCGGGGATTACGTAGGCGCGGGTGCCGGTGCCGGCGAGGCGCTCGTCGGCGAGCTCGACCCAGAGCCGCAGCTCGTCGAGCAGAGCCCGTTCGAACGCGGCCTCGCGATGACCGGAGTCGCTCCGCAGCCGCTCTGCCTCCTCGCCGTCGACTACCAGCGGGTACATCCCGTTGGTCACGATCGCGTCCCGCAGCTGCTCGAGCTCCTCGGCGCTCGTGGCCTCGCGGCGCTCGCCGATCACCTCGGCGACCCAGCAGCCGTCGTCCCGGCGGACGATCGGGACCAGCGCCTTGCCGGTCAGGTCGCCGCCCATCACCAGCGCGTCGGCCGGGTAGTGGGCGGCGGCATTGACGAACTTCTTCCAGCAGACGCGCGAGCCGTGGACGTCGCCGGCATAGAAGAGCCGTAGCGGCTGCTCCTTCTGCCTACGCTTGAACACGGTCTCCCAGCTCCCTCTCCAGCAAGCGGAAGGCGCTGCCCTCGTCGACCGAGGCCAGCAGCCCGGCGGAGGCGAGCACGTAGCCGCGGTCGAGTGAGATCGCCGCAGCCCGCGGCGCCAGCGAGCGCGGCTGGCGCCGCTCCAGCGCCGCGCGCAGCACCGCCTCCCCGTCCTCGCCGTGGGCGAAGACGCCACCGGTGCCGACCAGGCGGCTGACCTCGCGCAGGTCGGGGCCGTCGCGGACCAGCGTCGGCGGCCCCTGCTCGCTGCGGCTCAGCAGCATCGTGCCGCAGTGGCGGTCGAGAGCGTGGGCGACGCAGGCGGTCGCCAACAGGCGGTCGAAATCGGTCTCGGCCGGCTCCTCGGGAACCCAGGCGGGCCGCGCGGCTCGAACCGCGGCGGCGCCGTCGAGCCCCTCTCCCCCGTGCTCTGCGTCCCCGCCGTCGGCGACCCGCTCCTCGAGCCAGCGCCGGTCGGCGGCGACCACGCCGGGGGCGCCGGCACGGAGGCCGAGGTCGCCCTCGACCGTGCGCAGGGTCGGCGGCGAGGGCAGCAGCGGCCCCTCGATCCCCGGCGTCGCCGGCTCCACCGCTCGGTCGGAGTGGACGTCGGTGGTGGCGCCGCCGACGTCGACGACGATCACGTCCCCCACTCCACCGCTGCCACCGGGGCCGCGCGAGTACAGCCGCACCGCGGCGAGCACCGCCTCCGGGGTCGGCATCCGCACCATTCGCGCGAACTCGGGGTCGGTGCTGAGGCCCTTGCCGCCGATCACGTGCTCGAGGAAGGCGGCTGAGATCGCCGCCCGGGCCGACTCGATCTCGAGCCGCCCCAGCTCCGGCATCACGTTGTCGGCGACCACGGCGGCGATGCCCGCTTCACCCAGGATTGCCGCCACGGGCCCGGCGACGGCGGAGTTGCAGGCGACGACGACGCGGGCCGCGAGGCCACGGTCGGCGAGCCGCCGCGCGTTGGCCAGCACCAGGTCGGCCTGGCCGCCGTCGGTGCCGCCGGCGAACAGCACGATCTCGGGTGATGCCTGGTCGAGCCTCGCCAGCTCCGCTGCGCCGAGCTCACCGGCGAGGACGGTCCCGACCCGGGCGCCGGCGTTGAGCGCCGCCTGGCGGGCCGCCGCCGCGGTCAGGTCGGCGACCAGCCCGATCGCGGCCACCCGCAGGCCGCCGCCGGCGCTGGAGACGGCGAGCGCGTCGTCGATCGCCACCGGTTCCGGCAGCTGTCCCTGGGCCATGCTCAGTGCCGCTGCGTAGCCCTCCATCAGGTCGGTGCCGATCGCCGTCGGCGCCTGCGCCCGCGCCAGGACCCGGCCCTGATCGCGGTCGACCAGGCGGACCTTGGTGTAGGTGCTGCCGAAGTCGGTGAGGGAGACGGCGGCCAAAACCGGCGGCCCTAGGCCGGAACGCCGCGATCGCGGCGTGCGACCAGCGCGTCGATGAGGCGGTCGATCGTCCCCGGCGTCTCGATTCCGGTCGCGTTGAGGTCGGCGCTGACGTCGACCGGGATCTCGGAGCCGTCGACGTCCTCGTTCAGGACGCCGCCCATGAAGACCGGAACCTGCCGCGCCTGCGCCTGACCCAGCTCGCTGACGAGGCGCTGCCCGAAGGAGCGGGCGACGCCGTTGTGGGTGGTGATGACGACGGCGTCGGCGTCGGTCTCGATCACCGCTTTGACGATGTCCTCGGGGTCGCGGTTGATGCCGAAGTCGATCACCTCGGTGCCGACCGCCGCCAGTGCCGAGGCGAGCAGGAACTCGGCGAACTCGTGTACGTCGGTCGAGGTGACGAGCACCTTCATCCCCTTGATCGCCTCCTGCTGGCCGCGGCCGCGCAGCTCCGCCAGCAACCGCTCGCGCTCGGCCATCGTGCTCTTGACGAGGTCGGTCTGGAGGATCGGCCGGCGGCCGCGGGGAAACTCCTGGTCGGGCTCCCCCGCCCCGAACAGTTCCTCGCAGCGGCTGGAACCGAGCCGTTTCAGGACCAGCAGCAGCTGGGCGGGGTCGCGGACGTCGATCCCGGCGCCACCGAGGCCCTGGATCGCGGCGTCGAAGAAGCGGCGGCCGCCGGCGACCAGCTGGTCGCGCATCGCCTCGATCCTGGCCCAGTCGACGACGGGATCGACCAGCGGCACGTATTCCTCGAGCCGGCGGCTGATCGTCTGCACCGTCGCCACCTCCTGCCAGGTGGGGATCCGCTCCGTCTCGGTCACCGGCACCGCGATCGGGGCGCCGCCGAGCCGGTAGCGGCTGTCGACCATCTTCATGAAGAGGACGTCGGTGTTGAGGACCGCCAGGTTGGAGTCGAAGTCGGGCGTGTTGCCGATCGTGTCGCCCTGGACGTAGCCGGCCGGGACTTCGTCCGGATTGACCGCGTGCAGCGCCAGCGTCACCGCCGACTTGACCACCGGGTCCTGGGTCAGCCCACCCCAGGAGCAGGAGTAGGCGGCGCCGATCAGGTCTTCGCTGATGTAGCGCTCGAGCATCCCCCAGCCGACGTAGTTGGCGTAGTCGTGGAAGACGCCGGGGTAGCCGTCCTCGAGATAGGAGTCGAAGCAGACTCCCTCGGCTTTGAAGGCGGCGAGCAGGCCGGCAGCCTTCAGCACCGCCATCGTCTGGCTGACGTCGTCGTCCCAGTAGGGCCAGCGCCAGGAGTACTGGGAGAGGACGCCGATGTGGGTGATTCCGACTCGCAGCGCATCGACCGCGTTGTCGAGCGAGCCCGGCCCGCCGATCATGTTGTCCGCCGCCTCCGGCTGGATCGGCACCGTGTGAGCGAGGTCCCACCAGTCCTGCTCGCTCCACAGCGCCGGGCCGGTTTCCTGCGGCGCCGACGCCCGTTTGTCCTTCGGCAGCCCCATCCGCCGCTCGGCGATCAGGTTGAAGCGGTCGGGCGGGCGAACGCCGCGCGAGAGCGCGTTCTCGTAGATCAGACCGAGCGCCTCGCGGGTATCGGCCCAGGTCGCGAGGCCGATGTTCATGCAGGTGCAGGCGATGCCCTCGGCCCGCGCCCGTTCGCGCCACTCGCGCTCGGAGCCGACGTCCTTGGTCTCGCAGTAGAGCGAGCGGGCGCGCTCGACACCCGCGGCCATCCCCCGGCCCTCGGCCACCGCTTCGCGGCCGTCCGGCAGGTCGTCCGGAAGCAGCGCACTGAGGTCGACGTCGAGGCCGGTCACGCGATCACCCGTCGAGGATCCAGCCGCCGCTGACCTCGAGCACCTGGCCGGTCGTGTAGCCGCCGCCGTCGGAGGCGAGGTAGAGGACCGTTTCGGCGATCTCCTCCGGTTTGCCCATGCGACCGAGCGGCGTCATCGCCAGCGCCTCGTCGACGTGCTCCTGCGGGATCTCCCAATCGTCCTCCCAGTTGGCGGCGATCGCGCCGGGCGCGACCGCGTTGACGCGGATCTCGGGCGCCAGGTCGCGGGCCAGGGCCGAGGTCAAGGCGCGAACGCCGCCCTTGGCGGCGCAGTAGGTGACGGCGACCGAGTTGACGACGTTCTCCTGGTTGACGCCGTTGCCGTAGGAGCCGGAGAAGTTGACGATCGCGCCGCTGCCGCTCGCGCGCAGGTGCGGCGCCGCCGCCTGGCAGACGCGGAAGCTGCCGAGCAGGTCGACGTCGAGCAGCTCGGCGAAGGCAGCTGCGGCGGAGGCGTCGAAGCGGACCGCGTCGGCGGGATCGATGCGGCCGGCGGCGTTGACGACGACGTCGAGCCGGCCGTAGCGCTCGGCGACGTCGGCGACGAATCCGGCGACGGATCCCTCATCCGTCACCTCGATCGGCGCCGCGTGACCACGGCCGCCGGCGGCCTCGCCGTCGGCGAGGGCCGCCCTCGCCGAGTCCTCGGAGCTGCGGTAGCCAAGCGCGACGGTCGCGCCCTCGCGACCGAGCGCGCGGGCGACGGCGCCGCCGAGTACACCGCCGGCCCCAGTGACGATCGCCACCCGGCCATCGAACCTCTTGCCATCGTTCCACCGCGCCATCCCACACTCACTTTCCCACGTTTTCGGGAAACCGTGATGTACTGCGCGCGGTGGCAATTGCGGGCGAGATCGAGGGGATCCCCGTGCTGACCCTGACCAGCGAGTCTGCGGGCGGGATCGAGGTCGCTTTCGCCCCCGGGGCGGGGATGATCGGCTGTTCGCTGCGGCATCGCGGCGAGGAGCTGCTGGGGCAGCGCGGCGGGCTGCGCCGCTACGCCGAAGCGGGCAAGACGATGGGGATACCGCTGCTGTACCCGTGGGCGAACCGGCTCGGCGAGCGCCGCTTCGCGGTCGCCGGCGGTGAGGTCGATCTCGACCTCACCGGTCTCCGCCTGTCGACCGACGCCGCCGGGTTGCCGATGCACGGCCTGCTGGCGGGCGCGGCGGGCTGGGAGGTCCTGCAGCACGAGCCGAGCGAGGACGGCGGGGTGCTGGCCGCGCGCTTCGACTTCGCCTCCCAACCCGACCTGTTGGCGGCGTTCCCGTTCCCGCACCAGATCGGGTTCGAGGCCACGCTCGGCGGCGCCGAGCTGACCGTGTCGGTGACGGTCCGGCCCAGCGCCGGGGTCGCTGTCCCGGTCGCCTTCGGGTTCCACCCCTACCTGCGGCTGCCGAACGTGCCACGGGCCGAGTGGGAGGTCGAGATCCCCGTCCGCGAGCGGATCCTGCTCGACGACCGGATGCTGCCGACCGGCGCCGAGGAGCCGGTCGAGATCGCTTCCGGACCGCTCGGGGCCCGGACCTTCGACGACGCCTTCCGTGCTCCGGCCGCGGGCGCGCCCTTCGTCCTCGCCGGAGGCGGACGTCGGCTCGAGCTCCGCTTCGACGCCGGCTACCCCTTCGCCCAGGTCTACGCCCCCGGCGACGACGAGGTGATCGCGATCGAGCCGATGACGGCGCCGGCCAACGCCCTCCTCAGCGGCCGCGACCTCCCCCTGGTCGCCCCCGGCGACACCTTCGCCGCCTGCTTCACGCTCGCGATCTCCTAGCGGAAGTCGAGCCTCCGCGTTGGCGACTTTGTGGGGTCTATAGACCCCCGAACATCGCCAGCGAGATGTCCGGGCCCAGCCACGACCGCTCGCTCTCCGGAGACGACCCTTCGCCGGCTGAGTCGCAGGAGAACAAGCCGCGAGCCAGAATTCAAGTCCCCGCCCCGACCTGTCGAGGGGGCACTGGGTCCGATGAAACGACCGCTCGCCATCATTGCAGCGACCGCAGCCGCGCTCGCGTTCGCGCTCGGCGTCTCGGCCTGCGGCGGTTCGGGCGGTTCCTCGTCGGGCAGCGAAAACGGCACCCTGCGCGTCACCTACGCCTCGTTCCCGGCCTATCTCGACCCGGCGCTCGCCTACGACACCGAAGGCCTGACGGCGATGTACAACACCTACGTCCCGCTGCTGACCTACGCCCATGCCAACGGCGAGGCCGGCAGCAAGGTCATCCCCGGCCTGGCGAAAGCGCTGCCGAAGGTGAGCGACGGCGGCAAGACCTACACGCTCTTCCTCCGCAAGGGCCTCGAGTACTCCGACGGGACTCCGGTCCGCGCCTCCGACTTCGCCTTCGCCGTCGAACGGATGTTCAAGCTCAACTCCGGCGGCTCCTACTTCTTCACCGACATCGTCGGCGCCGAAAAATTCGCCGAAACGAAGAAGGGCGGGATCCCGGGGATCGAAACCGACGACGGCAGCGGCGAAATCGTCATCCACCTGACCGAGCCGCGCGGCACCTTCACCAACGAGCTCGGCCTGATGTACGCCGCGCCGCTGCCGCCGAGCACGCCGATCGAAGACCTCTCCGCCAGCCCGCCGCCGGCCACCGGCCCCTACGCGATCACCAAATCCCAGCCGGGGCGCGGCTGGGAATACGAACGCAACCCGCAGTGGCTGAAGAACAACGCGAAGTTGATGCCCGATCTACCGAGCGGCCACGTCGACAAGATCGACGTCACCGTGATCCGCAACCCCTCGACCCAGGTCAACGACATCGAACAGGGGCGCTACGACTGGATGCAGAACCCGCCGCCGGCCGACCGCATCGCCGAGGTCAAGGAAAAGTTCGACGGCACCCAGTTCCGGACCGAGCCCCAGATCAACACCTACTACTTCTGGATGAACACGCAGCAGGCGCCGTTCGACGACCCCGAAGTGCGGCGCGCGGTCAACTACGCCGTCGACCCGCGGGCGCTGGAACGGATCTACGCCGGCCAGATCGAGCCGACCCAGCAGATCCTGCCGCCGGGGATGCCGGGCTACGAGAAATTCGAGCTCTACCCGCACGACATGGCGAAGGCGAAGGAAATGATCGCCAAGGCCGACCCCGCCGATCGCGAAATCACGGTCTGGACCGATACCGAAAGCCCCAACAACGAAGCGGGCGAATATTACGAGGGCGTGCTCGAGGAACTCGGCTTCGATGCGAAGCTGAAAATCGTCAACTCCGACAACTACTTCACCCTGGTCGGCAACACCTCGACCCCGGACCTCGATACCGGCTGGGGCAACTGGTACCAGGAATACCCGAATCCCAACAACTTCTTCCAGCCGCTGCTCGACGGCGCCAGCATCGCCCCGACCAACAACACCAACTGGCCCCAGATCGACGTCCCGGCGCTGAACGCGAGGATCGACCAGCTGCGGACCGAACAGCTCGGCCCCCAGCAGGAAGCCGCCTACGCGGCGCTCGACAAGGAATACATGGAAGAAGCGCCGTGGGCGCCCTACGGCAATCTCCAGGTCGCGACCTTCGTCGCCAGCAGCATCGACCTCGACAAGGTGATCTTCAACCCGACCTTCGGCCAGGACCTGACCAGCTTCCAGTTCAAGTAGCCCGACGTGCCTGAACAACAAGCCGGTCCGGAGGGCGGCGACATCGGCAGCGGCCGGATGGAGGGCCACGGCTTCTACACCGAGCACTCGCAGGCGCAGGAGGCCTACGGCGAGCTCGGCTTCGAATGGCTCGAGCAGGCCGCGGCCGAAATCGATCCGCCGGCCCCTTCTACGAGTCCCTGTTCCCGCCGGGTTTCCTCTCTCTCGGCTGGTCCTCGATCGCCGTCCACTGGCTGAGCCGGGTGGCGCGTCCGATCCCCGATCACATCTACTGCTCGTTCGCGCAGGGCGAGGTGAGGGAGGCGCTCCGCGAACAGTCCGCCACCGATTGGCGCGCCTTTCTCACCCACCGCGCCCGCGAGCTGCGCCCTGGCGGCCGCCTCGTCGTCGTCGGCGGTGCCGCCCTCGACGACGGCTCGAGCGGCGCCGAGGGCCTGATGGAGATGGCGAACTCGGCCCTGCAGGAACTGATCACCGCCGGCGAGCTGACCGAGGCGGAGTACGTGGCGATGACGATCCCGACCTGGAACCGCACCACCCCCGAGTTCCTCGCTCCGCTCGAATCGGGCGAAGCGGGAGGCCTCCAGCGCCGCCTGCGAATGGCACGTCTTGGTGCTCGACATGGCCCTGTTGGCTGCCTGAGCCGACCCCCCACTGCTCAATCATTATTCATCGAGAGCGTCCAGAACCTCGTCGAAAGCCGCATCAATCTTGAGGGCTTGGCGACGAGCCATTTGCCAAAGGTTGATCACACGGGGCTCCCAATCTTTTGGCTCCGTAGCATCGAAGGCCAGCATCAGCGGGGCAGTCGTCACCAGTTCACCCAGGATTTTCCGATCCGCATCGAGCAGCCAGAAATAGTACGGGCCGTCGCCTTTGCCGGATACCTGGAGCTCAGAGTTGCCTACGCGCGCATAGAAATTCATGGTGGGCTTCTCCTGAGTTGAGTCCCAGGTCAGTTTTTTGGCTTTCGTCCGCGCGATGGCTCGATCGAGCACTTCCACAGTTCGCTCTTCATCAGGAATCATCTTGCAGGTCCCTCCCGCACAAATGCACGCATCTTTCCCAGCACCTTCGCGCATCCGATCTCCACCGAAATGGTCAATTTTCTGAGTTCCTCCGTGGCCTCGTCGAACGTAAAGTCGCCCAACCTGCCCTTCGCCGCCCCGGCCACGAGGGCGGAAGCCCCAAGAGCATCGATCAGGTCTTTCTCGTCTTCATGGTCATGATCCAGAAAGGTCTGTAGCTGACTCCCTACGCCTATCCACTCGTCCAGAAGCTGACGCCCCCTGTCGTCCAAGAGCCGTCGAGAGGTTCCATCGCCCGCATCGGGACCACTGGCGAGAGTGGCTACATACCCAAGCTCGCTGATCAAGTTCTCAATCTGAAGCAGGAGCATGAGGAGGTGGTTGTCAGCGAGGTTTCTCTGGGTTTTCTCGATCGCGCTTCGTGCCGCTTCAGCGGCGTCTTGAGCCGCTTCCGCCGCAATCTTCGAAGCCGCCGCATTGCTATTCGCCGACACGAGCTGCGCAAGCCCCAAAAAGATCCCCAGAAGGGCGAGCGGAAAACCGACAATCGTCAGCCAATCGGGAAAGGTGTACGCCGCAATCATCTATTGGAAACGAGAGGAGTATGAACGATCGAGGGGCCGCGTCCCCTAATCGAGACATGGGGCGGGCTGGACTCGAACCAGCGACCGACGGATTATGAGTCCGCTGCTCTAACCAACTGAGCTACCGCCCCGCGGGGGCGATTATCTCGCAGGCGCCGTCGAGCTCGCGATCGATTTCGAGCAGGTAGGGCGCGACCTGGCCGCGGTAGGCGGTTTTGCGCTCGGCGGGAAGATCTTTCCAGCCCGTCACCGAGCCACGGCAGATATCTGCACCGCACAAACAACCGTCGGGGAAGTGCTCGATCGTGTAGTTGCGCATCGCGTAGTCGAAGGTGATCTCTTCGCCGTCGGAGATCGCCCGCCGAGCGACGAAATCGCAGGCGCCCGTGTCGTTCAGCTCGACGCCGCAGTTCGGGCTGCAGGAGTGGTTGACCTTGGGGCCGAGGCCGCCATGTCGAGCCCAGCGCGTGCGACTCACCTGAGTAGCGTGGGAGTCGTTGGCGGCAAGATCGCCCTCCAGCACTCCGATCATCACCGTCTCGCCGACCCGGAAGCCACGAGTCGCGCGAACGCCGCCACCCTTGCCCCCTTCAGAAGTACACAGCTCATATCCGACAGGGCCCAAAGGGACCACCTTTCGATTTTCTTGCACAGCGGCGCTGCGCCCGACGACCCTAGTCGATCCGCAGGTCCGGGCTGATCGGGTCCGGCCGCCAAGCCGTCGCCTTCACGCCGGCGTCAATGGGAACTCTGCAGGGCCTGTCCATAAACTCTCGACCTTGGGATTCCGTCGGATCTTCCGCGTCTTCTGCTGGAGACTCCTGTCCGGATCCATCCTCGGCGGCTGCGGCGTCGGTGACGACTTCCACAGGCTTCAGAGTGAGGACTCGAGCGCGGTGAGGAAGTTCGATGCCTTTCGCGTCTACTACGCGGGAGAGGAGCTCGCTGGGCTCCCCCTCACGGGAGTCTCAGGGGAGGAGTGGAGGATCAATGGTTGGGCGCGCGTCGCGGGGCCGAGCTTTGGATACGGCAGCTGCGACCCGCCCAGCGGTCTTTTCGCCGAGGGTGGCTGCCCGCTCCCTCTCTCGATCCAGAACTGGAGCCGATGCTCTCGCTGGCCCGGCCAATACCCTGCCGGTCACAGGCCACGCGTGTTCGACTTTCGCGGGGCGAAGGCCGCCTGGTACGGCGACTCGATGGAAATCTTCACGGGCCGAACGACGGTCGTGATCTACGGCACCTGGCGCAATATCAAGGTCGCCGCCCGCCAGTTGCGCGACGTCCGCCAGAACGATCCACCAGCGCTTCTCCCCGTTCAGCCCCGGGATCGCTTTGGGGCAATTGGCCCTGCCAGCGCAAGCGACGGACCTGAGGCTGGCCGTGGCGGCGGCGCCGTCGGGGAAGGCTTTGGCGGCGTCGGCGATCTGGTGGTACCTGGAAGTCCGGCGACCTCGACGCCACACCGCAGCTTCTTCCGCGCCGCCTTCGACGACTCTATCTGGTCGGCGCACAACCCGGGCCGCACCGACACCGACGGCCTCACATCGTGTCCGCCGCCGCTTACCGCGGACAACGGATTCGGAACGAGGTTCAGACACCACCCGACCGGAGCGAGGCTGCCGATCGAGCGTCATGCATCGCGACGACGAAGGCGCTATCCGATTCCTCGTCGTACGAATACAACAGGATCATCCAAGACCACGGACCAAGCACGAATCGGGTCGGGGCCCAGCGACCTTCGAGCTCAGAACCAGCCAGGGGGAACGTTTCGAGGACTCGCAGCGACCGCGCGATGCGAGCCCACGTGTCATCTGGGAGGTTAAGCACCGAGATCGCCTCGTTCACCTCCCGCTCCGCTCGCGGGGTGACGAAGATCTGCGTCACTCAGGCCAGCTCGTCCAGCGGGGCGCCTTCGCCACGGGCTGCCTCGGCAAGCCCTTCCTGCGTCCGCACCCAGGCGCCGGGAGTCGCATCGAGAATTTCAGTGAGGGCGGCGGCGTCGGGGTCGGCATTGTCGAGCGCGGTCGACAGAAGCGATCGGGCCAGCGTGCCCTCTTGGACGTGGGTCCGCCGGGCGAGCCTGGCGAGCTTGGCCGCGTGCTCTTCGTCGAGAGTCACATTGATTCGTCTGGGCGGGGAAGCCATTGGAGTCATGTACACGGTACAGCACAAATCGTGTAGTTCGACTCAGCAGTATCGCTGTCCGGAAGCTTCGGCCAACTGCGCAGCGGTGTCGACATCGGCTGCGATCCGGTCGATGACCGACTCAATCAGCGCCGTCGCGGCCCGGCAGGCCTCCTCCCCGACGACTTCCACCTCCAGGCTGGCGCTCGTGGTCAACAGTTCGCGTATCGCTTCGACCCTATCCTCGCCAGGGAGCGCGTCCGCGGGCAGGTCCATCAGCGCTTGGAGCACGAAGTCGACGGTGACGACGGCCCCCATCAGCTCCTCGACCAGACCTTGTGAAGCAACACGGACTCCTGACCCAGGTGGTATCACGAACAGTCAAGGGCCAGTAGAGGGAAGTCCCCCCCCTCCACCACCCCGAGGCGATGGGGCGGGCTGAACTCGAACCAGCGACCGACAGATCATGAGTCCGCCGCTCTAACCAACTGAGCTACGAAGAGCTGATCTCCTTCGCCCTGGCCGTCGGCGCCGTCTATTTGCGAATGCACCTCCGCGATCCCTGTCGCCGCAAGGCGCTGCCCTCACTGCACCGCCAGCATCGCGGCGGCGGCTTCCCGAGAAGCCCTCAGGCGCTGAACAGCTGCGCCAGCGACCGCCCGACGTCGGGCGGCTCTTCTTCGCCCTTGGCCGCGGCGGCGGCGCCGTCGGCGAGGGCTTTGGCGGCGTCGGCGATCTGGTGGTCGCGGCCGCCGCGGATGACGCCGGTCTTCTTCGCTTCGGCCAGGTCGGACTCCATCAGACCGGCCAGCTCGGCGAGGCGGCGGAGGCCGACGACGCCGGCGGTGCCGCGCAGGGCGTGGGCTTCGGCGCGCATCGTCTCGAAGTCGGTCGTCGCGGTGGCGAGGCCGGCGGCGATCACGTCGCAGCGGCGCCGCGCCTCTTCGGCGAAGGACTCGAGCAGCTCGGTGTTGTCGGCGGCAGCGTTGTCGCTCATTCAGAGATCACCTTTTCGGCAACTTCGTCCATCAATTCAAGTCCGAATGCACCCTCTATTGCGGAGCTGACGACCCCTTCGCGGTTGATCCCGAACAGCCAGGGCTCGCTCGGCAGGTGGAATGCGCGCACCTGGGGCCTGACGTGCTTGGCCGGGTCGTTGTCGTTGTAGATCTCCATGTGGATGAAAGCCGCCTTGTCTCCGAATTCCTGCTGTGCCTGCTCGGCCACGTCGACGACGGGGCCGCAGACCCGACTCTGGCAGAACTGAGGGGTCGCAAACAAGAGCAGGATCGGTTCTTTTCCTAGAGCGTCCGCGTAGTCAACCTTGTTCTGGGTGTCGGGGGGAATGCGAGTCGTGATCTTCGATAGATCCCCCCCTACTTCCTCTGCGGTCGGCGTGTGGATCCTCGGCGCCGGTTCGCCGGGCCGTGGGATCCGGTGGAATTCGCCGACGCGGGCGCTCGGCAGAACCGTGCCGGTGAGCTCGTCGCCCTCCTTGATCAAGGCCGCCAGCCGCCATTCGCCGTCTTCGGGGAACGGGATCTCCGCCGAGTAGACGACCTGGGCGACGTCGGGGTCGTCGACGGTCGTCTTGGCCCGGAAGGCCGGCTTCGTCGCCAGCGTTTCGATCTTCGCCGGAAACGGGCCGATCGCTTCCTGTTCGAGCGCTTCCCCCTGCGCCTTGCCGGCGAGACCCTTGTTGCCCGGCTTCGACTTGGCGCCGGGCTTCGGTTTCGGCACCCGCGCGTAATAGAGCGCGACTTCGGCATCGGAGACCGGCCCCCCCTTGCGCTCGGCGATCCCGAACGGGTAGCGGTTCTCCCCCGTATAGAAGACCTGGGCGGCGGGGGTCACGATCAGTTCGGAATGAGCGTCGGCGAGTTTGAGCAGCTCAGCGAGGGTGCGCCCGAAGGGTTTGGGAAAGGAGCTCTTCGGCGGCGCCGGCTGGCTCGGAGCCGGCTTCGACGCCGAGGTGCTGGAACCGGTCGAGTCCGAATCGCCGCAGGCGGCGAGCAGGGCGGCGGCCGCGAGCAGGCAGGCGCAAGCAAGGGCGAGGCGGGCGGCGCGCATCGCGGCCATGTTATTCAGACAAAGAGCCGACCGCGCACCGCCGGCAACCGTTCTGAGCGGCCGATAGGGTGACTGCGACTTCGAACTGCGAGGAGAGGGATATGGCGGACCGTGCGGCAATCGTTACCGGGGGATCGGGGGGCATCGGCCTGGCGATCGCCCGCGCCCTGGGCGAGGAGGGCTACGGGCTGACGCTCTCGGCGCGGCGCCCGGAGAAACTCGAGGACGCCGTTGCCGGCCTGCGCGAGGAGGGAATCGAGATCCAGACGGTCCCGGCCAACGTCGCCGAGGAGGCGGAGCTGGTCGGGGTCTTCGATGCCCACAAGGAGAAGTACGGCCGCCTCGACGCCCTCGTCAACAACGCCGGGATCGGGATCGGCGGACTGATGGACCAGGTCCAGACCAAACACCTCGACATGCAGCTGGCGATCAACCTGCGCTCGGTGGTCATCGGCACCCGCGAGGGCCTGCCGGGGCTGCGCGAGGCCGGCGCCGAGCACGGCAAGGCGCTGCTCCTCAACACCGCCTCGATCGCCGGCAAAGGCGGCCAGCCGTTCCTCTCTGTCTACGGGGCGACGAAGGCGGCAGTGATCAACTTCACCCAGGCGACCGCGCGCGAAACCAGCGGCCAGGGGATCCAGTGCACGGCCTTTGCGCCAGGCTTCGTCGACACCGCGATGACCGACTTCATCAAGAGCGAGGTCGGTGCCGACAAGATGATCCAGCCCTCCGACATCGGCGAGGCGGTCCGCTTCCTGCTCCACATCTCCCCCAACTGCCACATCCCGGAGATTGTCTTCAACCGCCCGGGCGAGGGCCCTGACGCTCCCTGACGCAACCGCTTCGCCGCTGAGAGTCCTGGTCGCCGCCTTCGGCGACGCCGGGCACGCGTTCCCGGCGATCGCGCTGGGGCGGGCGCTGGCGGCGCGCGGGCACGAGGTCGTCGTCGAGACCTGGGAGGAACGGCGGGCGGCGGTCGAGGGCGCCGGGCTCGGCTTCGCCGCGGCCGAGGAATACCGGATGTTCCCACCGCCGGAGCCCGACTCCGACGACGGCCGCCACGCCGCCGAGGCGGCGCGGGCGCTGCTGCCGCTGCTGGAGGAGATGCGCCCACACGTCGCCGTCAGCGACATCCTCACCCTGGCGCCGGCTCTCGCCGCCGAGTGCGCCGGGGTACCGCTGGCGACCCTGATCCCCCATATCTACCCGGTCGTCGAGCCGGGACTGCCCTTCTTCGCGATCGGGCTGAAGGCGCCGCGGACGCCGCTCGGCCGCGCCGGCTGGCGGGCGGGACAGCGGGCGCTACGGGTCGGTCTCGAGCACGGCCGCCGCGATCTCAACCAGCAGCGCCAGCGACTCGGGCTGGCTCCGGTCGAGCGCTTCCACGGCGGCATCAGCCCCGCCCTGGCACTGGTCGCGACCTACCCGCAGCTGGAGTACCCGCGGACGTGGCCGGCGGGGGTGCGGGTGACGGGGCCGATGGTCTTCGAGCAGCCCTACCCGGACGTCGAGCTGCCGCCGGGCGGGCAGCCGCTGGTCCTGGTCGCCCCCAGCACCGCCCACGACTCCGACAACCGCCTCGTCCGCACCGCCCTGGCGGCGCTCGCCGGCGAGCCGGTGCGGGTGGTGGCGACGACCAACCGGGTCCGGCCCCAGCACCCGATCGAGGTCCCCGCCAACGCCGTCCTCGTCGACTGGCTCAGCTACTCGCAGCTGATGCCGGCGGCGGCGCTGGTCGTCTCCCACGGCGGCCACGGCACCGTCGCCCGCGCCCTCGGCGCCGGCACGCCGGTGCTCGTCTGCCCGATCACCGGCGACATGAGCGAGACCGCGATGCGGGTCGACTGGGCCGGCTGCGGCCTCTCGCTGCCGTGGCGGCTGTGCCGGCCGGAGCCGCTGCGCTGGGCGGTGCGACGGCTGCTGGGAGAGCGCTCGTTCACGGCGCGGGCCGAGGCGATCGCCGCCTGGGGCCGGGAACACGACGGCGCCGAGCGCGGCGCCGAGCTGGTCGAACAGCTCGCCGCCTCGCGGGTGGCGGCCTAGCCGTCAAGAAGCTCCGGGGGTGGGACTCGAACCCACAACCCTTCGATTAACAGTCGAATGCTCTGCCGATTGAGCTACCCCGGATCGAGTGTCCGGAGAGGTTCCTGACCGCCCGGAAGTTACCGACTCAGCTACCGACTCGCTCGGCGTGGGCGATTCGCTCCACCAAGGCCGCCCGCTCGCGGCTGAGGGCCGCCCGCCGCTCGTAGTCGCCGCGCTCGCCGGCGGCGGCGATCTCGGCCTCGATCCGGCGCTGCTCGAGCTGCAGGAAGTTGAGCTCCATCGCCTCGGTCGAGGCGGGTTCGTCGCGCGAGAGCATCACCAGTTCGGTGACGAGGCCGGCCAGCTCGCGGTCGTCGGGGAGGTTGGAGGCGGGATCGTCGGGGTGTTTGCGCAGCCAGGCTGCCGCTTTCGCGCCGGTCGCCGAGAGGTGGGCCTCGCTGAGCCGGGCGAGGTACTCGGCGCCCTCGTCGGGCAGCGCGATGCACATCGCCAGCAGGGCTCGCTCGCGGCGCTCGCGCGAGGTCAGCGGCGCCGGAGGCGTCACCTCGGCCCCTGCCGAGCCCTGACCGTGAGCCGGCGAGAGGTTGAACTTGGCGGAGCCGGCATCCGCCCCGCCGGTGGCTGGGGTCGCGGCCACGACCCGCCCCATCACCATCGCCGGCTCGAGGTCGAGCCGCTCCGCGACCCGCCGTACGAGCTCATTGCGACTGGCGGACTCGCCGAGACCCGCAAGTACTGGAGCCACCTCTTCGAGAGCGCGGTCGCGCGCCGCCGGCGAGCCGACGTCGGTGCCGGCGAGCACGAGGCTGACCTGGAAGTCCGCCAGCTCGACGGCGTCGTCGATCAGCTTGCGGAAACGCTCGGCGCCGCCGTCGGCGGCCATCATCTCGGCCGGGTCGACCCCGGCCGGCATCGCCGCCACCCGCAGCCGCATCTTGCGACCGGCCGCGACTCGCTGCGCCCGCAGCATCGCCTCCTGGCCGGCGGAGTCGGCGTCGAGCGCCAAGACGACCTCGTCGACCATCCCCGACAGCGTCGCCACCTGCTCGCCGGTGATCGCCGTCCCCATCACCGCGACGACCTCCTCGACGCCGGCCTGGTGCAGGGCGAGGACGTCGGTGTAGCCCTCGACGACGACGGCGCGCCCCGCCTTGGCGATCGCCCCTTTGGCGAGGTCGACGCCGTAGAGGATCTGGCTCTTGTGGAAGAAGTCGGTCTCGGCCGTGTTGACGTACTTGGCGCCCTGGTCATCGCGCATCGCCCGGCCGCCGAAGCCGAGCGTGCGGCCGCGGCGGTCGCGGATCGGGAACATGATCCGCGAGCGGAAGCGGTCGTACTCGCGGCCCCTCTGGTTTCGCTGGGCGAGGCCCACCCCGTGCAGCTCGTTGACGCTGAAGCCGGCCTGCTGGCCGCGGACGAGGATCTTGTCCCAGGCGCTCGGCGCGAAGCCGACGCCGAAGGCGCGCAGGACCTCCTCGCGCAGGCCGCGACCGGCGAGGTACTCGCGCGCCTTGCCCGCCTCCTCGGACTCCCAGAGGTAGTTGGCGTAGTAGGCGGCGGTCCGCTCCAGCAGCTGCTCCAGCCGGCGCCGCTGCTGACGACGCGCCTCCGCCCGCGGGTCCTCCTGCTCGCGCTCGATTTCGACCCCGTAGCGATCGGCGAGTACCTCAACCGCCTCGGCGAACCCGAGGCCCTCCTTCTCCTCGACGAACTTGATCACGTCGCCGCCGACCCCACAGCCGAAGCAGTGGTAGAGCTTCTCCTGGGCGTCGACCGAGAACGATCCCGTCCGCTCCTCGTGGAAGGGGCAGAGGCCGACCCAGCGGGCGCCCTGGCGGCGCAGGTCGGTGTGGGCGGAGATCACCTCGACGATGTCCGCCGTCTGCTTGACCCGTTCGACGCTCTCGGCCGAAATCAGCGCCATCAGAACCGCGACTCCTCGGGCACGGTGAGCTCGGTGAACTTGGCGATGCAGTAGCGGTCGGTCATCCCGGCGATGTAGTCGGCGACGCGCTGGCAGTCGCTGGCCCCGGGATCGTAGGCCGGAATCTCGTCCGGGTGCTCCAGGTAGTGGATGAAAAGGCCGCGCATTGCCCGTTCGACCCGGCCGTGCTCGCGGCGGGCGTCGGGGCCGAGGTAGACGCGGTCGAACATGAACTTGCGCAGGCGCAGCATCGCGCCGCCGATCTCCTCGCTCTGGACGATGTCGTCGACGCCTTCGGAGTGCTCGACGATGTCCTTGACCAGGGTGTCGATCCGCAGCGACCCGGTCGGGCCGAGCAGCTCGATCTCCGCCGCCGGCAGGTCCTCGGGGCGCAGGATCCCGGCCCGCACGGCGTCGTCGATGTCGTGGTTGATGTAGGCGACGCGATCGACCAGCTTGACGATCCGGCCCTCCAGCGTCGCCGGCTTGTCGGGGCCGGTGTGGTTGAGGATCCCGTCGCGGACCTGCTCGGTCAGGTTGAGGCCGTTGCCGTCGCGCTCCAGCACCTCGACGACCCGCAGCGAGTGCTCGTTGTGCTTGAAGCCGATCCCGCAGCGCTCGCGCAGGGCGGCGTTGAGGGTCGACTCGCCGGCGTGGCCGAAGGGCGGGTGACCGAGGTCGTGGCCGAGCCCGATCGCCTCGGTCAGGTCCTCGTTCAGGCGCAGCGCCCGGGCCACGGTGCGGGCGATCCCGCAGGCCTCCAGCGTGTGGGTGAGGCGGGTCCGGTAGTGATCGCCCTCGGGGGCGACGAAGACCTGGGTCTTGTGCTTGAGCCGGCGGAAGGACTTGGAGTGGACGATCCGGTCGCGGTCGCGCTGGAACGGCGTCCGCAGCGGGCTGTCCGGCTCCGCCACCACCCGTCGCGCCGGATACGAACGAGTCGCGTGCTCGGCGAGGAACTCGTCCTCCAGAGCACGGATCCGGTCCTCGAAGGTGACGGTGGCGGGCACAGAACGATCTTACGGCTGGCGTCGAGGGCCAGCCGGGCCGCTATGCGGCGGCGCGGAGCTGCACGTGGGCGTGGTGCTCCAGCGTCTCCCCCACCGCGCGCTCGACCTGGCGCAGCGCCAGCGGCTCCGCCTCCGGAGCCTCGTTCAGCGGCTTTGCCAGCGCCGCGACCATGAACGCGTGCGCTTCCTCGGTGAGCCCGAAGGAGCCGGCTTCGCAGCTGGCGCAGACGACGCCGCCGGCGGCGCCCGAGAAGCCGGCGAGGTGCTCGGCCTCGCCGCAGCGAGCGCAGGTGGCGAGCTCCGGCGCGAAACCGGCGACCAGCGCCAGCTTCAACCGGAACGAGAGCGCCACTTCGAGGCCCGGGCCGCGCGGCTCCTGCTCGGGTTCGTCGAGCAGTTGCAGGTAGCGGCAGAGGAGGTTGTAGGCGGGCAGGTTCGGCTCGGCCGAATCGAGCAGGCGCAAGACCGCGTCGCAGGCGCGGGCGCCGGCACCGAGGGCGGCGCCGGAGGAGCGCAGCCGCGGGTAGCCGTCGACGGTGGCGACGCTGGTCACGGTCAGCAGCTCGCTGCGGCCTTCGTGGAGGACGAGGTCGAGCCGGAAGAAGGGCTCGAGGCGGCCGCCGAAGCGGGATTTCGGCTTGCGAGAGCCCTTTGCGATCGCATTCACCCGCCCTCGCGTCTTCGAATAGAGGTGGAGGATCCGGTCCGCCTCGCCGTAGCGGATGCTGCGCAGGACGACAGCCTCGGTCTTGACCGTGGTTCCGGGCACCCTCCTACTTTGCCCGGCGGCGCGGACGGCGGCGCAGCCGCACCTGGCAGCTCGGGCAGAAGTAGGTGGAACGGCCGCCGACGACGATGCGGACGATCTCGCCCTCGCAGCTCGGGCACGGCTCGCCCTCGCGGGTGTGGACTAGGAACTTCTCCTGCATCGTCCCCTTCTCGCCGCGGCCGTCGCGGTAGTCGTCGATCGAGGAGCCGCCGGCGTCGATCCCGGCCTGCAGCGCCGCGACCACCGCGTCGCGCAGCGCCTCCCAGTGCTCGGGCTTCATCGACCCGGCCGGGGAGAGCGGGTGCAGGCGCGCCCGGTAGAGCGCCTCGTCGGCGTAGATGTTGCCGACGCCGGCGATCCGCGACTGGTCGAGCAGGAACGACTTCAGCGGCGCCGTGCGGCCGGCGGCGACTTCGCCCAGGTGCTCCGGCGTGAACTCGTCGGAGAACGGCTCGACGCCGAGCTTGGCGAAGCGCACCGGCAGCTCGTCGTTGTCAAGCAGAAAGCCCTCACCGAAGCGGCGCGGGTCGGTGAACCAGAGCTCGCGGCTGTCGTCGAGGACGAAGCGGGCGCGCAGGTGGCGGGCCTCGGTCGTGCGCTCGCCCTGGTAGAGCAGCCGCCCCTCGGCCGGGTCAAGGATGTCCTCGCCCTCGACGAGGACGAGGTTGCCGGTCATCCGCAGGTGCATGACCAGGGTGCGGTCGCCGTCGAGCGCCAGCAACAGGTACTTGCCCCGCCGTCCCAGCCCCTCGATCGTGGCGCCGGTGACGGCGGCGCCGAGCTGCTCTGGCGGCACCGGCCGCGACCAACGGGGGTCGAGGACTTCGAGCAGCCGGGTCCGGCGTCCTTCGATCTCCGGCTCCAGCTGCCGCGCAACCGTCTCGACCTCGGGCAGCTCGGGCATCCCCCGAGTTCTATCTATTCGCTGGCGCGGGGGTGCGCCTCGAAGTAGACCTCCTTGAGGCGGTCACCGGAGAGGTGCGTGTACATCTGGGTGGTCGAGATGTCGGCGTGGCCGAGCATCTCCTGCACGGCGCGCAGATCGCAGCCGCCGGCGAGCAGGTGGGTGGCGAAGCTGTGGCGCAGCGTGTGCGGGCTCATCCGGCCGGAGAGGCCGGCGTCGCGGGCGTGGCGCTGGACGATTTTGTAGAGGCCCTGGCGGGTCAGCGGCCCGCCGCGGAAGTTGACGAACAGCTTCGCCTCGTGGCACTCGCCGACCAGCTTCGGGCGGCCGCCGCGCAGGTAGGCGTTGATCGCCAGGATCGCCTGGCGGCCGAGCGGCACCAGTCGTTCCTTCGAGCCCTTGCCGCGGGCACGGAGGAAGCCCTCGCGGATGTCGACGTCGCCGAGCTCGAGCCCGATCGTCTCCGAGGCCCGCAGCCCGCACGCGTACATCACCTCCAGCAGCGCCCGGTCGCGCAGCGCCGTCGGCTCGCTCCCCTTCGGCGCCGCCAGCAGCTTCTGGACCTCGGCGTAGTTGAGGACCTGAGGCAGCTTCTTCGAGCGCCGCGGCGCGCTCAGCGCCGCGGTCGGGTCATCGCCGACCAGCTCGTCACGGCGCAGATGCTTGTAGAAGGAGCGCAGGCAGGCGGCCTTGCGGTGGATCGTCGACGAGGAGCAGGCGGGCCGCTCCTCGCCGCCGGTCGCCAACTCGGCGAGGAAGTCGGCGATGTCGGCCGGCCGCGCCGTCAGCGCGTCGAGGTTGTGGGCGGAGAGGTATTCCCCGTACTGGAGCAGGTCGGTGCGGTAGGCGTTGAGGGTGTTGCGGGAGAGCCCGCGCTCCAGCTCCAGATAGGCGAGGAAGTCGAGGACCAGCGACTCGAAGCGCGCGTCGGCGCCGGCGCTCGCCGGCGGGGCAGGGGCCGGGGGCTTGACTGCGATGGCCATGCAGCCAGTTTTCGGCCCGGGCTTCCACAGCCCTTTAGGCGCAACGGACCGTGCGCTCCGGCGGCCTATCTGCGCGCCTTGTACTCCATCTGCTCCCAGAATTCCCGCATCCGGCGACGACCGATCCGGCGCTGCCAGGGCGGCGGCCGCTTGCCGAACTTGACGGCGAGCCGCCGCTCGCCGCGGCAGAACCCGCGGCTGATGCCGCGATGCTCGTTCGGCTCGTCCGGCGCCGAGGTCCGATAGGGGCAAAAGCCCCAGCCGCATTGCGGCGGACAGCCGGTGCCGAGGATCTCGTGGCGGTCGCGGCTGTGGCTGAGGCAATAGGGGAGCTCCTCCATGTGGCCGAAGCTCTCGCGGCGATCGTGCGGGCTTCCCTCCTTGAGGTCGACGAGGACGGCGACGTCGCCGACGAGCTGCGCCGTGTTGCGACTGAGGACCGCCGGCAGCCGGCCGGCGTCTTCGACGTCGTCGCTCCAGATGAACGCTTCCCAGCGCGTCCCCTTGAACCGGGCGTGGCGCAGAGCCTTGCGAGCCGCCCGCGCCGCTCTCCGGGCCAGCGGGTGCCGCTCGCGGGTGCGGTGCAGCTGGTAGGCGAAGATATCCATCGTGTCGTCCCTGTTCGCGCCGGTGATTGCGTACAGCGCGAGCGCCTGGTAGAGCAGCATCCGGGCATACCACGACTCGGCCTTGGGCAACGCGATGTCGGCGACCAGCCTGCGGTTGCTCGCGACCCAGCCGGGCCCCCTGAACTTCCGGGACGGGTCGGCGGCGTGGCGCATCGCATCCGCCTTGAATCCCTGCGCCAGCGACTCCTCGAGTTCCGGGCGACAACCCTCGTAGGCCAGCGTCGCGAACATCCCGAGCTGTTCCCGGGCGCGGGTGAGGGAGTCCGGCTCGCGCTTCGCGGGCTCGCCCTGGCCCGTTTCCCCATCGCGCAGCTCCTCGCTGAGTCCGCTGACGATTGCCGGCAGCACCCACCCGAGCGCCACGAACGATTCCTTCGACCAGCCGTCCTTTGCCTTTTCGGCCTTCAGCGCTTTGCCGTTGGAGGCACGGTAGCCCGCGTGGAGGATGTTGCCTTCGATCGGCTGTTTGAGGTGCGGGTACGCATTCCAGGCGTTCTTCTCGAGCTCTTTGCTGGCGGCACGCCGCACGTCGTAGTCCGGGTCACGCGTGAAGTGTTCCCAGAGCGTGGGCCAGGGATCCCCGGCCTTGAGCGCCGCGATCGCCGGCACGGCCTGGAGCTTCGTCCAGCGCATCGCATACTCGGTCCGGGTTTTCACCAGTTCGGTGATCAGCTTGGGATTCTCGACCGGATCCTCACCGTCAGGCTGGGCCTTCTCGCCTTCCCAGAGCAAGCTGGCGAGGTTCGCCGCGGTGGTCAGTTTGATCAGGTCGTCGTCGGGGTCGGCGCGTTCATGCGGGTCGAGGGCCTCCCGCATCGGGTCGATCTGCGCCGCTCGGAAGGTTCCGTTTTCCCCTCGCGCGGGGGCCGATTCCCGTACCGAATCCACGAGCCGCAAGACGACCTTTCCGGCAAGTTCATCACCAATCCCTTTCCCCTTCTGCAAGGCGAGCTCGTCGGCGTGGATTGCCGCGAAGGTGAGGGCGAGATGGGCGGTCAGCTTTTCGGGATGCTGACTGTCCATCAGCGTTTCCACCCAGTCGTCGAAGCTCTCCACCGCTTCATCGGGGCGGTCCCCGTTTGACGCGAGGCTAGTTGCGGTCTCCTGATCCTCCGACCGGCCGAGCTTGGCGAGACAGCGACCGGCGAGAAAGGCCTGCATGATCCGGTGGCGGAACTGGGGATCCCCCGAGCGGTCCGGCTCGAGGATCCGCAGCCGTTCACAGGTGTCGATCGCCTCATGCTGGGAGACGTTGACCCTGAGTTTTCTGTCCTTCCGGTCCTTCATTGCCTTCTGGTCTTCCGCCTCCGATCCGCCGCCGCGGTCGTCGGGGCTGATGAAGTCGACCAGCTTCCGCCGTTTCGGCAGTTTTTCCGGGGCCTTCTTGGCGTCGCCGCCGTGGGCGGCTGCGACGCTGGCCTCGCGCCCGGTCGCCCCCAGCGCCCCCAGCGCCGCGCCTTCGAGCGCTTCCAGGCTGGCCTTGCGTTCGAAGGGATCGATCGCCAGGCTGCGGCGCACCTTGCCCTCGGCGATCCCTTCGTAAAACCGTTCGAGAAGCATGTAACGAACCCACAGCGGATTCCACTCGAACTTGCTCTCGGTGAGCTTGCGCCAGCGGCCCTTCCTCCTCGAGTCCCCCCAGCGTTCCGGGTCGGTAGGCAGGTCCGGGCATGCCCCGACCGAGGTCAACTCGGCCAGCGCTTCGAGGTAGAGCGGGGCCGCGGTGAGGTCGCCTTCGCGCACCCAGCGTTCGATCTTCACGCGCGGAGGTCGGGGGTCGGTGACGGAACCGGGCTCACGCGGGGACGGCCGCGCGGCGAGGTCGACCGCGGTCTCGAAGGCGAGCGGGTCGAGCGGGATCGCCGAGGCGGCGATCCCGGCCGGCACCCCGGCGGGTCGAGCGGTGACGATCACCGCCTGGCCCTCGGTCGCGACGTTCTCCAGCAGACGCCGCATCGCGAACCCCGGCTCGCCGTCGAAGCCGATCTGGTCGATGTCGTCGACCAGGATCACCACCCGCCGCCGCCGGCACAGCCAGCGCCAGACGATTTCGCCGTCGGCGCCGGTCTTGACATACGGCCGCACGAGGTGTTCGAACCTCTCCTGAGCCCGTTCGATCAGTTCCTTCGTCGTGACCTCGGCCCGCATCTCCAGCAGCACCGGCATCAGGCCGATCTTGGCCAGCACCGCCGCCAGGTCGATCAGCGCCGTCGTCTTGCCGGCTCCGGGGTCGCCGACGATGATCTGCACGTCCTTCTTGCGGGCCAGCGCCCCGGGAAGGAGTTCGTCGAAGAGCTCGTCGCGGCGCACGGTCGCCACCGGCGGATCGAGTTCGACGATCTTCGTGGCCTGCTCGGCCAGGGTCGGCCGCAGGAGCGCCTCGGGTTCGTCGACGATCCGGCGGCGCACCCGCCGCATCGTGTAGGGGCTCTTGATCATGTCGTGCCACACCACCGCCAGCAGGGCGCCCACGGACCCTCCGAGCCCCCAGTTGGCCAGCCATTTCACCCCCTGGCTGGTTGGCTGGCTGAAGACGACGATTGCGCAGCCCGTCGCCACCACGATCCAGAACACCATCCAGACCGACACGGTCTCGGTGACCCTCCACAGCGAGATCCGGCTGGCCAGCCGTCCCGGCCAACGGTGGGAGTCCGCAATTCGCCGGCAGACCATGCCCGTGATCTTCGAAACCCAGGTCCAGGCTTGGACGAGCTTGCGCCCGCCTCGCCTGAACCAGGGCATCGAGACGCCCTCGATCGTCCCCCGCGCGTTGCGCTGGCCCTCGGCCACGCCGGCGATATGCGAGCGCGCCTGGGCTTCCGCGTCAGGCTGGATCGCGGATGGCACCGGCGACTCACTCGATTGCCAGATCGCTCCACCCGACGTCATCTTCTCCCACCCCACATGACACGGTCTCCCTCACTGCCGCAAGGCGATTTCCAATCACTCTAATCGCCTTCACTGTTAAGTGCTTACAAACCGTAAGGTTTATTCACCTGTCGTTTGTGACCTCAGGGTTTCGGTGTTCCCCTAGATTCCACCCGCGAGAGGAGGGTTCCGGCGGCCAGGGGTGCGGCGAAAAAGGCGGGGTCGTCCTCCAGTGCCCTTCCCATCGTCGTCGTCGGCAGGCCCGACGCCCCGTAGGCGGCGAGGTCCACGGGCGCCTCGGTGAGCCGGTGACGAGCTCCGGTCGCCGCCTGGAGTTCGGATCCGATCTGGTCGAAGTCGGCGGGCATCGCAACCTCGACCGAGGCGAGGAGAAGGCCGAGGACCGTCGCCGTGTGGTGGCTGAGCCCGCGGTGGCGCTCACGTGGGTCGGCGGACGAGAGGCGGGGTGAGAGCAGGGCCGGCATTCCCAGCGAGAGGGCAGCGTGGGCGCTGTCGAGGGCGGCCATGCCGCCGTGGCCGAACTCGGTCTCCGAGCCGATGATTCCCGGTCCGGGGCCGACCAGGATCGCGTCCCAGCCGAGACGCATCGCGGCGGCGCCGACGGCGCCGACCGTGCTCAGCGCCTCGTGCTCACCGCCGTAGGCAGGCGCCGCGGTGATGTGTCCGCAGAGCAGCTCGCGCCGGCGCAGCTCGGCGACGTCGCGGGATATCGAGCCGGGCAGAGCGCCGCCCGCAGTCTGGACGTAGCCGACGCGGAGATCCGGTTGCGCCTGCGCCGCCGCCCACACCGCCGGCGCCAGGTGGCCGTGAAGCGGCAGCACCAGCACCGGCACAGTGCGGCGCCCTGCTTCGGTGTCTATCGAGTTTGTTCGACCCCTCCGAACAAACTCGACACCCCCCTCCTCCACCGGGTTCACCGGGTGCTGGAGCGAGGTGTAGTTGAGCTTCATCACGTGCTCGTCCCCCCTCTCCCCGCCCTCCAAACCGCGGCTGAGGTTGACGTGGACGACGTCGAAGCCGCCGGAGCCGAGCGCGAGGTCGAGGGCGGCGACGTTGACGACGACCTCGTCTCCCTCGCGCATCTCCCCCAGCAGAACCTCGTCGGCCCAGGCCGGCCGGCGCTCTCCCGCGACCTCGACCTCGAGCGGGTCGGCGGAGACGACGACGCCGCGGCGCAGGTCGAGGCGGCCGCTCACGTGCTGGCGCCGCCGGCGCCGGCGGTGACCGCCGCGACGATCCCCTCGCAGACTTCGAGCATCTTCGTCAGGTTCCGGGCCGGAACGTGCTCGTCGGCGGTGTGGACCATGTCGGTGCCGTTGGCGAGCAGGACGCAGTCGAAGCCGTCGAGGCGGAGCGCGTTGGCGTCGCTGCCGCCGCCGATCGCGACCCGCGCCGGCTCCAGCCCGGCACTGCGCAGGCCGGCCTCGGCGAAGCCCAGCGCCGGCGAGTCCTTCGGCAGTTCGTAACCGCGAAACAGCTCTTCGATCCGGACGTCGACGTCGCAGCCGTGCTCGCTGGCGCCCCAGGCGCAGGCCTCGGCGATCTTGCCGGCGACCTCCGCCGCCCGGTTCGCGTCGAGGCTGCGCGCCTCGGCGTGGATCCCGCAATGGCCGGGGACGACGTTGCCGGAGGTGCCGCCATGGATCAGGCCGACGTTGGCGGTCGTCCCCTCGTCGAGACGGCCCAGCTCCATCCGCGAGATCGCGGCCGCGGCAGCGGCGATTGCGCTGCTGCCGTCCTCGGGCCGGATCCCGGCGTGGGCCTCGACGCCGGCGAAGTCGGCGCGGATCTTCTGCTGCGTCGGCGTCTGCACGATCACCTCGCCGACCGGACCGGCGTGATCGAGGACGAAGCCGCACTTCGAGCCGAGGACCGAGGCGTCGAAGGCTTTGGCGCCGCGCAGGCCCTGCTCCTCGGCGACCGTCAGGACCAGCTCGATCCCGACCGGCCCGGGATTCTCGGCGTGGCGCGCGGCCAGCTCCAGGAAGACGGCGACGGCGGCCTTGTTGTCGGAGCCGAGGATCGTCTCGCCGGCGCTGCGGAAGACGCCTTCGTCGTCGACCACCTCGACCTGGCCCTGGTGCGGGACGGTGTCGATGTGGGCGCAGAACATCGCCCACTCCTCACCGCTGCCGCCCAGCCGGGCGACCAGGTTGCCGGACCCCGCTTCGGCCGGGCCGGCGGCGTCGTCCTCGCTGACCTCGTACCCGAGCGCCCGCAGTTCGGCGCTCAGCGTGTCGGCGATCTCCCGCTCCTCGCCGGTCGGGCTGCGGATCTCACAGAGCCGGACGAAGGTCTCGAATAGGCGCTGGCTTCCCTCCACGCCGCGAAGGCTAACCGGTGCGCTCAGGCGGAGCGGCGGACGCCGACGTCGCTGTCGGCGGTGTCCTCGACCGCGTCCTCGGCAGGCTCCAGATCCGCGCCGTCAGCGGGCTGTTCCCCGGCGTGCGCCGCCGCAGCTCCGACGAACTCACGGAACAGCGGCTCCGGCCGGTTCGGCCGCGAGTTGAACTCCGGGTGGTACTGCGAGGCGACGAAGAACGGGTGGTCCGGCAGCTCGATCATCTCGACCAGGCGCTCGTCCGGCGAGGTGCCGCCGCAGACCAGGCCCTCGTCTTCGAGTCGGCGCCGCAACTGGTTGTTGACCTCGTAACGGTGGCGGTGGCGCTTGTAGATGACGGCCTCGCCGAAGATCTCGCGGGCTTTGGTGCCCTCGTGCAGTTTCACCGGGTCGGCACCGAGCCGCATCGTCCCGCCCATGTCGGAGACTTCCTTCTGCTCCGGCAGCAGGTCGACGACCGGGAACGGGGTCTCCGGGTCGAACTCGGCCGAGTTGGCGCCCTCCATCCCGACCACCGTGCGGGCGAACTCGACGACCGCGATCTGCATCCCGAGGCAGATCCCGAGATAGGGGATCGAGCGTTCGCGGGCGATCCGCGCCGCCTGCACCTTGCCCTCGATCCCGCGCTCGCCGAAACCGCCGGGGATCAGGATTCCGTCCATCCCCTCCAGCCGCTCGGGCTCGAAGTTCTCGGAGTCGACCAGCTCGATCTCGGTCTCGACGCCGTGGTGGATGCCACCGTGCTCGATCGCCTCGATCACCGACTTGTAGGCGTCTTCGAGCTGCACGTACTTGCCGACGACGGCGATCCGCACCTTGCCGCTGGCGGCGTCGGCGCGGCGCACCATCGCCTCCCATTCGGAGAGGTCCGGCGAGGGCGCCTCCATCCCGAAGTGGTCGAGGACGATGTCGTCGACGCCTTCGGCGCGGAAGGCGAGCGGCACCTTGTAGATGTTGTCGACATCGTGGGCGGAGATGACGCTGTCGACCGGGAGGCTGGCGAAGAGGGCGATCTTGGCGCGGATCTCGCGGTCGAGCCGGCCTTCGGAGCGGCAGACCAGTGCGTGCGGCTGGATCCCGATCCGGCGCAGCTCGTTGACCGAGTGCTGGGTCGGCTTCGTCTTCAGCTCGCCGGCGTGGCCGACGTAGGGCACCAGCGTCAGGTGCACGAACATCGCCCGTTTCGGGCCGAGGTCGGTGTAGAGCTGGCGGATCGACTCGAGGAACGGCAGCGACTCGATGTCGCCGACCGTGCCGCCGATCTCGGTGATCACGAAATCGACCGCCTGCGACTCGGCGACGATGAGGATTTTCTGCTTGATCTCGTTGGTGATGTGCGGGATCACCTGAACCGTGGCACCGAGGTAATCGCCGCGGCGCTCGCGCCGGATCACCGAGTTGTAGACGGCGCCGGCGGTGACGTTGGAGGCCCGCGAGGTGTTGGAGTCGGTGAAGCGCTCGTAGTGGCCGAGGTCGAGATCGGTCTCCGCCCCGTCCTCGGTGACGAACACCTCGCCGTGCTGGAACGGGCTCATCGTCCCCGGGTCGACGTTGATGTACGGGTCGAACTTCTGCAGCTGGACCCGGAAGCCACGGGAGACGAGCAGGCGGCCGATCGAGGCGGCGGCGATGCCCTTGCCGAGGGCCGAGACCACTCCGCCGGTGACGAAGATGAATCTCGTGTCGCCTTTGTTTGCCGGACTCATGCTCTGCCGAGCGAGTCTAGCCAGCGCAGTGGCGGAACAGATTCGATCGTCGCGGAAATAGACCGCAACTCTCCGTAAATCGTCAATAAAACGACGACAGCGAGTGCGACCAGACGGCCGTCGCCGCCGAGCACGGTCAGCAACCAGACCCCGGCGATCGCCCCGATCAGGTTCGAGCCGGTGTCGCCGAGCATCGCCCGCTCGCCGAGCGTCAACCAGGCCCCGACCAGGACCGGACCGAGGAAGATCCCGAGCAGTTCGACCGGAGCGAAGGTCCAGGCGCCGAGGCAGAGGCCGACCCCGAGCAGCAGCAGCCCCTTCTCCGCTCGCCCCGGCCGCAGGTCGAGCAGGTTGAAGAGGTTGGTGGCGAGCAGCAGCAAGAGCACGTCGGCGACATAGCGCCAGTCCTCCAGCCCGCGCCCGGAGACGACGTAGGCGGCCAGCGCCAGCGCCCCGAGCGCCTTGATCGCCCCGGTCGAGAGACTGCCCGCCCGGAGCGCTCCCCAGTGCCCGCGCCAGCCCCGCGGCGTGTCGGCCCGCGCCCCCTGGCCGAGCGCGTCGTCGAGGAAGCCGAGGAAGGCGATCCCCAGCAGGTAGGGCAGCCAGCGCCGCAGTTCGGGGTCGAGCAGGTCGAGGTCGGCGCGGTCGTTGAGGAAGGCGAGCGGCGCCAGCGCCACCAGCGCCGCCGTCGCCAGCACCGCCCCGAGCGGGAAGGCGAGCAGGGCACCGCGGTAGTTCTCGCGGACGAGGCCGGCGTCGCGCAGCCCGCGCGCCCCGGCGGGCACCAGCAGCAGTCCCAGCGCCAGCGCCAGCGGGAAGCCGACCCAGTACAAGCTCAGCCTTCCGGCGCCAGCAGGTCCGGCAGCAGCCGGTCGGCGCTGCCCTTGACCCCGAAGCTGCCCTCGGCCCCCAGCATCGCGAAGATCATCGCCAGCTTGCCGGCGGTGAGGTCGACGTCGTCGACGCTGGAGAGGTCGTTGCCCTGGAAGAAGGAGATCGACGACGGTTCCACGTTCGAGGTCTCGATCCCGACCGCCGGCGTCCGCGTCGCCGTCATCCCGCTCAGCAGCGCCGATTCGAACTGGCTCGCTTTCGACTTCTGGACCGGGCCCAGGTCCTGCGGCTGGTCGCGGACAACAATCACCGCGTCGAGGGCGCCGAAGCTGCCGCTGGCGCGCGAGAAGAGCTGGCCGCGGACGACTTCGGGCAGGGTGCCGCCGATCACCAGCTGCCGTCCCAGCCCCTTGCCGAGCGCGGTCAGCTGGTCGGGGTTGGTTTCGAGGTCGAAGAAGCGGGTCTGCGAGAGGTCGTCGGTGAGGCCGCTGACGTCGACCGGCTCGCGGACGACGCCGACCGCGACCAGTTTCGCCCCGGTCGGCGCCAGCGCTTCCTCGACCGCGGTCGAGACCTCGCTGGGGAGGCCGCCGAGGGCGACGATCGCGACCCGTTTGCCCTCCAGCTTGTCGCGGGTCAGCACCGGGTAGACGCGTTCGCCGAACTCGTTCGCGCGCCCCAGCTCCCCGCTCAGTTCGTCGGCCCGCGAGCGGGCGTCCTGGAGGTTGCCGACGAGGCTGTTCTCGAGGTCCTTGCGGGTGCCGGTCAGGGCGTCGCCGCCGAACTCGGCGCCGATCAGGATCCCGATCGCCAGCGAGAGGAAGACCGCGATCAGCGAGGTGGCGTGGTAGCGGGCGCTGTACCCCATGGACGGCTAAGGCTAGATGCCCAGCCAGATTCGGATCTTCAGCCAGAACAGCTCGAAGACGTCGTTCAGCGCCGGCGAGGTGATGATCAGGATCGTCAGCAGGACCAGGAAGGCGATCGCGAACATCGTCAGCGGGAACAGAGTCGAGCTCGGGTTGTAGAGCCGGCTCACCCCCTTGGCGTCGACCAGCCGCTCGCCGATCCGCAGCCGGGTGAGGAAGGTCGAGGACATACCGCCGCGCTTGCGGTCGAGGAACTCGATCAGGTTGAAGTGGGCGCCGACGCTGACGATCAGGGTGGCGCCCTTCTCGAAGGCCATCAGCATCGCGACGTCCTCGCTGGTGCCGGCGGCGGGGACGACGGTGTGCGGGAGCCCAGCCTCGATCAGGCGGGCGCAGCCTGGGGCGCGGCCGTCGGGATAGGCGTGGACGATCAGCTCGGCGCCGCAGGCGAGCGCCGCGTCGGAGGCCGAGTCCATGTCGCCGAGGATCAGGTCGGGCTTCAGCCCGGCCTCGAGGACCCCGTCGGCGCCGCCGTCGACAGCGACGATCAGCGGCCGCATGTCGCGGATGTAGGCGCGCAGCGCCTTCAGGTCGCGGCGGTGGCGCTCACCACGGACGACGATCAGGACGTGGCGGTCGCGGAAGGAGGCGCGGATCGGCGGGAAGTCGATGCTGCCGGTCAGCAGATCGGTCTCTTCGCGGACGTGGGCGACGGTGTTCTCGGCGAACTCGGCCAGCGCCTCGTCGATCCGCTGGCGCTGCTCGACCAGCGCCAGCTCCAGCTCCGGTTCGGTGAGGACGCGACCGCGCAGCACCTCCTGGTCGCCGATCCGGACGGTGCCGCCGTCGACGACCAGGCGGTCGCCGTCGCGCAGCAGCTCGAAGAGGCCGGCGCCGGGCGCGTCGATGACCCGGATCCCGGCCCGGGTCAACATCAGCGGCCCCGCGTTCGGGTACTTGCCGTTCGAGGAGGGCGAGGCGTTGAGGACCGCGGCGACGCCGGCTTCGATCAGCTCCTCGGCCGCGATCCGGTCGATGTTGACGTGGTTGATGACGGCGATATCGCCGGGACGCAGGCGCTTTACGAGGTGCTTGGTGCGCTCGCCGAGGCGAGCGGACCCTTCGATCGGCGCGTCAGGACGGCGGCCGCCGTTCCGGCGCCCGAGAAGGGCGGGAAGGCGACGGCGACTGGTGGTTGCCACCGGTTCAGGTTACTTGCCGCCACTAAGGATTCCTATCCCCGCGCGCCTTTTCGGCCAGCACTCAGGCGGCGGCAAGGAGCTCGCGAGCGTGCTGCGTCGCCGCCTCGTCGCCGCCCTCGCCGCCGAGCATGCGGCGGATCTCCTCGACGACGCCATCCCCCTCGAGGCGCTCGACCGTTGCGAACGCCTGGCCGGCGTCGACGTCCTTTTCGAGCCGGAAATGGGTGCCGGCGAGCGAGGCGACCTGGGGCAGGTGGGTGATGCAGATGACCTGGTGCTCGGCGCCGAGGGCGCGCAGCCTCTCCCCCACGACCCGGGCAGTGTTGCCGCCGACCCCGGCGTCGATCTCGTCGAAGACGAGGGTGCCGGCGCCCCGCTTGGCGGCACCAAGCCCGCTCAACGCCAGCATCACCCGTGAGAGCTCGCCGCCGGAAGCGGCGTCGCGCAGCGGCGCCGCCTCGATACCGGGGTTGGGGGCGACCCGGAGCTCGACCGTCTCGCGGCCATTCGCGCCGAAGCCGTCGGGGTGCGGCTCCAGGACCACCTCGAGCGTCGCCCCCGCCATCGAGAGCTGCTCGAGCTCGGCGGCGACCCGCTCTTCGAGCGGCTGCGCCGCCGCCGCGCGGCCGGCGCTGAGCTGCCCGCCGAGCTCCGCCCGGCGCGCCTCGGCCGCGGCCAGCGCCGCCTCGGCCTCGGCCCCGCGCACCTCGCCGCCCTCGAGGCGCTCGATCTCGGCTCGGCAGTACTCGGCGTGCTCCAGCACCGACTCGACGCTGCCGCCGTGCTTGCGCTCGAGCCGGTCGATCGCTTCCAGCCGCTCCTCGACTGCCAGCAGCTCGCCGGGGTCGGCTTCGATCCCCTCGGCGTAGTCGCGCAGCTCGGAGCCGACGTCGCCGAGCTCGACCGCCAGGGCCGCCACCCGCTCCGCGATCTCGTCGAGCCGCGAGTCGAGCCCCGCTGCCCCGTGCAGCAGCGCTTCGGCCTGGCCCAGCACCGCCGTCGCGCCGCCGCCGTCCTCTTCGGCGCCGGCCAGCCCGGCGTGGGCCCCGGCCGCCGCCTCGCGCAGGCCCTCGGCGTGGCGCAGGCGCTCGCGCCGCGCCCCCAGCTCGGCCCGCTCCTCCAGCTCCGGCGCCACCTCCTCGATCTCCGAGAGCTCATACCTGCAGAGGTCGAGGTCGCGCTCCCGCGAGCCCTCGCGCTCACGCAGCTCGGCCAGTTCGGCGCTGAGCCGGCCACACTCGCGGTGTACCTCGCGGTAGCGCTCGCGCGTCTGCAGGTGTTCGGCGCCGGCGAAGCCGTCGAGGATCTCGAGCTGGGCCGAGGCGATCGTCAACCGCCGGTGCTCGTGCTGGCCGAAGAAGGCGAGGAGCCGGCCGCCGAGCGCCTTCAGGTCCGCGGCGGTCGCGGCGCGACCGGCGACGAAGGCACTGGTCCGGCCGCCGGCCGAGACCCGCCGGCCGAGGACGATCTCCTCGGCGCCCTCGGGCAGGCGGTCGGCGAGCTCGGCCAGCTCCGGCTCGTCCAGCAAACCGGGCGGCAGGTCGAAGACACCCTCGACCCAGGCCTCCTCGGCGCCGGGGCGGACGATCTGGGCCCGCGCCTTGCCGCCCATCAGCAGGTCGAGCGAGTGGGCGAGCACGGTCTTCCCCGCCCCGGTCTCGCCGGTGATCGCGTTCAGGCCCTCGCCGAGCCGCAATTCCGCCCGCTCGATCAGCAGCAGGTTCTCGATCCGCAGCTCGCGCAGCATTCCGCTCTGTCTAGCAGCGCGGGCGGATCGAATCAGCCGTCGGTCTGCTGCACGAAGTAACGCGAGCGGGTGAGTGCGAACCCGAGCACGGCGCCGACCAAGGAGAGGATCGCGGCGATCAGGATGATCTCGTTGAAGCCGCTGACGAAGGCGAGGTCGGAGGCGCGTTCGACCGCCGGCCGGGCGAGGGGGCCGACGACTTCACCGGCCGCCTTCGAGCCGCCGGAGGCAACCAGTTCGCCGAGATAGTCGGGGGCGTGCGGCAGGTGCTTGGCGAGCTCGGAGTCGACGCGCGACTGGAAGATCGCGCCGAGCGCCGCCACCCCGGTTGCGATCCCGACTTGCCGGAAGGTGGTGTTGATCCCCGATCCCATTCCCGATTTCTGGACTGGGACGACCGCGATCGCCGCCTGACCGATGCCGGGGTTGGCGGTGCCGATGCCGATGCCGGCGACGATGAAGCCGAGCAGCAGCGCCGTCCACTCCGAGTCGGCGTCGACCCCGTGCATCAACAGCAGGCCGACCCCGACCAGCCCCAGCCCGATCCCGAGCAGGACCCGGATCGGGACCCTGTTCGAGAGCGCGCCGGCGATCGGCGAGGCGACGAAGGAGAGGACGGTAAGGGGCAGGAAGCGCAGGCCGGCCTCCAGCGGCGAGAAGTCGAGCACCCCCTGCATGTAGATCGTCAGGTAGAGGAACATCGCGAACATCCCGCCCGAGAGGCAGAAGGCGACCGCCGAGACGCCGTTGAAGGCAGGGTTGCGGAACAGCGAGAGGTCGAGCATCGGGTGGTCGCTGCGGCGCTCGATCGCGACGAAGAGGACGAGCAGCAGCGCGGCGCCGATCAGGCAGGCGAGGATCAGGGGGCTGCCCCAACCCTCGGGGTTGCCGCGGATCAGGCCGAAGATCAGCAGGAAGAGGGCGGCGGAGAAGGTGACGAGGCCGGGCAGGTCGACCGGCTCGGGGTCGTCGGCGAAGACGTTGACGATCTTGCGCTCGGTCAGCACGATCGCGGCGATCCCGATCGGGATGTTGACGAAGAAGATCCACTCCCAGCCGAAGTTCTCGGTGATGACGCCGCCGACCAGCGGCCCGACCGCGACGGCGCCGCCGATCGTCGCGCCCCAGACCCCGAACGCGGTCGCCCGGTCTTTGCCCTGGAACTCCTGGCCGATCAGGGCCAGCGAGGTGGCGAACATGCCGGCACCGCCGATCCCCTGCAGGCCGCGGGCGAGGTTGAGCAGGGTCGGGTCGTCGGAGATGCCGCAGAGGAACGAGGCGAAGGTGAAGATCGCGAAGCCGAGGGTGAAGACGCGGCGGCGGCCGAGCCGGTCACCGAGCGAGCCGGCGGTCAGCAGCAGCGCCGCCAGCATCAGCGAGTAGGCGTCGACCACCCACTGCAGGCTGGAGAGGCTGGCGTTCAGTTCCTCCCTGATGTCCGGCAGGGCGACGTTGACGACGGTGATGTCGAGCAGCAGCATGAACGTCGCCACCGAGACCAGAACCAGTGCCCACCATTTGCGCTCCACGACGAGTCACCCTAAAGAACGGCTGTGTTCGGCTTGGCGGGGCGGGCGGCTCAGACGGCGAGGTGGCCGAACTTCTCGCGGATCCGCTGGTAGAAGCTCGAGCCCGGCAGCTGGGCGAGGCGGCCGGCGGCGTCGACGAAGCGAATCTCGAGCCCGTCGCCGGGGGCGAGCTCGCCTGCCTGTTCGCCGTCGACGAGGACTTCGACCGGCTCCCGCCCCTCGGCGTTGCCGACGTGGAGGACGTCGCGGGGGGCGACGACCAGCGCCCGCGCGGTCAGCGAGTGCGGCGAGATGTAGCTGACGACGTACCCCTTGACGCCCCAGGCGAGGATCGGGCCCTGGTTGGCGAGGTTGTAGCCGGTCGAGCCGGCGGGGGTGGCGGCGACGAGGCCGTCGCAGCGGACGTGGCCGACCTCCTCGCCGGCGATCGCGTAGCTGAGCTCGGCGACCCGGTCTTGGGGCCGGCGGGCGAGGGCGATGTCGTTGAAACCGAGGCGCTTCTCGGCGCCGTGGGTGACCTCGAGCCCCGGCAGCTGGATCGTCTCGGTCTCGCCGGCGAAAGCGCGGCTGATCCCCGCCGCCGCTTCGCCGCGGTCGACGGCGGCGAGGAAGCCGACGGTGCCGAAGTTGACGCCGAAGACGGGGACGTCGGTGCCGGCGTAGCCGCGCAGCGCCCGCAGGATCGAGCCGTCGCCACCGAGGACGAGGCAGAGCTCGGGGCTGTCGGCGTCGGTCGCGGCCTCGACCCCGGCCGGGATCTGACCCTCGATCCCGTCGCGGTCGGCGACCAGGCGCCAGCCCGCCTCGCCGGCGACGCGCACCGCGACCTCGACCGCCTCGGTGGTCGCCGGCGGGTGCGAATGGGTGATCAGGTCGGCGGTCTTCACCCGCCTCCCTCCTCGGCGGCGCGGATCGCGGTCTCGAGCTCGGTCAGGCCGTCGCCATCGCCCCCGCACCAGACGAAGGTCTCGCGATTGCCCTTCGGCCCCGGCAGGCCCGAGGAGGCGAAGCCGCGGACGGGCAGGCCGAGCCCGACCGCGACCTCGGCGACGAAGAGGATCGCCTCCCGGCGGTCGGCGTCGTCGCGGACGACGCCGCGGCCGACCCGCTCCTTGCCGAGCTCGAACTGCGGCTTGACCATCGCCAGCACCTCGCCGCCGGGAGCGAGGCATTCGGCAACGGCCGGCAGCACCTTGCCGAGCGAGATGAAGGAGACGTCGACGGCGGCGAGGTCGGGCGCGAACGGGATATCGCCGGGCGTCATGGCGCGGGCGTTGAGGCGCTCGATCACGGTCACGCGGGAATCTTCGCGCAGGCGCAGATCGAGCTGGCCGTAGGCGACGTCGACGGCGGCGACCCGGGCGGCGCCGCGCTGCAGCAGGCAGTCGGTGAAGCCGCCGGTCGAGGCGCCGACGTCGAGGCAGTCACGACCCTCGACGTCGATCGCAAGCGCGTCGAGCGCGTTCTCGAGCTTGATCCCGCCGCGGGAGACGTAGCGGGGGCCGGCGGCGACGACCAGCTCCTGCTCGGGCTCGACCAGCTGGCTCGGGCGCAGCGCGACCGGCCCGTCCTGGCTGCCGACCCGGACTTCTCCGGCACGGACGCCGGCAGCGGCGGCCGTGCGCGAGGGGAACAGTCCCCGTTCCGCCAAAACCGCGTCTATCCGGGCCTTCTTCACGCGGCAACGGTAGCGAGAAGGTCGCAACCTGGACGTTTATTCGACCTTCATGGGCGCTTGCAACATTTTCTTGACCACTAGGGGGCCGAACCTCGATCTACTGCCCGAATAACTGGGCTACTTGGATACAAGGTGCCCCGCAAAACCCGCTTTTTGCTCCCCCACGCAGGGGGATCTGTGAGCTCGCTCACACACAAATCGCACGTATGTTCGTACGCTGGTCAAGGATTCGTTGAAGGAAACCGATGAAGGAGCAGGCATAAGACTTTTTGGCTGAGTCCCGCGTCGCATATACGGCCCCAGTTGCTTCCCACAACCGGCGCCCCGCGACACAACTGGGCTCACCTACCTCCCACGGATCCACATATATAGAGATACATATCTCTCCTCCCTGTAGTAACCCCAGAAGCGCCCCGCCTCCCCGGCGGGGCGTTTTCTGTTGTGCGGGGCTCTAGCAAGCGGAATGCGGGGTCTAGGAAAAGGGCTGAGCCGGCCCGGTGAAGCCCTCGAAATGACCCCGTGCCACAGTCGGTGCCACAGTCATTCAGATCTACTGCGCTGCTGCGCCTTGCGATGCGCCCGCAACCCTGAGCGCGGCGCGATCGCCAACCAATGGCATTCGGCCGGCGCCCCGTCTGATGGCTCGTTGCGGTAGATCAGGCGGAACCGTGGCTTCCCGTCGAACGAGGGAACGTCAAAGCGGACGCGCCGGCAGTCCGCCAACTCGGGATGGAGCCCCCGCCCCATCGGTTCGCCGACGAAGGGGTTGGCTTTGCATTCGACCAGCAACTCGGCGATCCGGAGCTTCAGCGCCTCGACCTCAGCCGTCTGCTCGGGCTCGTCGGTCGGTGAGGTCGCCGTCAGTTCAGCCACGTCGTCGCGGACGCCCTTGGCGAAGGTGACGACCACCTCGCCGGATGGCTCGACGCTCATCCCTTGGGAAGCTCGATGCCCAGCTTCGCCAACGCCTCGCCGCCGTCTTCCTTGTGATCGGCGGCGCCACTGCGGATGCGCTCCGCGGCGATTGCCGCGGCTTCGTCGTCGGCCCGGCGCGACTCGAAGGTATTGGCCATCTCATCGAGCTTGGAGTTCACCGACTCCATCTGCTCTTCGAGCCGACGAACCTTGTCTTGAACTCGTCCCGATTTCATCCGCGAAATAAGAGGCACTCGGGCGAGGATAGCGCCGCGTGCTGACCCCAATCAGCACTCAGCTGCAAATGAATCAGTGGCCTTCGCCCCGCAGGTAGCCGTCCATCCGTTCGCGGACTTCATCATGGCTACCGGGCAGCAGGTGCCCGTACACGTCAAAGGTGGTCTGGATCTTGGAATGACCCATGAACTGCTGGATCGCCTTTGGGTTAGCCCCCGCATCGATCAGTAGCGAGGCGAAGGTGTGGCGGCACTCGTGAAGCGTGATCCGCCGGGGGAAGCTCAGCGCCTCGTCGTCCTCCCCGGCCGCAGCCGCGCTGGCGGTCTTCCACGCTTTCTTCGCCCCGTAGTCGATGGTCGAGGCATAGAAAGCCTGCTCCGTCGTGCGGCCGAAAATGAGGTCCTCGCCGCTGCGGCCAGTCCTCCGCAGGTCCGCGGCCAGGTAGTCGGCGAGGATCGCCAGCATCGGCACCGTGCGACGGCCGGCATCCGACTTCGGCTCGATCACTCCCTCGACCTGATCCCAGCCTCGCTCGACGGCGATCAGATGCGCCTCGAAATCGATGTCGCAAACCCTGAGCGCTTGCAGCTCGCCGCGACGAAGACCGGCGTAGAACGCGGTCGCCCAGACCGGCCGAATGGTGGCGTCGAGGACGCCGAGCAGAGTCGCGGCTTCCTCCTTGGAGGCGATTCGCTTCGGGCGCTTGGAGCGGCCATGAGGAAGGTCGATTCGCTCCGATGGGTTGTAGCTCAGCTCGTCGCGGTCGATCGCCCGGCGAAAGAACGCCTGGACCGGATTGAGGATGTTGCTGATGGTCCCGGCCGAGAGGCCGGCGGCGTGCAGCTCGTCGGCGAACTCCTGCAAGTCACGACGGCGCAGCCGCGCGACCCTGATCTGCCCCACCGCCGAAGGCGCTATGTAGACGCGCACGACGCGCTCGTAGGATCGGGTCGTGTTCGGCTTGTAGCGCTCCCGGCCTTTCGGCCTGACCCTGCCGGTCCTCATCCCCTCGACGTAGACGCCGAGGGCTTCGGCCAGGGTCAGGTCGCCCCCTGACGATGGCCCTCTCTCGGTCCGGCCCGGCGCTCGGATCGCATCGGCCCGCCACGTCCTCGCTTCGGCCCTCGTGGGAAAGGTCCGGGTGACCCGCCTCTGCTCGCGAGGGAGATAGACCGCGGCCTCCCAGCCCGCCTTGCAGGTACAGCGTCTGCCCCGCCGGCCGGGGCACTTTTCGGAATGCCGCTTCCTGATCCCCTCAGCCACGATCGACCTCGGGGAGATCGGCGTCTTCCTCAGAGTCGCGGACCCCGAACTCGCCCTGCGGCACGGGGGCGGGAGTCCAATACATCCCCTTGAGGAGATCGGCCGGTTGCACCTTCAGCGCCCCGGCGAGTTTGATCACGGTGTCGATTCGAGCGATCCGGACGCCGCGCTCCAACATTCCGATCTCGGTTCGGTGCAGGTTGGCGGCGAAGGCCAAATCTTCCTGGCTCATCAACGCCCGCTTGCGGAGAGAGATCAGGTTCTCGCCGAACTGCCAAGCGATCGGACCGACATTTGCCTGGACGGCTGCGCCATCAGCTCGCCACCCCCTCAAGGACTCCGAGCAGGCCGTAGAGCGCGTCGTGTTCGGCGACGACCCCGGCGTAGTCGTTCTCGCGATCGGCCTCGGCCGCGAGGATGGCGACCGCTGCCCGGGCAGGCTCATCGGGGAGGGTGACCTCGCCGCGTTGAAGGCCACGGAGGAGACGACGGAAGGCGCCCGCTTCCTCGCGCGCCTTCTCCGCGTTCGGGGTCTCCCCCGCTCTTGCCAGGTCGCCTTTGACGCCGACGAGGCAGGACGTAAGGGTCAGCCGCAGCAACGCAACCTGCGGCGCCGGAAGGTCGAGCGGCACAGCCTGCCCGCCGCCCGTAGGGTTCTGATCAGCCATGAGGAGGTACACGCTCCTTGTGGTCAGGCTCCCGGTTGGCGTTCCACCGCCGGCCGGGAGCCGCTTTTCTTGATCCTGCGAGGCTACCAGTTTTGGAGAGTAAAACTCTCCAAGTCTGCTACTCGCCTCGAATGATCTGGCCGACCCGCGTGTGGTGCAGACCGACCTCTTCGCCGATCGCGCGGAGTGAGAGACCGGACCTCTGAGCCCGCTCGAAGCTCTTGCGCCGCGCGTCCTGGGCTTTGCTGACCTGGCGCTCGAAGTCAGCCTGAGCTTTCCGCACCTCGTCGCGAGCCTTCCTGAGTTCGTCGGCCATCGCGACCACCCTAGAAGCTCCCGACCAATCACGGAAGCGCCCTCTCAGCGTTCTCGGCCGTCCAGCGTTCCAGCTCGGCGACCGGCACCAGGCGCTTGCGGCCGCGCCGGATCAGCCGCAGATCCGGTGCCACGTTCTCCTCGAAGAAGTCGGGGCCGACGCCGATCGCCGCCGCTGCCTCCGGCGGCGTCAGGGCGATCCTCGGGATCGACACGGCGAGTTTCCTAGCCACGTCGCCCGCCACCACCCGTGTCGCTGCAGAGCCCTCTCACGTCCCCAAGACGGTTCTGGCAGCCGTTTCGACCCCCCGGCAGAGCACACTTTTCTCCCAATCTTCCGATCCACGCCCTCTCCACCCACGGCGCTCTTCGCCCCTTTCCCGCTCACCGCAGTCCGCAGCGCCTTCGCTTCCCTCCTCCTCTCCCCGCCGCGCCAGCTGACCACGGACACTCACATCGTGTGTGTG
>DASSLT010000067.1:0-19185 GCA_035689305.1 Solirubrobacterales bacterium | reverse complement strand
GGCGACCGCGCCCCCGCCCATCAATCCGGCCCGGGTGCCGGCGCTGCCGCCGCCGAACAGGCCGGCCAGCACGATCGCGACGCCGGCCACCCCGAGCAGGGTCGCGAGCGCCACGTATGCGAGCCGTCGGCGCCGGCTGGGGGGAGGCGAGAAGGCATGCATCGCCGCGATCGGCGGCACCCGCGTGGAACGCAGCGCCGGGACCAGCGAGGAGGCCCCGGTGACGAGGATGCCGACGACGAGCGCGACGACGACTGTGCGCGTCTCCAGCACCAGGCCGGTGGTCGGCAGGTCGAACCCGAGCAGCTCGAACAGCGCGTTGATGCCGGCCGCGACGACGAAGCCGCCGCCGATGCCGATCAGCGCCCCGGCCAGGCCGATCGCCGCCGCTTCCACCAGGACCGAGGCGAGGATCTGCCGCCGCGAGGCGCCGAGGGTCCTCAGCATCCCGAACTCGCTCACCCGCTGGGCGACCGTGATCGAGAAGGTGTTGAAGATTAGGAACGAGCCGACGAAGACGGCGACGAAGCCGAAGACGAGCAGGATCGTCTGCAGGAAGCCGAGGTTGTCGCGGATTTCTTCGGAGGACCGGTCGGCACTTTCCTGGCCGGTCTCGACCCGCACCCCCGCCGGCATCTCGGCCTTGATCCGATTCCTCAGCACCGTCGGCGAGACGCCATCGGCGGCGGCGACCGAGATCTGGTCGAAGCGCCCCACCTTGTGGGTCAGCAACTGCGCGACCGGCAGGGTCACCTGGGCGATGCTGGCGCCGCCGAAGGAGGCGCTGCCGAGTTGGGTGAAGCCGACGAGCCGGAACTTCTTCGCGCTCCCCTGCCCGACCAGCTCGATCTGTTCGCCGAGCTCGAGATCCGAGTTTTCGGCCGCGGCCTTGTCGATCGAGGCTTCCGTCGGTCCCCGCGGCCGGTGGCCGTCGACGTAGTTGAGCGACTCGAGCTTCCCCGGCAGGGTCGAGGAGATGAACTTGGGCGCAAATTTGTTGCCGATCTTGTCGCCTTCGGAGTCGAAGAATCCACCGGGCGTGAAAATCGTCCCGGCCGCCAGCCTCACTCCCGGCGTCTTCCGAATCGTCGGCAACAGGTCGGCGCTGATCGTCGGCACTTCGTTGTTTTCCTGTTCGACCGGATTCTGCGCCGTGACGACGACGCTGGTGCCGCTCAGCGACTCGCTGAAGATCTCGTCGAAGGCGGCGAAGATCGTGTCGGTGAGGACGTAGCTGCCGGCGACGAAGGCGACGCCGATGAAGACCGCGAAGGTCGTCGTCAGGGCCCGGACCTTGCGAGCCCAGAGGCTCTTGAGGCTGAGCCTAGTCAAGCTGCTTCATCAGCTCGATCACGTCAGCGGCCGAATCGGGAGACTCGTCGTGGACGAGCTGGCCGTCGCGCAGCGTGATCAGGCGGTCGGCGTGGGCGGCGGCGGCGGGATCGTGGGTGACCATGATCACCGTCTGATCGAAGTCGTCGACGGCGCGGCGCAGCAGCCCCATCACGTCGGCGCTGGCTTTCGAGTCGAGGTTGCCGGTCGGCTCGTCGGCGAAGAGGACAGCCGGTTTGGAGACCAGGGCGCGGGCGACGGCGACCCGCTGCTGCTGGCCGCCGGAGAGCTCCGAAGGGCGATGCGTGCGGCGATCGCTGAGCCCGACGGCGTCGATCAGCTGGTCGACCCAGGCCTGGTCGGGCTTGCGGCCGGCGATCGAGAGCGGCAAGACCAGGTTCTCCTCGGCGGTGAGGACCGGCAGCAGGTTGAAGAACTGGAAGACGAAGCCGAACTTGTCGCGGCGCAGCTTCGTCAGCTCGCCGTCGTCGAGCGTCGTGATCTCGGTCCCGTCGAGCTGGACCGAGCCGCTGGTCGGCTTGTCGAGGCCGGCGAGGATGTGCATCAGGGTCGACTTGCCCGAGCCCGAGGGACCCATGATCGCGGTGAAACGATCGCGCTCGAAGCCGGTGCTGACCCCTGCCAGAGCGTCGACGGCTGCGTCTCCCGCGCCGTAGCGCCGAGTTAGGTCGGTGGCGACGACGACCTGTCCGTTCAAACTCACTGACGGCACGGTATCGATCTCCAGCGAATAGCCTCCGTGCGGTGGCCCTGGCGGACCAGTTCGACGGACTTCTGATCGACCTCGACGGGGTCGTCTGGCTCGGTCGCGACCCGATCCCGGGCTCGGCCGAGGCGCTGGCGGCGCTGGCGGCGCAGGGCAAGGAGCTCTGCTTCGTCACCAACAACCCGAGCCGGCCGCCCGAGCGCTACGCCGAGCGGCTGCGGGAAATGGGGGTGGAGATCGGTCCCGAGCGGGTCGTCACCGCGGGCATGGTGGTGGCCCGCCTCGCCGGCGAGGCGGCGGACGGCGGCGGCGCTTTCGTGCTCGGCGCGACGGCCCTGAAGGAGATGGTCGCGGCCGCGGGCCCCAGCCTGCTCGAGGGCGAGGCGGGGCGCGAAGCCGACGTCGTCGTCGTCTCCGGCCACCGCGGCTTCGACTACGAGGAGCTGCTGACGGCGAAGTTCGCGCTCGACGGCGGCGCCGCCCTGGTCGCGACGAGCCACGACCCGACGATGCCGATGCCGGGCGGCGATTGGCCCGGGACCGGCGCCGTCCTGGCCGCGGTCGAAACCGCGTCCGGGCAGCAGGCGGAGATCGGCGGCAAGCCCGAGCAGCACCTGTTCGAGATGGCACTGGAGGCGATCGGCCGCCCCGAGCGGGTAGCGATGATCGGCGACCGGATCGCCTCCGACGTCGACGGCGGCCGCGGCGCCGGGCTGGCGACGGTGCTGGTCCTCAGCGGCGCCAGCAGCAGAGCCGACGCGGAAGCGGCCGAGCCGCCGCCCGACCACGTCGTCGCGAACCTCGCCGGCCTGCTCGCGTGAATGCCGGTGGCGGCTCGTCCGGCCCGTCCCAGCACCCGGGCGTCCGTTTCGCGGCGCTGTTCCTCGTCACCTTCTGCGGTCTGGTCGCGGTCGGCTCGGTGCTGCCGGTGCTGCCCCGCTATGTCCGCGGCCCAATCGGCGCCGGCGACGTCGCCGTCGGGGTCGTGGTCGGCTGCTTCGCGATCAGCGGCCTGCTGCTGCGCCCGGTGGCGGGCAGGCTCGCCGACCGCTGGGGGCGCAAGCCGACGGTGCTCGTCGGCACGGTGCTGATCGCCGCCAGCGGCTTCCTGATCCTGCCCGACCTCGGGCTGGCCGGCCTGATCTTCGCTCGCCTCGTCGTCGGCGCCGGCGAGGGCTCGCTCTACACCGCCGGCTCGGCCTGGATAGTCGACCTCGCCCCGGCCGCTCGCCGCGGCCGCGTCCTCGGCCTCTACGGGCTCGCCGTCTGGGGCGGCCTCAGCGTCGGCCCGCTGGTCGGCCAGCTTCTGCTCGACAGCAGCGGCTACACCGCGGTCTGGATCTTCGCCGGGGCACTGCCGCTGGTCGGGACCGCGATCGCAACGTTCATCCGTGACCCGTTCCAGCCCCAGCCCCACACCGAACCGCACCCGCTGATCGCTCCGGAGGCGGTGCGGCCGGGACTCGCGGTGGGGCTCGCCGCGGTCGGCTACGCGACGGTTGCCGCCTTCGTCGTGCTGATGCTCGAAGCCCGCGGCATTGGCCACGGCGCCACTGTCTTTGCCGCCTTCGCGGCGATGATCGTGATCGCTCGGCTCCTCGCCGGCGGGCTGCCGGACCGGTTCGGGCCGGCGCGAGTGGCGATCGGAGCCGCCCTGGTCGAGGCCACCGGGCTGGTCGCGATGGCGCTCGCCGACAGCCTGCCGGTGGCCCTTGTCGGCAGCATGGCGATGGGTGCAGCCTTCTCGTTGCTCAACCCCGCGCTGATGATGATCGCCGTCGGCCAGGTCCCGGAACGAGCTCGCGGCGCGACGATGGGGACCTACACCGCCTTCTTCGACGCCGGAATCGGAATCGGGGCGCCGCTGGCCGGGCTGGCGGCGGCGCTGACCAGCTACGAGGGTGCCTTCGTGCTGGCCGCCGCGGTCGCGGCCGGCTCGGCGGTGCTGACGCTCCTCACCCTGCATCGCGTGCCGGCGGCGAGCGGCGTCGACGCGCTGGAGGCCGACCTCTAGACCCTCTCGTCGTCTCAGCGGGCGCTGACGATCAGCGACTGCGCGGCGCGGCCGATCCGACCCTCGACGTCGTAGAGCACCGACTCGGCGGTCGCGACCCCGGTCGCCTGCGGCAGGGTGACGGCGTCGACGCAGATCCACTCGCCGGCCGGCATCCGCTCGAGGTGGACCGTGAGCTCGACGTTGACGAAGATGAACTGGCGGAAATCGAGGGCGGCGCTGATCCCGTTGCCGACGTCGGCGGCGACCAGCGTCCGCTGCAGCGGACTCGGATCCTCGCCGGCGACCAGCGGCACCCGCATCCGCAGCCAGGCGGTGGCCGGCCCCAGCTCCATGAACTGGCCGGCGGCGAAGGTGACCTCCATCGCCGTGTGGTAGCCCTCGTCCTCCGCCCCCGGGAAGAAATCGGCCCCGCCTCCGTGCTCGGGCCCGCGCGGCGCCGGCGGCCGCGCCACCGTGCCCTCGGGCAGCTCGACCGACGCGATCTCCAGCTGCCAGGCGGTCGCCCGCATCAGCACCTGCTCGCCGTCGGAGAGCTCCGCCTCGACCAGCTGCACCCGACGGCCCGGCCGCAGGACGCGGGCGCTGACGTGGACCGGCCCGATCGGGACCGGGCGCAGGATGTCGAAGCTGACGCGGCCGACCTGGAAGCGCTCGGAGCCGGGCAGGCGCTCGATCGCGCGGGCGAGCAGCGCCGAGGGCGGCCCCGCGTGCTGGGCGCCCGGGTCCCAGGGACCGCGGGTCAGCGCCGTGGCGCGGAAGTCGTCGCCGTCCGGTTCGTAGAAGGCCTCGGGCACGCGGGAATCCTAAGTCCCGGCCTCGAACGCGGGGCGAGCACGTCGCCGGCCACGGCCTCAGCAGGTGTGGCTGCCGAACTCCTGGACCCAGACCTCGGCGCCGTCGGCGCCTTCGATCGTCCCCTCGCGGAGCCCGATCCCGATGTCGGTGTAGGGGCCGAGGATGTTCTCGCGGTGCCCGGAAGAGTGCAGCCAGGCGCGGAAGATCGCCCGCGGGGTGCCGATCGCACCGGTGCCCCAGGCGATGTTCTCCGCCGCCTCCCAGCAGCTCCCCTTCAGGTAGCCGCTTTTCTCCATCCAGTAGGTGAATTCGCGGCCGCAGGCTTCGTGGCTGAATTCGCCGCAGCGGAGGATGTCGCGGGCCTTGCCGGCCGCCGCCTGGCCGAGCAGGTCGGAGCCGTTGATCCGGGCGCGGCCGGAGTGGGCGCGGGCGAAGTTGGTCAGGCACAGCATCGCCCGGGCCTGGACGGTGTGAGCGGCGCTGAGCTGGTTCTGGTGCGGGCAGGTCGCCGCCGGCGCCAGCAGCCGATCGATCCCCGCAGCCTGCGAGGGGGAGCCGACCGCAGCGGCGGCCGAGCCGGCGCTGGCGGCCGCCGCCAGCAGGACGAGGGAGAATCCGACAATGGCGAGCAAACGCGTCACATCCCTGTAATAGCAGGGGCGTAACCTCAGCGATAACGAAAGGAGAACGATGGCGACCAAGATCCAGAAAACCGACCAGGAGTGGCGCGACCAGCTCACGCCCGAGCAGTACGAGGTGACCCGCAAGGCCGGCACCGAGCGCGCTTGGACCGGCCCGCACCTGGACGAGAAGCGTGAGGGCATGTTCCGCTGTATCGGCTGCGGCACCGAGCTGTTCTCCTCCGACACCAAGTTCGACTCCGGCAGCGGTTGGCCGAGCTTCACCGACCCGGCCAACCTCGAGCACGTCGAACTGCGGCCGGACAACAGCCACTTCATGCACCGCACCGAGGTCGTCTGCAAAGCCTGCGACGCCCACCTCGGCCACGTCTTCGACGACGGCCCCGGCGAGAGCGGCCAGCGCTACTGCATCAACGGCTGCGCACTGAGCTTCGACGCCAAAGACGAGTAAGCGGCGAGGCGCCCTAGAGGGCGCCGCCGCCAGCGCCCAGATAACTGAACCGCACCGCCAGGGCGACAGCCTCGGTGCGGGTGTCGACCTCGAGCTTGGCGATCGCGTTGCGCACGTGCGTATGCACGGTCGCCGGGCTCAGCGCCAGCCGCTCGGCGATCTCTTTGACCCGCAACCCCTCGGCGAGGAGCTCGAGGATCTGCCGCTCGCGCGGCGAGAGGTCGAGCAGCTTCTCGACCTCGGAGGGCTTGCCGCCGGCGAAGTCGCCGCCGAGGAAGGTGCCGCCGCCGGTCACCGCTTTGACCGCGCGGGCGATGTCCTCGGCCGGCGCCGACTTCAGGACGTAGCCGGAAGCACCGGCCCGCAGCGCCAGCGCCAGCAGATCCGGCTGGGCGTGGGCGGTGAAGATGATGACCTTGGTCCGCGGCCGCACCTTGAGGACCTCCTTCGTCGCCTCGATCCCGTCGCGCTTCGGCAGCTCGACGTCGATGATCAGAACGTCGGGCTCGAGCTCTTTGACGACGTCGACGACATCGCGCCCGTTGCCGGCCTCACCGACGATCTCGACGATGCTCGAATTGAGCATTCGGGCCTTGATCGCCTCGCGGACGATCTCGTGGTCGTCGCAGAGGACGACGCGTTTGGCCTCGCGGACGCTGGCGTTCATGAGCGGATAATCCCCATCACTGGGGGGCGATTCTGTCAGGACAGCCGTACCGATGCAAAATATTGGGTAGCGTGAAGCTTCCGTCGCGCTCCTGGCGGTTCTCGATCAAGGCGATGATCGTGCGTCCGACGGCCACCGCAGTGCCGTTCAGGGTATGCACCGCCTCGGGCGCCGCGCCCTCCTGCGGGCGGTAGCGAGCGCCGAGCCGGCGGGCCTGGTAGTCGGTCGTGTTCGAGCACGAGGTCAGCTCCCGGTAGCGACTCTGACTCGGGATCCAGCCCTCGCAGTCGTACTTCTTCGCGGCTGGCGCGCCGAGGTCGCCGACGGCGACGTTGACGACCCGGTACGGGATTTCCAGCTCGGTCAGGATCCGCTCCTCGATCGCCAGCAGGCGCTCGTGCTCGTCCTGGGAGGCCGAAGGCTCGACGAACGAGAACATCTCGACCTTGTCGAACTGGTGGACGCGGAAGATGCCGCGGGTGTCGCGGCCGGCGGCGCCGGCCTCGCGCCGAAAGCAGGTCGAGAAGCCGCAGTAGCGCAGCGGCAGGGCCTCGGCGTCGAGGATCTCGTCGGCGTGGAGGCCGGCGAGGGCGACCTCGGAGGTGCCGGTGAGGAAGAGCTCGTCCTTGGGGATCTCGTAGATCTGGTCGCGCGCCTCGGGCAGGAAGCCGGTTCCCTCCAGCGCCTCTTCGCGGACCAGGACCGGCGGCACCACCGGTTCGTGGCCCTCGGCGCGGACCAGCTCGATCGCGAAACGGACCAGCGCCAGCTCGAGCAGGACGAGGTCGCCCTTCAGGTAGGCGAAGCGCGAGCCGGAGAGCCTGGCGCCGGCCTCCATGTCGATCAGCCCCAGCTCGGTGCCGATCTCGAGGTGGTCGCGCGGCTCGAAGTCGAACCGGGGCGGCTCGCCGACCCGTTTGATCTCGACCGCGTCCTCGTCGCTGTCGCCGGCCGGGGCGTCGGGGTCGGGGAGGTTGGGCAGCGCCAGCGCCAGCTTGCCGAGCTCGGCGTCGACCTGCTCGAGCTCCTCTTTGCCGGACTCGATCGTCTCCTTCAGGGCGGCGACCGTCGCCATCAGCTCCTCGGCGTCTCCCCCCGCCTGTTTCGCCTCGCCGATCTGCTTCGAGAGCGTCTTGCGCTCGGCCTGGGCATTCTCGACCGCCGGCAACAGCTCGCGGCGGCGGGCGTCGAGGGCGAGCAGCTCGTCGACCTCGGCGGCGGCGCCGCGCCGGGCCAGGGCCGCCTTGACCCGCTCGGGGTCGGAGCGAATCAGCTTCAGGTCAAGCATGACTGCCTGGCCGCTAGGGGGACGAGGAGCTCTCGCCGGGTCGCGGCGAGGTTTCGGCGTCTTCGCCCGCGTACTTCGCGACGAAGCGGGCGATCTCTTCGGCTTCCTTGCCGACGACGATGTTCTGGGGCATGATCGCGCCCGAGAAGCCGCCGTTCTGGATCGCGAAGAGGGCGTCTTCGTAGGTCTCTTCGCGCTGGTTCAGGTTCGGGCCCTGGGTCCGCTCGCCGCGATTGCCGCTGCCCTGGGTGCCGGCGGCGCTGAGCGTGTGGCAGCCCGAGCAGTGGGTCGAGAAGAGCACGGCCCCGTTGTAATCGGGGTCGTCCTTGGAGACCGAGAGCTTTTCTTCGCCGTAGCCGCAGGCGACGAGCCCGAGCGCGGCGGCAACGACCATTGCTATGAGCAGTACTCGACGCACGCGGCGCGCATCATATTGTCTGGCGGCGATCCCCGATCCGCCGTTCCGCATGCGCCCACCCGACTCCGACAGCTTCCGCTCCGCGATGGCGAATCTGCCGACCGGGGTGACGGTGGTCAGCGCCAGCGGCGCCGAGGGCCCGGCCGGGGCGACCGCCAACGCCGTCTGCTCGCTCTCGATCGAGCCGATGCTGATGCTCGCCTGCCTCGACCGCGGCTCCCGCACCCTGCTCGCCGTCCAAGCCGCCGACCGCTTCGGCGTCAGCATCCTCCACAAGGGCCAGGAAGAGATCGCCCGCGCCTTCGCGACCAAGGCGCCGGTGGCAGAGAAGTGGGCCGGCGTCGCCTGGAGCGACCGCGACGGCCTGCCGGCGATCGACGACGCCCTCGTCTGGCTCGCCTGCGACCTGCGCGACGTGATCTCCGCCGGCGACCACGTGATCGTCACCGGCGAGGTCACCGATCTCGCCCTCAGCGAGGGCGACCCGCTCGTCTTCTACGGCGGCCAGTACCTACCGCTCGATCCCGCTCGCAATTCGGAATGAGCCGCCTTCATGTATTCGGAGACGAGGCTGGGGACCTTGTCTTCAAGCCCCCAGGCGATGGAGTAAGTCGGTACTTCATGATCGGAACGATCACGCTGGACGACTGCTCCGTCGGAGAGAAGTTCCTCGCGCTGCGTCGGGAACTCGCTTGGGAGGGGTGCTTCTCGATCAGCTCCACGCGACCAATGATCGGCAGCACGTGCGGGACCGCGCCTTCGGGCTGATAGCGGACACCGACCTCCGCTTCGACGCAACCATCCTCGACAAGAGAAAAGCAAAGGACGATCTTCGTCATGATCCCCCCTCTATTTCCACAAGCTCGCCTGGTATCTCCACTTCAAGTTCGTGGCATCCCAAATCGCTGACGCCAACGATGAGCTGCTTGTTGTCGCTTCATCGCTCCAAATCAAGCGAAAACGGAAGACGACCAAGGCCGCGGTTCACGAAGCCGTTACCGAGGTGGTCAGTCAAGTCTCCCCCACCGTTACTTGCCACTGCGCGTTCTCGCCGGCGGCCACTGATCCTTGCCTCCAGGTTGCCGACTATTTGACCTGGGCGATGCAGAGAAAATATGAGAGCGGCGACCCTCGCTCGTACGACTTGGTGAAGCACCTACTCAAATCAGAGTTCGAGCCATTCAAGAGGGGCGCAACCCTCTATCACTAATGGAACGAGAGGCCCCGAGCCAGCTAGCCGTTAGGCAGAGCCCTCGGACCCTTTCGCCAGCATGAGCACCTCTCAACGCGAATAGTAGAAAAGGCAGCAGACGGAATGTCCTGTCTACAGGCCAGAAGTCCCCGCCGTGTGGCAGACGGCCTCGACGTTGTTGCCGTCGGGGTCGAGGACGAAGGCGCCGTAGTAGCCGGGGTGGTAGATCGGGCGCGGGCCGGGGGCGCCGTTGTCGCTGCCGCCGGCGGCGAGGGCGGCGGCGTGGAAGGCGTCTACGAGGTCGTTGCTGCGGGCGCCGAAGGCGAGGTGGGCGCCGCTGACGACCGGGCGGCCGCGACCGTAGACCCAGAAGTAGGGCTTGGGGCCGTGCTCAGTCTCGCTGCCGAAGCCGGCGGCCGACTCGGCGAACTCCATCAGCAGGGAGATTCCGAGCGGCTCCAGGGCCGCTTCGTAGAAGGCCTTGCTGCGCGGGTAGTCGCTGACCTCGATGCCGACGTGGTCGAGCATCGGAGGAGCCTACAATCGAAGCGATGGCCGAGCAGCCCCCTGCCGCCAACCACTTCAAGGAACCAGGCTGGTTCACGAAGCATGTGTTCAACCCGATGGTCGCCGGGCTGACCAAGATCGGGCTGCCGATCGCCGGCTCGCGGGTGCTGGAAGTGAAAGGACGCAAGAGCGGCGAGTGGCGGCGGACGCCGGTCAACCCGCTCACCTTCGAGGGCGAGCGCTATCTGGTCGCCCCGCGTGGCCACACCGAGTGGGTGAAGAACATGCGGGTCAGCGGCGGCGGCCGCCTCGCCGGCCACGGCAAGGTCGAAGACTTCACCGCCACCGAAGTGCCGGAGGCGGAGCGGCCCGCCCTCCTGCGCGCCTACCTCGAGAAATGGAAGTGGGAGGTCGGCCAGTTCTTCGACGGCGTCGGTCCCGACTCCTCAGACGAGGAGCTGGCCCGGATCGCCCCCAAGCACCCCGCGTTCCGCATCGACTGAGATCGATGCGGCAATCGAACGTCTATAGGACGTCGGATTGCCGCATCGATCAGTAGGGCGGCGCTAGAGGCCGCTCGTCGTGGCGGCGCGGAGGGCGAGGAAGAAGATGACGCCGCAGCTGACGGCCATGATCCCCATCTCGCGGCGGACGATCTGGAGGGCGATCGACTGCTGTTCGTCAGCGGGGAGGGATTCGAAGTCGATCTCGCCGAGCTCGCGCTGGGCGGCGCCGACGCGGGCGCCCTCGGCGATGAAGGAAACGACCAGGGGCAGGATGCCGTAGAGGTAGTGGAGGTCTTCGCCGGCTTCGTGGTTGGTGACAACCAACAACCCCCCCAAAAGGGCCTGAAGGAAGACCGAGACCTGGGCCGCGCGCAGCAGGTACCAGAAGGGGATCGATTGTTGATTCCGGTACCAGCAATAGCCGCCGATGGCTCCAGCGGCGAGGTTGAGCGCGATCACGATGCAACCGACCGCGATGTGGAGGCCGACCATCGTCTAAATCCGCCCAAAAGGGTCGGGATTCCGCTTGCTGATGCGGAAAATCACTATGTAGCAAGTTGTCACAAGCTAGGTGTATAACAGCGACTACGGGCGTCGAGTCCAGGGAGATGGACCCCTCGGAGCCGCCCGCTCCAAAACCCCCACCACCCAGTGCTCAAGAGCTACCTCCCGATCCTCGTCTTCGCGGTCCTCGGTCTTACCGTCGGCGGCGTCTTCGCCTTCCTCAACCACATCATCGGCCCGAAGAAGCCGCAGCGCCCGACCGCCGCCAGCCGCCGCCAGGCCGAGCCCTACGAGTCGGGGATCCCGGTCGAGGCCGTCAAGGGCCTCAAATTCGGCGTCAGCTTCTACCTGATCGCGATGCTCTTCATCCTCTTCGACATCGAGGTCGTCTTCCTCTACCCGGTCGGGGTGATCATGAAGGGGGCCGACAGCGTCTTCGTCCTCGGCGAGCTCGTCACCTTCGTCGTCCTGCTGATGATCGCCTTCGTCTACGTCTGGCGCAAGGGAGCCCTCGATTGGAAATAGAGCGCCGCAGCTTCCAGGCCCGCCAGGCCACCGCCCGCGACATGCTGCGGGGCGATCTCGAAGGTGAGGACCTCGAGCGCTACGTCGAAGAGAAAGTCGTCACCACGACCTTCGAGAAAATGCTCAACCTGGCGCGGTCGAACTCGATCTTCCCGCTCACCTTCGGCCTCGCCTGCTGCGCGATCGAGGCGCCGATCTCGATCGTCACCGCCCGCTACGACCTCGCCCGCTTCGGCGCCGAGGCGCTGCGCGCCTCCCCGCGCCAGGCGGACCTGATCATCCTCTCGGGCCGGGTCTCGATCAAGATGGCGCCGGTCGTCCGCCGCCTCTACGACCAGATGCTGGAGCCGAAATGGGCGATCTCGATGGGCGCCTGCTCCTCCTCGGGCGGGATGTTCGCCAACTACGCCGTCGTCCAGGGCGCCGACAAGTTCATGCCGATCGACATGCACATCCCCGGCTGCCCGCCGCGACCGGAGGCCGTGATGTACGGCTTCACCAAGCTGCAGCGCAAGATCCAGGGCAGCCCCGACCAGGGCTGGCGCCAGCGCTACAACGCGGTCGGCACCGAGGAGTGGGCGCGCGGCGGCCCCGCCTCGAAGCCCAGCCCGGAGGCGGCCGAGGCCTACCTCGCCGCCAGGGAGATGTCCCTTGCCTGACGCCCCCGGCTTGGAGCTGATCCGGGGGGAAATCGAGCGCGACCACCCCGGGGCGGTCCGCGCCACCTCCTTCGATCGCGAACAGGCGGCGCTGGTCGTCGACCCCGAGCAGGTGCTCGCCGTCCTCACCTGGCTGCGCGAGACGCCGGGCCAGGGCTACCGCTTCCTCTCCAGCCTCCACGTCGCCGACTACCTGCCCGCTCAACCCCGCTTCGGAGTTCACTACGAGCTCCTCAACCGTGATCGGTGTGAGCGGATCAGGGTGAAGGCAATGCTGAGCGATCCATCCGCGGGTGGCGAGGGGGAGGGTCCGAGAACGGACGCACCCGCCCGCCCGCAGGACCCTCCCCCTCGACAGGACCCGCGGGCGGAGCTCCCCAGCATCGACTCCTGTGTCGAGCTCTTCCCCACCGCCGAGTTCCAGGAGCGCGAAGCCTTCGACTTCTTCGGGATCGAGTTCCGCGGCCACCCGGACATGACCCGGATCCTGCTGCCCGAGGACTACGTCGGCTGGCCCCAGCGCCGCGACTTCCCGGTCGGCGGCGAGCCCGTCGCCTTCACCTACAACGAGCGCAACTATGGCTGAGTTCGAGGACGCGGCAGCGGGCGTCGTCGCCGAGCTCTCGGGCGAGCTCAACGAGGACCGCACGACCGAGGTGATGACGGTCAACATCGGGCCGCACCACCCGGCGACCCACGGCGTCCTGCGGCTCGTCGTCGACCTCGAAGGCGAGATCGTCCGCGACCTGCGACCGGTGATCGGCTACGTCCACACCGGGATCGAAAAGTCCTGCGAGGACAAGAGCTACTGGAAGGTCATCCCCTTCGTCGAGCGGATGGACTACGTCTCCTACTTCTTCCAGATGCAGGCCTACTGCGGCGCCGTCGAGCAGCTGGTCGGGCTCGAAATCCCGCCCCGCGCCAAGTACCTGCGGACCCTCTTCCTCGAGCTCAACCGGATCCACTCCCACCTGGTCTGGCTCGGCACCACCGCGCTCGACCTCGGCGCGATCTCGATGCTCTGGTACTGCTTCCGCGAGCGCGACCGGATCCTCGACCTGTTCGAGATGGCGACCGGCCAGCGGATGCATACCCGTTACTTCCAGGTCGGCGGCGTGATCGAGGACATCCCGGTCGGCTTCGAGGAGAAGTGCCGCTCCTTCGCCGAAGACATGCCGGTCCGGGTCGGCCAGTACGAAGCGCTGCTCGACCGCAACGAGGTCTTCCTGCAGCGGACCAAAGGCGTCGGCATCGTCGACCGCGAGCGGCTGCTGGACCTCGGCGTCAGCGGCCCGCTGCTGCGCGCCGCCGGCGAGCCCTGGGACCTCCGCAAGGCGACCCCCTACCTCGCCTACCCCGAGCTCGAGTTCAAGATCCCGGTCGGCACCGTCGGCGACAACTACGACCGCTACCGGGTCCGGGTCGCGGAGATGGTCGAGTCGAGCAAGATCGTCGCCCAGTGCCTCGACGCCCTGCCCGAGGGCCCGCACATCGCCGACGACCGCAAGTACGTGCTGCCGCCGCGCTCGGAGCTCGCGACCTCGATGGAGTCGCTGATCCACCACTTCAAGCTCGTCACCGAGGGCTTCCGCGTCCCGGCCGGCGAGATCTACAACGCGATCGAGTGCCCGCGCGGCGAGCTCGGCTGCTACGTCCTCGCCGACGGCTCCTCGAAGCCGGCCCGGGTCCACTTCCGCGACCCCTCCTTCGTCAACCTGCAGTCCTTCCGCGAGATGGCGATGGACAGCTACGTCGCCGACATGATCTGCAGCCTCGGCATGCTCGACCCGATCCTGGGAGGTGTCGACCGGTGAGCCCCGTCGACGGTCCCGGCATCTTCAACCCGAACCTGCCCGTCGACCGCGCGGTCACCGAGGGCCGGGTGCCGCCGCGCGCCGAGGAGCAGATCCCGGAGCTGCACGAAGTCGACTGCCCGGCCGAGCTGCGGGACCAGTTCGAGGCCCTGATGGCCCGCTACCCGGACCGCAAATCGGCCTCGATCCCAGCCCTCTGGCTGGTTCAGCAGCAGTACGGCTGGTGTACGCCGGAGGGGATCCGCCAGGCCGCCGCGGTGATGCGGGTGACGCCGGCCTACCTGGAGTCGGTCGCCAGCTTCTACGACCTCCTCCACACCGACCCGGTCGGGATCCACCGAATCGAGGTCTGCACCAACATCAGCTGCTGGATGCGCGGCGGCGACGAGCTGCTCGACGCCTTCAAGGCGGCCGCCGGGGGCGACGACGAGAACTTCTTCGTCACCGGCTTCGAGTGCCTCGGCGCCTGCGACATCGCGCCGATGGCCTCGATCGACCAGCGCTACTACGGGCCGCTGGAGGCGGCCGAGGCGGGGGTCGCGATCGAGCAGCTGCGGGCCGGCAGCGAGGTCCTGCCGGAGAAGGACCAGACCAAGCGGCCGCTGGCCGGCGACACGCCGATCCCGGGAGCGGGCTCCTGATGGCGCCCGAGCTCGAGACCCGCGTCCTGCTCGACTACGCCGAGGACCCGGCGCTGGCCACCCTCGACGGCTACAAGCGCCTGGTCGGCGGCTACTCGACGCTGGAGAAGGCCTACAAGGAGATGGAGCAGGACGAGGTCCTCAAAGAGCTCGAAGACTCCGGCCTGCGCGGTCGCGGCGGTGCCGGCTTCTCGATGGGCAAAAAGGCCTCCTTCCTGCCGCGCGGCGAAATGGCCAAGTACCTCTGCTGCAACGCCGACGAGTCCGAGCCCGGCGCCTTCAAGGACCGGGAGCTGATGCAGCGCAACCCGCACCAGCTGATCGAGGGGATCGCGATCGCCGCCCTCGCCGCCGACGCCGGCCACGCCTTCATCTTCATCCGCGGCGAGTACTCCACCCAGGCCGATATTTTGGACCGCGCGGTAGCCGAAGCCTACGAGGCCGGTTACCTGGGCGAGAACATCCTCGGCTGCCACCGCGACCTCGAGCTGGTCGTCCACCGCGGCGCCGGCGCCTACATCTGCGGCGAGGAGACGGCGCTGCTCGACGCGCTCGAAGGCAAGCGCGGCAACCCGCGCCTGAAGCCGCCGTTCCCGGCGGTCCAGGGCCTCTACGGCGGGCCGACGCTGATCAACAACGTCGAGACCCTCTCCAACGTGCCGCGGATCGTCGCCAAGGGGGCCGACTGGTTCAAGGGCTTCGGCACCGAGCAGTCGCCGGGGACCAAGGTCGTCTCCGTCTCCGGCGGCGTCCGCCGCCCCGGCAACTACGAGGTCGAGCTCGGGATCCCGACCCGCGACCTGATCTACGGCCTCGCCGGCGGCCCCGACCCCGGCCACGAGATCAAGGCCTTCTACCCGGGCGGCTCCTCCTCCCCGGTCCTCACCGCCGCGGAGGGGATGGATCTCCCCTACAGCTTCGAGGCGATGGCGGCAGCGGGGTCGATGCTCGGCTCCGGCTCGATCATCGTCGCCGACGACCGCGTCTCGATCCCGCACATGGCGCTGCGGACGGCGCGCTTCTACCACCACGAGTCCTGCGGCAAGTGTACCCCCTGCCGCGAGGGCACCAACTGGACGGTGAAGATGCTGGAGCGGGTCGTGCGCGGCGAGGCGACGCCGATGGACCTCGACATCATCAGCTCGGTCCAGCAGAACATCATGGGCCACTGCCTCTGCGTGCTCGGCGACTCGATGGCGATGCCGGTCTCGGCGATGGTGAACAAATTCCGCCCCGAGTTCGAGCAGGTGATCGAAACCGCCGGCCTCGATCCGCACCTCGTCGTCGAGGCGCCGCCGGAGATCCTGGGAGCGGCGACGTGAGCGAGCAGCGCCAGGTGACGATCACCGTCGACGGCCGCGAGATCGAGGCGATCGAGGGCGAGATGCTGCACGACGCCGCCCGCAAGGGCGACGTCGAGATCCCGGTCTTCTGTTACGAACCGAAACTCGGCGACCCGGTCGGCGCCTGCCGCATGTGCCTGGTCGAGATCGAGGGGATCCCGAAACTGCAGACCTCCTGCTCGACCCCGGTCCGCGAGGGCATGGTCGTCCACACCCGGACCGAGCAGGTCAAGGAGGCGCAGAGCGCGGTGGTCGAGTTCCTGCTCGTCAACCATCCGCTCGACTGCCCCGTCTGCGACAAAGGCGGCGAGTGTCCGCTGCAGGACATCACGCAGGGCTGGGGCCCCGGCAAGTCGCGCGTGATCGACGAAAAGCGCCACTTCCAGAAGCCGGTCGAACTCTCGCCGCTGGTCGCTATCGACCGCGAGCGCTGCATCCTCTGCTACCGCTGCGTCCGCTTCAGCCAGGAGGTCGCCGAGGACGCCCAGCTGCAGCTGCTCGAGCGCGGCGACCGCACCTTCGTCGGCACCTTCGACGACCGCCCCTACGTCGCCCCCTTCCACGGCAACATCACCGACATCTGCCCAGTCGGGGCGCTGACCAACTACACCTACCGCTTCCGCGCCCGGCCCTGGGACATCGAGCAGGCGGGCTCGGTCTGCACCCTCTGCCCGAGCCAGTGCAACGTCAGCTTCACGATCCGCGACGAGAAGGTGAAACGGGTGATCGCCCGCGACAACCACGCGGTCGACGACGGCTGGCTCTGCGACAAAGGCCGCTACGGCTTCGAGATGTTCGAGGCCGAGCAGCGGGTCGACGGGCCGCGGCTGAAAGGCGGATCCGCGACCAGCTGGGAGGCGGCGATCGCGAACGCCGCCGCGGGTTTGAAAGGTGCCGGCGCCAAGGTGGCGGCGATCGTCGGTGACGCCTCCAACGAGGAGGCGCTGCTGGTCCAGAAGCTGCTGCGCGAGGCGCTCGGCTCGCCGCACCTCGACTCGCGTCCCGGCCACGGCGCCGGCCGGGCGGAGCTCGTCCGCCTCGCCCAGCCCGAGCTGAGCGCCAAGGTCCGCGACATCGACGAGGCCGACGCGATCCTCGTCCTCGGCACCGATCCCCTCCACAGCTCGCCGATCCTCGACCTCCGCGTCCGCAAGGCGATCCGCCGCAACGGCGCCAAGCTGGTCGTCGCGACGGAACGGCCGACCGCGCTCGACGGCGGCGCCGAGGCGATCGCCCGCTACGCGCCCGGCGAGGGCGGCCACTTCCTCGGCGAGCTGACGAGAGCGCTGGGCGGCGAGGAAACGGTCGCCACGCCGCTGGTCGAAACCCTGAAGGACGCCGAGAAGGTCGTCGTCCTCTGGGGCGAGCGGATCCTGCGCGAGGACGGCGTCGGCCGCTCGCTGCTGGCGCTCGCCGAGGCGCTCGGCGTCGCCGCGGCCGACGGCGCCGGCCTGCTGGAAATCCCCGACTTCGCCAACGCCCGCGGCCTGCGTGAGGCTGGCTGCCTCCCCGACGCCGGCCCGGGCCTGGCGGAGGTCTCGGTCGCCGGCCACGCGACCGAGGAGATCCGCGCCGCCTTGGAGGCCGGCGACCTCGACGGCCTCGTCCTCTTCGGCGTCGACCCGCTGCGTGACTTCCCCGACACCAAAGCCTGGGAGGAGGCCATCAACAGCGCCAGCTTCGTAATCAGCTTCTCGATGTTCGAGAACGCGACCAGCGCCAAGGCCGATGTCCTCTTCCCGCTCGAGACCCACGCCGAGAAAGACGGAACGGTCACCCACCCGGACGGCCGCCTGCAGCGCGTCCGTCCCAGCGCCAGCCGTCCCGGCGACATCCGCCCCAACATCCAGGTCCTCTCGGAGCTCTGCTCCGCTCTCGGCCCCGACACCGGAATCGACTCCCAGCCCACCGCCTTCGCGGCGCTGAAAGCCGCGGTGCCCTTCTACGCCGGCATCGCGGAGGCCGACCTCGGTGGCCAAGGCATTCGTTGGCAGGAGACCGAAGCCGCGTCGGAGGCCCCGCAAGCCTCCACTGCCCCCACCCCCACCCTGGCCAGCGCCGCCCCGGCCGGGGATGGCCTTGCGTTGGGCACCTACCGCGACCTCTGGGCCGGCCCGATCACGGAGCTGAACCCGCCGCTGAAGTTCCTGCAGCCCCAGCAGCGCCTCGAGATCTCGCTCGCCGACGCCGAGCGGCTCGAGCTCCAGAGCGGTGACCAGGTGAAGGTGAGCCAGAACGGGACTAGCGTCGAGGCTCGGGTGCTGATCAAGGAACGAGTAGCCGAGGGTGTTTGCTTCCTAGCGGAGGGTGTGGCCGACGGGAACGCGAACGCGCTGCTGAATGGCGGCCCCGTCCGAGTTGAGATCTCCAAGCTGGAGAGGGTCGAGGCGTAAGTGCTGCCCCTCGCCGACACCCAGTTCGTCGAAGCGACCTGGATCATGATCGTCAAGTCGATCGTCATCTTCGCCGTGATCTTCGGCATCCTGCCGATCCTGACCGTCGTCGAGCGCAAGCTGATCGGCCGCTTCCAGCACCGCTACGGCCCCAACCGGGTCGGCCCCTTCGGAATCCTGCAGCCGCTTGCCGACGTCGGCAAGCTGATCTCCAAGGAGGGCTTCCGGCCGGCCAACGCGGTCCCGGCGCTGTACGTCCTCGGGCCGCTCCTGCCGGTCCTCTCCGGAGTCCTGGCGCTGGCGATCCTGCCCTGGGGCGACGTCAAGGACGGCGTCGGCTTCTACGGCATCGACGTCCCGATCGGCATCCTCTACTTCTTCGCCGTCGGCTCGATCGCCTTCTACGGCCTGCTCCTCGGCGGCTGGTCGGCGGGCTCCAAATACAGCCTGCTCGGGGCGATGCGCTCGGCCGCCCAGCTGATCTCCTACGAGGTCTCGATGGGCCTGGCCCTGCTCGGCGTGGTGATGATGGCCGGCTCGCTCTCGCTGGTCGACATCGTCGAGGCCCAGGGCCAGGTCTGGTACATCGTCCCCCAGGTCGTCGGCTTCCTGATCTTCATGCTGGCCGGCTTCGCCGAGACCAACCGCACCCCGTTCGACATGCCCGAGGCCGACGCCGAGCTGGTCCAGGGCTTCATGACCGAGTACGGCGGCATGCGCTTCGGCTCCTTCCTGCTGGTCGAATACATGGAGATCCTGGTCGTC
>DASSLT010000066.1:0-26578 GCA_035689305.1 Solirubrobacterales bacterium | reverse complement strand
CGGCTCCGGCACGGTCACCAGCAACCCCCCGGGCATCAACTGCGACCCGACCTGCGAATCCGAATACGAAGAAGGCAAGGTGGTGACGCTGAGCGCTGGCGCCGCCGCCGGCTCGAGCTTCAGCGGCTGGTCGGGCGCCGGCTGTTCGGGGACCGGGACCTGCGTGGTGACGATGAGCGCCGCGAAAGAAGTGACGGCGACCTTCACGCTCGAACAGCACGCCCTGGCGGTGACTGCTTCCGGAGCTGGCTCGGGCACCATCACCAGCACCCCGTCCGGCATCAACTGCGGCCCCACCTGTTCGGCCGGTTTCAACCACAACGTCGTCGTCACGCTGACCGCGACCCCGGCAGCCGGCTCCGAATTCAAAGGCTGGAGCGGCGCCTGCACGGGCACCGGTCCCTGCGAAGTGACGATGTCGGCGGCGAAAGCGGTGACGGCTGAATTCGCCCTGATCCCCGGCCAGTTCCAGCTGAAGGTCACCCCGGCGGGCAACGGAGCGGGCACGGTGACCAGCAACCCGTCGGGGATCAGCTGTGGCCCGAACTGCGAAGCCGAATACCTGGAAGGCGAAGTGGTGACGCTCTCGGCGAGCGCCGCCGCCGGTTCGACCTTCAGTGGCTGGTCGGGCGCCGGCTGCTCGGGCACCGGCAGCTGCGTGGTGACGATCAGCGCCGCCAAAGAAGTCACGGCGACGTTCACGCTCGAACAGCAGACGCTGACGATCTCGAAGTCGGGCACCGGCCTCGGCGCCATCACCAGCACCCCCGCCGGCATCGATTGCGGCTCCGTCTGTGCCGCTCAGTTCGCCCCGGGCGCGGTCGTGACCCTCACCGCCGGTGCTGCCGCCGGCTCCGAGTTCAAGGGCTGGGGCGGAGCCTGCTCCGGGATCGGCGCCTGCGAAGTGACGATGAGCACCGCGCAATCGGTTGCGGCGATCTTCGACGCCGCCGCGGTTATGCCGCCCGAAGAAAAACCGTCCCAGCCGCCGGCCGAAGCGCCCGTCCTCAGCGGCGGCCCGCGCTTCTCCAACAACGGCCCCGGCGGCGGCAACCGGCTCGAGATGCCGGTGACGATCGCCGGTCCCTCGTCCGACATCGTCGACTTCGGCGGTGTCGCGATGGCGCCGGACGCGAGTGGCGGCGCCGTCTACACGAAGACCGTCGAAGGCAGCCCGCACGTCTTCGCCAATCGCTACGCCGGCGGCAAGTGGGGGCCGCCGATCCGGGTCGACGACCTCCCCTACGAAGGCACGCAGCCGCGGATCGCCGCCGGACGCAAGGGCGAATTGCTGGTCGTCTGGGTGAGCCAGGTCGCCACGGTCGAAAAAGAGATCCGCTACGCCCTCTACTCGGCCAAGCTCGGTCGCGGCGCCACCGATTTCGGCCCCCCCCAGATCGTCGACCCCAACGTCTGCCAGGGGATCGGGGTCGACCCCTCGCCCTCGGCGACGGCGCCGAGCCAGGCGATCGTCGCCTACCGCGTTGTCACCTGGGTCTTCAACGGCAACAAATACTGCGGCAACCTGCTGACCACCGCGGTCCAGACCCGCCCCGGCGACGTGATGGCGGAAATCCGCGTCGCCCGCCTCAAGGAAGACCGCTGGGCGCGGCTCGGGGCGATGAACAACAACCCCGAAGCCTCGATGCGCCCGCCGACCGCGACCAACGGCCCGAAGGTGGGGGCGGGGGTCGACGGCGGCGCCGTCGTCGCCTGGCAGGAGCCCGACCAGACCGGCACGGCGCGGATCCTGGCCCGGCGCATCTTCGGCACGGTTCCGGGCCAGGTCCTGCAGGCGAGCCCCGCGACGCTGGACAACGCCCCGGTCAGCGGCGACGTCGACGCCTTCTCGCTGGCCGTCACCCCGCTCGACCAGGCCCGGATCGCGATGCGGGTCCAGCCGAACTCGGACGGCGGCCGGGTGCGGCTCCTGCTCAACACGCTGCCGGCCGGCTTCGTCGTCCCCTCCAACAACCTGCTCGGCGCCCAGCCGGTGTTCAGCGCCGAAACCACCGGCGCCAACGCGATCGGGCCACCCGGCGTCGCCGCCTACGAAAAAGGCGGCAAAGAAGGGCAGCTGCGGCTCGCCTTCAGCGCCGGCGCCCAGAACCGCCAGGTCGCGGTCGACAAGAACGGCGCCCTGGTGCCGGTCTCGGCCCCCGGCGGCCCGGCGGCTGTGCCCGGCGCCGAATCGGTGACCGCGCTCGATCCCGACGGCGGCGGTGTCGTCGCCTACCCGGCCCTGGCCGAAGGTAGCCAGGCAGTCGCGGTGCGGCAGGAATTCGCCAGCGGCGCGGCCCAGACCGGTCTGCTCTCCGGCCTGCAGGACGGCCCGATCGGCCAGCTGCGGATCGGTGACTCGGGCAGCGGCGACGCGCTGATCGGGTTCCGCCAAGGTGAACCTGGTCGCTTCCAGATCGTCGTCGAGCGGGTCAGCGCCCGGCCCTCGTCGTTCAAGGTCAAGGGGCCGAAGAAGTGGACCAAGCCGAACCAGGTGAAGCTGAAATGGGAAGCGTCCCAGAGCAACGCCGGCCAGGTCACCTACTCGGTCCTGGTCGGCGGCCGGATCGTGACCCGCGGCCTGCGCAAGCTCAGCTTCCGCCTGCGCCCGGCGACGCTCGGCAGCGGCAAACGCCAAGCGCGGGTGCTGGCGACCGACGGCGCCGGCCAGCAGCTGCTGAGCAAGAAGGTGAGGCTCCTGATCGACGGCGAGCCGCCGCGGCTCGCCGTCTCCGTCCGCGGCGACGAGGTCACGGTGCGCGCCAACGACCCCGATTCGGGCGTCAAGGTGACGAAGACCTGGGCGAGCTTCGGCGACGGCGCCAAGGCCGTCGACGGCTCCCGCTTCAAGCACCGCTACGCCAGCGGCGGCCGCTACACGGTCGTCGTCCACGCCAGCGACAAGGCCGGCAACCGGGTGGTGCGGCGCTTCGAGGTCCGGGTCCGTTGAGCGCCGGCGCTCGCTTCAGCGCCGCCGCCCTGCTCCTCCTCGGCGTCCTGCTCAGCGCTGCCGCGGCGGCGCCGGCGGCGGAATTCGGGCCGATCGAGCTCGTCTCCAAGGGCGTCGTCCAGCAGGCGGACGAGGCGTTCGCCCCCGCCATCAGCGCCGACGGTCGCTACGTCGCCTTCCAGGGCAAGCTCGGGACCAGGCGTGGGATCTTCCGCAAGGACCTCGACTCGGGCGCGGTCGTCCCGGTCGCGACCGGGGATGCCGGTGAAGGCGGGCCGAGCGCCGACGGCGCGGCGCCGTCGATCTCCGCCGACGGCCGCTACGTCGCCTTTACGACCAGCGCCCAGCTCGACCCCGACGACGATCCGCAGCCCGGCTCGCGCGACGTCTACGTCGCCGACATGAGCAGCTCGCCCCCGAGCTACGAGCTCGCTTCCGCGCTCGGCGGCTGCGACCCGGTCCAGGCCGGCGCCCACACGCCGTGCGGCCTCAGCTACGAAGGCGGCGGCGGGTCCGAAGCCAGCGGCGGCGTCGCGCTCAGCGCCGACGGTCGCGAGGTCGTCTTCTTCACGTCCGCGGTTTCGAACCTGACCAGCGGCTCCGGCGGCAGCACCGAAGGGGTGCCGACGCCGGCCGGGCAGGTCGTGCTGCGCGACCTCGCCAGCGACCAGACGCGGCTGGTCAGCGCCGAACGCGACCCGGCGACCGGGTCGATGACCGACCGGCCGGTGCCGGGCGGGTCGCTGGTCGCGGTCGCCGGTCTGCCGCTGCTGCGTGGCGCGGCGCTGAGCGGCGACGGCTCGACCGTCGCCTGGCTCGGCACGCACCTGCCGGCCCAGGTCGTGATGCCGAGCGCCGAAGCGGCGGCGATCGCCAAACTCGACCAGGGCACCTATCCCTACGACGAGCCGCTCTGGCGCCGGGTCGCGGACGGCGCCGCGGCTCCGATCCGGCGCGTCGTCGCCGCCGACGGCGCCGCCGACCCGTTCGTCCTCACCGGCAAGAACACGGGCGGCTTCGACTTCGCCGAAGGCTGGCTCGGCACCGACAGGGTCAACGGCGTCCCCCGGCTCAGCGCCGACGGGCGGACGGTCGCCCTGATCGGCAACCCGACCGAGGCGACCAACGTCTTCGTCGTCGACATGAGCGCCGGCCTCAGCCGGGCCGAGGCGGTGCGGCGCCTGACCAGGGAGATCGTCGTCAACCCCGTCGAGCCGGCGCAGAAAGTGAACGAGGAACCGTACGTGCCGCTCAACGGCAACGTCCGCGACCTCGGCATCTCCGCCGACGGCACCCGGATCGCCTTCGCCAGCGCCCGCCAGCGCTTCCCGCTCTCGCCGCCGAACCTGGTCGGCTCGCCGCCGTCGGGCGTCGGCCTGCTCGAGCTCTACGTGATCGACCTCAGTACCGAAACCCTGCAGCGGGTCACCCACGGCCTCGGCGGCGGCGGCGAACCCTCGCTGGCCCCCAACCGCAGCGCGATCAAAAACGGGGGGGAAGGCGTCGAAGCGCCCAGTTTCGGCGCCGGCGGCCGGATCGTCTTCGCCTCGCCCGCCTCCAACCTGGTCGAAGGCGACAGCAACGAAGCCGGCGACGTCTTCCTCGTCGAAGCGAGCGAACTGGCCCGCGGCGGCGGCCTGGTCGCGCTTTCGGCGGGGCCGCCGACGGTGGGCTGGAAGCGGGCCTGGCGCCTCGCGCTGAGCGCCTTCTCGCTGCCCGACGGCAACGTCCGCCTGGTCGCGGTGGTGCCGGCCGCCGGCCGGCTGCGGGCGAGCGTCGGCGCCCAGATCGAGGGGGCGGCGCGGGCACGCAAACTCCCCGCCCGGCGGGCCTGGGCACTGAACAGCGGGCCGGTCCCGATCGAGCTGCAGCTGCCGCCCCGCTACCGCCGCTTGGCGCGCAGCCAGGAAGGGCTGTTCGCGACGGTCCGGGTCAGCTTCCACCGCAAGGGCCGCAAGGCGCTCCACGGCAAGATCCAGGTCCGCTTCCGCGTCCACCCGGCGAAGGTGAAGCGACCGTGAGGCGGGTCGCCGCAGCCGTGGCGGCGGTGCTTGCCGCACTCACCGTCACCGCCGCCCCGGCCGTCGCGGCGGAATGGCGCTCGCAGCAGCCCGCCGGGCCCGGCGGTTTTCCCCTGCTCGGGCAGGTCGGCGACGTCGAGTGCTGGCAGGCGGATCGCTGCATGCTGATCACCGGCGGCGTCGCCGGCAGCCCCAGCATCCCGGCCGGCCTCTTCGCCTACGACGGTCGCGGCTGGTACCGCTACGCAACGGTCTGCGGCGGCGCCGACGGGCGGATCGCCTGGGCCGGGCCGGACGAGTTCTGGACGGTCTCCGACCAGCAGAAAGGTCAGGGGACGAACGAAAAAGCGAAGCCCAGCATCTCCCTCTGTCACTTCAAAGGCGGCCAGGTGGTCGCTTCCTACGCGAAGCCGATCGGGCGCGGCGACTCCTACCTGCAGATGGCGGCCGCCGCCTGCTCGGGCCCGTCGGACTGCTGGTTCGCCGGCGAACGGCTGCCGGCGACGGTCAACCAGGGGGCGTTCCACCTGCACTGGAACGGGCTCGGCCTCAGCGCGGTGCCGTCGTTGACCAGCTCCCAGCCCGAAGTGGTCGACCCCGGGCGCTCGGTGGCCGGCCTCGTCGTCCACGGCGGCGCGCTCTACGAGAGCGTCGTCGCCCGCGCCGGCGACAACGAAATCGCCGGCGAAGAAGAAGAACCGTCGCTGCTGCACAAGCTGACGCCGGGGCTGGCGAACCTGTTCGAACTGCTGTTCCCGGCGGCGCCGCTCGAAGCCGGCGGCGAACCGGTCAACCTGAGGGCGCTGGGCCCGCTGCACCTGACCGGGTCCGAAGGCGAGCCGCTGTGGGCGATCGCCGGCGCCATCGGCAGCGGTCCCTCGGCGCCGGTGACCGCGCTGCGGCTCGGCGCCGGCGACGAACTCACCCAGCTGCCGCTGACCGATCCCGACGAAGTCCTGAAACCGTGGGACGTCGTCAGCGCCGCCGCCGCCGTTCCCGGCGAAGCCGCCTGGATCTCGTTCCGCAGCGAAGGCGAAGAGTTCGGCCTGGCGCCGCCGGCGCGGCTCACCCTGATCCAGGGCGACGGCACCGTCGGGCCGGAAGTCACCCTGCCGGCGGCCGGCGAAGAAGCCGGCGGCGAAGTGCTCGGCTCGAAGGGCGTGGCGGGGCCGCTCGAGTGCAGCGGCGCCGAACAGTGCTGGATGGCGACCCAGAAGGGCTGGCTCTTCCACCTTGGGGCGGATCCGGCTCCGAACGCGGATCCGGCGCTGCGGCCGGCGCCGATCACGGTCCGACCCGCCGACGAAAGCCTGCCGACCGTGGCCCCGATCGGCGCCCCCGAAGACGACTCCGGGGCGGACGCGGACAAGCCCTCCGAACAGGAAGAAATCCCGGCTGAACTCGATCCTCAGATCCACCAGGAAAAGCCGATCGTCTCGAAGATCAAGCAGCGCCTGCTCGACGGCGCGGTGCTCGAGCTCAGCTTCACCCTGCGCAAGACGGCGAATGTGCGCCTGGTCGCCCGGCTAGAGGGCAAGGTCGTCGCCAAGACCAAGCTCTACACGATGGCGAAGGGGCGGCGCAGCGTCAGGCTGAAGCTCAACCCGAAGCGCTGGCCGACCAAGCTCGACCTCCAGGTCCACGCGGTCAAGAAGCGGAAATCATGACCGCCGCCCGGCTCCGCTCCGTCGCGGCCCTGGTCGGGCTGGCGGCGTTCTTCGCCACCCTCACCCTCGCCCTGGTCGGCGGCGGTCCCGGCGCCGGCGCGGCCGGGACCGGCCAGCTCGTCGCCCAGCCCTCGCTGGGCGCGCCGGCGCGGACCTTCCTCGGCGCCTCGCCGCAGGAGGCGCCGGGCGAGGTCTGGGCGGTCGCCCAGCAGGGTCAGTCGCTGGCCCGCTACACGACCGCCGGCGGCTGGGAAGTGGTTCCGGCCCCGCTCACGCTCGGCGGCGAAGCGGGGGTCATCTCCTTCGAACAGGAAGGCGCCTCGGTCGGCCGCACGACCCCGGCCGGCGGCGTCGCCGCGATCGCCGACGGCGAAGAAGGCGAAACCCTGGTCGTGCGCGATCCGGGCGGCAGCCTGCGCGAAGTCCCGCGGCCGGGCGGTCTGCTCGAATTCGAACAGCAGCTGGTCGGGACCGGTGCCGGGCGGCTGCTGGCGGCGACCGAAGGAGCGGGGGGAAGGACGATGGCGCTGGTCGTCCCCGAACTCACCGGGACCACCGTGCCGCGGGTCCTCGCCTACAACGGCGAAGAATGGGCGGCGGAGGAAATCTGCCTGCAGGGCCCCGGCTGCACGTCCCCGGAAGCGAGCTTCCGGGTGGTCGCGATCGACGCCGGCGGCGGCGAGGCATGGCTGCTCGGACGCGGCGGCGCCGCGGGCGAGGGGATCGAGCTGTTCCGGCGCGAAGGAACGGTGACCCCGGTCTGGCGCCAGCAGCCGCTGGGTCCCGCCGCCTCCCTCGGCGCCCGTTACGGCGAAGAAGCGCCGCTCGGCGTCGGCGTCGCCGCCCGCGGCCAGGGGCAGCCGCTGACCGTCACCGCGGCCGGCGTCTGGTTCGACGCGGTGCTGACCGAGGGCGGCGGCGCCAAGCACGAGGCGACGGCCTACTACGACGCCGCCAAAGGCGAAGTGACGGCTTCCTGGTGCGACCTCGCCGCCCCGGCCGGCCTCTGCACGCTTGCGCTCGGATCGGAACTGCCGGACGGAGAAGGGCGCAGCTTCGCCTGGCCGCCGTCCTCCGCTGCGGCGGCCTATGGGGCCCGGGTGGTGACCGGGGTCGGCCAGGGCGTGATCCTCGGCCTCGAAGGCAGCGCCTTCGTCCGCAACGCGCTCGGCAGCGGCGACGCAGGCTCCGAACTGGGAGCGGCGCTGAGCGCGCCCGACGAAGGCTGGCTCGGGTCGCGACCGCCGCTGCAGCTGACCCGGAACCCCGAAGTCGCACGGCTGCAGCCCTGGCCGGTGCCCTTCCGGCGGCCGCTGACCGCGATCGCCGCCTCGCCCGGCGTCGTCGCCGGCGCGCTCGGGTCCGAAGCGCTGGCGGTCGGCGACGAAGGCGAGGTCGCTCGCTACGTACCGGGTCAGGGCTGGGAACCCGAATTCCTGCTCAAAGGCAACGGCAAGCGGGCGACCCCGAGGCTGCGGGCCGTCGCCTGGCCCGAACCCGGGCGCGCCTACGCCGTCGGCGACGGCGCCGCGATGTGGGTTTGGCAGAAGGCGACCGGCCTCTGGCAGTCCGATCCGGCGGCGTCGCCCAACCTCGCCCGCGCCAACTTCACCGGGATCGCCTTCGACCCCGCCAAGCCGAGCCGCGGCTACGCCGTCGGCAAGCAGGGCGTGCTGCTCGGCTACGGGCGCCAGTGGAAGCAGGAAGCGCTGCCGGCCGGCGTGCCGGCTGAAGCGAACTTCACCTCGATCGCCTTCGCCGGCGATGAAGCGTTCGCGACCTGGAAATACCCGAAGACCGACCTGCAGGGCTACACCGCCGGCGGCGTCATCGTCAACGACGGCAGCGGCTGGCGAGTGGACGACGGCGCGATGGCGGCCCTGGCCGGTTCGCCGCCGCAGCGCGTCGCCGGCCTTCCAGACGGCGGCGCGGTGATCGCTTCGCTCGGCAACGGCGAGGCGACGAACGCCGCCGGCCGGGTGATCGAGCGCCAGGGCCCCGGCGGCGCCTGGCAACTCGCCCCCGGATCGTGGACCGGCTACCCGACGGCGCTGGCGGCGATCCGCGAAGGCGGGCAGGTGCGGGCGATCGCCGCGATCGCCGACCGCCAGGGCCAGGAAGACCTCGGCACCGATGTCGAACAGATCATCGGCCAGCCGCCGCCCGGCCAGGCGCCCCTGCTGACCGCGCCCTATCCGCTGCCCGGCGCCGGCGCCGTGATCCGCCAGACCGCGACCGGGTGGCGCGACGAGCAGCGCGAAGGTTTCCCCGAGCCACGCCATGTCGAAGGGCAGGGCTCCTACGACCTGCCGCGGCGGGCCGACCCGGTGCTCGCCCTGCTGGTCAGCCCGGACGGCACCCAGGGCTGGGCGGTCGGCGGCGAAACCGGGACCTTCGTCACCTTCCGCAGCAAGGGCGTGCAGACGGCCGGGGTGATGCGCTACGGCCAGGCGGCGGCGCCGCCGGCGAACGCCGCGGGAGCGGCGATCCCGACCGAAGCGGGCACTGCGACCCTCGCCCTCGGCGGCAACGCCCAGTGCGCCAGCGCCTGTGCCGACCTCTCCGGCGCCGGCATCGGGCCGGACCGCTGGCTCGGGGCTGCGGTCGGCAAGGCGGCGACGATCCCCGGCACCCGGGCCTTCCTCTACACCGGCTCCAGCGTCGCCGCCGGAGAAGGCGGCGTCGCCCTCGGCGAATCCCTCTCCGCCGCGGCTTTCGCCCGCGAGGAGGAGGCCTACGCGCGCCGGCTCGCGGCCGGCGCCGGGGCGCTGCCGACCTTCGCCGCGCCGGCCGCGTCCGACCTCGACTCGAGCGGCTCCCTGGACTCCTTCGCTGCCGCCTTCGCGGGCTTCGGGGCGCCGCTCGGCAGCGGTCCGGCCGGGGCCGGAATCGTCCCCGTCTCGCTCGCCGGCCCCGGCCAGGCCTACTACTCGTTCGACTCGACCGGCAGCGGCGGCAGCGTTCGCGTCGTCGTCCTCGACTACTCCGCCCCGGAACTGGGTGCGGCCCAGCGCTGCTGGCTCTCCGAACAGCTCGCCAACGCGGGCGCCGGTGGGACCCCGGCGATCGTCGTCGGCCAGCGCGACCTCGCCGGCATCGCTGCCAACGCGGCCACCGACCGCGGCCAGGTGGTGCCGATCCTCGCCGGCGCCAGCGCCCCGCCGGGCTGCGGCTCGCCGGGTTTCGCCGCCTCGGCCTACTTCTTCGACTTCCCCGAACAGACCCGCGCCTACCGCCTGATCGCGGGCGCTCGCTCGATCCCCGCCTACGGCACCGGCACGCTCGGCTACGTGACGCCGCCGGCGGCGACCGAAACCGATTTCGTCGGCTCCTCCGGTTTCCTCCTCGCTGCGGTCGGGCTGCCGTCGGGAAGCGGCAACGTCGCCCCGGTCGGCGTCCGGCTGATTCCCGCGATCGGCAGCCTTGCGCTCAACCCGACCGACGGCACGCTGCTGCGCCGCAGCCAGCCCGCCCTCTTCGAAGCGCTCGCCCGGCGGCCGCTGGCTGGGACCCGCTGCGAAGGCGGCAACGCGCCGAAACCGTGCGAATTCGCCAGCCCCGAACCGTACGTCCAGATTCCCTCGCAATGTCTGGGTTCGAAGTGCGCGACGACGGTCCTGCCCGACTACGCCTTCACCTCCTCGGAGCCCGACATCGCCGACTTCGTCGCCCCAGACCCGGCCTCGACCAACCCCCGCAACGTGCTGCTGGTGAAAAAGAAGCCGGTGCTGGACCCGCACTCGGGGCTGCTCTGCGCCTTCAACGCCGGCACCACGATCGTCACCGTCGCCACCGGCGGCCTCTCCTACTCGCAGAAGGTGACGGTCCAGGCCGGCAGCGTCCAGCAGCCCTGCGGGACGACGCCGCTGCGCAACCGGGCCGGGCCCGAACCGGCAGTGGCGCCGCCGCCAGCGCCCGCCCCGGCGCCGGGCCCCGCTTCGCCGGCGCCGACCCCGGCCTTCCCGCCGCCACCGTCGCCCGCGGTGCCGACCGCGACTCCGGCGCCGCCGCAGGTGGCGCATCCCGCCGCGCCGGCCCCGGCCCCGGCCTCGCCCTTCTTCCAGGTCCCGCCGCAGCCGGCGCTGCCGGTGATCGCGATCGTGCCGCCGCCGTTGCCGGCGGTGCAGCCGACGCCGCCGAGCGGCACCTCGCAGGTGCAGGCGACCGAGAAGGAAGAAGAGGAGGAGGAGGCCTACGACACGGTCGCCTCGATGGCGCGGCTGCCGGCCCCGGGCCCCGCCCGCGTCCCGGTCGTCGCCGACGATGACCTCGGCGGCGGTGGCAGCGGCGGCGTTCCCGCTCTCCTGCCGGCGCTGATCCTGATCGCCGCCCTCGCCGCCGCCGGTGTCGGCGGCCGGCGCCGCGGCGGCGCCCGTCCCGCCTTTCAGTCAACCCAACCCACCAGGAGGTATCGATGAATCCCGCGACCCCGTCCGGGCCGCTCGGCCGCGGTCGTGACCCGCTCGCCTTGGCCGCCCTTGTCGTCGCCCTGATCGCCCTCGTTTCCTCGCTTGCCGGCCCGGCGCCGGCGGAGCGGGCACCGCGGGCCGGGGCAGGCGCCAGTGCCAAGGCGCTGGAAAAGAAGCTCGCCAAGCTCCGCGTCCAGTGCCCGGTCAAACCGGCGATCAACTTCGGCAGCTGGTGCCTGGAAGCCGGGCCGCACCCGATCCCGGCTGCCGACGTCGGCAGCAACGACTACTTCTACGCGACCCAGGCCTGCGCCCGCGAAGGCGGCTGGCTGCCGACCGCCGCGCAGCTGATCGGGGCGGCCCCGAAGGCGGCGCTGCAGAGCACGATCGACGACGACCCGGCTACCTCCGGAGCCGAGGAATTCCCCGACAAGACGCGCGGGATCAAGGACAAACGCGAGATGAGCAGCGACCTCTTCACGGTCACGGCCGGCTCCGAAGCGGCCGGCTCGGAGGGGGTGACGCCGGGTTCGAAGGGCAACGCCGCCCAGGGCGAACCCGACCCGGTGCCGATGCCGGCCAACCCGGTGCCGGAAACGCTCAACTACGTCACCGTCTACGACAACCACAACCAGGGCGGCTTCGCCGGCGGTGAGCCGGTCGGCAAGGCGGAGACCTTCCGCTGCGCCTACGCAACCGGATCTCAGCGCAAGCCGAAGGTGATCAAAGGCTCCTGATGGAGCGGGTGCTGCTGATCTCGCCGGTCCGCAACGAGGCGCTACACGTCGACGCGGTCGTCGCCGGCGTCGCCGCCCAGACGCGGCCGCCCGACCTTTGGGTCGTCGTCGACGACGGCTCCAGCGACGGCACCCGCGAGCTGTTCGAGGCCCACGCCGAGAGCCTCCCTTACCTGTGCGTCGTCTCGACGCCGCCCGGTCACACCCGCGACCGCGGCGACCGGCTGGCGGCGGCGGCGCCGGACCGGGCCTGGAACCACGGCCTGCGCGAGGCCGGGGCGGGGGACGGGTTCACCCACCTCGGCAAGCTCGACGGCGACATCGTCCTCCCGCCCGAGTTCCTGGCCGGGATGCTCGACCGCTTCCGCACCGACCCGCAGCTGGGGATGGCCGGCGGCGCGATCGTCGAGCCCGACGGCGCGGGCTGGCGGCCGCTGCGGACGCCGGCCGACCACGTCACCGCGCCGGCGCGCCTCTACAGCCGCGAGTGCTTCGCGGCGATCGGCGGCATGCCGGAACGGCTCGGCGCCGACGTCATCACCACCACCTACGCGAAGCTCCGCGGCTTCCGGACCGCCACCTTCGCCGACCTCGAGGTCCGCCACCTGCGCCATATCGGCACCGCCGACGGGGCGCTGCGCGGCCGCGCCCGCCACGGCGCCTACCAGTACATCGTCCACTACTCCGCCGCCTGGGTGCTGCTGCGCTCACTGCTGGTCGGGCTGCGCTTTCGTCCCTACGGCGTCTCCGGCGCCTGGTTCCTCGGCGGCTACCTGGGCGCGGCGCTGGGCAGCGCCGTCCGGGTCGAGGACCCCGAGTTCCGCGCCTTCGTCCGCGCCGAACAGCGCCGCCGCGTCACCCGCGCCCTCACCCGCATCTCCCCACCCAGCGTGGTTGAGCTTCGTACCGGTATGCGGGACGAAGCTCAACCACGGTTGGGGGACGAGGCGGACCGACGGCAGCGGCTGCGGGAGACGATCCGGTTGCTCGAGGGGTATGGGCACCGCAGCGGCTGGGCCGGGACCGACCCCTACGACGGCCTCAACGCGACCCGCTTCACCGGCCTCGCGCGGCGCAGCACCCTCGGCCGCCGGGTCATCACCCAGGCGGTCAAGCGCTCGCCGCTCGACCTGCGGCCGCTGCTCGGGATCCCGCCGAGCCGCAACGCGGCAACCGTCGCCTGGGCGGCCTCGGCCTACGCCCGCGGTTCCTTCCTGCCGGCCGAGCTGCAGCGCGACCGGCTCGAGGAGACGGTGCGGACGCTGATCGCGATGCGGCTGCCCGACCAGGAGGAGCCCTGCTGGAGCTACCCGTTCCCGATCCAGACCCGGGTCCTCGACTACCCGAGCACCGCCCCCAACACGATCGCCACGGCCTTCGCCGGGATGGCCCTGCTCGACGCCTACGAGGTGACCGGCGAAGCGCGGCTGCTGGAGCTGGCCCGCGGCGTCGGCCGCTTCTTCGTCACCAACGTGCCGCAGACCGAGGACCCGCCCGGCGCCCGCTTCGGCTACCTGATCGGTGACAGCAGTCCGATCCACAACTCGAACACCCACGTCTGCGCGCTGCTGGCGCGGCTCGTCGCTCACGGGGAGCAGGACTACCGGCCGCCGATCCGCGACGGCCTCACCTGGACCCTCGAGCGCCAGCGCCCGGACGGTTCCTGGCCCTACGGCGAGCGCGCCGACCTCGAATGGGTCGACAACTTCCACAGCGGCTACGTCCTCGACGCGCTCCGCACCTGCGCCGACGCCGGCGTCGACGAGCGCGCCGAGTTCGCCTGGCGCCGCGGCCTCGAGTTCTGGCGCGCCAATCTGATCGCCGCCGACGGCACCCCGAAGTACTACCGCGACCAGACCTTCCCGATCGACGCCCAGTCGGGCGCGCAGGCGATCCAGACGCTGGCGATCGCCGCCGCCTACGACCCCTCCTGTCTCGAGCAGGCCTGGCGCGTGTTCGAGTGGATGGACGCCAACATGCGCCGCGGCGACGGCCTCTTTTACTTCCAGCGCCGCCGTCGCTGGGTCAACAAGATCCCGCACGTGCGCTGGGCCGAGACCTGCATGTACCTCGGCCTCGTCCACCTGCTCGCCGCTGACGAAGCGCTCGGCTAGCCCGCTAGCCGTTGATGGCGCCGGCCAGGCTCGGCTCGCGCGGGCCGGGCAGCGTCTCGCGCACCGGCTCGGGCTCGGTTTCCGGCTCGACGCAGGCGTAGCGCCAGGGCCAGACCACCCCGGCCCAGAGCCACAGCAGGTAGTTCGGGAACGGCTGCACCATCGGCACCAGGTTGGCGACGATCAGCCAGATCACCGCGACCGCGATCAGGCCGATCCGCCACGGGTAGAGCTCCGGCGGGCCGCGGGTGACGATCGCGCCGCCGACCGCCAGCGCCAGCCCCAGCAGCCAGATGAAGACCCCGACCAGGCCGAGCTCGACCGCGTAGGAGAGGACGACGTTGTGCAGTTCGCCCCGGGTCGCGGTCAGCGGGAATTCGGGGTTGAGCTCGAAGTAGGGGGCGCTGCGCTGCTGGAAGGTGCCGAGGCCGAACCCGAACAGGGGCCGGTCGCGGATCATGTTCTCGGCCGCCTGGTTGAGGTTGAGCCGGTCCCATTCGGTTTCGTGGTCGCCGATCCGTTCGACCGTTTGCTGCTGCAGCCCGGGGACGAAGGCGAAGGCGCCAAGCACGCCGAGGGCGACGGCGAGGGCGATCACGGGGAGGCGGCGGCGCAGCTGCGGCGCCGCCAGGCAGGCGGCCAGCGTCGCCACCGCGGCGCCGACCCAGACCGAGCGCTCCTGGGTGAAGATCAGGTCGAAGAGGCAGAGGGCGGCAATCGCCAGCGCCAGGGCCCTGACTCCCCGGCGCGGGATCGTCACGTAGGCGATCACCGCGGCGACCGCGCAGCAGTAGAGGGCGACGCCGTTGACGGCCGCCGCTTCGAACGGCCCGCGGGCGCGGCCGGCCTGGACTTCGGGGTTGAGGTCGACGATGTAGCGGGGGAAGACGAGCTGGTGCAGGCCGACCCCCTCGAACAGCGCCGTCAGCCCGAGGTAGGCGCCGACCGCCATCAGCGTGCCGAGCAGGATCCGGCGCTGGTGCTCGCCGGCGAAGACGACCGGGCCGGCGACGAACAGCATCAGCGGGATCAGGCCGAAGCGGTCGACGAGCGGCGCCAGGGCCGAGCTCTGCGCGATGGTGCCGGCGGCGATCGTCGAGCAGAGGGCGAAGGCGGCGCCGAAGATCAGCACCGCGTGGGTCGGGGTGAGGCGGACATAGGGCCGCCGACCGAGCGCCGGGTCGCGGAGCAGGAAGACGACGAAGGCGACGATCAAGAGCAGCCGGTCGGGGGAGACCAGGCTGGGGAAGCCGAGCTCGCGCCAGCTGCCGGAGAAGATCGTCAGCGCGATCGCGGCGCTGAAGATCCAGGCGACGTCGATGAAGGCGGTCAGGTAGAGGGCGCCGATCACGAGACCCCCCGCGAGGGCGACGGCGCCGAGCAGGTGGCCCGGGGCGCCGTCGACGGCGAGCCCGGCGACCGCGATCGGCAGGAAGGGGAGCAGCAGCAGCGGCCAGCGGTCCTCGATCCGCACCCGTTCAGCCACCGGCGCCGCTCCCCGTCGCGGCCGGGACCTGCAGCAGCGAGCGCCAGGCGCTCGGCGTCGCGCCGCCGGCGACCCGCGCCTTGACCGCGTCCCGGGCCATCGAGACCAGCGCTTCGGCGCCGTCGCGGCCGCTGCCGGCGAGCGTCGTCTCGTTCGCCGCCAGCTCGGCCAGCAGCGCCCGCTGGTCGTAGCCCATCAGCGCCAGCCGCACGGCGCCGATCCACTCCAGGTAGCGCTGCGCCCACAGCCGCCGCACCGGGTTGTCGATCGTCGCCCGCCACTTCTGCGCCGGCGCCGCCTCCAGGCGCGAGTAGGCGCGGGTCCCGACCGCGTCGCCCATCGCCCCGGTCAGCTTCGTCGCCGGGAAGCGGCGCAGGGCCTCGGGGTCGAGCTCGAAGCCGATGTACTCGGTCAGCGCTCGCCACTCCGCGAGCGCGGCGCCGCCGTCGGCGCCGCCGACCAGGTCCTCGTAGCGCACCGTGTGGATCCGGTCGCCGTGCCGGCGCACCCCCTCGACCAGGCGGGCGAGGCCGCCGAAGAGGCTGGTCGGGTAGTCCTGCGGGCGCCAGCGGCCCTCGCAGAAGGTCTCGACCACCGAGGCGAGGACGGCGAGCGGGTTGCGCCAGAGGACGACGATCCGGGCGTCGGGGAGGGCGCGGACGATCTCGTCGACGATCAGGAAGTAGGGCGGGGTCTTGTCGAGGTAGAACGAGGCTCCCGCCGCGGCTTCCTCGTAGAGCGAGCGGGCGGCGCCGCCGACCGAGCGCTCGTAGGCGGCCGACCCGTCGGGCAGGACCCGGGCGAAGTCGCCGAGCGCCGTGTGGATCCGCGGCTGCCAGTTGCCGGCGGCCGGGACGTCGTCGCGCAGCGGCAGCAGCAGGGGCAGCAGCAGCCACGGCTCCGAGGCCGTCGCGACCTCCTCGTGGGAGGCGAGGACGCGCTGAACGAGGGTCGAGCCGCTGCGCGGCAACGACAGCAAAAGGATCGGGGTGGTGGCCACTGCGCGGCCAGTCTAAATGCGAAAAAGCCGCTTTCCAGAGCCGTTCTCAGCATGTTCACAACTGATCTGCTCGGGGCCAGCCGCCACCTTGGCTCGCACCGAGCCAAGTTCGCAGCCTTACGCAACTTTCAACATCCTCTTCTGATTAAGCAGGCAAGCTTCGCCCAAACGGCGAATGCCGCAACCGCCACGGCAGGGGTGCTGTGGCAAGACAGAGGGAGAAACCATGAACCGTCTGACCGAACGGCGACCTCGATCGAGGCACCGGCGCCGAGCTCTGCTCGCCAGCGTCGCGGCCTTGGCCCTGGTCCTGGCCGCCGCGATCGGCGCCAGCAGCGCCGCCGCACTCGGCAAACAGTGCTCGGGCAAAACGACCAAAGGCCTTGGTGCTTTCCTGCAAAGCCGGGCGCAGGGCGCCTGGGGCAAAGGCTTCAACTTCTCCGGCGACCCGGCCGCCTGCAACGGCAGCCAGGGCACCGGTGGCACGCCGCAGGTCGGCTACGTGCCGATCTCCAGCGCCGCTGCGCTTCACACCTGGGGTGCCGACGACGGCGTCCTCCACAACAAAGAAGCGCCCTTCGTGGGCACCGACATCGCGCCTTCGGGCTCGGCGGAAGAAGAAGGTTCGATGATCGCCAACATGCGGGCGGCGCTGGGCGGCAGCGACGTGGTCGTCGTCCCCGTCACCCAGACGGCGATCGCGATCGTCGCCAACCCGCCGCAGCTGCCGGCCCACCCGGCCTGCACCGTGTCGCGGATCAACGCGACGCAGTTGCAGAAAGTGTTCAGCGGCGAACTTCGCAACTGGCGTCAGCTCGGCAACGCCTCCGACCCGAACGTCGGCGGTGACTGCGACCAGGCGATGACCCGGATCGTGCGCGGCGAAAGCGCCGGCACCACCTACCAGTTCAAGCACTACCTGGACTCGGTGAACCCGGCGCCGCTCGCCTGCACCGGCAAAGCGAGCCGCACCTGGTCGCAGCTGCAGGCCCCGTTCGGGGGCGAAAGCCCGCCCAACGTCGAATGGCCCAGCAACGCCGGCTGTCAGGCGGGCGAAGGACCGGTCACCACCGTCGCCGGTTCCGGCGGCGAAGGCGAATCGGCGCCGCTCTCGTTCGTGGCGAAAAACCCGGGGACGATCACCTACGGCAGCCTGCCGGAAGCCAATATGTGGGCGCCGAAACAGATCATCGACGTCCACAACGGCGTCAAACCCGCGTCGCCGGAAAGCAAAGAAGGCGAAGCCAACTGCGGCGCCGCCAAATACACCGTCCCGGCTGGCGCGGCGGGCGGCCTCAACGTCGACTGGTCGCAGGTCTACGGCTCCGACCCGAACATCGGCGAAAGCGCCAAAAACGCGTACCCGATCTGCACGCTGACCTTTGATCTGGCGGCGGCGAACTCGGGCGGCCTGTTCGGCAACGGCGCCGGGACCACCGGCCGCGACTACCTGGCTTACGTGATCGCCAAAGAAGGCGGGCAGGCCGACGTCAATGGCTACGGCTATCGCGCCCTGCCGAACCCGGTGGCGAAAGCCGCGGCCTCGGCGGTCGCGCAGATCGGCGGCGAAGGCGAAGAAGAAGAAGAAGGGGGCGAAGAAGAAGGCGGGGAAGAAGAACTCACCACCGTCCTCTGCCGGACCGCGCCCGAAAAACCCGAAGGCGGGGAGCTCGTCTGCCCGGCCGGCGAAGGGTTCAGCGGCAAAATCGCCGGCACCCTGATGCCGAAAACCGTCGCCTCCTTCAAATCGACGGGGGGCCCGGAACTGACCGTGATCTGTCCTGAAGGCGGATACGCGGGTGAATTCAACGAAGACGGGACCAGCGCCGGCAACGGCATCACCAGTCTCGTGTTCGGACTGAAAGAAGGCTGCACGACGACCTTCCCGGGAGAACCGGAAGCCGTGGTCAGCTTCGAAAACCCGAACTACGACGCTTCGCGGATCACCTACTACGGGCCAGTGGCGCCGAACGGGAAGTTCAGCCTGGCGAGGGCCGACAAAGCCCCGCCGCTGCTGCGGATCCAGAGCGGGCCGGTGTGCGTCTACCAGCCGGTCGACCTGAGAGGCAACGTCATCAACGGCAGCCCGACTGAACTGATGCTGCAGGGCAAATGGGAACTGCTCGAAGAGTCCCCGGAAGGAGCGTGTCCCACGTCCTTGAGCCACTTCGCGCAGATGACGGTCACTCAGACGAGCAATGGCCTGCCCGTCTACGTGGCGAGCGAAATGGGCAAAGAAGAAGGAGGCGAAGAAGAAGAAGGTGGTTCCGGGACCGTGCTCTGCAAGGTCAGCCCGGAACTCGAAAAAGGCGTCCTCGTCTGTCCGAAAGGACAGGGGTTCACCGGCGTCAAAGTGACGGGCTCGATGTTGCCCGAAACGTTCGCCAGCTTCTACTCGCTCGCCGGCCCGAACGTCAGCGTCGGCTGCACGAACGGCGGCTACTCGGGCGAATTCAACGAAGACGGCACGAGCTCCGGCAACGGGATCTCGAACCTCGACTTCGGGTTCGAAGCCGGCTGCACGACGACCTTCCCGGGAGAACCGGAAGCCGTCGTCAGTTTCGAATCGGCGCCGTTCGACGCCTCGCTGTTCGAATACGGAGGCGCCGAACCGCCCCAGGGGTCCTTCGCCCTGGCGAAGTCCGAAGGCCCGGTGCTGCTGCGGATCCAGAGCACGGCCAAATGCACCTACGTCGGCCCCGGCCTGAAAGGAACGGTCGCCAACGGAAGCCCGACCGCTCTCTGGGTCTATGGCGAATTCGAACTCGCCGAAGGGTTCCCGAAAGAAACCTGCCCGACCGTGCTGGGCATGAAAGCGGGACTTTCGGTGACCAGCGTCGCCGAAGAAAAATCGCTCTACATCGCGGCCAAATAGACAGGAGATGGGCCCCGCTTCGGCGGGGCCCTCTTCAATCGACGGGCGGTGGCGGCCTCAGGCCGGGCGCAGCACGAACAGCGTCTGGTTGCTGAACAGCTCCTCGTCGGGCCACTCGGAGAGCTCGGCCCGGATCTCGGCGCTCATCAGCGAGGCGCCGAGCTCGGGATAGCGGGCGCGCTCCTCGAGGATCTCGAACCCGGCCTCGGTGAAGGTCCGGCGGTAGTCGGCGCGGGTGAGCTGATTGAGGAAGGTGTTGGGCTGGTAGCGGTTGGCGCGCAGGTGCTCCCAGGGCGCGCTCTGGCGCGGCTCCTCGGGGTGGTCGCGGACCGAAGGCACGTTCCACTCGCGCAGGTGGCCGCCGCTGATCCCGGGGAAGGCGTTGGGCCGGATCAGCGCCACCGCGCCCGGTTTCAGCCAGCGGCGGATGCCGGCCAGGGTGCGGGCGATGCTGTCCGGGGTCATGTGCTCGAAGACGTCCTCGGAGGTGATCAGGTCAAGCGAAGCATCGGCCAGGTCGAGGTCGGCGGCGTCGCCGACCACGAGCTTGCCGCGGCTGAACTGGCTGGCGGGGTAGGCGGCGGCGATCGCCTGCTTGAGACGGCGCTCGGCGGCGCGGTCGAAGAGCAGGTGCCGGCCGGCCGACTTGGCCAGGCGCTCGGGCCCGTTGGCGCGCAGGATCCGCCGCATCGTCGCCGGCCGGAAGTCGAACATCGGCACCTCGATGTCGACGCCGGTCGCATCGGCGCCGGCGGCGGTGAGGATCGCCATCCGCTCGGCCTGGGTGCCGAACCCGATCTCCAGCACCTTCGCCCCGCGCAGTTCGCCGCCGCTGAACTGCTTCAGCAGGGCTCCGTATTCCTCGACGTCGGCGAGGAAGCCCGGGATTTCACTCTGCTCGCGGCGTTGGCGGTGGCGCTGCAGGAAGCCGAACCACTCGCGCGCCTTCTCGCGCAGCCCGACGTCGCCGGTCGAGGGGGCTGCGGGCGCGCTCACTGCGCCAGCTTACGCTAGGCGGCGACGCTGGCGGCGAGGCGCTCTTCGACCCAGCGGGTCGAGGCGATGTGCTTGCCCATTCCCAGCTCCTTCGGCTCGGCGCCGAGCGCGAGGCCGACCAGCTGCGGCAGGTGGAGGACGGCGAGCCCGAGGTCGCGGTTGACGACCTTGGCCGCCTCCGGCTGCTGCATGTCGAGATTGAGGTGGCAGAGCGGGCAGGGGGTGACGAGGCAGTCGGCGCCGGCGTCGATCGCGTCGCCGACGTGGGTGCCGGCTTGCTTCAGCGAGGTCTCGCGGTTCATCGTGATCACCGGGAAGCCGCAGCATTTGCGGGCGCCGTCGTACTCGACGACCTGGCCGCCAAGAGCCGTGATCACCTGCTCGAGGTAGACGTCGCGGTCCGGATAGCCGTGGTAGCCGAGGCGCTCCTTCGGGCGGACGATGTAGCAGCCGTAGAAGGGGCCGACGCGGAGGCCGGTCAGCGGCCGCTTGACCTGGGCCGCGAGGCGGTCGAGGCCATAGTCCTCGACCAGCAGCCAGAGGAAGTTTTTGTTGTTCCAGGAGCCGTCGACCGATTTCTCGTAGGCCAGGCCCTGGCCGGAGAGCGCCTCGTTGACGTGGGCGCGGTAGGCCGAGTCGGCGTCGAGCCGCTGCTGGCACTCCGACTGCGCACCCTGGCAGGTCGAGCAGATGTTCATCATCGAGAGCCCGGTCTGCTGGGCGAGCGCGAAGGTGCGGGCGTTGAGCGTGTCGGCCAGCTCCTGGTTGTGCTCGGCGATGACGCCGGCGCCGCAGCAGTTGGCGCGGTCGAGGGTGACAAGCTCGATTCCGAGCTTGTCGGCGACCAAGGCCATCGAGCCGTGCAGCTCAGGGGTGAAGCCGCGCGAGACGCAGCCCGGCCAGTAGGCGACTTTGATCTGATCAGCCATTGTTCGTGGCCTCCTCGCTCGCGGCGGCGCTGGCGGCCGCCTCGGCCGCCAGGGTGGCGTCCGTCGGCTCGTCGGGCTCGGGTTCGACGTCCTCCTCGCCCTTGATGTACAGGTTGAATTCCTCGTTGTGCTCCTCGGCGTGCTTGTAGATCGCCTTGACCTCGTCCTGAGCACCGTCGGGAAGCTTGTGGTGGACGCCGGGGATCAGCTTCGGCAGCGAGCGCATCTTGCCCGTTTTGATCCCGCGGATCGCGGTCGGCAGCGAGCCGAGCATTTCCTTGATCGCCCGTTTGCTCGGTTTGAGCTTGCCTTTGAGGCCGGGTGCGAAGGACTCCTGCAGCAGCAGACTCTCGTCGAGGGTCCCCTTCTTCTCGATGATCTTGACGAAGGCCATCTCGTGGGAGTGACCGCTGTTGGGGTCCTCGATCCCTTCTTCGCCGGCCTTGCGGCGCAGGCGCATGATCTGGTCCATCGGCGCCACGTCCTTCGGGCAGGCGTCGACGCAGCTGAAGCAGTGGGTGCAGTCGTAGATCCCATGCGGGTCCTCGGCGAGGTCGTGCAGGCGCTCGGCGGTCTCGGCGTCGCGCGGGTCGCCGACGAAGCGGTACGCCTTGGCCAGCGCCGCCGGGCCGATGAAGTCGGGGTCGGCTTCCATCGAGAGGCAGGAGGAGACGCAGGCGCCGCACTGGATGCAGGCCATCGGCTGGGTGATGTCGAGCATCGATTCCGGCTCGACGATGTACTCGCGCTCGGGCGCCTCGCCGTGGGGGAGAAGCCAGGGGGTGACGCGGCGGATCTTGGTCCAGTGGGTCGACTCCATGTCGGTGACCAGGTCCTTGATCACCGGCATGTTGCCCATCGGCTCGATCACGACGACGGCGCTGTCCTTGTCGCCGCCGACGACGTCGAGTTTCTTTTCGGCCAGCTCCTGCGCCTCGCCGATCTGGGTCTTGCAGCCGAGCCCGGACTGGCCGTTGATCTTCATCCCGCAGGAACCGCAGATCGCGGCCCGGCAGGAGCAGCGCACGGCAAGCGAGCCATCCTCGCGGTCCTTGGCCTGCAGCAGCGCGTCGAGGACCGAGAGCGAGGGCTCGAGGTCGACGTCGAACTGCTCCCAGTACGGCCCCTCGCCGGTCTCTGGCTGGAACCTGCGGACTTTGATCGTGTAATCGGCCATCAGTAGGTCCTCGCTTCCGGTTGCCACTGGGTGATGGTGACCTCGGAGTAGGAGATCTCGGGCCCGTCGTCGGTCAGCTCGAGATCGATGTGTTTGAGCCACTCGTCATCGTTGCGCTCCGGGAAGTCGGTGCGGTACTGGGCGCCGCGGCTCTCCTTGCGCTCGAGCGCGGCGACGCAGGTACACTCGGCGTTGTCGAGCATGTACCCGAGCTCGATCGCGCCAAGCAGGTCCTGGTTGAAGACGCTGCCGTGGTCGTCGATGTAAGCCGTCTTCGCCTCCTCCTTGAGGCGCTTGACGATCTCCAGCGCTTCCTGGATCCCGGCCTCGTCGCGGAAGACGGCGACTTTGCCGTCCATCGTTTCGCCCAGCTCGAGCTTGATCTCGGAGACGCGGCGGCCGGAGCCCTTCTCGCGCGAGTTGATGTCGGCGATCATCGCCTCCTCATCCTCCAGCACCTTGTTGGAGGGCCGGGAGCCCTCGATCCGCTTCGCCCGGGCGGCCGCGTCGCGGCCGGAGCGCTTGCCGAAGATCAGCGTGTCGAGCAGCGAGTTGGCGCCGAGCCGGTTGCCGCCGTGGACGGAGACGCAGGCGGTCTCGCCGGCCGAGTAGAGGCCGGGGATGTCGGTGCGGCCGTCGACGTCGGTCTTGACCCCGCCCATCGTGTAGTGGTTGCCCGGCTTGATGTGGATCGGTTCGCGGGTGATGTCGACGCCGGCGAAGTCGCGGCCGACGAGGACGATCTCGCGCAGCGCCTCGTGGACGCGCTTTTTCGGCACCACCGTGATGTCGAGCGCGACGGTCCCGTCGGGGAAGCCGCGGCCCTCGTTGATCTCGGTCTGCTCGGCGCGGGAGACGACGTCGCGCGAGGCCAGCTCCATCTTGTTCGGCGCGTACTTCTCCATGAAGCGTTCGCCGTTCTTGTTCAGCAGGTGCGCGCCCTCGCCGCGGGCGCCCTCGGTGATCAGGAAGCCCTTGCCCGCCAGCGTCGTCGGGTGGTACTGGATCATCTCCATGTCCATCAGCTTGGCGCCGACGCGGTAGGCCATCGCGATCCCGTCGCCGGTGCAGATCAGGGCGTTGGTGGTCGGCTTCCAGACCTGGCCGTTGCCGCCGCAGGCGAGGACCACCGCTTTCGACCTGAAGAGCTGCATCGAGCCGTCGGCGACGTTGCGGGTGACGACGCCGCAGCACTCGCCGTTCTCGTCCATCGCCAGCGCCGTGCAGAACCACTCCTCGTAGCGCGCGACCTCCTCCGAGTACTTCATCAGCTGCTCGTAGAGGACGTGCATGATCGCCTGGCCGGTGATGTCGGCGACGTAGTAGGTGCGGGCGGCGGAGGCGCCGCCGAAGGCGCGGGTCCCGAGTTTGCCTTCCTCGTTGCGGTGGAAGGTGACGCCGAGGTGCTCCATGTGGAGGATTTCCTCCGGAGCCTCCTTCGCCATGATTTCGATCGCGTCCTGGTCGCCGAGGTAGTCGGAGCCCTTGACCGTGTCGAAGGCATGCGACTCCCAGGTGTCATCCGGGTTCAGCGCCGCGTTGATGCCGCCTTGGGCGGCGTTTGAATGGGAGCGGACCGGGTGGACCTTGCTGATGATCCCGACCGACACGCCTTCCTCTGCTGCGGCGAGTGCGGCCCGCTGGCCGGCGAGTCCGGCCCCGATTACGAGAACGTCATGGGTGGGCACGGGGGCGGATCCTATAGACCAAAAATCCGAGCAGGAAGTCGGGATTCGTCACACAGTGGGATGCCTACAACCAGCGCTCGCCGAGGCGCCGGATCGCGGCGTCCGAAAGCCGGACGCCATCGGCGACCGTGTCGAAGTCGACGTTCTCGGCGAGGTCGTGCCACCAGTGGTAGTTGGCCGGCTGCTTGAGGTCGGTGCAGCCGGCGAGGACCGCGGTCTCGTAGCCGGCGGCGGCCGACTCGAGCCCGTCGGTGCCGTTGTGCAGGCGCAGGTTGGGATAGAGCCAGATCCCCAGCTCCGCGGCGAGGCCGTCCATGAAGGCGAGCGAGCGGGCCGGGTACTCGCGCATCTTCAGGAAGCCCTCGCCGCGCAGGATCAGCAGGTGCGGCGACCCGATCGACTCCAGGCAGAGGAAGAAGGTGCTCTCCTTCGGCAGGGCGGGGAAGTGGCGCTCGCCGAACGCTTTCATCCCCTCGCTGAACGACTCCTCCGAGCCGGTCGAGAGCAGGATCACCCGCACGCCCTGCGGCGGGTCCTCGCGGAAGCGGCGGGCGAGGGCCAGCAGGGAGACGACCGCGGTGCCGTTGTCGTTGGCGCCGGGGACGACCTTGCGGGCGCCGATCTCGGCCATCGACGCCGCTGAGCCGAGCCCGAGCAGGAGGCCGAGCCTGGCCAGCAGCCGCTTGCCGGTCAGTGCCCCGAGCGCGGCGAGGATCGGGCCGCCGACGACCGGCGCCATCAGCATCGGGCTGGTGTCGGTCTTCTCGATCAGGCCGAGGCGGTCGGCGATCTGCGGGATCTCGGGATGGAAGACGAGGCCGGAGTGGGCGGCGTCGTGGTGGGAGATGACGACGATCGTGTGCTCGGCCTCGGGGTCGCCGAGCTCGCAGACGACGTTGTAGGTGGTGCGGCGGGGCAGGAGCCGCCGCAGCCGGCGCTGGCCGGGCGGGAAGTCGTCGGCGATCCCGGCGGCGCCGATCGCGCCGAGCAGCGCGCCGAGGATCCGCCGGCCGCGCAGCGCCGCCAGCGCGCCGAGGGCGCCAAGCCCGGCACCGAGCCCGAGCGGCCACCAGTAGGTGCCGTGCGCCGGCTCCGCCTCGATCCGCGCCTCGGCGCCGAGCTCGGCGAACTTCCCGACCAGCCACTCCGCCGCCCGCCGCTCGCCCTCTGAGGCGGATGGACGGTCGATCTTCTCCAGTTCCTCCAGCCGCTCCCGCAGCCAATCCTGTTCCCTGGCCATCTGGCCAACCACGCTACCCGCTTACCATCTGTGGATGCTCGGTGGCGGCTCGATAACGCTGTTCCACGTCCGCGGGATCCGGATCGCCGTCGATTGGTCCTGGTTCCTGATCTTTTTCCTCGTGATCATTTCCGCCTCGTCGCGGTTCGGTGACGCGCTGGGCCAGTCGAGCACGGCGATCGAGCCGTTCAGCCTGGCCCTCGCCAGCGCCATCGGCTTCTTCGGCTCGATCCTCCTGCACGAGCTCGGCCACGCCTTCGCCGCGATCCGCCGCGGGATCGGGATCAGCAGCATCCAGCTCTGGATCTTCGGCGGCGTCGCCCGCCTCGACCGCGAATCCGACAGCCCCGAGGCCGAGTTCGAGGTCGCCGTCGCCGGGCCGGCGGTGACGCTGGCGATCGTCGCCGTCCTCTATGTGGTCGGTGCGATTGCGACCGGACTCAACGAGTTCGGCCACGTCTTCTGGCTCGCGCTCCAGTTCCAGACCGACGCTGCGGTGTCGGGCTTCGTCTCCTTGATCGCCTGGCTGGCGGCGATCAACGCGATCGTCCTCGTCTTCAACCTGCTGCCGGCCTTCCCGATGGACGGCGGCCGCATCGCCCGGGCGATCATCTGGTGGCGGACCGGCGACCGCAACTCCGCCACCCGGATCGCCGCCAACATGGGCCGCGCCTTCGGCTACCTGTTCGTCGGCGCCGGCTTCGTCCTGCTCGCGTCGGGCGACCCCTTCGGCGGCATCTGGCTGGGGCTGATCGGGTTCCTGATCGGCGGCGCCGCCCGCGGCGCCGCGGCGCAGACGGCGCTGACGAGCAAAATCGGCGACGTCCGCGTCGCCGACGTGATGGACCGCGAGCCGGTCGCGATCCCGGGCGACATCAGCGTCGAGCGCGCCCTCGACGAGTACTTCCTCCGCTACCGCTGGCCCTGGTTCCCGGTCGTCGACGCCGCCCACCGCTTCCTCGGCCTGGTCGAACGCGACCGCGCCGACGAGGTCCCCGAGGTCTCCCGCGCCAGCTCCCACGTCAGTGACCTCGTCGACGCCGACCGCGGCCTCTTCGTCCGCGACGACACCCCCCTCGACGCCCTGCTCGGCAACCAGAACCTGCGCCGCTTCGGTGCCCTGATGGCCGTCGACGCCGAGGGACGGTTGAGCGGCGTAATCACGATCGAGCAGCTCGGCCGCGCCCTCCGCGACGCCACCGTGGGCCCCACCTAGCGCCGCAAGGGACGAACCGCAGCGGGTGGGGGTCCCGGCCGAAGGGGGAGAACTCCAGTGTGGTTGAGCTTCG
>DASSLT010000065.1:0-8668 GCA_035689305.1 Solirubrobacterales bacterium | reverse complement strand
GGCGACGACCAGCGCGATCAAGCTCTCCGGACGGCCGGTGTCGCGCAGATAGCGGATGGTGTCGTCGTCGACCGGGAAAAAGCCGCAGGTCGCGCCGTATTCGGGCGACATGTTGCCGAGCGTGGCACGGTCGGCGATCGTCAGGCCGGCAAGGCCGGGACCGAAATATTCGACGAATTTGCCGACCACGCCGCGCTTGCGCAGCATCTGCGTAACGGTCAGCACGAGATCGGTGGCGGTGACGCCTTCCTTCAGCTTGCCGGTGAGCTTCACGCCGATCACTTCCGGCAGCAGCATCGAGTAGGGCTGCCCAAGCATCGCGGCCTCCGCCTCGATGCCGCCCACGCCCCAGCCGAGGACGCCCAGGCCGTTGACCATCGTCGTGTGCGAGTCGGTGCCGACCAGGGTGTCGGGGTAGGCCTGGAGGACGCCATCGTTCTCGCGGCTGTAGACGACCTGGGCCAGGTACTCGAGGTTGACCTGGTGGCAGATCCCGGTTGCCGGCGGGACGACGCGGAAGTTGTCGAACGACTGCTGCCCCCACTTCAGGAACGAGTAACGCTCGAGGTTGCGCTCGAAGTCGCGCTCGGCGTTGAGGGCGAAGGCGCGCTCGTTGCCGAAGGCATCGACCTGGACCGAGTGGTCGATCACGAGGTCGACGTCGACCAGCGGGTTGATCGCCGCCGGGTCGCCGCCGATCTCCTCCATCGCGTCGCGCATCGCCGCCAGGTCGACGACGGCGGGGACGCCGGTGAAGTCCTGCATCAGGACCCGCGCCGGCTGGAAGGGAATCTCGACGCTGGGCTCGGCGGCCGCGTCCCAGCCGGCGATCGCCTCGACGTCGGCGGCGCTGACCGAGACCCCGTCCTCGAGCCGCAGCACGTTCTCCAGCAGGACCTTGACCGAGTAGGGGAGGCGGGCGACGTCGAACCGCTCCTGCAGCGAGTCCAGACGGAACACCTCGTACTCGCGCCCGCTCACCGCGAGGGTGGAACGGGCGCCAAAGGAATCGCTGCTCATCTCTCGTCCTCCAAAGTCGTGGTCTACCTACCTCTTGTCCGCCTGTCCCGCCGCGACGTTGGCCGCTGCCTTCTGCCCTGCTCCCCCACTTGCAATCTTGACCGCGATCCCCGGGCTGGCCAGCGCGAAATGCGCCAGCAGCCGCTGCTGGATCGGCGCCACCGTGACCTCGGTCCGGTTCTTCTCGATCGCGCCGAGGACCGCGTCGGCCACCTGCTGCGGCGAGCCGGTGCCGAGACCCGGGATCGGGTCGGCGCCCGAGTCCGCGTACATGCCCGCTTCACGGATCGTCCCCGGCGAGACCAGCGAGACGCCGATCCCGACCGGGTCGAGGTCGGCGCGCAGCCCGAGCGCGAAGCCGCGCAGACCGAACTTGGTCGCGTTGTAGACGGAAGAGAGCGGCGTCGCCGACTTGCCCGAGAGCGAGGAGATGAAGACCATGTGGCCGGAGCCGCGCTCGACCATGCCCGGCTCCAGCGCCCGCGCCAGCAGCATCGGCGCCTCGAGATTGACGCGCAGGGCGCGGGTCATCTCCTCGGCGCTGAACTGCGGCAGCCGTCCGGTGGCGGGCAAGCCGGCGTTGGCGATCAGCACTTCGACGTCGTCAGCCGCGGCGGCGAGCTGCTCGGCGGCACCGGGGTCACCGAGGTCGGCGACGACGGTGCGGTGGTCGGGACCCGGCAGCTCAGCGGCGAGCTGCTCCAGCGCCTCCGGCTTGCGCGAGCTGAGGACGAGGGTCGCGCCACGCTCGGCGAGAGCCGTGGCGATAGCCCGCCCGAGGCCCCCAGTGGCGCCCGTCAGAAGTGCAGTGCGGCCGGCTAGCTCCATCCAAAGAGCCAAGCTAGCAGCCGCGCAGCCATAGGGATTCCCCGCTCAGGCACGGATTCAGAGAAATATTTGCGTTCTGTGAGCAAAGCGCCTGAAGATGGTCTATGCTGCCGCCAGTTCGCAGGACCCGAAAAGCCGAGTCCCAGGCGCCCACCTAGGCGCAGGGGAACGGGGGAACCACGTTTTCGGGGCTAACCCGCCCGCTCTGGGTGGGGGCGCAGGCTCCTTTCGCGCCAGCCCGACAGCTAACCCCGTAGGCCGACAAAGGAGATCGGTTTGCTGTTGCACAGCTTCAAGTTGAAGGCAGGCATTGCTTTGGCGATGACCTTGACGGCGATCGCAGTGATCGCGCCGGGAAGTGCCTCCGCCCAATGCACCGGCGGTGGCCTCTCGCCCGCCGAAATCGACATCTGCACCCCGACCGCGAAAGCGAAGCTGCTTTCGAACGGGACGCTGGTCCCGCCGAAGAGCGCGCCCGGCCGGGTCAAGGCCGTGATCGCTGCGGCCAACAAGATCCAGACCAAGCCCTACATCTACGGCGGCGGCCACGCCCGCTGGTGGGACAAAGGCTATGACTGCTCCGGCTCCGTCAGCTTCGCCCTCCACGGCGGCAAATTCCTCGAAAGCCCCCTCCCCTCCGGCTCGCTCGAAGGCTGGGGCCTGGAAGGCGAAGGCCGCTGGATCACCGTCTACGCCAACGCGGGCCATGCGTATGCCGTGATTGCGGGGGTCCGTCTGGATACCTCTGGGGACGAAGGTGGCGAAACGGGTCCCAGGTGGCACACGGATCTGCGCGACAACATCGGTTACGTAGCGCGGCATCCCGCAGGGTTCTAAGCGCCCGGGGTTCAGGGGCTTGCATCGGAGAGGCGTGGGTGGTCCCTCTCCACTCGCAACTCGTCGTTGGAGAGGTGGCAGCTAGCGCCTCGAATCGCAGCGCTCCTCCCGCTCATACGTTCCGAGGGACCACCCACGCCTCTCCCACGGAAGGCCTCGTCCCTCGGAAGCTAAAGAGCAATCGGGGCGGCGCGACACGCAAGCTTGAGCTGGCCTGGACTCGCACGCCATCAGCTTTCGAAAGCTTCCGGAGGATGGCGCGCGTCTACTTGCTTGAAGCTTGAAAGGGACGAAAGCTGGCAGGAGTTCGGAGCCGTAGCGTTGGGCGGGGTCGGGGTGGCCCTCTGAACGTATGAGCGGGAGGAGGGGAGCTCCATCGCGGCGTATAGCCGCACCCTCCCCAACGACGAGTTGCGAGTGAAGAGGGCCACCCCGACCCCGACCCCCGCACACCCCCGTACTACACCCTGTCTAATCCCAGCGGTCCGGTTTGTCCTTGCTTTGTCGGCCACCTCGGATAACGTCACGGAGTCGTTAACGCGCCTCCTGACATCCGTCTCTCCGGTCTCACCAAGCAGTACGGCGAGGTGACTGCGGTTGCGGGGATTGACCTGGAAATCGAGCGTGGGGAGTTCTTCACCATGCTCGGTCCGTCGGGGTCGGGCAAGACGACGACGTTGCGGATGATCGCCGGCTTCGAGGACCCGACGGCGGGGTTGATCGAGTTGGCCGGAGAGGATGTAAGCCGGGTACCCCCGTACGACCGAGCGGTCAATACCGTCTTCCAGGACTACGCCCTGTTCCCCCACATGACCGTCGGCGAGAACGTCGCCTACGGCTTGAAGGTGGCCAAGGTGGACAAGGGCGAGCGAAGCAAGCGCGGCGAAGAGGCGCTGGAGATGGTCCGCCTTCCCGGCTACGCCGACCGCAAGCCGGGCGAGCTCTCCGGCGGCCAGCGCCAGCGCGTCGCCCTCGCCCGGGCGATCGTCAACCGGCCCAAGGTGCTGCTCCTCGACGAGCCGCTCGGCGCCCTCGACCTGAAGCTGCGCGAGCAGATGCAGGTCGAGCTGAAGACGATCCAGAGCGAGGTCGGGATCACCTTCGTCTACGTCACCCACGACCAGGACGAGGCGCTGACGATGAGCAACCGGATCGCGGTCTTCAACGACGGGCGGATCGAGCAGGTGAGCTCTCCGGTCGAGCTGTACGAGCGCCCGGTGAGCGAGTTCGTCGCCGGCTTCGTCGGCGTCTCGAACGTGATCGAGCGCGATGGCAAGCGGCTGACGATCCGGCCCGAGAAGATCGAGCTGCTCGACTCCGGCGCCGCTCCGCCCGAGCTTCAGGCCGAGCGCGGGCGCGTCACCGAGGTCGCCTACGCGGGGATGGTGACCCGCTACACGGTCGACCTCGAGCAGGGGGGAACTCTTCAACTAGTGCGTCAAAACGTCGGGGCAGCCGCGTCTGGGGCGGCTCCGGAGCAGGGGCAGGAAGTACTCGTCGGATGGCGGCCGGAGCACGCGGCCACCGTCGGCGGCAAAACGACGAAAGAGGAGGTTGCACCATGAGGAGGAGAAAGCAGGCTCACCCAGCAAGAACGGCTTGGCTCGTTGTCGGGGGTCTGGTCGCGTTCATGCTGGTTCTCGCCGGCTGCGGGGGCGGTGGCGACGACACCAGCGGCGGTGGCGGCGAAGAGCTGCAGAAGCTGGGCAAGGGCGAGGGTGCGCTGAACCTCATCTCATGGCCGGGCTACGTCGAATCCGGCGGCGGCGAAAACCCGGACTGGGTGACGCCGTTCGAAGCCAAAACCGGCTGCAAGGTCAGCAACAAGGAAGCCGGCACCTCCGACGAAATGGTCCAGCTGATGAAAACCGGTCAGTACGACGGCGTCTCGGCTTCCGGCAACGCCAGCGCCCGGCTCTGGGCGGCCCACCTCGTCGACCCGGTCAACACCGAACTCGTCCCCAACTACAAGACGGTCTTCGCCGATCTCAAAGATCAGCCGTACAACACCTTCGACGGACAGCCCTACGGGATCCCGCACGGTCGCGGCGCCAACCTGCTGATGTGGAACGGCAAAGGCGTCAAGCCGGCACCGACCTCCTGGGACGTGACCCTCGATCCCAAAGTCGCGAGCCAGTACGCAGGCAAGATCAGCCAGTACGACGATCCGATGTCGATCGCCGAAGCGGCGGTCTACCTCAAATTCCACCAGCCCGACCTGGGGATCGAAAGCCCCTACGAGCTGAACGAAGAACAGTTCGAAGCGGCGGTCAACCTGATGAAGGAACAGCAGCCCAATGTCGGCGAATACTGGGGCGAAGCCGCCAAACAGGTACAGGCGTTCGGCGCCAACGACGTCGAAGTCGGCACCACCTGGCAGTACCAGTACTTCCTGCTGAAAGAAGAAGGCGTCCCGGTCGAAGCGAGCCCGGCAAGCCAGGGCTTCCTCCCCAAGGAGGGCGCGACCGGGTGGTCGGACACCTGGATGATCAGCTCCGAAGCCAAACATCCCAATTGCATGTACGAGTGGATGAACTGGATCATCGAACCGAAAGTCCAGGCCGAAGTGGCCGAATGGTTCGGCGAGGCTCCGGCCCAGGAACTGGCCTGCGACGAAACCGAAAACAAGAATTTCTGCACCGAATACCACGCAGACAATCCGGCGTTCTGGAAGCGGGTCTACTACTGGGAGACCCCGCTCGCCGAATGCGGCAACGGCGAGAACGACTGCATGGACTACAACGACTGGGTCAAAGCCTGGACCGAAATCAAGGGCTAGGCAGGTTGGCCGAAGTCGATGACGACTGAAGCGGTCGCGATGAAGAGGTCGGCGGGGCGCAAGCTCGCCGGCCTCTTCCACGGCCGTCCCCGCCTTCAGGTGGGGACGCTCCTGGCCGCGCCGGGGGCCTGGCTGGTCGTCCTCTACCTCGGCTCGCTGACGGTCCTGCTGATCACCGCCTTCTGGACCGTCGACCCGCTCAGCGGCGAAGTAATCCAGGGATGGAGCCTCGAAAACCTCGAATCGCTGTTCAACGAACCGGTCTACCGGGAAATCGTCTGGCGGACGGTGCGGACCGCCGCCCTGGTGACGATCACCGACGCGATCATCGCTTTCCCGATCGCCTTCTACATGGCCAAGGTGGCGACCCGACGCGGTAAAGCAATCCTCGTGATCGCGATATTGATGCCGCTCTGGTCGAGCTACCTGGTCAAGGTCCTCTCCTGGCGGACGATGCTCTCCGAGAACGGGGTCATCAACTGGGCGCTGGAACCGCTGGGACTGAACGGGCCGGGCTACGGCCTGACCGCGGTCTGGCTGGTGATGTCCTACCTCTGGCTGCCGTACATGATCCTGCCGATCTACGCCGGCCTGGAGCGGATCCCGAACTCGCTGATCAGCGCCTCCGAGGACCTCGGTGCCTCGCCGTTCACGACCTTCCGGCGGGTGATCCTGCCGCTCGCCTTCCCGGCCGTGGTCGCCGGCTCGATCTTCACCTTTTCGCTCACGCTCGGTGACTTCATCACGGTCAAACTGGTCTCCAACAGCCAGTTCATCGGCAACACGATCGCCTCCTCGATCACCAACGACCTGCCCTTCGCCGCGGCGCTGGCCTTGGTCCCGATCGTGGTCATGATCGCCTACCTCGGCGTCGCCCGGAAGCTCGGCGCCTTCGAGCACGTCTGATGCGGCTCTCGCGACGGGCAGAAGCGCTCCTGCGGGTCTTCGTCGGGCTCGGCCTGGCGTTCATCTACGTGCCGCTGGTCGTGATCGTGATCTATGCCTTCAACTCGAGCCGGATCCTCAAGTGGCCGCCGCCGAGCCTGACCACGGAATGGTTCAGCAAGGCGTTCGAAAGCGACTCGGTGCGAGAAGCGCTGCTGACCTCGGTCGAGGTCGGCGCGATCGCGACCGTGATCGCGCTGCTGCTCGGCACTCTCGCCGCGCTCGCCGTCGGCCGCTTCCGCTTCTTCGGGCGCGAGACGATCTCCTTCCTCGTGATCCTGCCGATCGCCCTGCCGGGGATCGTCACCGGCGTCGCCCTCAGCAACACCTTCACCCAGGTCCTCGGCGTCAGCCTCGCCCTCTGGACGGTGATCGTCGGCCACGCCACCTTCTGCATCGTCGTCGTCTACAACAACGTCATCGCCCGCCTGCGCCGCACCTCGGGCTCCTTCGAGGAGGCCTCCGCCGACCTCGGTGCCGACCCCTGGCAGACCTTCCGCTTCGTCACCTTCCCGAGCATGAAATCCGCGCTCGCCGCCGGTGCGCTGCTCGCCTTCGCCCTCTCCTTCGACGAGATCATCGTCACCACGTTCACGATCGGCGCCGGCGAAGAAACCCTGCCGATCTGGATCTACCGCAATCTCTTCCGCCCCAAGGAGCTGCCGATCGTCGACGCGGTCGCCGTGATCGTGATCCTGATCTCGATCATTCCCGTCTACATTGCCCACCGCCTCTCCAGCGAGGAGGGCGGGGTCACCGGCGGCAAAGGCGGCGGCGCAGCCGACGTCGCCGAGGTGACCGCCGCGCCCTGAGCGTGGTTGAGCTTTTACCCCCTATAGGACCACAAAGCTCAACCACGCTCGGCAGCATCCCCGAGGAACGGCATGTGTGGGAGGGCCGGGTGTCCCCCGGACCGCTACAGCGGGATGTTGCCGTGCTTGCGCTTCGGCTGGGCGACGCGCTTGGACTGCAGCATGCGCAGGGCTTTGATCAGCTTCGGCCGGGTCTGGCGGGGCTCGATCACGTCGTCGATGTAGCCGCGCTCCGCCGCCGAGTAGGGGTTGGCGAAGTGGGCTTTGTAGTCGTCGATCAGTTTCTGGCGGCGCTCGTCGGGGGTCGGCGAGTTGGCGATGTCTTTGCGGTAGATGATGTTGACGGCGCCCTCGGGACCCATCACCGCGACCTCCGCCGTCGGCCAGGCGACGTTGTAGTCGGCCAGCATGTGCTTGGAGTTCATGACGTCGTAGGCGCCGCCGTAGGCCTTGCGGGTGACGACGGTCAGCTTCGGCACGGTGGCCTCGGTGAAGGCGTAGAGCAGCTTGGCACCGTGGCGGATGATCCCGTTCCACTCCTGATCGGTACCGGGCAGGAAGCCGGGCACGTCGGTGAAGGTCAGGATCGGGACGTTGTAGCAATCGCAGGTGCGGACGAAGCGGGCCGCCTTCTCGGAAGCCTCGATGTCGAGCACCCCGGCGAGGAAGGCGGGCTGGTTGCCGACGACGCCGACCGGATAGCCGTCGAGCCGGGCAAAACCGCAGACGATGTTTTTCGCGAAGTGTTCGTGGACCTCGAAGAACTCTTCGTCGTCGACGACGAGGGAGATCACGTTGCGCATGTCGTAGGGCTTGGAGGGATCGTCGGGGACGACCGTGTCGAGCTCCTCGTCTTCGCGCTCGGGGTCGTCGCTCGGCTCGAACCGCGGCGGCGCCTCGAGGTTGTTCGAGGGCAGGAAGCCGAGCAGGTAGCGACAGTCCTCGAGACAGCTCTCCTCGTCCTCGGAGGCGAAGTGGGCGACGCCCGACTTCGAGTTGTGGCTCATAGCCCCGCCCAGCTCCTCGAACTCGACTTCCTCGCCGGTCACGGTTTTGATCACTTCCGGGCCGGTGATGAACATGTGCGAGGTCTCTTTGACCATGAAGATGAAGTCGGTCATCGCCGGCGAGTAGACGGCGCCGCCGGCGCAGGGGCCCATGATCACGCTGATCTGCGGGATCACGCCCGAGCACTGGACGTTGCGGACGAAGACGTCGCCGTAGCCGCCGAGGGAAACGACGCCCTCCTGGATGCGGGCGCCGCCGGAGTCGTTGAGGCCGATGACCGGCGCTCCGACCTTGGCGGCCATGTCCATGACCTTGACCATCTTCTCGGCCATGACCTCGCCGAGCGATCCGCCGAACACGGTGAAGTCCTGGCTGAAGACGAAGACGGTGCGGCCGTCGATCTCGCCGTAGCCGGTGACGACGGCGTCGCCCCACGGCC
>DASSLT010000064.1:0-19775 GCA_035689305.1 Solirubrobacterales bacterium | reverse complement strand
CCGCCTGATCTCCGACGAGGAGGTCACCAAGCAGGCCGAGCGCGCCGCCGACGAGATCGTCGAGGACGCCCGCACCCGCGAGCGCGAAATCCGCCTCGGCGCCGAGGACTACGCCGACGAGATCCTCAACACCCTCGAAGTCAACCTGCAGAAGTTCCTCGCCGCCGTTCAGCGCGGCCGCGACCGCCTCGCCGGTCGCGACGACGAACCCGTCGCCGAGCTCGACGAGCAGCCCTAGCGGGGCGTGACGGGAGGGTGCATGCCCTCTCCAGACGCGACTCCGCTGGACTCGTAGCTCCTGTCCGAGGTTGTGGTCAGGCGATCGCGCTGAGTGTCCCGAGAGGACATGCACCCTCCCGGCCCGCGGAGGGCCTGCAAGGGTCGATGCCTCTTTCCGGTCACAGCCAGCATCGGGCGTCGAGTGTTGACTTGACCGGCCTATGGCCAGGCTAACTCAACACTCGACGAGCTACTCCAGCTCGAGGTTGTCGAGGGCCGCCCAGCGCGGGTCCTTGCCGCCGCCGTGTTCGTGGTCGGCCGGGTCGGCGCCGTTGAGCGACTCGCCGCAGGTCGGGCAGAGGCCGAGGCACTCGGGACGGCAGAGCAGCTGGGTGGGGAGGGCGAGGATGGTCGAGTCGTGCGCCCAACGGCCGATGTCGAGCTCGTCGTCGGCGACGTAGGGGCTGTGCAGCTCGGGGTCCTCGCTGCTGCTCTGGTCGACCTCGCGCGCCGCGACATCGAGGTCGAGCGCGGCCGGCTCCAGACAGCGCATGCAGGGCCCTGCTAGGTGGACCGGGAAGGTGAGGTGGAAGGCGAAGCCGCCGCTCGGGCGCGAAACCTCGAGCCGCACGGTCGGCGCCGCCGGATCGGCGAGATAGGTCTGGCCGGCGAGCTCGAACGGCTGCAGCCTGACCGGCAGCTCGACGCGCTTGCCCTCGCCGAAGGAGAGGCCGAGCGTTGAGAGGTCGATGACAGTGGCCGCTTCTGGCATTGTCCGAGATTACGAGATGGCCCAATTCCACTGGAAACCCGACAACTACCTGAAGCTGATCCACGAGGAGATCCCTCGCTACGACGAGCTGCAGGAGGAGGCGATCAAGGCGATCCCCTTCGCGCCCGAGCGCGTGCTGGAGCTGGGGATGGGGACGGGGGAGACGACCCGCCGCCTGATCGACGCCTACCCGGACTCGTGGGTGATCGGCCTCGATTCCAGTCCCGACATGGTCTTCCGGGCGCGGGAGGCGTACGACGACGTGCAGCTGGCGCGGATCGAGGACCCGCTGCCGGACGGTCCCTGGGACCTGGTGATCGGCGTCCTCTCGATCCACCACCTGACCACCGAGCAGAAGCAGAACCTGTTCCGCCGCGTGCGCGAGCACTCGAAAGCGCTGGTGATCGGCGACGTCGTCCAGGCGGATGTCCAGATCGCCCCGCTCGACCCGGGCTACGACTACCCGGAGACGGCCGCCGACCTGGCCGAGTGGAGCGGCGGCAAGGTGGTCTGGGAGGGCGACGACCTGGCTGTCGTCAGCGCCGTCTACGAGCGGCCTGAGATCACCAGCTCGGGCGCAGGGGAGTAACGGCGGCCGGAACCGGCTACCATCTCGCGTCCGATGGCCGTACCGAAGAAGAGAACTTCCAGCGCTCGCCGCGACAAGCGGCGCGCCAACCATAAAGCCGGCAAGGCACGCCTCAACAGCTGCCCGCGCTGCCACAGCCCGCGGCTGCCGCACCGGGTCTGCCCGACCTGCGGCACCTACAACGGCCGCGAGGTCGTCGTCCACAAAGTGGTCGACCCGAGCGCCGGCGCCGCCTCCGACTCCGAGTAGCCGTGGCGCCCCCGCGCGGCGTCACCGTGGCCCTCGACGGCTTCGGGGCCGAGCAGGGATTCGACGTGCTCGCCGAGGGCGCTCGCCTCGCTGCCGCCGACGGCATCGGCGTCCGCGTCTTCGGGCCCGAGCGCGCGCTCGGCCTGGGGGGAGTCGAGGGGGTCGAGGTCGTCCAGACCAGCGACCACATCGGCAACGACGAGGACCCAGTCGCCGCCGTGCGCTCGAAAAAGGAAGCCTCGATCGTGCGCGCCGCCCGCGAGGTCGCCGAGGGACGGGCCGCGGCGCTGGTCAGCCCCGGCTCGACCGGGGCGACGATGGCGGCCGCGACCTTCGGCCTGCGCCGGCTCAAGGGCGTGCAGCGACCGGCGCTCGCGGTGCAGCTGCCGGTGCCGGGCAAAGCGGTCCTCTTCCTCGACGTCGGCGCCAACGTCGAGGTCCGTGCCCAGCATCTGGTTCAGTTCGCCTTCCTCGGCGCCGCCTTCAGCGCCGCCGTGCTCGACGTCCGCGAGCCGAGCGTCGGTCTGCTCACGGTCGGCGAGGAGGCCGGCAAGGGACGCGAGGAGGTGGTCGAGGCCCACCGCATCCTCAGCCAGGCGAGCGGCATCGACTTCGCCGGCAACGTCGAGGGCCGCGATCTGCCGGCGGCCAAAGTCGACGTCGTCGTCACCGACGGCTTCACCGGCAACGTCTCGCTGAAGCTGCTGGAGGGGACGGCGAAGGCGGTCGCCGGCGCGGTCGGCGATGCCGCCCGCTCCAACCCGCTGGCCTCGCTCGGCGGCCTGCTGCTGAAACCCGCACTCGGCGGCCTGCGCCGCGAGCTGCACCCCGACACGACGGGCGGCGCGATCCTGCTCGGCTTGCGCGGGATCGCCGTCGTCGGCCACGGCAGCGCCGGCGCCGAGGGGATCGCCAACGCCGTGCGCCTCGCCGCCCGCTGCGCCGAGGTCGACGCGGTCGGCCGCACCGCGGCCCTGCTCAGCGAGGGCGGTGCGGTTCGCAGTGCCTTGGCCAGCGACGAGGGCGCGTGATAGGAAGTGGGTCAATGACTCACGACGACGTTCTCACCCTCGTCCGCGAGCACCTCGCCGAGGAGCTCGAAGTGGACATCGGCCGAATCACTGAGCAGACGCGGTTCAAGGAGGACCTCGACGCCGACTCGCTCGATCTCTACGAGCTGGTGATGGAGCTCGAGGACCGCTACGGCGTCGCCGTCTCCGAGGAGCAGGCCTCGCGGATCGTCACCGTCGGCGACGCGGTCGGCTTCGTGCTCGAGCATGCCCCGGCCTGAGGCAGCTCTTGCGGCGCTGATCGAGGAGCTGCCGGAGGAGCTGCGGCGCCAAGCCCTCACACACTCCTCCTGGACCGAGCGGCGAGTCGATTCCTTCGAGCGCCTCGCCTTCCTCGGCGACAGCGTCCTCGGCCTCGCCGTCGCCAGCGAGCTGTTCGCGCGCTTCGACAAGGTCGATTCCGGCGGCCTGACCAAGGTCCACAACCAGGTGGTCAGCGGCGTCTCCTGTGCCGCTGTCGGTACAGATCTGGGCGTGGCGGAGATGCTGAGGGCGAACGAGCCCGACGACGTCACCGCGGCGATTCCGGCCGAGGTTCTGCTCGACGGCGAGCGCCCGTTGCCGGAGGCGACCGAGGCGCTGATCGGGGCCTGTTACCTGGCCTTCGGCTTCGAGCGCACCGCTGCCGCGGTCGCCGCCGCCTTCGAGCCGCGGATCCAGCTTGCCTCGGAAACCCGGATCGACTTCAAGTCCGCTTTGCAGGAGCTTTTGGCGCGGCGTGGAGCGCGCGTAAGCTACGAGGTGATTGCGGCCACGGGGCCCCCGCACCGGCGAACTTTCGAGGTGGCGGCGATCGTCGATTCCGAGCGGATCGGGTCGGGCGAGGGGCGCAGCAAGAAGGCAGCCGAGCAGGTTGCCGCGGAGCAGGCGTTGGCGGCGCTGGACGGCTAGGCGTCGACTCCCAATTTGGGTGTTTGCGGGAGCGGCGTCCCGTCCGAACCAGGCGCGAGGCTGTGTCGCTGGTGAAGCACGGAGCGAGAGGTCGTAGATGTACCTGAAGTCGATCACGATGAAGGGGTTCAAGTCGTTCCCGGAGCGGGTCTCGCTCGAGTTCTCCCCTGGCGTCAGCGTGATCGTCGGCCCCAACGGCTCCGGCAAGAGCAACATCACCGATGCCGTCCTCTGGGCGCTCGGCGAGCAGAGCCCGGGCGCGATCCGCGGCGCTTCGATGCAGGACGTGATCTCCGCCGGCGGCAAAGGCGTCGGGCAGCGCCGCTCGGCCGAGGTCGAGGTCGTGATCGACAACTCCGACGGGCGGGCCGCGACCGAGTTTTCCGAGATCGCCGTCGAGCGCCGCCTCGACCGCTCCGGCGACAGCGGCTACCGGCTGAACGGCGCCCGCTGCCGCCTCGCCGACGTCACCGACGTCCTCTCCGACACCAACCTCGGTCGCGAGATGCACTCGGTGATCAGCCAGGGACGGGTCGAGACGATCGTCCACTCGAAGCCGCGCGAGCGCCGGCTCCTGGTCGAGGAGGCGGCAGGGCTCGGCAAGCACCGCAAGCGCCGTCGCCGGGCCGAACTGAAGCTGCGTGCCGCCCGCGACAACCTCGACCGCGCCCTCGATGTCGAGCGTGAGGCGCGCGGCCGGCTGCGGCCGCTGAAGCGCCAGGCCGAAGCGGCCGAGCTCGGCGCCCGGATCGAGCGCGAGGAGCTCGGTCTGCGCGGGCGGATCGTCTCCGAGGAGCTGCGCTTCGGCGCCGATCGCGCTGCGGCAGCTGCGAAGGTCGCGGAGAAGGCGCGGGCGACGCGGACCAAGCTCGAGGGACAGCTGACCGAGGTCGGCAAACGCCGGCGCGAGGCCGAGGAGCGCTTCGCCGCCCGCGACCGCGAGCGCACTCAGGCCTGGGGCCTCCTGACCAAGCTGCGCGGCGAGCAGGAGCGGATCGCGGTCCGCGTCGCAGCCCTCACCGGGCGGGCGGCCGAGATCGAGGCGGGCCTGGAGAAGATCCGCGCCGAGCTCGGGCCGCTGACCCTCGACGTCGGCACCGGCGGCACCCCCGCCGAGCGCGCCCGCAAACTCGAGGAGGAGCTGGCCGAGGTCGACGCCGGTCTGCGCACCGCAGGCGACGGGCTCGCGGTCGCCCGCGACGACGGCGCCGGCGAGTCGGTGCGGGAGGCGGCGCTGGGCGAGATCCAGGCCGGTGCCGACCGCGCCGCCCGCCACGCCCGCCGCGCCGAGGGCCTGGTCGGCGAGCGCCACCGCGAGGCGCTGCGCCAGCGGGTCGCCGCCGGCGAGCAACTGCTCGACGACGTTCGCGCCGCTTTGGCCGCGGTCGAAGCGGTCGGCGCCGCGATCCGGGCCCGGGTCGAGCGCACCGAGGGCAAGGTGATCGGCGGTGAGGACGACGGCGACGAGATCGCCGAGGAACTGCGGACCTGCTCGCAGCAGGAGTTCGAGCTGCAGTCGCAGATGAGCGCCGCCGCCGACGAGCTGACCAAAGCCGAGGTCGAGGCGGCGCACCTCGGCGACCGCCGGGCCGAGGCCGAGCGCGAGCTGGCGGCGATCGCCGAGAAGCTGGGGGAGGAGATCCCCGTTGCCGAGGAGGTGCTGACGGACGAGGAGCGAGCCGAGATCGACCGCCGGCTCGAACGCCTCGACCGCCGCCGCTCGCAGATCGGTCCCGTCAACCCGCTGGCCGAGCGCGAGTACGACGAGGCGCGCGAGCACGTCGAGGCGCTGCAGACGCAGCGCGAGGACACGGAGCGGGCGATGCGCGAGCTGGAGTCGCTGATCCGCGACATCGACGAGGAGATCGAGCGCGCCTTCGAGGAGACCTTCGAGGCGACCGCCAAATACTTCGAGGAGATGGTCGAACACCTCTTCCCGGGTGGTCGTGGGCGTCTGCGCCGGGTCAGCCTGCGCCCCGTCCGCGACGACGAGCGGCCGGCCGGCGAGCAGGAGGTACCGAGCGAGGACGCCGAGCCCGAGCCCGAGGAGGACGAAGAAGAGCGGGATGAGCTCGGGGTCGAGATCGAGGTCACCCCGGCCGGCAAGTCGACGCGCAAACTGTCGCTGATGTCAGGCGGCGAGAAGTCGCTGGTGGCGCTGGCCTTCGTCTTCGCCGTCTTCCTCGCCCGGCCCTGCCCGTTCTACATCCTCGACGAGGTCGAGGCCGCCCTCGATGACGCCAACATCGACCGCTTCCTGCAGCTGATCCGGCGCTTCTCCGACCGCGCCCAGTTCGTGATCGTCACCCACCAGAAACGGACGATGGACGCCGCCGACGTCCTCTATGGGGTCAGCATGGGCGGCGACGGCGTCACCAAGGTCGTCTCCCGCCGCCTGCCGCGCGACGAGGAGGCCGAGGCGGGCGACGACGAGGAGCCCGGCGGCGGCACCCTTTCCGCCGTCGCCTGAGCTCGAACGCGTCGAGATGTGCCCTAGGGATCGACCCGCTTGATCTGCCATTCGCCCTTGCCGTGGCAGCCGGACCTGTGGCCGGAGATCTGACCGGAGCCGGCGCCGCTGCCGAGGTGGCCTTTGATGTGGACGCCTTCGAGCGTGAAGCCGAAGTTGCCTTTCGGGCTCACCTGCGGTCCCCTGCCGATCGGGTAGGACTTGAAGGCTTTGGCGTCGAGGATTTCGACCTCGCCGCATTCCAGCCGCACTTCGGCGACGACGGTGACGATGCGGCCGTTGAGGACGCTGAACGTGATCCCGGTCTTCCACGGCACGTCGGTGAGTTGCAGCTCCTGAGTGGTCTTGCCGTTCCAGTTGCCGGTCAGCGCCCGCTCCTTTCGGTAGGTCTTGGCTGGGCGCACGCAGGCGCCCCGAACGCTCTCCCATGATCGTGCGCGCAGCGCCTGCCGACATCAGGGCAGAACCTTGAAATCGGGGCTGTCCGACGATCCACGCGTCTTAACCGACCGCTCTAAAACCGTCGAGCGCCGAGGAGTACCCTCTCTTCAAGGAGGGGAAGGGATGCCGCAGCGCCACATGGACAGGCTGACGTCGTTCGACACGTCATTCCTGGCCAATGAGAAAGCGAACGCGCATATGGCCATCGGCGCCGTCCTGATGTTCGAGGGCGCGCCGCCGGCGGAGGACGAGTTCCTCGCCCAGATTCGCGGTCGCGTCCATCAGCTGCCGCGCCTGCGCCAGCGCCTGCTCTACCCGCCGCTCGGCTTCGGCACCCCGTTCTGGGTCGACCACCCGCAGTTCGACGTCCACCGCCACGTCAGCCGCGCTTCGCTGCCGGCGCCCGGCGGTGAGCGCCAGTTCCAGCAGCTGGTCGGCGAGCTGCTGGCGCCGCCGCTCGACCGCGCTAAGCCGCTCTGGGAGCTGATCCTGGTCGAGGGCTTCGCCGACGACCGCTTCGCCGTCGTCTACAAGACCCACCACGCGATGGCCGACGGGATCTCGGCCGTCGACATCGGGATGCTGCTCTTCGACGTCGACCCTCAGGCCCAGCCGGCCGGAGAAGAAGAGCCCTGGGCCCCCAACCGCACCCCCGGCCGCGCCGCCCTCACCTGGCGGGCCGGCTCCGGCGTGCTCGGCACCGTCGCCCGGCTTTTGCGCTGGTGCCGGCGGGCGCTGCGGCAACCGGCGCTGGCGCGCCGCCGCGCCGGCGACGGCCTCGCCGGCCTCTGGGAGGTGACCTGGAACCTGGCCCGCCCGGCGCCGAAGGTTCCCTTCAACACCGGCCCCGGGCCCGGTCGCGGCTTCTGCTGGGCGAACTTCGAACTCGGCGAGTTCAAGCGAATCAAGAACGCGGTCGGCGGCACCGTCAACGACGTCTCACTCGCGGTCACCGCGGGCGCCGTGCGGCGCTGGCTGCTGGAGCGCGAGGTCGAGGTCGACGGCGTCGAGCTGAAGGCGCTCGTTCCGGTCTCGATCCGGACCGAAAACGAGCACGGTGAGCTCGGCAACAAACTGACCGCGATGCGGGGGCCGCTGCCGGTCGGGGTCGCCGACCCGGTCGAGCGCCTGCGCACCGTCTCGGCGGCGATGGACGCGCTCAAGGCCTCCAAGCAGCCGCTCGGGGCGGAAGCGATCTGGGGCCTCAACGACTGGTTCCGGGACTTCGCGCCGCCCGTGCTGCTGGCGCCGACGGCGGCGATCAACTTCTCGACCCGCCTCTTCAACCTGCTCGTCACGAACTTCCCCGGACCGCAGTTTCCGATCTACGCGCTCGGCCGCGAGCTGACCCAGATCTACCCGGTCGGTTTCCTCGCCCGCCGCCACGCGCTGGCGATCGCGATCCTCAGCTACAACGGCCAGGTCGGGTTCGGGATCCTCTCCGACCCCGAGGCGCTGCCCGACGCGGAGCGGCTCGCCGGCCATCTCGAGGCGGCGCTCGAGGAGCTGCGGTCCGCCGCCGGGGTCGCGCCGATAGCCTCCCGCGGCGATGGCGACGAGCTGGCAGGAGATGATCGACCTCGGTTCGCGCGCGAGCGCGAACGCCTCGGCCGCGGCTGAGCCCGAGCCCGAGCAGCGCCGCGGCGTCTTCCGTCGCCTGCGCGAGAGCCTCTCGAAAAGCCGCCAGGCGCTCGCAGAGGAGATCTCGGCCAGCTTCTTCGACCGCATCGACGAGGAGACCTGGGAGCGGCTGGAGGAGGCGCTGATCCTCGCCGACGCCGGCGCCCCGACGACGGCGGCGGTGGTCGAACGGCTCGAGCACGAGGTCGACTCCGGCGCCGTCCCCGCCGACGGCGCCCTTGTGCGCGAGCGCCTGATCGAGATCCTCACCGAGGTTGCCTCGACCGGGCGGGCGCCGATCGACCTCAGCGGCGAACCGGCGGTGCTGATGATGGTTGGCGTCAACGGCACCGGCAAGACGACGACGATCGGCAAGATCGCCTGGCACCTGAGCAAGGAGATGGGCCTCTCGGTCATCCTCGCCGCCGCCGACACCTACCGCGCCGCCGCCGCCGAGCAGCTCGCCGAGTGGGCCGACCGCGCTGGCGCCGAGCTGATCCGCGGCCAGGAAGGGGCCGACCCCGGCGCCGTCGCCTACGACGCGATCTCCGCCGCCCGCGCCCGCGGCGCCGACGTCGTCATCGTCGACACCGCCGGCCGCCTCCACACCCAGGGCAACCTGATGGACGAGCTGGCGAAGGTGAAACGGGTGATCGCCAAGCAGATCCCCGAGGCGCCGCACGAGACGCTGATCTCGATCGACGCCACCACCGGCCAGAACGGGCTACGCCAAGCCAAAGTCTTCTCCGACGCGGTCGAGCTCGACGGGGTCGTCCTGACCAAGCTCGACGGCACCGCCAAGGGCGGGATCGCGCTTGCGATCGCCTCCGAACTGGAGATTCCGGTGAAGCTGATCGGGGTCGGCGAGACGCTCGAGGACCTGCGCCCCTTCGATCCCGGCGACTACGCCAACGCCCTGCTGGCCGAGTAGGGAGTCGCGTGCCCCTCTAAGCTGGGCGTTCTCGGTGTTCGACCAGCTCTCAGACCGACTGCAATCGACGCTCTCCGACGTCCGCTCGCGCGGCAAGCTGAGCGAGTCCGACGTCGACGCGGCGATGCGCGAGATCCGCCTCGCCCTGCTCGAGGCGGACGTCAACTTCAAAGTCGTCAAATCGTTCACGAAGACGCTGAAGGAGCGCTGCCTCGGCTCCGAGGTGCTCGACAGCCTCGACCCCGGCCAGCAGGTCGTGAAGATCGTCAACGAGGAGCTGGCGGCGCTGATGGGGGGGACGGGCAGCGAGCTGGCGATGGCCTCCAGCGGCCCGACCGTGATCCTGGTGGCCGGCCTGCAGGGCTCGGGCAAGACGACCGCCTGCGCCAAGCTCGCGCAGTTCTTCCTCAAACAGAACAAGGACGTCGCCCTCGCTGCCTGCGACGTCTACCGGCCGGCGGCGGTCGAGCAGCTGGTGACGATGGGCGGTCGCGCCGGCGCCCACGTCTACGAGAAAGGGACCGACGCTGACCCGGTCGACATCGCGACCTGGGCGCTCGAGCAGGCGCAGACCGAGCGCCGCGACGTGCTGATCGTCGACACCGCCGGCCGCCTCCACATCGACCAGGACCTGATGGACGAGCTGACGCGGATCCGCAAGAAGACGCGCCCGCACGACGTCCTCCTCGTCGTCGACGCGATGACCGGCCAGGACGCGGTCGGCGTCGCCGAATCGTTCGCCGAGGCGGCCGAGTTCGACGGCGTCGTCATGACCAAGCTCGACGGCGACGCCCGCGGCGGCGCTGCGCTCTCGGTCAAGGCGGTCACCGGCAAGCCGATCCTGTTCGCCTCGACCGGGGAGAAAATCGAGGACTTCGACAAGTTCCACCCGGACCGGATGGCGTCCCGGATCCTCGGCATGGGCGACGTCCTCAGCTTGATCGAGAAAGCCGAGCAGCAGGTCGACGAGAAGCAGGCCGCCGACCTGCAGGAGAAGATGCGGAAGGACCAGTTCACGCTCGAGGACTTCCTCCAGCAGATGAAACAGGTCCGCAAAATGGGGCCGCTCAGCGGGATCATCGGGATGCTGCCCGGGATGGGGGCGATGAAGCAGCTGAAGGACGCCGACATCGACGAGCGCGAGCTCGATCGCACCGAGGCGATCATCCTCTCGATGACCCCGGCCGAGCGCGCCGACCCGCACCTGATCAACGGCTCCCGGCGCAAACGGATCGCCAACGGCTCCGGCACCCGGGTCCAGCACGTCAACCAGCTGGTCAAGCAGTTCGACCAGATGCGGGTGCTGATGAAATCGATGGTGAACGGGAAGATGCCGAGCCCCGAGCAGATGGCGAAACTGAGCGGCCAGACCGCTCAGAGGCCGAAGATCAGGCGCCGGTAGCGCCTGAGCGGGCGTTTTCTGTAACCTCCTGCGGCTCATGGCTGTCCGAATCAGACTTAGACGGGTGGGTTCGAAGAAGAACCCGATCTGGCGCATCGTCGTCGCCGACAAACGCTCGCCGCGCGACGGGCGCACGATCGAGACGATCGGCCAGTACAACCCGCAGACCGAGCCCTCGACGATCGTGATCGACGAGGAGCGCGCTCGCCACTGGCTCGAGCACGGCGCCCAGCCCTCCGAGACCGTGGCCGGGCTGCTGCGCACCAAGGGCATCGCCGCCTCGGGCAGCTAGGGACCGCGCTCGTGACGGAGCTGCTCGAATTTCTGGTCAAGGCTCTGGTCGAGGAGCCCGAGGCTGTCGTGATCGAGGAGCTCGAAGAGGACGGCGACCTCGTCTACGAGATCACCGTCGCCGACGGCGACCTCGGGCGGGTGATCGGCAAAGGCGGCCGGGTCGCGAACGCGATCCGGACGATCGCCAAGGCCGCGGCGGTCAGGATCGATCGACGAGTTATCGTCGACATCCTCGATTGAAACTCGACATCTTCACCCTCTTCCCGGAAGCGTTCGACTGGTTCGGAGGCCAGCGCTCGGTCCAGAACGCGCTGCGCGAAGGCAACGAGCTGCGGCTGATCGACTACCGGGCGACGACGCCGCTGGGCGCCGGCCAGGTCGACGACTCGCCCTACGGCGGCGGCGCCGGGATGGTCCTGCGCGTCGACGTCGTCGACGCCGCCCTGCGGGCCGCTTACGGGGACGGACCGCGGCCGCGGATCGTCCTGCTCTCACCGACCGGGCCGCTGCTTGACGACCCGATCGCCGATGAGCTGGTCGCCGAGCCCCACGTGGCGCTGCTCTGCGGCCGCTACGAGGGCTTCGACGACCGCATCCACCAGCACCTCGCCGACGACGAGCTCTCGATCGGCCGCTACGTCCTCGCCGGCGGCGAGCTGCCGGCGATGGTCGTCGCCGACGTCCTCATGCGCAAGCTGCCGGGCGCCCTCGGGCACGAGGACTCGGCCGCCGAGGAGTCCTACAGCCAGGTGCTCGAGGGCATGCCCGAGTACCCGCACTACACCCGCCCCGCCAGCTACCGGGGCTGGGAGGTGCCGGAGGTCCTGCTCTCCGGTGACCACGAGAAGGTGCGGCAGTGGCGCCTGGAGCGCAGCCGCGAGCGCGCGGCCGAGCACCGTGCGGGCTCGAGCTAGTCAGCTTTGCGACCGGCGACGTTGATGTCGGCACCGGTCAGGGAGCCGGATTTGACGCTTGGCCGGTGACCGAGTCAAGGGCCAGCTTGGAGCTGGTCACGGCCCGCTTCTTCAGTTCCGCCGCGGTCACGGCGTTCTTCTGCAGCTGCTTGGTGCCAACGCTGTTCCGGCCCAGATGGCTGGCCGCGAAGGCGGTGGCGCCGCCGAGGGCGAGGAATACCGCGAGGGACGACATCGCGTTCGCGTACGTGAGCCGCTTGCCGATTTGCCGCAGGACTGCCCCCTTGGATCGAGAAATTTCCGGAAACGCTTCGCGGCGGCTTACGCGGCGTTTAGGGCTCGCGTTCAACCTTGCGGACGAACGTCGAGGCGGGGCGTTCGCTGCCTGCAAATCGCCGCGAGGCCGGCTTGGGCTACCATTCCGCGACCGCGCGGTTCCCGATCCCCGGGTCCGGCGGTTTTTTCTCGCCAGAGATTGAGATGAGCTCCGTAATCGACAGCATCGAGCGCGACCAGCTGAGGAAAGGCCTGCCTTCCTTCAGCCCGGGCGATCGCGTGCGCGTTCACTTCCAGGTGATCGAGGGCACGCGCAAACGGACCCAGGTCTTCGAGGGCGTCGTCCTGCGGCGTCAGGGCTCGGGCGCGCGCGAGACCTTCACGGTCCGCAAGCAGTCGTTCGGGGTCGGCGTCGAGCGGACGTTCCCGCTGCACTCGCCGAAGATCGAGAAACTCGAGGTGGCGGCGCGCGGTGACGTGCGCCGGGCCAAGCTCTACTACCTGCGCGGCCGGATCGGCAAGGCCGCCCGCGTCGCTGAGCGGCGCTGGGGGATCGACGAGGACATGGTCTCGACCCCGGTCGAGGCGGTCGACGCCGAGGGCGTCGGCCAGGAGGAGGTCGTCCCGGTCGAGACCCCCGAGGAGGTCGAGGCGGAGGCGACGGAGGATGCGGTCGCCGAGGCGAGTGAGGAAACTTCTGAGCCCGAGGCGGAGGAGCCCGCCGAGGAGCAGCCGGCTGCGGAGGAGACCGCGGCCGAGGAGCAGCCGGAGGCTGAGGCCGAGACGGCCGAGCCGGAGGCTGAGGGTGATGCAGGGGCGGAGGCCGACGCGGCGGCCGAGGAGGGGGAGACCGAGGTCGACGCAGCGTCGGAGAATGCCGAGGAAGAGAAACCGGCCGAGTCCGGTGACTCCGACGAGGACTCGGCGACCTGAACCTCCGAATCCCGAAGCCGAAGGGCAAAGGCGGCGGGCTGATCGAGTTGGTCGTCATCGTCGCGCTCGCGCTCGGGCTGGCGCTGGCGATTCAGGCCTGGCTGATCAAGCCGTACCAGATCCCCTCTGAATCGATGGAGCCGACTCTCGACGTCGGCCAGCGAGTCCTCGTCAACCGCTTCATCTACGACTTCAAGGACCCGAAGATCGGCGACATCGTCGTCTTCCACCCGCCCGCGGGGGCCGACGGCAACGGTCCCGAATGCGGCGTCCATCGCCAAAACAACGAACCGTGCCCGAAACCCACCGCGGCCGAGTCGAGCCAGAACTTCATCAAGCGGATCGTCGCCGGGCCGGGGGACACGCTCTCCGTCAAAGAAGGGCACCCGGTCGTCAACGGCGTCGAGAAGACCGATGAGCCCTACACCAACCCCTGCGGCGGCGGCTATTCCTGCAACATGCCGACGACGATCAAGATCCCGCCCGGTCATTACTTCATGATGGGCGACAACCGTGGAGCCAGCGACGACAGCCGCTTCTGGGGCCCCGTCCCAGAAGACTGGATCATCGGCGAGGCCTTTGCCACCTACTGGCCACCAGACCGAATCGGCTTCCTCTAAGGGTCCCAAACCGGGGATCACCCACCGGCGCCGGCTCGCTCGCAGCCGCCGCCTGTTCGCCTTCGACCGCGGCTTGCAGAGCCGCTTCGTCGCCGGAGCCGACGAGGCCGGCCGCGGCTGCCTGGCGGGGCCGCTGGTCGCCGCCGCGGTCCTGATCGACTACGAGTCGCTGTCGCACGCGGACCGGCGCGCTCTCGGCGGCCTGCACGACTCCAAGCAGATGACCGAGGAACGGCGCCTGGAGATGTTCCCGAGCGTGCTGCGGGCGGCGGACCGGGTTTGCGTCGTCGTTCGTTCCGCCGCCGGGATCGACCGGCGCGGCCTCCACAACACCAACATCGAAGCGCTTTCGTGTGCGCTGGAACGGCTGGCGCCGGGAGATCAGGCGATCAGTCTCGTCGACGGCTTCGCGCTGCCGTGCTGCGCGGTGCCGCACCGCCGCGTGATCGGCGGCGACGCGACCAGCGCCGCGATCGCCGCCGCCTCGGTCGTCGCCAAGGTCACCCGTGACCGCTACATGCACGAAGCGGCGCTGGAGCACCCGGGCTGGGGCTTCGAGGAGCACGTCGGTTACTCGACCCCCGAGCACCGCGCCGCGATCGACAAGCTCGGCATCTCGCCTTTGCATCGGCGCTCGTTCCAAAGCGTTGCGTATACGCAGCTCGGCTTCGTCTAGGGACGCAGGGCGCCGCGGGCGGCGGCGATCAGCGCCCCGGTTGCCGCGACCGCCCCGAGCACCGGCACCGCTGCTTTGGCGGCGCGGGGAGGGAGGACCAGCTCGAACAGCGGTACCTCGTCGCCGATCCGGTCGCCGAGCGGTCCGAGCGGGCAGTCGCCGCCGTTGGCGCCGACGACGACGCCCTCGGCGAGGAGCGCCGCGACGGCCGGTCGCAGAAAGCGACTGTCGCGTCCGCTCAGCGCTGCTCGCCAGACCTCGGCAATCGCGGCGAGGAAGCCGAGCGCGACGACGGCGTGGGCGGTCCGCCAGGCGACGATGGCTGTCGAGGGCCGGCGTGGTTGAGATTTCCCGCGCATAGCGAGGGAAAACTCTGCCACGTCTCAGAAGGCGTTCTCGATGTGCTCGACGTCGACGGCGCGGCCGGCGCGGTCGAGGGTGACGCCGACGGCGTCGAAGCGGATCTGGTCGTAGCGAGGCAGGTTGCGGCGTTCCGCCATCCAGGCGGCGGCGAGGCGCCGGACCTGGAGCTGCTTGCGGGGGCCGATTGCGAGGATCGGACGCTCCGGGCCGTGGGTGCTGCCCTCGCGGCCGGCCTTGACCTCGATGAAGACGAGGCTTCTCCCGTCGAGGCCGATCAGGTCGAGCTCGCCGTAACGGGTGCGGGCGTTGCGCTCGAGGATGCGCCAGCCGGCCGCGGTGAGGCGGTGGGCGACGAGGTCCTCGGCGACACGGCCGGTGTACAGGCGAGCCTGGGTCATCCGCCGCTCAAGGTCGCGACTGCGCGGAACTCTCCCCACAGCCGACCCAAAGAAGGCACGAAGCCCGCGTGACGCGTCAAACCTCGCTCCGTAGCGTCGCCGTCGTGCTCGCCACCGCCCGCACCTTCACGCTCGACGGCATCTCGGCTCGGCCGGTCCGGGTCGAGGTCGACGTTCACCGCGGTCTGCCCGGTTTCACGATCGTCGGCCTGCCCGACGCGGCTGTGAGGGAGGCGCGCGAGCGGGTGCGGGCGGCGTTGGTCAACTGCGGCTTCGAGTTCCCGCTGCAGCGGATCGTCGTCAACCTGGCGCCGGCGAGCCTGCGCAAGGCCGGGCCGGGGCTGGACCTGGCGATCGCGGTTGCGTTGCTGAGCGCCTCGGGCCAGCTCGAGTGGGAGCGGCTGGCGGATTTCGCCTTCGCCGGCGAGCTGGCGTTGGACGGAGCGACCCGGCCGATCCACGGCGTGCTGGCGATCGCCGAGGCGGCCCGCGAGGGCGGGGCGGAGGCGATCGTGGTGCCGGCGGAGAACGGGTCCGAGGCGGCCCTGGCGACGGGGATCGAGGTGATCCCGCTGGACGGGGTCGGTCGCCTGGCCGCGCTGGCAGCGGGGGAGTGGCGACCCGCGCGACCGGAGCCTCTGTCGCTGGAGGGCCGGCCCGCAGCCAACGCCCCGGATCTCGCCGACCTGCGGGGGCAGCCGCACCTGCGCCACGCGCTCGAGGTCGCCGCTGCGGGCGGTCACAGCCTGCTGATGATCGGCCCGCCTGGGGCGGGCAAGTCGCTGGCGGCAGCGCGGGTACCGTCGATCCTGCCGGAGCTGGCTGCCGTCGAGGCGCTTGAGGTGGCGCGGATCGCCAGCGCCTGCGGCCGTCTGGACGGGTCGCCAGGCGGTCGTCCCTTCCGCGCTCCCCACCACACGATCAGTCCCGCGGGCCTGGTCGGCGGCGGCACGCCGCCGCGGCCGGGCGAGCTGACGCTTGCGCATCGCGGAGTGCTCTTCCTGGACGAGCTCTGCGAGTTCCGCCGCGACGCGCTGGAGGCGCTGCGGGGACCGCTCGAGGCCGGCGAGGTGGCGATCGTCCGCGCGGGTGGCCGGCGCCGCCTTCCATGCCGCTTCATGCTGGTTGCCGCTGCCAATCCATGTCCCTGCGGCCGCGGCGAGGCCGATCCCGACTGCAGCTGCGCCCCGATCGCGGTGCAGCGCTACCAGGGCCGATTGAGTGGTGCCCTCGCCGACCGGATCGACATCCTCGCCGCCGTGCGCCAGCCGAGTGCGGATGAGATCGGTGGCGGGCTGGGGGAGGCCTCTGCCGCGGTGCGCGAGCGGGTCGTGCTCGCCAGGCAGCGCCAGGCGCGCCGACTTGGAGATGGCCGCTGCAACGCCGAGATGACGCCAGCCGAGGCACGCGAGTGCGAGCTCGACCCTGCCGCGGCGACGCTGCTGGCCGAGCTCTATGCGCGCCACCGTCTCAGCGGCCGTGCCCACGACCGTGCCGTGCGGTTGGCGCAAACGATCGCCGACCTCTCCGGTGCCGACTCGATCGGCGAATCCGAGATGGCGCAGGCGCTGCAGCTGCGGAGGCGCGACCGTGCCTGAGCCGCAGGCCTGCCCCGACTGCCTGCGGCGTTCCTGGCTGCTGGCCTTGCTCGGCCCCTATATCGAGCGGGTTGCGACCGGCACGCCCGGTTCGCGTTCGCCGGAGCTGCTCCGGCTTTCCAACGAAGAGCTGGTCGAAGTGGCGGCGCCGAACGTTGCGAAACACCTGCTGGCCCGGGTGGAGGCGCTCCCCGAGAGCACACTGCGCGAAGAGCTCACCGCAGCCCGGTGCTGGGCCTGCTGTCGCCACGGAGACCTCTACCCGGACTCGCTGCGCGACGCCGCCGACGCGCCATGGGCCTTACTCGGTCGCGGCGACCCGGGCTTGCTCGCGGGGCTGGAGCTGTTCGCGGCAGTGACGATTGTCGGCTCCCGGCGCGCGACCTCATACGGGCGCGAAGTCGCGCGCGAGCTCGGACGCGAGCTGGCGACGGCCGGCCTGGTGGTCGTCAGTGGCCTCGCCTTCGGCATCGATGCCTGCTCCCATCGCGGCGCTCTCGACGCCGGCCGCACGATCGCGGTGCTCGGCTGCGGTCCCGACGTCGCCTACCCGCAGTCCCACCGCTCGCTTTGGCGCCGGATCTCCGAAGAGGGGCTGGTGCTCTCGGAGCTCCCGCCCGGCGCCACGCCCTGGAAGTGGACCTTTCCGGCTCGCAACCGGATCATGGCGGCGTTGGCCGGCATGACCGTCGTCGTCGAGGCGGCGGCGCGCTCGGGCTCCCTGATCACCGCTGACCTGGCGGCGGATCTCGGCCGCGACCTCGGCGCCGTTCCCGGTCCGGTCACCTCGCGCGCCTCCGCCGGGCCCAACAATCTCCTCGCCGGCGGTGCTTGCGTCGTCCGCGACGCTCAGGACGTCCTCGACGCGATGCTCGGTGCCGGCGCCCAGCGCCTCGAGCGCCGCGGCCCCTCCCTCGACCCCGACCTGCTCGCGATCCTGACCGCCGTCGACGCCGGCGCCACCACCCCCGACGCGGTCGCCACCGCCCTCGACCTCTCCGGCCCCGACGCCGCCGCGGCCCTCGCCCGCCTCGAGCTGCTCGGCTACGTCAACTGCTCGCACCTCGGCACCTACACCCGAACCCTGCTGGCGCTGCCGTCGTCCGCGGCGGCAATCTAGGGTGGCGGCGTGAACGATCGACGCGTACCAGCGGTGCTCTCGATCGCCGGCTCCGATTCCGGCGGCGGGGCGGGGATCCAGGCGGACCTGAAGGCGTTTGCCCGCTGTGGAGTGCATGGGATGACGGCGATCACCGCGATCACGGCCCAGAACACCGTCGGGGTCGAGGCGGTGGAGTACGTCTCGGGGGACATGATCATCGCCCAGATTGCTGCCGTCGCCAGTGACATCGGCGTGGACGCGGTGAAGGTCGGGATGGTTGGAAAAGCGGAAGCAATCGAGGGCGTGGTTGCGGCTCTGGCGTTGGTCATCGAGAACGATCCGCCGGTTGTGGTTGATCCAGTGTTGGTTTCCGAGAGCGGTGCGCCCTTGCTCGATCCGGATGCGCACGAAACGCTGGTTGTCCGGCTGCTGCCGATGGCCACCGTGGTGACGCCCAACATCCCCGAGGCCCGGGCCCTTACCGGACTCGGGGAGGAAGCGACGCAGGAGGAGCTTGCGCGGGCGGTGCTGGCTCTCGGGCCGGACGCGGTCGTCGTCACCGGCGGCCACAGCCTCGGGCTCGTCGACCTCTATTTCGACGGCGAGGAGCTGATCGAGATCCCCGGTGAGCGCCACCCCGACGGCGCTGCGCATGGCTCGGGCTGCACCCACTCTTCGGTGCTCGCGGCCTGTCTGGCGCGGGGCGCGACGCGGCTGCAGGCGGCCGAAGCTGCCCGGCGTATCGCCTCCGAAGCGGTTGGCGCCGGCTTGCGCGAAATCGGTGAAGGACCCGGCCCTGTCGACGTCTTTGGTCTCGCTCGGGCCGGCCAGGAGGGGGACGGCGGCGACCAGCGGGAGGTCGAATCGAACCCCGAGTAGCGCCCCCGGCTAGATTTCCTTGTCCATGAGCACGAACGGAAACACCACGACCAGCCTGCCCCGTCCCCGCTCGGCGACCGTTTTCGACGGTCCCGACCGCGCCCACGCGCGCGCCTACATGAAGGGCATCGGGTTCGACGACGACGCCCTGAAGCGGCCGACGATCGGGATCGCCAACACCTGGACCGAGGCGATGCCGTGCAACTTCCACCTCCGCGCTCTCGCCGAGCACGTCAAAGACGGCGTCCGCGCCGCCGGCGGCACGCCGATGGAGTTCAACACCGTCGCCGTCTCCGACGGGGTGACGATGGGCACCCAGGGGATGAAGGCCTCGCTGATCAGCCGCGAGGTGATCGCCGACTCGATCGAGCTGATGGCGCGCGGGTACCAGTTCGACGCGATCGTCGCCCTCTGCGCCTGCGACAAGACGATCCCCGGCTGCGCGATGGCTCTGGCCCGGCTCGACGTGCCCTCGGTGCTGCTCTACGGCGGCTCGATCGCCCCCGGCCACTGGCACGGCCGCGATGTCACCATCCTCGACATCTTCGAGGCGATCGGTGCTCACAACGCCGGCGACATGACCGACGAGGAACTGAACGAGCTCGAGGGCGTCGCCAGTCCCGGCGCCGGCGCCTGCGGCGGTCAGTTCACCGCCAACACGATGGCCATCGTCAGCGAGTTTTTGGGCATTGCGTCGCTCGGCAGCGGCAGCGTGCCGGCCACCGATCCGAAGAAGGCCGACGTCGCGCGCCTCGCCGGCGAGCGTGTCATGGGGCTGGTGCAGAAGGGCGTTCGCCCCCGAGACATCATGACTCGGACGGCGCTCGACAACGCGATTGCGTCGGTCGCGTCCACCGGAGGATCGACCAATGCGGTGCTCCATCTGATGGCGATCGCACGCGAAGCGGGGCTGGCGCTCGAGCTCGCGGACTTCGATCGCATCAGCGCGCGCACCCCCCTGTATGTGGACCTCAAGCCGTCGGGACGTTTCGTCGCAACCGAACTGCACGGTGCGGGCGGCAGTCCGCTGGTCGCCAAGCGGCTGATCGAGGCCAGGGCGATCGATGG
>DASSLT010000063.1:0-10094 GCA_035689305.1 Solirubrobacterales bacterium | reverse complement strand
CCCGAATGACCGAACGTCACTATCTGATTCTTCGTGAGGGAATGAGCGGGAGCGCGGTATGTCAGTAAAGGTCCCGCAGTCGAAGGCGCGCAGTCGCAAGGACGGCGCCGCGATCCCGCTCGACGAGACCGACAAGCGGCTGATGAACCTGCTGCAGTCGCGCTTCCCGCTGGATCCGGAGCCGTTCGCGCTCGTCGCCTCCGAGGCGGAGCTGGAGCTCGACGACGTCCTCGCCCGCACCCAGCGGCTGCTCGACGGCCGGATCATCCGCGAGATCACGCCGATCTTCGACACCCGCGCACTCGGCTACGAGTCGATGCTGGTGGCGGCGAAAGTCGACTCCGAGCACCCGCAGCGGGCGGCGCAGATCGTCAACGCCCACCCCGGCGTCTCCCACAACTACCTCCGCACCCACGACTTCAACCTCTGGTTCACGATCGCCACCCCGCCCGACTCGAAGCTCGGGCTGAGGGGGACGTTGGACGCGCTGATGGAGGAGACCGGGGCGGAGTCGATGCGCGAGCTGCCGACCCTGACCCTGTTCAAAATCAACATGAACCTGGAGATGGAGAAGGGGACCGAGGCGCTGGCCGCGCCGGTCGAAGCAGCGCCGCCGCGCGAGTTGGAGCCGCAGCCCTACGACGAGGCCGACATCGCTCTGATCAAGGCGCTGCAGGGGCCGATGGAAGCTGTGGAGCGTCCCTACGACGCCGCCGCGGCCGAGCTCGGGGTCTCGACCGAGGAGCTGGTCGACCGCCTGCGCGGCATGGTCGACCGCAAGATCCTCCGCCGCGTCGCCGCGATCCTCTACCACCGCCGCGCCGGCTTCTCCGCCAACGGGATGGGCGTCTGGAAGGTGCCGGAGGACGAGATTCTCGAGGTCGGCGGCCGCATGGCCTCCTTCCGCGGCATCTCCCACTGCTACCAGCGGCCGACCTACGCGGACTGGCCCTACAGCGTCTTCACGATGGCCCACGGCCGCTCGAAGCAGGAGTGCGACGCGATCCTCGACTCGATCGCCGAGGACTGCGGGATGGGGCCCGACGACCGCGCCACCCTCTACTCCTCGACCGAGTACAAGAAGATCCGCCTTCACTACTTCACCGACGACTATGCTGCCTGGGAGGCCGAGCATTCCTAGCTCGGAGGGCCTGTACGCCGAGGCCCTGAAGGTCCTGCCCGGCGGCGTCAACTCGCCGGTGCGGGCGATGCGCCAGATCGGCCGCGACCCGATCTTCATCGACTACGCCGACGGCACTGAGATGGTCGACGTCGACGGTAACCGCTACCTCGACTGGGTCGGGTCGTGGGGCCCGCTGATCCTCGGCCACGCCGAGCCCGCGGTGGTCTCGGCGGTGATCGAGGCGGCCAAGCGCGGCACCAGCTTCGGCGCCGCGACCGCGGCCGAGGTCGAGCTCGCAGAGCAGATCGCCGCCCGCGTCCCCTCGGTCGAGATGGTGCGGATGACCAGCTCCGGCACCGAGGCGGCGATGGGAGCGGTGCGCCTGGCGCGGGCGCTCAGCGGCCGCGAGGTCGTCGTCAAGTTTGCCGGCGCCTACCACGGCCACTCCGACGGCTTGCTTGCCGACGCCGGCTCGGGGCTGGCGACGCTCGGCGTTCCCGGCAGCCCGGGGGTGACCGCGGCGCAGGCGGCGGGGACTGTGGTCGTTCCCTGGAACGACCGCGAGGCGGTCGCCAAGGCGCTCGCCGACCAGGAAGTCGCGGCGCTGTTGGCGGAGCCGATCGCCGCCAACATGGGCGTCGTCCCGCCGGCCGAGGGCTTCCTGGAGTTCCTCCGCGAGGCGACCCGCGCGGCGGGCGCCCTGCTCGTCTTCGACGAGGTGATCACCGGCTTCCGCGTCGCCCGCGGCGGCGCCCAGGAGCTCTACGGGGTCGAACCGGACCTGACCGTGATGGGAAAGGTGATCGGCGGCGGCCTGCCGGCGGCGGCCTTCGCCGGTCCGCGCGAGGCGATGGAACGGATTGCGCCGGCGGGCGACGTCTACCAGGCGGGAACGCTCTCCGGCAACCCGCTGGCGACCGCCGCCGGGCTGGCGACCCTTGCCGCGCTCGATGCCGAGGCCTACGCCCGGCTCGGCGGCCTCACCAGTCGCCTCGCCGATGGTTTCACGCACCTGGCGGCGGACCGGCCGTTGCAGGTCGCCTCGGCGCCGGGTCTCTGCACCCTCTTCTTCAACCCCGACCCGGTCACCGATTTCGCCGCTGCCAGCGCCTCCGACACCGCCGCCCACGCCCGCTTCTGCAACGCGATGCTCGACCGCGGCGTCTACCCGCCACCGTCGCAGTTCGAGGCTTGGTTCGTCTCGCTCGCCCACACCGACGCCACCGTCGACCGCACCCTCGAAGCGGCCGCCGAGGCCCTGGACGAGGCGCTTTAGTGGTCCAAATGGATGCAAAAGGCGCCTTAAGAGCGCCCGAGGTGTTGCGAGCGCTGGCAGCGCAGCTGCGCGCCGAGGAGACGCCGATCTCCGCCCACGTCGTCGAGCCCGCGGCCACGCCCAAGTACGGCGAAGTAGTGGCCGCCGGCCCGCGCGCTGCCGCCGCGCCCGGCGAGTACGCGCTGGTCGTCGAGGCGGTGCGCGAGGGCTACCTGCTCCACTACGGCGAGCCGCGGCTGCTCGCCGGCCATGACGAGGACCTTGGCCTGCTCGCCGGCGACTACCTCTACGCGCTCGGCCTCGACCGTCTCGCGGCGCTTGGCGACACCGAGGCGGTCGCGGTCCTCTCCGACCTGATCAGCAGCTGCGCCCAGCTCCATGCCGAGGGCCGCGAGGCCGAGGTCCCGCAACTGTGGACGGATGCGGTCTGGTCCATTTCCGGCGCGAGGCGCTGAGGCAAGCAGATCAAGGACGCAGAGAGCGCCGCGTGCTCTGCACGCAAGCGATCGAGGACGCCGATATGCGCCGCCTCAGGGCCTCGCGTGGCAGGTCCTGACGATGACGTTCCGTATCGTCGTGCCGCCGACGAACGAGTAGCCGGCCCGCACCAGCGGAAAGGTCGTGCCCGGGAAGCCGGCGGGGGCGGGGCAGCCGGCGCTGAGGTAGCTGCGGCGGCGACCGCCGTCTGAGTAGCTGCGCCCGAGGTGGAGCCGGAAGGCAGTGATGTGGAGCAGACGCCGGGTCTTGCGGGGGATCACCGCGACGAGGCGGGTGCCAAAGGTCCCCGGGGTGCGTGCGAGCGAGAACGTGAGGACCACGGAGAGCGAGAAGGGCGAGCTCGTGTAGACGTGGGCGAGGATCGCCCGCCCGCCGCCCGCCCGCCGTCCGTTGAAGGCGATGATCCTGCCGCGGAAGGCGAACGGACGCTGTTCGGGGACGACGATCTGGCCCGCGACCCGGCCGCTCCCGACCTGCGCCGGCCCGCAGGCCGCCAGTGCTTTGCCCGAGCTGGAGGGCTGGATCTGGTCGACCCGGCACCGCGCCAGGCCGCGATCTTCGAGGACCCCGTTGCGGTTGATCTCGAGCACGATCCGGCGCAGCGCCGGGGGCAGCCGGCCGCTCGCGGTGCGGATCCGGCCGTCGACCGTGACTCCGATCGGCGCGACGCCGGTGCGGGGCAGGGAGCGCGGCGAGATCGAGCCGCCGAAGGAGACGATCAGCCCGTTCTTCTGGGTGACCTCGGCCGCCGCGGGCGCCGCCAGCAGCGCAATGCAGGCGAGCGCTGCGGCGAGCGCCTTGGGGCGGAGGCGAGCCCGCCGCACCGGCTCAGGTGAAGCGCGATTGTTCGATCTTGCAGTAACGGAATTCGAAGCTGAGCACGGTGTTGTTGGCGAGGTTGGCGTTGTTGCGCAGGCGAACGATCTGTTCCTGCGCCCGCGTCTTCTTCCCCGCCTTCAGCGCTTTACCGGTTTCGGCCAGCAGCTTCGTCTGGTCGTCGAGATAGCCGAGCCACTTCTCCAGCTTCGCCGCGTCGGCCGTCGGCTGCGGCACCGCGGCGATCTGCTTGACGGCCTTCCCGAACGCTTCCGACGCCTTCAGGAACTGGGTCCCCGCCAGCTTCAGCTTGCCCTGCTTGATGTAGCCGCGAACGTTGGCGAGGATCCGTTCGTTGGCCTTGGTGTTCGCTTTGCAGACCGGCTCGACCTGGGCGGCATAGCTTTCGGGCGTCTGCGTCGGCGAGGTCGTCGCCAGCGCTCCCGCCGCCGCCAACATCGCTCCCAGAGCCGCCGCGACGGCGACGATCGCAACTCCCGAACCGCGTCTGCGAAACCCCATTTCCCGACCTCCCTGTCACCTGGCGCCGCCGTTCCATAAGCTCCCCGGCGCTCGAGTCGATCGTAGCGGGGCAGGGCGCGGCAGCAGAGAGCCGACGCCGTCCTTAACGCAATAGACTTGACGAGCGAAACGCGAGACACGTGGCACCTGAGAGCGCGGACAAGATGAACGGAGCCGAGGAGGCTCCCCAGCAGCGGGTCAAGCCCGACCCCCCCGGCTACTTCGAGGGGGAGTCGATGACCCGGCGCCGCGCGTTCACGATCGCCGCTCAGGGCCTCGGCGGCATCGCCGGCGCGGCGATCATCCTGCCCGCGGTCGGCTTCGCGGTGGCGCCGATCTTCCACCGCGGCAAGGAGCGCTGGGAGGCGGTCGGCCCGACCAGCGACTTCGTCGAAGACACCTACCGCCAGGTCGTCTTCACCGAAACCGAGGGGATCGGCGACGCCGGCAAGACGATCGCCTACGTGCGCAAGAGCTCCCCCGACCTCGAAGAAGAAGCCGGCAAGTACGTCGCCGTCTCCAACCGCTGCGCGCACCTTGGCTGCCCGGTCCGCTTCGTCGAGGCGGCCGGCAACTTCATCTGCCCCTGCCACGGCGGCGTCTACGACTTCCAGGGCAAGCGGATCGGCGGCCCGCCGGTGCGCCCGCTCGACCAGTTCCAGACTCGGGTCCGCAACGGCCAGGTCGAGGTCGGCCCCCGCTTCAGCGTCACCAACCAGATGGAACCGGTGCGCGCCCGCGATCCCGGGGAGTTCACGGGCGGGATCTGGGAATACCTCTACCCGCCGCGGCCCTCTACCTTCCCACCACCCTGATGCCGAAACTACGCGCCCCGAAAATCCCGGATTTCGTCGTCCCGCCGCCCCTGCGCAAACCGCCGAAGCCCGGCAGCGAAGGCCGCCAGGGTCAGGCTCCCGCCGACCTCAAGACGACCCCGCCGCCGACCCGCACGCACGTCGACCGCCTGACCGACCAGGCCAAGGACGCGCCGGCCGACGTGCTCGCCTGGGTCGACCAGCGCACCGGCGCCAGCGGCTTCCTCACCGGCATGCTCTACCGCAAGGTGCCGAAGGGGACCAACTGGTTCTACACGCTCGGCTCGGCCACCCTCTTCGCCTTCATCGTCCAGGCGACGACCGGCGTCTTCCTGGCGATGTTCTACACGCCGTCTGCGACCCAGGCCTACGCCTCGATCTCGCACATCAACAACGACGTGCCGCTCGGCCAGCTCGTGCATGGGATGCACAAGTGGGGATCGAGCGTGATGGTGATCCTGATCTTCTTGCACATGGGCCGAACGTTCTTCTTCGGCGCCTACAAGTACCCGCGCGAGCTCAACTGGGTGATCGGCGTCGTGCTCCTGATCCTGACGATGACGATGGCCTTCACCGGCTACCTGCTGCCGTTCGACCAGCGCTCCTACTGGGCCTCGATCGTCGGCATCAACATCAACGGCACCGGCCCGATCGTCGGTCCCTACCTCAGCGACTTCTTACGCGCCGGGCCCGAGCTCGGAGCGACGACGCTGTCCCGCTTCTATGCGATCCACATGCTGCTCGTGCCGGGGGCGATCATCGCCCTGATCGGTGCCCACATGTACCTCGTCGTCAAGCTCGGCACGACGGCGCCGCCCTGGGTCAAGGCCAAGAAGCCGAAGATCGCGACGCCGGTGTCCCAGCTCGACGCCGGCGCCGAGGGCAACGGCGCCGGGCCGTCCACCAACGGGGGCTCGGGCGCGTGAAGCCGGCGGACAAGCAGGCATACCTCGAGGAATACGAGCTTCTGAAGAAGAAGGGGAAGCCGTTCTTCCCCTACGCCGTGCTGAAGGACTCGGCGATGGCGCTGATCGTCGTCGCCGTGATCATCGCGATGTCGGTGATACTCGGCGCCGAGCAGGGCCCGAAGGCGGACCCGACCTCGACCACCTACGTGCCGCGTCCCGAGTGGTACTTCTTCTTCCTCTTCGAGGTCCTGCGCGTGATCAAGCCGCCGGAGCTGGTCCCGATCGCGACGATCGGGATCCCGACGATCTGCATGGTCCTGCTGCTGCTGCTGCCGTTCTACGACCGCAACCCGGAGCGCCGCCCGGAGCGCCGCCCGATCGCGCTGACCGCCGGCTGCCTGACGATCCTGGCGATGGGCTACCTGACCTACGCCGGCGCCGTCGCCGGGCCGCCGACCGAGATCGACATGAAGGTCGCGCCGCAATACGAGGCCGGCAAGGAGGTCGTCGCCGGCTCGGGCTGTCTCGCCTGCCACAAGATCGGCGAGAACGGCAACAACGGCCCCGGGCCCGAACTCACCCACATCGCCTCCCGGATCCCGCGCGCGGCGATCATCCGCTCGATCGAAATCGGCCCCGGCATCATGCCTTCGTTCCGCGATCTGCCGCCGAAGAAGATCGAAGAGCTGGCCAACTTCTTGTCCTCTCTGGACTAGCGGCGCCGCGCGCTCGCGGTGGGCGCATCACAATGTCCTGACCCGATGGACACGATCAACGACAACCGCACGTCACCCGACTTCGCCGGTCAGGTCAACCGCATGTTCGACCGCGTCGCCGGCCACTACGACGCGCTCAACTCGGTGATGACGGCCGGCCTCCACCACCACTGGCGCCAGCGCGCCGCCGAGCGCGCCGAGCTGGGACCGGGTGACTCCGCCCTCGACGTCTGCTGCGGGACCGGCGACCTCGCCTTCGAGTTGGCCGGCCGCGTCGCTCCCGACGGGCGCGTCATCGGCTGCGACTTCTCCGAGCCGATGCTGGACCTCGCCCGCGAGAAGGCCGCCAAGCGCGGCGGCGCCGGCGTCCGCTTCGAGTGGGCCGACGCCCTGCAGCTCCCCTATGACGGTGAGCGCTTCGACGCGATCACGGTCGGCTTCGGCGTCCGCAACCTGGCCGATCTCGACCGCGGCCTGCGCGAGATGGCGCGGGTGCTGAAGCCCGGCGGGCGCCTGGTCATCCTCGAGATCACGCAGCCGACCCGGCCACCGCTCTCCTGGTTCTTTTCGCTCTGGTTCGATCGCATCGTGCCCTTGCTCGGCTCCTTCTCGGAAGACCCCGAGGCCTACTCGTACCTGCCGGAGTCGGTCCGCAGCTTCCCGAACCCCCGGGGGCTGGCGGAGAAGATGGACGGCGCCGGTTTCGAGCGGATCCGGTACACGGTTCTCGCCGGCGGGATCATCGCGATCCACAGCGGCATCCGCGGGTGACGCCAGGGTGACGCGACGCTCGGCCGTGCCGCCACCGGTGACGGCGGTTCTCGACGCCTCCAGCCGCTGGCTGCCGGCGCGGTTGGGCGAGGTGGAGGACGTGCTGCGGGGAGAGATCGGCGACCACGGCGTGCTGCTCGGCGCCGACGCGGGCGCGACGCTCGCCGCCGGCGGCAAGCGGCTGCGGCCGATGCTGGTCCTGCTCTGCGCCGGCGCCGAAGGCGGCGAAGCGGCGGTGCGGGCGGCGGCCGCGATCGAGCTGGTCCATATGGCGACCCTCGTCCACGACGACGTCCTCGACGAGGCGCCGCTGCGCCGCGGCGTCCCGACCGTGGCCGCCACTTCGGGCCGCGCGCGCGCGATCGCGACCGGTGACCTGCTGCTCTCTCGCGCCTTCGCCCTGCTCGCCGGCGCCGGCGACTCGCGCGCCGTGGCCCTGCTCGCCGGTGCCTCCGTCGCCCTCGCCCGCGGCGAGCTGGCTCAGCGCCAGGACGCCTTCGACCTCGACGTCTCCGAGCAGCGCTACCTCGAGCGTTGCCGGCTGAAGACGGCGACGCTGTTCGAATGCGCCTGCCTGCTCGGCCGCAGCGATGACGAGCTGCGCCGCTTCGGCTCCGAGGTCGGCCTCGCCTTCCAGCTGCTCGACGACGTCCTCGACGTCGCCGGGCCACCGGAGCGGACCGGCAAGGCCCGCGGCACCGACCTGCTCGACGGCACCGTGACCCTGCCGTTGATCGAGGCCGTCAACCGCGACCCCGGCATCCGCGATGTCGACCTGCACGCCCTCGACGCCGACTCCGCGGCAGCGCTCTGTGACCGCATCGCCGCCACGGGAGCCCTCGACGCGGTCCGCACCCGCGCCCTCGAGATGGTCGCCGAGGGCAAGCGCAGCCTCGACAATGCCGGCTTCGCCCCCGAACAACGCCAACTCTTGGCGCTCGTAGCGGATGGCGTAGTGCAGCGGTATAGCTAACCCCGGGACGAAACGTGGCGGGCAGGCGCCTTTGTTGACGTATGCGCAACAAAAGCGCCTTGTCCACCGAGATCGCCCGCGTTGCGAAGCGCCAGCACGGAATTGTGACGCTGCGGCAGCTCGAAGAAGCGGGGATCACGCGCGCTGGGGTGGCGCGGCGCGCTGAGCGGGGGCAGTTGCATCGCGTGCATCAGGGCGTTTATGCCGTGGGCTATCCCCCCTCTAGCCAAGAGGCATGGTGGATGGCGGCGGTGCTCGCCTGCGGTGACGGAGCGGTGCTGAGCCACATGAGTGCGGCCGCGCTATGGGACCTCCTGAATCCACAGGACGGCCCTATCCACATCTCCTTACCCAGCCAATCCGGTCGGCGTCGCCGCGAGAGGATTCGAATTCACCGTTGCCCATCTCTCGCTGCGGGAAACGAGGTGACGAAACGCCGCGACATTCCGGTTACCTCCGTCCCTCGCACCCTCACGGATCTCCGCCGCAGTGATTGCCCGGAACGTCTTCTCCGCCGCGCGACGCGCCAGGCGGAGCTCCGCAAGTTCGCGCTACCCGCGGCAACGCCGGCCCGCCGCACCCGCAGCGACCTCGAGGACGACTTCCTCGTCTTTCTCCGCCACCATCACCTCCCCCTCCCCGAGGTCAACGTCAAACTCGGCCGCTGGGAGGCCGACTTCCTCTGGCGCCCCCAACGCCTCGTCGTCGAAACCGACTTCTACGACACTCACCGCGGCACCATCGCCTTCGAGGACGACCACCAACGCGACCTGGACTTCCGTCGCCTCGGTTACCGCGTCCGCCGCTACACCGGAGCCCAACTCCGCAACCACCCAGCCCAGGTAGTTGCTGATTTGGGCGAAGTACTGGGGGTCTAAGGCGGCGAGCTGTCGCTCAGCCCGTCTGTCCCGTGGGCCGGATCAGAACCTCGTTGATCGCGACGTGCGGCGGCCGGGTGACGACGTAGGAGATCGCATCGGCGATGTCGGGGGACTGCAGTTTTTCGATCTCGCCGAGGCGCTCGCGGATCAGGTTCTGGATCTCGGGCCGGTTGTGGTCGATCAGCTCGGTCGTGACCGCGCCCGGCTCGATCAGCGAGATCCGCACCTGGCGCCCGGTCACCTCCTGGCGCAGGGACTCGCTGAAGGCGCCGACGCCGTGCTTGGTCGCGTTGTAGACGCCGCTGCCCAGGCGGGCGACACGCCCGGCGACCGACGAGATGTTGACCAGGTCGGCGACGCCGCGCTCGCCCTGCGCGGCCTTGAGCAGGTGCGGCAGCGCTGCGCGGGAGACGTAGAGGAGGCCGAGCAGGTTGACCTCGATCATCTGCTCCCATTCCTCGACCGGGGCGTCGACGATCGGGCCGAGCAGCATCACGCCGGCGTTGTTGATCAGGATGTCGAGCCGGCCGAGCTCGTCGACCGTGCGGCGCACGACCTCCTGGACCTGTTCGGGATCGCGCACGTCGCAGCCGAGACCCAGCGTGCGAACGCCGAAGCCGGCCAGCTCCGCGGCGGCCTGCTCGCAGCGCTCCGCCTTGCGCGCGCAGACGACGACATCGGCGCCGAGCTCCGCGAGCGCCTCGCTCATCTGGCGGCCGAGGCCGGTTGCGCCGCCGGTGACGATCGCCACCTTGCCGCCGAGGTCGAAGAGGTCCCGGACGTTCATCCCGGGTG
>DASSLT010000062.1:0-23066 GCA_035689305.1 Solirubrobacterales bacterium | reverse complement strand
TTCGTCTCGGTATGCGGGACGAAGCTCAACCACGGGGTCAGGACCTTGCTGCGCTCGCGAAGCGCCAGTACGGCGTCGTGTCGATTCGGCAACTGAAGCGGCTTGGCTATTCCAAACAGTCCGTGTCGCGGGCCACTGCTGAGGGCCGGCTCCACCAGCTGCACCACGGCGTCTACGCGGTCGGGCACACGGATCTCTCCCTACATTCGGAATGTTTGGCGGGGGTGCTGGGCGGCGGACCCGGGGCGTTGTTGAGTCACTATTCCGCCGCTTGGCTCCTGGGCTTGTTGAGGACGAGTCCGGTGCCGGTTCATGTCACTGGACCGGTGCCGCGGCGCCACCGGTCTTCGATTCGGCAGCATCGTTCGCGCACTCTCATCGACGAGGACCGGGGCACGGAGAAGGGGATTCCGGTCACTTCGGTGGCGCGGACCGCTCTCGACCTTGCGCCGCATGTCCGCTTCCAGACGCTGCAGCGCCTGCTCAAGCGCTCCGAAGAGTTGGAGGTCTTCGATCTACCGGCGTTTGAATCGGTGCTCGCTCGCAACAAGGGGCACCGCGGCGCGCGGCCGTTGCGGCGCGCGCTGGCGACCTACAGGCCGCCGCGGTTCACCCGCTCCGGCCTCGAGGAGTACTTCCTCGATTTGGTCGAGCGGGCCGGCCTGCCCCGTCCCGTCTCCAACTACAACGTCGCCGGCCACGAGCTCGACGTCTACTGGCCCGACCACCGTTTCGCGGTCGAACTCGACGTCTTCGAGACCCACGGCACGCGCCAGTCATTCGAGGACGACCGCCTTCGGGACGAGGACCTGACCCTGGCCGGGATCGAGGTGAGGCGGGTCACCGGCCACCGGCTCGAACGCGAACCGGAGCGGGTGATCGACCGGCTCGCGCAGTTGCTGGCGCGAGCCGCTGCCGGTGCCCGCTGACCTCATTCGGCGCTGCCGCACTGTTCGGCGCGGAACCAGGTGTCGAATTCGTCGGTGCTGGCGATCACCTTGTTGACGACGATCGCGACGCAGTATTCGCGGGTGCGGTGGGACGCGATGCCGGCGGCGCAGTCGACCCTCGTGCGCGAGAACCGGTGGCAGGAAAAGACTTTCCAGGTATCGCAGTCGGACGTTTCCGAGCACCACTGCTGGACTTCCTGCTTGCTCCAGGCGCGGGCCTGGTCAAAGGGCAGCTTCACCGTCGCCTCGGCGACCGCGGCGGTGCCGAGCAGGGCCACTGCGAGCACGGCCAGAACAGCCTTCCACTTCATCGCGCTTCTCCTTCACTGGTCTCTTTACGTACCGGTCGGCACGCAGGACCCAGCTAAGAGGGAGGCGCTTAACGAACTCTTGCCGGTGAGTGGCGCTCGATGATGCGGCCGAAGTCGCTGCCGGCCGGGAGCGTGCCAAAGGCCTGTCCCCAATCGCCCGCCAGGCGCGAGGCGCAGAAGGCGTCGGCGACCGCTTCGTCGCCGAACCGGACCAGCAGCGAGCCCTGCAGCGCCAGCGCCATCTTCTCGACGACGCGGCGGGCGCGGACCTCGATCGTCTCGATCTCGCCCGGGATCTCCCCGCGCAGCGCCTGCGCGTAGGCGTCGAGCCGGGGCTCGGCGACGGCGCCCTCCTGCACCTCGGCGAAGAAGGCGTCCAGGGCGGCGGGGCTCTTGATCATCGCCCGCAGCACGTCGAGGCACTGGACGTTGCCGGAGCCCTCCCAGATCGAGTTCAGCGGGCTCTCGCGGAACAGCCGCGGCATCCCCGACTCCTCGACATAGCCGTTGCCGCCGAGGCACTCGAGCGACTCGCCGGCGTGCATCGGCGCCCGCTTCGTGATCCAGTACTTGAGGACGGCGTTGGCGATCCGCTTCAGGTTCTGCGCCTCCTCGTCCCCGGCCAGCGCCTCGTCGTAGGCGCGCGCCAGCCGCATCGCCGAGATCGTCGCCGCCTCCGACTCGACGCAGAGGTCGGCGAGGACGTTGCGCATCAGCGGCTGCTCGACGAGGACGGTGCCGAAGGTGGAGCGGTGTTCGGCGTGGTTGATCGCCTGCGCGACTCCGGCCCGCATCCCGGTCGCGCCGCCCATCACGCAGTCGAGCCGGGTGTGGTTGACCATCTCGATGATCGTCCGCACGCCGGCGCCCTCCTCGCCGACCAGCCAGGCCGAGGCGGCGTCGAACTCGATCTCAGAGGAGGCGTTGGAGCGGTTGCCGAGCTTGTCCTTCAGGCGCTGCAGCCGGAACCGGTTGCGCTCGCCGTCGGGCGTCCAGCGTGGGAAGAGGAAGCAGGAGATGCCGCCGTCGGCCTGGGCGAGGACGAGGAAGGCGTCGCACATCGGCGCCGACATGAACCACTTGTGGCCGGTCAGCTCGTACTCGGCGCCGGGGCCGCCGCCGTTGACCGGCCGGGCGACCGTCGTGTTGGCGCGGACGTCGCTGCCGCCCTGCTTCTCGGTCATCCCCATCCCCGCCAGCGCGCCCGACTTGTCGGGCGCCGGGGCGTTGCGCGGGTCGTACGCGGAGGAGAGGAAGCGCGGCTCCCACTCCGCCGCCAGCTCCGGCTGGGTGCGAAGGGCCGGGATCACCGAGTAGGTCATCGAGATCGGACAGCCGATCCCGGCCTCGGCCTGGGACATGCACATGAAGGCGGCGCCGCGGGCGACGTGGGCGCCGGGCCGCGGGTCCTCCCAGGGCGAGGCATGCAGCTCGAACTCGACCGCCTTCCCCAGCAGCTCGTGCCAGGCGGGGTGGAACTCGACCTCGTCGACCCGGTTGCCGTAACGGTCGTGGGTCTTCAGCTTCGGCCCGTTCTCGTTGGCGAGGCGGCCGAGCTCCTGGGCGCGGGCGCTGCCGGCGTAGGCGCCGACCGCGGCGATCCGCTCCTCGGCCCAGTCCGCTCCCTCGCGCCGCACCGCTTCGCTGAGCGGCAGGTCGGCGGCGAAGACGTCGAAGTCGACCAGCGGCGGTGGCTGGTTCGCGACCTCGTGGGTCCCAAAGCTCTGGCGCTCCCTGGTTGCCATCGGGTACCGATTGTGGCACTTACGACAGTCTTTGGGCCGAGCCGGCGACCGAGGCGCCAGGGTAGATAGCATCGCGCGCCGATGGCCAAGATCAAAGTCGAGAACCCGATCGTCGAGCTCGACGGCGACGAGATGACCCGGATCATCTGGTCGTTCATCAAAGAGCAGCTGATCCTTCCCTACCTCGACATCGAGCTCGAGTACTTCGATCTCGGGATCGAGGCCCGCGACGCGACCGAAGACCAGATCACGGTCGACGCCGCCAACGCGATCAAGCAGCACGGCGTCGGCGTCAAGTGCGCGACGATCACCCCCGACGAGGCGCGGGTCGACGAGTTCGGCCTGAAGGAGATGTACCGCTCGCCGAATGGGACGATTCGCAACATCCTCGGCGGCGTCATCTTCCGCGAGCCGATCGTGATCTCGAACGTGCCGCGCCTGGTGCCGGGCTGGACGAAGCCGATCGTGATCGGCCGCCACGCCTTCGGCGACCAGTACCGGGCGACCGACCTGGTCGTCCCCGGCGAGGGCTCGCTGACCCTGACCTACACGCCGAAGGACGGCTCCGAGCCGATCGAGCTCGACGTCTACGACTTCCCCGGCGGCGGCATCGCGATGGCGATGTACAACCTCGACGACTCGATCCGGGACTTCGCCCGCGCCTCGATGCGCTACGGCCTCGACCGCGGCTACCCGGTCTACATGTCGACCAAGAACACCATCCTCAAGCGCTACGACGGCCGCTTCAAGGACATCTTCGCCGAGGTCTACGAGACCGAGTTCAAGTCCGACTTCGAGGCCGCCGGGATCAGCTACGAACACCGGCTGATCGACGACATGGTGGCGGCGGCGCTGAAGTGGGAGGGCGGCTACGTCTGGGCCTGCAAAAACTACGACGGCGACGTCCAGTCCGACACGGTCGCCCAGGGCTTCGGCTCGCTCGGGCTGATGACCTCGGTGCTGATGACCGCCGACGGCAAGACGGTCGAGGCCGAGGCCGCGCACGGGACGGTCACCCGTCACTTCCGCCAGCACCAGGAAGGCAAGCCGACCTCGACCAACCCGATCGCATCGATCTTCGCCTGGACCCGCGGCCTGCAGGCCCGGGGCCGGATGGACGAGACCCCCGAGGTCTCGCACTTCGGGGAGACGTTGGAGCGGGTCTGCATCGAGACGGTCGAAAGCGGCAAGATGACCAAAGACCTAGCGCTGCTCGTCGGCGGCGGCCAGGAGTTCCAGACCACGGAGGAGTTCCTGGCCTCGATCGACGAGAACCTGCAGGCTGCGATGGCCTGAGCCAGCGGCCTCAAACCACAACTGCGAGGAGAGAACCAGTGAGCACCCCCGTCAAGGTCACCGTAACCGGCGCGGCCGGGCAGATCGGCTACGCGCTGCTGTTCCGGATCGCCAGCGGTCAGATGCTCGGCCCCGAGACGCCGGTCGAGCTCAGCCTGCTGGAGATTCCCGACGCGATCAAAGCCGCCGAGGGAACGGCGATGGAGCTCGACGACTGCGCCTTCCCGCTGCTGCACAAGATCGACATCACCGACAACGCCAACCAGGCCTTCGACGGCGCCAACGTCGGCATGCTCGTCGGCGCCCGCCCGCGCGGGCCGGGCATGGAGCGCTCCGACCTGCTCGAGGCCAACGGCGGCATCTTCAAGCCCCAGGGTGAAGCGATCAACGCCGGCGCCGCCAGCGACGTCAAGGTCCTGGTCGTCGGCAACCCGGCCAACACCAACTGCCTGATCGCGATGTCGAATGCGCCCGACGTCCCGCGCGAGCGCTTCACGGCGATGATGCGCCTCGACCACAACCGGGCGATCGCCCAGGTCGCGAACAAGCTCGGCAAGCAGGTCTCCGCGGTCAGCAACATGACCGCCTGGGGCAACCACTCGCCGACCCAGTACCCGGACCTCGTCAACGCCAAGGTCGACGGCCAGAGCGCCTGGGACCAGGTCGATGACGAAGCCTGGATCAGGGACGAGTACATCCCCCGGGTCGGCAAGCGCGGCGCCGAGATCATCGACGCCCGCGGCTCCTCCAGCGCCGCTTCCGCCGCCAACGCCGCGATCGATCACGTCCACGACTGGGTGCTCGGCACCCCCGACGGCGACTGGGTCTCGATGGCGGTGCCGGCCGACGGTTCCTACGGGATCGGCGAGGGCATCATCTGCGGCATGCCGTGCCAGTGCAGCGGCGGCGAGTGGAGCGTCGTCCAGGGGCTCGAGATCCCCGACTTCTCGCGCGAGCGGATCGACGCCAGCGTGATGGAGCTCCAGGAGGAGCGCGACGCGATCAGCCAGCTCGGCCTGATCTAAACGGTTGCAAAACGGCCCCGGGGTGAGGTCTCCCAGACGGTGAGTGTCTGGGAGACCCCACCCCGGGGCCGTCCCACGAAGCGTGGCTGCGCCCGAGCTAGCTGCTCTGGCGGGGCTCAGTGTTAATCAGCCGGCCGGGAAGTACTGGCGGCCCTGCTTTTTGACCAGGCCCTCTTTCTCGAGGTCACCGAGGACTCGGTACAGGTAGTTCGGCTTGATTTTCATCGTCTTGGCGACGTCCGAGGCGCTGATGCCCGGCTGTTTCTCGATCAGGCCGACGGCCTGATCGGCGCGGGTGCCGCCGCGGCGTTTACGGCGTTTGCGCGTACCGCCGCCGCTCGAGGGGGTCGAAGCTTTGGCGCTGCCGCGGGGGCGGCCGGGGGCGCGGCGGGCGGCTTTGCCGCCGAGCTCGGCGAGAGCGCGCTCGAGGCGCTTGCGCTCCTCGTCGAGCTCAGCCAGCCGCTTCGTCACCAGCTGCCGAGCCTCGTCGAGAACGTTATTCGTGCTGGGCATCATTTCCTTTCCATCCAGTTGAACACGTCCGTTCCATCCAGTGACCGGACGTTTGCGAAGAGTGTGCCAGACACACACTCACTGTGAGTCCGTCGTTGGTCAATGGATATAGACGACCATATTGGGGCACTTTTGTCCATGCCCCGCCGAATGGTGAACCGTCGGCGCTCCTATAGCGAGCGTTCGGCCTGGCGCTCGGGTGAGATCCGGATCACGTTGCGCGCCAAGCCGACCTTCTCCATCCCGGTGATGATCAGCGCCGAGGGATCGGGCTCCCACCGCTCGAGACCGTGGACGGCGGAGCGCGGGAAGGCGTGATGGTTGTGGTGCCAGGACTCACCCAATGAGGGCAGAGCCAGCCAGAACACGTTGGTCGAACGGTCATCCGTGTCGAAGCGGCGACTGCCGAGGAAGTGACAGACGGAGTTGACGCTCCAGGTCACGTGGTGGACGAAGAAGATCCGCACCAGGCCGCCCCAGAGCAGGCCGGTGAGGGCGCCGAGCAGGGTGCCGGTGAGGAGGTAGCCGGCCAGCGCCGGGACCAGCAGGGTGGCGAGGACCAGCCAGGGGAAGTGACGGCTGATGAACCTCATCCCGCGATCCTCGTAGAGGTCCGGCGCGTACTTCTTCCAGTCGGCTCGGCCCTGGGTCGACATCAGCCAGCCGGAGTGGGCGTGCCAGAGGCCGGTGAAGACGTTGCGCACGCCGTGGCCGTCCTCGCTGACGTGCGGACTGTGGGGGTCGCCCGCTTCGTCGGTGTGCGCGTGGTGCTTACGGTGGTCTGCCACCCAGGAGTTCACCGGTCCCTGCACCGCCATCGAGCCGAGCACCGCGAAGGTGTATTCGAGCGGCTTCGGGGTCTGGAACGAACGGTGGGTGAGGAGGCGGTGGAACCCGACCGTGATCCCGATCGCGGTTAGCAGGTACATGACCGCCGCGATTGCCAGGTCGGTGGCGGTGACGACGCTGTTCCAAAGCAGGACTATCGCCAAGAGGGTCGCGATGAAGGGCACGACTACGGCCCCGAGGTTGACCGCCTTCTCCGCTCGCGTCATTTCTCCCATCGCGAGGGAAGATACGTTGGTTCCCGCGCTATGTATTGGTGGTTGTGCAACGATTTTGCGCATAAACTTGTCATTTAGATGACTAAAAGGCTGGACGCAGAGCCATGGCGTGGCCTCAGCAGCGACGTCGCCACCGTGATCGAGCCGGAGCTGCCGGCGATCACCGAGGAGATCCTCGCCACGATCGCCCGCGAGGTGCCGGAGTACGCGCGGCCGCTGGAGGGCAACTTCGGCCGCGGCGTCCGCACCGGCGTCAGCGAAGCGCTGCTCCAGTTCGTGGCCTTGATCCGCGACCCCGAAGCGGGTCGCGGCACCGGTCGCGAGGTCTACGTCCAGCTCGGCCGCGGTGAGCAGCGCCAGGGGCGCAAGCTCGACTCGCTGCTCGCCGCCTACCGAGTCGGCGCCCGCGTCGCCTGGCGGCGGATCGCCGCCGCCGGCCGCCGCGCTGGGCTCGAAGCCGAGCCGCTGACCCTGCTGGCGGAGGCGATCTTCGCCTACATCGACGAGCTCTCCGCCGACTCCGCCGACGGCTACGCCGAAGCCCAGGCCGAAGTCGAGGACATCCGTCGCCGTCGCCGCCGCGAGCTGGCGCTGCTGCTGATCCGCGAGCCGGCCGCCGAAGCGGCGGACCTCGCCGCCGCGGCGCGGGCGGCGGGGTGGACGATGCCGACCCGCCTCGCCGCTGCGGCCTGCGCCGAGCGCGACCTCGAGGCGGTCACCCGCCGGCTCTCGCCGGAGATGCTCGCAACCGCGCACGAGGGTTGCGGCTACCTGGTCGTCCCCGATCCCGCAGGCCCCGGTCGCGCCGACGCCCTCGCCCGCGCCGCGTCCCGTTCGCGGCTGGCGCTTGGCCCGGCGGTCGAGCCCGGGGCCGCCGCCGAGTCGTGGTCCCTGGCGCGGGCGCTGCTGCGCGCCTCCGACGCCGGCTCGGCGCCGGTCAGCGGCCTCTTGCGCGCCGACGACCACCTCGCCGACCTGCTCCTGTTCGAGTCCGAGCCGCTGACCGCCCGGATCGCCGCCCAGCGCCTCGCCCCCCTCGACGCCCTGACCGCAAAGGCGGCGGCGCGGATGCGCGAGACCGCCCTCGCCCACGTCCGCCACGGCGGCAACGCGGTGGCGATGGCGGCCGAGCTGCAGATCCACCCGCAAACCGCCCGCTATCGGATCGCGAGGCTCAGGGAGCTGCTCGGGGATCAGCTCGACGACCCCGATGCTCGGTTCGAGCTCGAGATCGCTCTCCGCGCGGGCGCCCCGCCGACCCCCTGATCAGATCCGCCCTAGACGGCGGCGACGCGGTCGCGCTGGCCGGCCCAGCGCGGCGCCCGCATCAGCAGCACCGGCTGGCGCGGCGGCACCAGGCCCTCGGGCCGGTTCGGCCGGAAGGTCGCGCAGGCCTCGTCGAGCTCGAGCGCGCAGAGGAGGTTCTTGTGGAAGAAGCAGTCCTCGCAGGTGGGGGCTTTGGGCTTGCGCGGCATCGGGGGCTGCGCCATCCAAGCACTCCGCGCAGGCAGGCGCCAGGCACGACTCCGCAAATCGCAACCTCTTTGAAACGGCTTCGTCACATCTTCCCCGCGTCTTGCGGTCGGAGCGGGCGCCGTCGCTAAGATGCCCGGCGATGGAGGCTCACAGCAGCCGGAGCGAGAAGCTCTCCGCTTCTCCCCCGCTCTTCAAGAGCGAATTCCTCAACTTCTTCTCCCGCGTGCATCCGTCGGTGCCGGCGATCATCTTCGTCCCCGTCGTCATCGCGATGGAGTGGCTGGGGGCCGACCGCGGCTTCGCCGCCTGGGAGCTGGTCCTGCTGACCCTGGCCGGGGTCGCGGTCTGGACGCTGACCGAGTACTGGCTGCACCGGCTCGTCTTCCACTGGGAGCCCGACAACGCCTTCGGCCGCCGCATGCACTTCATCATCCACGGCATCCACCACGATCATCCCAACGACCGGCTGCGCCTGGTCATGCCCCCCTCGGTCTCGATTCCGCTCTCGGCGCTCTTCTTCCTCGCCTTCTGGCTGATCCTCGGCGACGCCGCCTTCGCGGTCTTCGCCGGCTTCATCGGCGGCTACCTCGCCTACGACTACACGCACTACTACGTGCATCACTTCGTCCCGAAGACGGCGTTCGGCAAACGGCTGCGCGAGCACCACATGCGCCACCACTTCCAGGACCACCGCTACGGCTACGGGGTCTCGACCCCGATCTGGGACGTGGCGTTCCGGACGCTGCCGAAGCAGCGCAAAAAACGCGACTAGCGCGATGCCGCAGCGCGACCTCTTCGCCGACTTCGCCCGCATGCGCCGTGAGATGGACCAGATGCTGGGGGACGCCTGGGGCCGGACCCGCTACGTCCACCGGCGCGCGACCGGGTTCTCGCCCAACGTCGACGTCTACTACTGCGGCGAGCCGCAGCGGGCAGTCGTCAAGGTCGACCTCTCCGGCGTCTCGCTGAGCCAGATCGGGATCGAGGTCAGCGGCCGCCACCTGGCGATCTCCGGCGAACGGCCGGTGCAGGAGACCGAGGGACGCGTCTACCAGCAGCTCGAGATCCCCTCGGGCCCGTTCCGCCGCGTCGTCGAGCTCCAGGTCGAGGTCGACGCCGAGCGGGCGAGCGCCACCTACGAGGACGGCGTGCTGCGGATCGAGCTGCCGTTGCGCGATCCCGACGAGACCACCCGCACGGTGCCGATAGGCCGCAAGTGATGGAGGGCTCGCCGGTCCTCGAAGTCGTCGACGCGCCGCTCGACGCGGAAGACGCGATCCGCGCCAACCAGCCCTTGCCGGAGGCGCTGCCGGTTCTGCCGCTGCGGGACTCGGTCAGCTTCCCGGAGACCCTGAACCCGCTGGCCGTCGGCCAGGAGCGCTCGATCCAGCTCGTCAACGACGTCCTCGGCACCAACCGGATGCTGGTCATGGTCGCCTCCCGCGACCCGGAGAAGGACGAGCCCGGTCCCGACGATCTCTACGACGTCGGCGTCGTCGGCTTCGTCGCCCGCATGGTCAAGATCCCCGACGGCAGCCTGCGGATCCTGGTCCAGGGCACGCAGCGGGTGAAGCTCGGCGACTACGTCGCCGAGCAGCCCTACCTGGTCGCCCGGATCACCGAGCTGCCCGACGTCTCCGAGCCCAGCGACGAGCTCCAGGCGCTGACCCGCAACGTCCAGCAGACCTTCTCCGAGATCGTCGACCAGATTCCCTACCTGCCGGAGGAGCTCAGCCTCGCGGTCGCCAACATCGACGACCCGGCGGCGCTCGCCAGCCTGATCGCCGCCTCGCTGCGGATCGCGACCGAGGAGAAGCAGAAGCTGCTGGAAGAGGTCGACGTTGCCAAGCGCCTGCGCCACCTCTCGCGGATCCTCGCCCGCGAGCTCGAACTGGTCCAGATCGGGACCCAGATCCAGTCCCAGGTCCAGTCCGAAGTCGACAAAGGCCAGCGCGAGTTCTTCCTCCGCCAGCAGCTGAAAGCGATCCAGGCCGAGCTCGGCGAGGAGGACGAGCAGCAGGCGGAAGCGAACGAACTGCGGGAACGGATCGAAGCCGCCGATCTGCCCACCCACGCGCTCAAAGCCGCCGACCGCGAGCTGGCCCGGCTCGAGAAACTGCCGCCGGCCGCGGCCGAGCATGGCGTCATCCGCACCTACCTGGAGTGGCTGACCGACCTGCCGTGGTCGCGCGAGACCACGGACAACCTCGACATCAAACACGCGCGCAAAGTCCTCGACGCCGACCACTACGACCTCGAAAAGGTCAAGGACCGGATCCTCGAGTACCTGGCGGTGCGCAAACTCAACCCCGACTCGCCGGGACCGATCCTCTGCTTCGTCGGCCCGCCCGGGGTCGGCAAGACCAGCCTCGGCCGCTCGATCGCGAAAGCGCTGGGCCGCGAATTCGAGCGGATCTCGGTCGGCGGCGTCCGCGACGAGGCCGAGATCCGCGGCCACCGCCGCACCTACATCGGTGCCCTGCCGGGGACGATCATCCGCGCCCTGCGCGACGCCGGCTCCCGCAACCCCGTCTTCATGATCGACGAGATCGACAAGATGGGCGCCGACTTCCGCGGCGATCCCGCCTCGGCGATGCTCGAGGTCCTCGACCCGGCCCAGAACGACTCCTTCCGCGACCACTACCTCGACCTCGAGTTCGACCTCTCCGACGTCGTCTTCATCGCCACCGCCAACGTCCTCGACACGATCCCGGGGCCGCTGCTCGACCGGATGGAGACGATCGAACTCGCCGGCTACACGCTCGACGAGAAGCTCCACATCGCCCGTCGCTACCTGGTCGACCGCCAGATCGAGGCCAACGGGCTGAAACCGTCGCGGATCGAGTTCTCCGACGCGGCCTTGAGGGCGATCATCGAGGAGTACACGCGCGAGGCCGGGGTCCGCAACCTCGAGCGCCAGATCGGCACGATCTGCCGCAAAGTCGCCCGCCAGTTCGCCGAGGGCAAGACCAAACGCAAGGTCAAGGTCTCGGCCAAAAAAGCGCGCGAGCTGCTCGGCCGCCGGCGCGTCTTCGTCGAGCAGCGGCGGCGGACCAAGGTTCCCGGCGTCGCCACCGGCCTCGCCTGGACCCCGACCGGCGGCGACGTCCTCTTCATCGAGGCGACGGCGATGCCCGGCAACGGCGGGCTGACGATTACCGGCCAGCTCGGCGAGGTGATGAAAGAGTCGGCGCAGGCGGCGCTGTCCTACGTGCGCGGCCACTGGGCTGAGATTGCGCCGGGACTGGGGGAGCTGTGGTTCGGCGAGCACGACATCCACGTCCACGTTCCGGCTGGGGCGGTGCCGAAGGACGGGCCCTCGGCGGGGGTGGCGATGACGGTGGCGCTCTCCTCGCTGGTCAGTGGCCGGCCGGTTCGCAACGATGTCGCGATGACGGGCGAGGTGACCCTGACCGGGCAGGTGCTGCCGATCGGCGGCCTCAAGGAGAAGTCGCTTGCGGCGCAGAGGGCCGGGATCAAGCGGGTGATAGTTCCAGAGCGAAACGCGGGAGACGTCGCAGAAATTCCCGAGCACGAGCTCGGCGGCCTGGAGTTCGTCTTCGTCGACGAAGTCTCCGAGGCACTCGACGTCGCCCTCAGGTGATGACGGCGACCACGGGATCCGTGGTCTAGATGGAGGCAGCAAGCCTCCGCCGCGGGGTCGGCGAGACCTTCGCCCAGTCGCTGGCCGAGGCGGTGCGGGCGCGCTCGCGCGCCTTCTGGATCGTCGTCGGCCTGACCATGTTCGCGGCGGCGCTGCGCTTCGCCACCCTCGGCCTGCAGAGCTACCACCACGACGAGGTGGTCACCGCCAGCCGCATCCTCCGCGGCAGCTTCGGCCACGCGATGGACGCGGTCGGCTTCAGCGAGTCGGCGCCGCCGCTCTATTACGCACTGGCCTGGGGCTGGACCCAGGTGACGGGGACGGGGGAGTGGGGGCTGCGGGCGCTCTCCGCCGTCGCCGGGGTGGCGACGGTCCCGGTCGTCTACCTGATCGGCCTGGAGCTGCGCGGCCGCCGCGCCGGCCTGATGGCGGCGGCGCTCGCCGCGGTCAACCCGATGCTGCTCTGGTACTCGCAGGAGGCGCGCGCCTACGCGCTGCTCGCCCTCTTCTGCGCGCTCTCGCTGCTCTACTTCCTCCGCGCCCAGCGCTACGGGCGCCGCCGCGACTTGACGCTGTGGGGGGTCTTCTCGGCGCTCGCCCTCGCCACCCACTACTTCGCGCTCTTCCCGATCGCCGCCGAGATCCTCCTGCTGGCGCGCCGGCGTGGCCGCGAGAGCCTGCGCGGGCTCTGGATCATCGCCGTCGCCTGCCTGCTGCTGGCGCCGCTGGCGATCCACCAGATGTCCTACGGCCACGCCGAATGGATCGGCGTCTTCTCGCTCGGCCACCGGCTCTGGGAAACGGCGGCGACCTTCGTCAGCGGCGAGACCGGCGACATCATCGGCCAGCCGGAGCGGCCCCCGCTCGCTTTCATCCCGCTCGGCCTCTGCCTCACCGCCTTCGCCCTGCTGGCGCTGCGCGGCGACCGCGACGAGCGCCGCGCCGCCGGCCTGCCGCTGACAGTCGGCGCCATTGCGCTCGGCATCCCGGTGGCGCTGGCCTTGATCTCGTCCAGCAAGGACTACGTCCTCGCCCGCAACCTGCTGCCGGCGCTGATCCCGCTGCTGGTCGTCGTCGCCATCGGTCTGACGCTGCCGGCGGCGAAGCGGCTCGGCGCGATCGTCGCCGCCGGCCTGGTCGTCTACTCGCTCGGCTTCTCGATCGCCGCCAGCGCCCTGCCCCAGTTCCAGCGCCCCGACTGGGACGCGGTCGCGAGTCGGCTCGGGCCACCGGAAGGGCCGCACGGAGCTCCGTCGCCGCGGGCGATGGTCACCTGGACCCTCGGCGAGGCGCCGTTGCGCTACTACCTCTCGACCGGCTCCTTCCAGGTCCGCGCTGCAGAACGGATCCCCTGGATGGTGAGCGAAGTCGACCTGATCTCGCAGGGGAACGCCCCGCGTCCCGTTCAGAACATGCTCGGACCGCGCTTCACGCCGAGCGGCAGCGAAAGCGTCGGCCCGCTCCTGATTCGCCGCTACTCGACCCCCGGACCCGGCTTGGCGCCGCTGCGGCTGCGACGCCTGCGCCATGCCGACCTCAACTTCCGAACCAACGGCGTTCTGATGGATGGAGTCGGCCCCGGCTGAGCGGCCGCGTCCGCCCGGCCCTGGACGGGGGCCTAGTCCTTTGCGGTTGCGGGTATATCCTCAATGTCCCAACTGCTGACGATCGAGGGAGTGAAAGGGATGTCGAAGAGCAAGACCGCGGACCGGGCCGGAGATCTGTATTCGGCGGCACGGGAGAACCCGTACGTGCAGCGCCTGATCGAGGACGAAGAGCTGCGTGAGAACCTGCGCGACGCCTTCGAATCCGCCAAGGGCGCCTACGGCCGCGCGACCGGCAACGGCAAGGGCGCCGTCAAGGCCGTGACCAGCGACAAGAAGGTCCAGAAGGAAATGCGCAAGGCCGCCGAAAACCTGCAGGAGGCGACGGAGCGCCTGCGCAAGCCGCCGAAGCGCAAGAGCCGCCTCGGCCGTCTGATCCTGTTCGCAATCGCCGCCACGGTGCTGGCGCTGATCATCAGCGAGGACGCCCGCAAGACCGTGCTCGACGCCCTCTTCGGTGCCGAAGAGGAGTTCGAGTACACCTCGACTACGAGCATCAACGGCTCTTAGTGGAGGCAGCGACCAAAGAGCGCGAGCTCAGCGGCGACAAGGCGCAGCGCATCGTCGACGCGATGCGCACCAGCGTCGCCCAGCGCGGTGCGGCGGGCTCGACTTTCGAGCACGTCGCCCGCGAGGCCGGGGTCAGCCGCGGCCTCCTGCACTACTACTTCGGGACCAAGGAGCGGCTCCTGGTCGAGGTCGTGCGCCGCGACGCCGAGCTGCGGATCGACCGCCTCGACGAGATGCTGACGAAGGCGAAGACGGTCGACGACGTCCTCGACGTCCTCGTCGCCAGCCTCACCGACATGATCGACAACGATCCCGGCTTCTTCCTCCTTCTCTACGAGCTGTTCAGTGCCGGTCGCCGCAACCCCGACATCCAGCGCGAGGTCGGCCAGCTCTTCGAGCGCACCCGCTCGCACGTCGCCGAGGTCCTGGCGGCGAAGCAGAGCGAGGGTGTGATCAGCCTCCGCTTCGACGCCGAGGCCGTCGTCTCTTACCTCTTCGCCCTCGCCGACGGCTTGGCTCTGCAGGCGCTCTCAGACCCGAGCCGCGACAACTCGCCGGCCCTCAAGGTCAGCACCGCCTCCGCGCGTTACCTGCTCGTCTCCGAGTAGCGCCCTCCGCAGCGAAACACCCTGGTTCTGAGTGACGCCGCTCACTCGGTGACGGCGCTCACAGACCCTCCTCCGGTGGTGGGGGAGGCTCGGCGGGCTGATGCGCGACGTGATGACAAGGCTCGCCAAGTTCCTCGGCCGGCGCCGGCGTTGGGTCGTCGGGGCCTGGGTCCTGATCGTCGTCCTCGCCCTGCCGTTCGCCGCCGAGCAGACCTCGCACTTGACCGGCGGCGGCTTCGACGTCCCCGGCAGCCAGTCCAAGGCGGTCTCCGAGGCGCTGCAGGAAGACTTCGGCGAGCGCGCCGACGGGATCTCGGTCCTGCTCGAGGCCGAAGACGGCGCCAGCGCCGCCGAGCGCGCCGCCGCCGTCGACCGCGTCCGCCGCGAGGTCGCCGCGGTCGAAGAAGTGACGCTGGCGCCCGCCGATGCGGCGCGCGCCCGGGTTCAGCTGCAGCGCACCGGCACGGCGCTGCTGCCGCTGCGCAGCGATCAGTCCTCCGACGAGCTGATCGACTCCGCCGGCGACCTGCGCTCTGACCTCGATCCCGGCACCGCCGAATCCGGCGTCACTCCGTATCTGATCGGCCAGCCGACGATCTGGGCCGGGATGCAGGAGATCTCCAAGGAAGACCTCTCGAAGGCCGAGTCGAGCGGCTTCCCGATCGTCGCGATCATCCTCCTCGTCGTTTTCGGCTCGCTCGCCGCGGCGGCGCTGCCGCTGGCGCTGGGCTTCGTCAGCGTCCTCGTCACCGGCGCCCTCATCTACTTCCTCTCGATGCAGATGACGATGTCGGTCTTCGTCACCAACATGGCCTCGATGATCGGGATCGGCGTCGCGATCGACTACTCCCTGTTCATCCTCGCTCGCTACCGGGAGGAGCGCGAAGCCGGCCTCTCCAAGCGCGAGGCGCGGGCCAAGTCGCTCTCGACCTCGGGCCTGGCCGTCACCTTCTCCGGCCTCGCCGTGATCATTTCCCTCGCCGGCCTCTGGATGGTCGACAACCAGGCGCTGCGCTCGATGGCGCTGGGGGCGATGACCGTCGTCGCCGTCTCGATCCTGACCGCGACGACGCTGCTGCCGGCGCTGATCGCGATGCTCGGCGACCGGGTGCTGCCGGGCGGCATCGTCGGCCGGGTCGAGCGCTTCTTCCAGCGCCGCTTCTACCGCCGCCACAAGCCGCAGCCGCCGCTGGAGACGCCTGGTGCCAGCCGCTTCTGGGTCAAGTGGACGGAGCGGGTGATGGCCCATCCGTGGACTGCGATCATCGGCGTCTCCGCCGTCCTCCTCCTGCTCGCCAGCCCGCTGCTCTCGTTGCAGACGGGGACCGAGGCGCTGCAGCAGTTCCCGAAGGACAGCGACGTCAGGGTCGGCACCGAACTCGCCTCCGCCGAGCTCGGAGGTGGGACCGACCCGGTCCAGGTCGTCGCCGAATTCGGCGCCGCCCCGACCGTTGTCGACCGCGCCGCCGTCGCCGGCTTCGTCCGCGACCTCGAAGGCACCGCCGGGGTCAGCTCGGTGGCGCCGCCGGCCTACGCCGCCGACGCGGTTCTGGTCCAGGCGACGCCGAACGCCGGCTCGGAGTCCGACGCGGCGACCGCCCTGGTCGAGCGCCTGCGCGACACCGTCGTCCCGGCCAGCGCTCTGAGCAAGGTTGCGACCGTCGACGTCGGCGGCGAAACCGCTCGCAGCCACGACGTCCGCGTCCAGATCACGGGCTCGATGTGGAAGATCATCCTCTTCGTCCTCGCCCTCAGCTTCGTCGTCCTGATGGTGATGCTGCGCTCGCTGCTCCTGCCCCTGAAGGCGGTGCTGATGAACCTGCTCTCGATCGGCGCGGCCTTCGGCGTCCTCGTCGCCGTCTTCCAGTGGGGCTGGCTCGACGGCTTCCTCGGCTTCGAAAGCCAGGGGGCGCTGGACACGATCAACGTGCCGCTGATCTTCGCCGTCGTCTTCGGCCTCTCGATGGACTACGAGGTCTTCCTGATGTCGCGGATCCGGGAGCGCTTCATGCGCCACGGCGACAACGAGCGCGCCGTCGCCGAGGGCCTCTCCTCGAGCGCCCGCACGATCTCCTCGGCGGCGCTGATCATGACCGCCGTCTTCGGCGTCTTCGTCCTCACCGGGGTCCCTTCGATCAAGGAGCTCGGCCTCGGCTGCGCCGTCGCGATCGCCCTCGACGCGACCCTGGTCCGGCTGATCCTGGTCCCGGCGGCGATGAAGCTGATGGGCCGCTGGAACTGGTGGATGCCGGCCTGGCTCGACCGGGCGCTGCCCAACCTCAGCTTCGAGGGCGGCGAGCCGGAGCCGAGCAAGGCGTAGGTCTCCGAGAGGAGGGCATACCCGCCCCTCCCAACCAGCCGCGCCGAGCTTCGCTGAAGCATTGACGCCCCTATAGCGGCGTCAATGCTTCAGGGAGTCGGGTGTCGGCTTGGGTCTTGGCCGGTCAGCGCTTAGGATTGGCCGCATGGCCAGTGCGACGGTGACTGCGGAGGAGCTTGCGTTCGTCGGGGCGGCGCGGCAGGCGGAGCTGATCCGGGCGGGAGAGGTGACGCCGACCGAGCTGGTGCGGATGTACCTGGAGCGGATCGAGCGGATCAACCCGCAGCTGAACGCCTTCCGCAAGGTCTACGCCGAGCGCGCCCTGCTCGAAGCCGAGCAGGCGGAAGCGCGGCTGAAGGGCGGCGAGGAGCGGCCGCTGCTCGGGGTCCCGATCGCGATCAAGGACGAAACCGAGATCGCCGGCGAGGTGATGACCCGCGGCACCGACGCCTTCGCCGAGCCCTCGGCCGCCGACTCGGAGATGATCCGGCGCCTGCGCGAGGCCGGCGCGATCATCATCGGCCTGACGCTGCTGCCGGAGCTGGCGATCTGCGGCTTCACCGAGTCGGCGACCTACGGCGTCACCCGCAACCCCTGGGATCCGCAGCGCAGCCCGGCCGGCTCCAGCGGCGGTTCCGCCGCGGCGGTCGCCGCCGGCCTCGCCCCGATCGCCTCGGCCGGCGACGGCGGCGGCTCGATCCGCCTGCCCGCCGCCTCCTGCGGCCTCTTCGGCTTGAAGCCCCAGCGCGGCCGCGTCTCACTGGCGCCGGCGCTCGAATACTGGAACGGGCTGGCGGTGATGGGCTGCCTCAGCCGCAACGTGATCGACACCGCGCTCTGGCTCGACGTCGTCTCCGGCGGCTCACAGGAGCCGGGCGCGCCGCCGCCCCCGGAGCGTCCCTTCGTCGAGTCGGCGCAGACGACGCCTGGCACGCTGCGCATCGCCACCTCGACGGTCGCGCCCCGGGCACTGGCGCCGGCGATCGTCGGCGACGTCGTCAAGCAGGCCGTCGCCGAAGCGGGGGAGGCGCTGACCGGCCTCGGCCACGAGGTCAGCCATCGCGACCCCGACTGGGGGATGATCGGCAACAACATCACGCCCCGCTTCCTCTGCGGCGTCGCCAACACCGTCAAGGAGGTGCCCCATCCCGAGCGGCTGGAACGGCGCACCCGCGGCTTTGGCCGGCTCGGCGGACTGCTGCCGGACTCACTGTTCGAGAAAGCGCTGAAGGGCCGCGACGAGGACGCCCGCCGGATCAACGCGATCTTCGACTCCTACGACGTCCTGGTGATGCCGGTGATGGGCGGTACCGCGATCCCGATCCGCCGCTGGGAGGGCCGCAGCGCCCTCCACACCGTGCTCGGCATGAGCCGCTTCTATCCCTTCTGCATCCCCTGGAACCACCTCGGCAACCCGGCGATGTCGGTGCCGATGGGCATCGCCGCCGACGGCCTCCCGACCGCGGTCCAGATCATCGGCCCGCCCAACAGCGAGGGCCTGCTGCTCTCGCTGGCGGCCCAGATCGAGGCCGAGCGGCCTTGGGCCGACAAGCGCCCCCCAACTAGCTAGCGTGAACACTCGGAAGCTCGCGGCCCACGGAAGCTGCTGACCTTAGGAGCTTGGAACCGATTCGTTGGGAGGGTCACCCCACCCCTCCATGCCAAACCCCCTCCGAACTCCCTAGCCGAAGACCTTCCGCATCCGCGCGATCTCGCGGATCGGGCCGCGGGGACGGATGCGACGGGTGAGCACCATCTTGATCTGGTTGGCATCGGGCTTGCCGGAGGCGACCCAGTCCGCCCAGCTGGACTCGATGGTCAGGGTCGGGTTCGGTGCCTGGCCCGGCTCGGCGCGGGTCGAGCCGTTGTCGAGCACCAGGTGCCAGGGTTCGGCGTCGGTGAAGTTCCACTGGTAGACGATCGGCGAGCCGTTGGCCGCCGCCGGGTTGGCGACGCGCTTGACGATGTCGAAGTACATCGCCTGCACCTCGGGCGAGGCGTCGGGCGCGGGGCCGTCGGGCGGGCCGAGGACGCCGGCCATCATCAGCTTCACCTGGCGCTCGGCGATCTCCCGCTCGTCTGCCTCGGGGTCGAAGGGGAAGGTCCCTGGCGGCATCTCCTCGGTCGGGAAGCCGATCGTCCGCCAGCGCTGGCGGATCAGTTTGAGGCCGAAGGTGAAGATGTCCTCGAGTGAGAAGCCGTAGCACTCGGTGTAGGAACGGTCGAGGTTCGGCGGGTAGAAGACGGCCGGGCCGTAGGGGAGGACTTCCTTCAGCAGCTCGACGACCGCGGCGCGATTCTCCCGCCAGCCGGGGTAGGGGTCGTTGAGCAGTTCGGAGAGGACCTTGACGCCGAAGCCGATGTGGCGCTGCTCGTCGCGGGAGACGTTGACCATGCCGGCGCTGAAACCGGGCATCGTCTCTTCGGAGGCGAAGAAGTCCTCGATGAAGTGCTGGCCGGGCTGGGCGAGGCTGCCCTCGACGATCAAGTGGTAGAGGGTGATCGCCTGCGCGTACTTCGCAACCGAGCGGTCCTTGCGCAGTTCCTCGGCCATCACGTCGAGCCGGTCGAAGATGCCGCGGTAGCCCCAGTTGAGCTGGGGCAGGGTGGAGGAGAGGGTCTGCTGGACGGACTCGCCGCCGACGCCGATCACCTCCTTGAAGAAGCGGTGGAAGAAGACCGCGTGGCGGACCTCGTCGACCTGCTGGGTGGCGAGGAAGTACTGCTGCTCCTCGGTCGGGGCGGCGGTGACGTAGGGCGCCAGGGTGTCGGCGACCCGGTCCTCGCCGTAATAGAACATCGAGTAGATCCACATCGCCGAGCGGCGCTGGACGTCGCTCAGGCCCTGCCAGCCGGCCTGGTCGGCGGAGAAGTCGAGGTCGTAGGCGCTCCAGTTGCCCTGCTCCCAGCGCTTGTAGAGGTCCTCGTAGGTGACGTTGTCCATCAGGCTCTGGGATGCGACGCTCATCTCTGCTCCTTTTGGTGTTGCATTCGCCCGGCCCGGGCAGGGTACCGCGATCCTGGCTGACCGGCCAGTTTCTACGCAGTGACCGTGCTCACACTGCGCTCCCCTCGGCCGGGACGCCGAGGAAGCGCCGCAGCGAGCGCCGGGCGGAGGGCAGGCGCCGGCCCGCCTCGAGCTCGCGGACGGCGATCTCCGCGGTCATCGCCGCGACCAGCTGCGCCGCCGCCGCGGCGTCCGGCCAGCCCATCGCCCTGAGGCTGGGGACGGCGGTCGCGGCAAAGCGCTCGTGGCGCTTGGCCATCGCCGCCGAGAGCGCCGGGTCCGACCGCGCCTCCAGCGCCAGCGCCTTCACCGCGCGGTCGGTCAGGCAGACGTCGAGGTAGGCCTCGGCGCCGCGGCAGATCCGCTCGCCGCCGGGGGGGACGCCGTCGATCGCCTGCGCGACCGCCGCCTGGACCCGCTCGTGGAAGCGCTGGTGGAGGGCGTCGACGAAGGCATCGCGATCCTCGAAGTGGACGTAGAAGGTGCCCTTGGCAACGCCCGCGGCGGCGACCACGCGGTTGACGCTGAGCCCGGCGAGGCCGTGCTCCTCGGCGACGGCGACCCCGGCGTCGAGCAGGGACTCGCGCGTGCGGCGGCCGATCTCGGTGGCGGGCTCGGAGACCACGCGTCAAGGCTACTCGACCCGACCGATCGGTCATGCGACATGACCGATCGGTCATGTCTGTGTTACGGTGCGCCGCATATGGGGCAGCTCGAGACCAGCGCCGGGGTGATCGCCTACGACGAGCGAGGCGAGGGCCCGCCGCTGGTGATGCTGCCGAGCGGCGCCCACAGCCGCCGCGACTTCGATCAGCTCCGCGACCTCGTCCCGTCCCGCTTCCGCACCGTCGCTCTCGACTGGCCCGCCCACGGCGACTCGCCGCCGGGCGCTGACCCGGCCAGCGCGATGGCCTTCGCCGACGCCGCGGAAGCGCTGGTCGAGGCGCTCGCCCCCGAAGGCGCCGTCGTCCTCGGCAACTCGGTCGGCGGTTTCTCTGCCGCCCGCCTGGCGCTGCGCCGGCCGCAGCTGGTGCGAGGCCTGGTCCTGGTCGACGCCGGCGGCTTCATGGCGCCCTCGCTGCGGGTGCGGGCGTTCTGCGGGCTGATGTCGCGACCGTGGTTCCTGCGCCGCATCTACCCGCGCTTCGGCGCCCGCTACATGCGACCCCGCACCGAGGCCGACCGCCGGGCACTCGCCGTGGCGGTGGCGACGACCCGCGAGGACCCTGGCCTGCGGACCGTCTGTCAGCTCTGGGCCAGCTTCGCCGCCCCCGATCACGACCTGCGGGCCGCGGCCGCGCGGGTCGCCGCTCCGACCCTGGTCGTCTGGGGCCGGCGCGACCCGGTGATCCCGCTGCGGGTGGGGAAGCGGGTCGCCGCCACGATTCCGGGTGCGCGACTGGTCGTGATCGACAGCGGCCACGTTCCCCACACGACCGATCCGGAGGGCTTCGCCGCGGAGTTGGTTCCCTTCGCCGACGCTGCCTTCGCAGCCGCGGCGGGGAGCTCCGCGTGAGCGAGCCGCACCGCTGGCGCTCGCCGCTGCTCGGCGAGCCGTTCGAGCTCGACCTGCCGCAGGGCCGGCTCGATGCCTTCCGCCGCGGCGAGGGGCCGCCGCCCGTCTTCGCCCACGGCTGGCTCGCCAACGCCAACCTCTGGCGCGGTGTCGTCGACCGGCTCGCCGGCGACTTCACCTGCATCGCCCTCGACCTGCCGCTCGGCGCACACCGCACCTCGCTCGGCCTCGGCGCCGACCTCAGCGCCGAGGGCTGTGGGGCGCTGATCGCCGACGCCCTCGATGCAATCGGTCTCGACGACGTCACCCTGGTCGGCAACGACTCCGGCGGCGCCTACTCGCAGATCGCGCTCAGCACCAGGCCCGAGCGGGTCGGCCGCCTCGTCCTCACTTCCTGCGAGACGCCTTACGACGAGTTCCCGCCGGTGCCGTTCGACGGCCTGCCGGCGGCGGCGAGCGATCCGCAGGCGCTCGGCCAGCTGCTTGCCGCCCTCGAGGACCCGGAGGTCCGCAAGCTCCCGGCCGCCTTCGGCCTGCTCGTCAAGCACCCGCTCGACCCTCGGGTCTCCGACGCCTATGCGCTGCCCTGCCTGCACGACGAGGGGGTGCTCCGCGACACCGCCAAGGCGATGGCGGGCGCCTCGACCGCGGTCGTCCACCGCGCCGGCGCGACGCTGATCGAGAGCTGGCGGCGGCCGGCGCTGCTCGTCTGGTCGGCCGAGGACCCCGTCTTCCCGCTCGAGCACGCCCGTCGCTACGCGGAAGCGCTGCCCAGCGCCGAGTTGGTCGAGATCGAGGACAGCTACAGCTTCACGCCCGAGGACCAGCCGGCCGCCGTGGCCGCGGCGATCAGCTCGTGGGGCGCTCGATCTCGCGCTTGAGGATCTTCCCGGTCGGGCCCTTCGGCAGGTCGTCGAGGAACCAGACCGCGCGCGGGTACTTGTAGGCGGCGATCCGCTCCTTCACGTAGGCGCTGACCTCTTCGGGCTCGAGCTGCTCGCCGTCGTGGAGGACGACGGCGGCGCCGATCTCCTCGCCGAGCTGGCCGTGGGGGATACCGAGCACCGCCGCTTCGCGGATCTTCGGGTGCTCGTAGAGGACCTCCTCGACCTCGCGCGGGTAGACGTTGTAGCCGCCGCGGATGATCAGGTCCTTCTTGCGGTCGACGATGTAGAAGTAGCCGTCCTCGTCGGCGTAGCCGAGGTCGCCGGTGTGGAACCAGCCCTCGCGCACCGCCTCGGCGGTGGCCTCGGGGTTGTTCCAGTAGCCCTTCATCATGTTGTGGCCGCGGATGACGATCTCGCCGACGTGCTCGGGGCCGGCCGGCAGCGTGCGGTCGGCGTCGTCGACCACCCGGGCCTGCACGCCCCAGACCGGCTTGCCGATCGAGCCGACCTTGCGCTGCTCGGCGCTGATGTTGAAGGTCGTGGTGCTCGCCGACTCCGACAGGCCGTAGCCCTCCAGGATCACCACCCCGGGGAACTTCTCCTCGAACGCGCGGATGACCTCACCCGGGA
>DASSLT010000061.1:0-14356 GCA_035689305.1 Solirubrobacterales bacterium | reverse complement strand
GGCGCCTCCGGAACTCGATCAGCTGCGCGACGGCTTCAGGCGGAGGGTCACCCGCCCCCTCCACACCCAACCGGTCCCTTGCCCCCGACCACCGAGTCGATCTCGCATATCGTTTGTTACGGGTTCGTAACGCTGCGGCCTGGGGAGGCGCGCACAACGAGGAGGAATCGAGCTTGACCGAAGCAACCGCACCGACCCGCCGGGTCCTCGTGGCGCTGCTCGCCGTCGCCGCGCTTTTCGCGGCGTTCGCCGGCACCGCCGCCGCGAAGACGACCAAAGGCACGCCCGTCAAAGTGATGACGCGCAACCTCTACCTCGGCGCCGACCTGACGCCGGCGATCCAGTCGACCTCGACCGAATCCTTCATCGAGGCCAACGGCGGCATCGTCCGCCAGGTCGAAGCGACCAACTTCCCGGTCCGGGCCAAAGGCCTGGCGAAGGAGATCCTCGGCGAGGAACCGGACCTGGTCGGCCTCCAGGAGGTCGCTCTCTGGCGGGAAGCGCCGCCGTCGCTGAACCCGGTCTTCTCCGGCAAACCGGAAGCGACCAAGGTCAAGTACGACTTCCTGAAGCTGCTGCTCGCCCAGCTCAACAAGGGCAAGACGGTCTACAGGCCGGTCGTCGTCCAGGACGAGTTCGATTTCGAGGCTCCGGCGGACGCCAACGGCATCCCCGGCGACGGGCCGGGTGGCACCGGCATCCTCGCCAACGCCGAAGTCAACGGGCGGCTGACGATGCGCGACGTGATCCTCGCCCGGGTCGGCGCCGGCGTCGTCACCTCGAACCCGAAGAGCGGCCACTTCGCCAACCTGCTGGTGGTCAAAGTCGCGGGCGCCAAAGAAATCGCCGTCACCCGCGGCTGGACCAGCGTCGACGCGACGGTCCGCGGCAGCCAGAAGTTCCACTTCGTCAACACCCACCTCGAGGCGTTCGACAACGAGGCCGAATACCCGAGCGTCCGCGCCCGCCAGGCCGGCGAGCTGGTCGCTCCCGGTGGCCCGGCGACGAGCAAACTGCCGGTCATCCTCGTCGGCGACCTCAACTCCGACGTCAAGACCGAAGTCAAGCCCGGCGACGGCCAGGCCTACCGGGTGATGACCAAAGCCGGCTTCCGCGAGCGGGCGGCCAACAAGCCGACCGGGTGCTGCATCGACAGCTCCTACGACCTCAAAACCGGCAGCAACAAAGAGATGAACCACAAGGTCGACCACATCATGACCAACGACCCGAAGCAGGTGAAGCTGCTCGATTCCGCGGTCACCGGCCGGGCCAAGAGCAACGGCTACTGGGATTCCGACCACGCCGGGCTCGCCAGCGTGCTGAACCTCCTCCGCTAGAGACGGATCCCAAGCAAGGAGATTCGAAAGGGGCGCCGCCGTCGCGGCGCCCCTTTCGCGTTCGGGATCCGCGTTCAGGGAATCCGCAGGGCGCTGAACAGCCCGGCGTGATCCGAGCTCCAGAACCCGTTGACGGGCAAGCGCCCGGTGACAGCCGATTCCGTCAGCGTCACCCCTTTGGGATCGTCGGTCATCACGTGATCGACCTGATGGTCGAAGTCGGCGACGCTGCCGCCGGCCCCTTCCGCCAGCAGGCTCGAGTTGATGCAGCAACTGAGCGGATTGTTCGTGCTGCGCTCGACGAAGCCCGCCGCCAGCAGGGTTTCGTAGGCGAACCGGTCCGCCCCTTCGACGGTGTCGTCGTCGGAGTTGAGGTCGCCGACGAGGACGACCGGCCGTTCGCTCGTCGCCGGGCCTCCCGGCGCCACCAGCTCGGCCGCCTGGGCGGCGCGGACCAGCGGGTGGAACGCCTCGAGGTGGGTGTTGACGAAGCGGAACGGACCGGCGCCGCGCACCCAGGCTTCGGTCGCGGTCCAGCCGCGGGCGATCGGCAGCGGTTTGCCGAGAATCGGCACTTCGAGCAGCGTTTTGAAGTTGCCCGATTCGGCGTTCCAGGTCTGGACGAAGGGCCCTTTCTTGGCGAGGATCACGTCGCGCATCGTCAGCCGGCCGTTGATCTCCGCGTTCGGGATCCCTTGCGCGGGCACCCCGTCGCCGGGTTTGCCGTTCTCGTCGGCCGGCGCCTCGAGGTCGAACTCCGGCTGGACCACGACGACTTCGTAGTGCGGCCCGAAGAATCCTTTGTTCAGCTCGGCGAGCAGTTCCGCCAGGTAGTCGTAGCGGACCGTGGTCGCGCTGGGACCGGTCAGCAGCGGGGCAATGCTGGGCGGCGCGGTGCGCCACAGCGCCACCTCCTGCAGGCCGACCAGGTCGGGGGCCTCGGAGCGGATCTCTTTGGCCAGCCCTTTGGCCCGGGTCGGGAAGTTGTTGGCGGTGACTTCGCGCAGGATCTGGCCAGTTGCCGCCGTCAGGCCTTCCAGTGAAGGAGCCCCGATAGCCGGCGTCAGGTCGGCACCGAGATAAAGGTTGCGGGTCATCACTCTGGCTTCCTTGATGCCGAGGCTGGCCTGCGCCGCTGCGGGCAGCGCCAGCAGCGCCAGGGCGGCGACGAGAGCCACCAGGCCACGACGCCGAGCGGGTATATGAGTATGGGACGAGCTCATTGTCCTCCTTGAGTACTAGGGAATATCTGTTCATTTGACCCTATCGGTACTGAAAACCTGCGGTGTAGGCCTTGGCATCCCGGCCATTATCTGCCATACTGCCACTTAGATTTCTTAGGCTTGTACAACGAAACCCCTGGAGGTACGCGGAAAAGTGGCAAAGACGATTGGAATCGACCTCGGCACGACCAACTCGTGCGTCGCGGTGATGGAGGGTGGCGAGCCGACCGTCCTCGAGAACGCTGAGGGCGGTCGGACGACGCCGTCCGTCGTCGCCTTCACGGAGGGGGGCGAGCGCCTGGTCGGCACCGTGGCCAAACGCCAGGCAGTGATGAACCCCGAGAACACGATCTTCTCGATCAAGCGCTTCATGGGCCGCAAGGAGGCCGAAGTCAAAGAGGAGGAGACGATCGTCCCGTACAAAGTCGAGGCCGGCCCCAACGGTGACGTGCGCGTCGACGTGCGCGGCAAGCAGTACAGCCCGCCGGAGATCAGCGCGATGATCCTGCAGAAGCTGAAGACCGACGCCGAAGCGAAGCTCGGCGACACCGTCGACAGCGCCGTGATCACCGTCCCGGCCTACTTCAACGACGACCAGCGGCAGGCAACGAAGGACGCCGGAAAGATCGCCGGCCTCGACGTCAAGCGGATCATCAACGAGCCGACCGCGGCCTCGCTGGCCTACGGGCTCGACAAAGAGAAAACCGACCAGACGATCCTCGTCTTCGACCTCGGCGGCGGCACCTTCGACGTCTCCGTGCTGGAAATCGGCGACGGCGTCTTCGAGGTGAAATCGACCGCCGGTGACAACCACCTCGGTGGCGACAACTGGGACAAAGCGATCGTCGAGTGGCTGGTCGCCGAGTTCAAACGCGACCAGGGCGTCGACCTCGCCGCCGACAAGAACTCGCTGCAGCGTCTCTACGAGGCGGCCGAGAAGGCGAAGATCGAGCTCTCCTCGACCCAGGAGACGCAGATCAACCTGCCCTTCATCACCGCCGTCGAGGGGCAGCCCAAGCACCTCGACCTGCGGCTGACGCGGTCGAAGCTGAACGAGCTGACGGCGGACCTGCTGGAGCGGATCGTCGGCCCGGTCAAACGGGCGCTGGATGATGCTGACGCCGCGATCGACCACGTCGTCCTCGTCGGCGGCATGACCCGGATGCCCGCGGTGCGGGAGCGGGTCAAAGAGCTGACCGGCAAGGACCCCCACCAGGGCGTCAACCCGGACGAGGTCGTCGCCGTCGGCGCCGCGATCCAGGCCGGCGTGCTGGCCGGCGACGTCAAGGACGTGCTGCTGCTCGACGTCACCCCGCTGACCCTCGGCATCGAGACCAAAGGCGGCGTGATGACGAAGCTGATCGAGCGCAACACGACGATCCCGACGAAGAAGTCGGAGGTCTTCTCGACCGCCGACGACAACCAGCCGTCGGTCGAGATCCACGTGCTCCAGGGCGAGCGCGAGATGGCCAGCGGCAACAAGAGCCTGGGCAAGTTCCAGCTCTCGGGGATCCCCCCGGCGCCGCGCGGCATCCCGCAGATCGAGGTCACCTTCGACATCGACGCCAACGGCATCATCAACGTCAGCGCCGAAGACAAAGGCACCGGCAAAGAGCAGAAAATCGAGATCAAATCCGGCTCCGGCCTCTCCGACGAGGAAATCCAGAGCATGGTCTCCGATGCCGAGGCCCACGCCGAGGAGGACCAGAAGCAGCGCGAGCTGGCCGAGGCCCGCAACGTCGCCGAGAACGCCGCCTACCAGTCGGAGAAAGCGCTGGAGGAGGCGGGTGACAAGGTCGACGCCGCCACCAAGGAGGAGGCCGAGAACGCGATCAAAGAGGTTCGCGCGGCGCTCGACTCCGGCAGCGTCGAGGAGATCAACACCAAGGCCGAGGCGCTGAACACGGCGATGACCAAGGCGTCGGAGCAGATCTACGCGGCGGCGCAGGCCGAGCAGCAGGCGGCGGCTGCTGACGGCGAGCCCTCGAACGGCGGCACCGCTGATGAGGAGGAGGTCGTCGACGCCGAGGTGGTCGACGAGGACGGCAAATGAGCGACGCCCCGACGGACCAGCCACAGCCGGCCGCCGAGGAGCAGGCAGCGAGCGTCGAGAGAGATCTCGACGCTCTGCTTGCCGAGGCCGAGGCGAAACGAGACGAGTACCTCGACATCGCCCGCCGGACCCAGGCCGACTTCGAGAACTACAAGAAGCGGATGGCGTCCGAAGTCCAGGGCGCGGCGGTGCGCGGCAAGGCGCAGATGGCGGCGCAGGTCGTGCCCGTGCTCGACGACCTGGAGCGGGCGCTGCAGGCGGCTGGCCTGGATCCCGAGGGGGACTCCGAGGACGGGCTTGCCCATGGCGTGCTCCTGGTCTTCCGCGGCCTGCGGGAGACGTTGCAGCGGAACGGGATCGAGCAGGTCGACCCGCAGGGCGAGAGGTTCGACCCGAACCAGCATGAGGCGCTTTCGACGATGGCGGTCGAGGGGGCCGAGTCCGGCGTCGTCGTCGAGGTGATGCAGAAGGGCTACCGATTCGAGGATCAGCTGATCCGCCCGGCCCGAGTGGTGGTCAGCGCATGAGGGTCGTCATCTAAGGAGAGAAGTGGCAGACGAGCTTTACAAGACCCTGGGGGTGTCGAAGAACGCCTCCGACGACGAGATCAAGAAGGCGTACCGGAAACTGGCCCGGAAATACCACCCTGACCGCAACCCGGACGACAAGGAGGCGGAGGAAAAGTTCAAGGAGATCTCCGCCGCCCACGACGTCCTCGCCGATCCCGAGAAGCGCAAGGAGTACGACCAGGGCGGCCAGTTCGCCAACTTCGGCGGCTTCGGCGGTGGTGGCGGTCAGGGGCCGTTCGGCCCGGGCGCCGGTGGCGGCCAAGGTGGCTTCGGCGCCGACCTCGGCGACATCTTCTCCAACCTGTTCGGCGGACGCGGCGGCGGCGGACGCGGTCAGGGCCAGCAGGTCCGCGGTCGCGATCTCGAGACCGAGGTGCAGCTGAGCTTCGACCAGGCGGTCAACGGGGCGCAGATCAGCGTCACCGTGCCGAAGGCCGAGCGCTGCACGACCTGCCACGGCAGCGGCGCCAAACCGGGCACCAGCCCGGTCACCTGCCCGCGCTGCGAAGGCCGCGGGATCGACGCCCAGAGCCAGGGCTTCTTCTCGATCAGCCAGCCCTGCCCGCAATGCGGCGGCGCCGGCCAGATCATCGAGGACCCCTGCCCGACCTGCGGCGGCTCCGGCCTCACCCAGCAGACCAAGCGCTACAAAGTCAACGTCCCCGCCGGGGTCAAGGACGGGACCCGGATCCGGCTCGCCGGCAAAGGCGAGGCGGGGCCGCGCGGCGGCCCGCCCGGCGATCTCTACGTGACCACCCGGGTCGCCTCTTCCCCGGTCTTCAAGCGCCTCGACGACGGCAACCTCGAGGTCGCGGTGCCGATCACGATCCCGGAGGCGCTGCGCGGCGGCACGATCGAGGTCCCGACCCTGCAGGGGACGAAAAAGATCAAGGTCGCGCCGGGGACCAAGCACGGCACGATCCAAAGACTGCGCGGTGAGGGCCCGCCGAAGCCGAAAGGCAAGGGCAACGGCGACATCCGCTATCGCCTCGAGATCGCGATCCCCTCTGAATTGAGTGAGGAGCAGAGCGAGGCGGCGGAGAAGTTGGCCGAGGCCTTCAACGGGTCCGACCCGCGCGCCGAGCTGTTGCGCAAGGCGAGTACTGCGTGATGGCGACCTACCGCCGCCGGGTGAAAGCGACGCTCGACGAGGAGCGCGGCGTCTTCATGATCTCGGTCGCCGCCGAGCTGGCCGAGATGCACCCGCAGACGCTGCGGATGTACGAGGCGCGCGGGCTGATCGCACCGAAACGCTCGCCGAAAAACACCCGCCTCTACTCCCAGCGCGACGTTGAACGGCTGCGGCGGATCCAGGAAATGACGGCCGAGGGCCTGAACCTGGCCGGGGTCGAGACTGTGCTGGCGCTGGAAGAGCGGGTAGCGAGGCTGAGTGGCGAGCTGGCGAAGCTGCGTCGCCGCACCGAAGAGCTCGAAGAGACGCGGAGAGAGAAAGGCGAGCAGAGCTGATGCAGGCGGATCGATTCACGGTCAAGTCCCAGGAAGCGGTGGCCTCGGCCCAGCAGCTGGCGACGGCACGACGCAACCCGGAGATCACCCCCGCCCATCTGCTGGTCGCCTTGCTGGTCCAGGAGGACGGGCTGGTGGCGCCGATCCTGCAGAAGCTCGGCGCCGACCCGGTAGCGATCGGAACCCGCGCCCACGAGGCGGTCGACGTGCTGCCGACCCTGGGCGAGGGGACCGAGGAGCCACGGATGTCGGCGACGCTGGGACAGACGCTGCGCCGTGCCGAGCAGGAGATGGCGCAGCTCGGCGACGAGTACATCTCGACCGAGCACCTGCTGCTGGCGCTGACCGACGGCGGCTCGGGAGTCGCCGACGTCCTCCCCGACCGCGGCTCGCTGGAGAAAGCGATCGCCGAGGTCCGCGGCCCGCACCGGGTCACCTCCCCCAACCCCGAGGACTCGGTTCAGGCGCTGGAGAAATTCGGCCGCGACCTGACCGCCGACGCGCGCAGCGGCAAGCTCGACCCGGTGATCGGGCGCGACGAGGAGATCCGCCGCGTGATCCAGGTGCTCTCGCGGCGGACCAAGAACAACCCGGTGCTGATCGGCGACCCCGGCGTCGGCAAGACCGCGATCGTCGAGGGCCTGGCGCAGCGGATCATCGCCGGCGACGTGCCCGAGAGCCTGCGCGACCGGCGCGTGATCGCGCTCGACATCGGTTCGCTGCTGGCCGGCTCCAAATACAGGGGCGAGTTCGAGGAGCGGCTGAAAGCGGTGCTCTCCGAGGTGCAGGAGGCGGAGGGCCAGATCGTCCTCTTCCTCGACGAGCTCCACACGATCGTCGGTGCCGGCGCCGCCGAAGGCGCGGTCGACGCCGCCAACCTGCTGAAGCCGATGCTGGCGCGCGGCGAGCTGCGCGCGGTCGGCGCCACCACCCTCGACGAGTACCGCAAGCACATCGAGAAAGACGCGGCGCTGGAGCGGCGCTTCCAGCCGATCGTCGTCGGCGAGCCCGACATCAACGACGCGATCGCGATCCTGCGCGGGCTGAAACCGCGCTACGAGGAACACCACGGCGTCCGCATCTCCGACGCGGCGATCGTCGCCGCCGCCACCCTCTCCGAGCGCTACATCGCCGACCGCTTCCTGCCCGACAAGGCGATCGACCTGATCGACGAGGCCGCCTCGCGGCTGAAGATCGAGATCGACTCGGTGCCGACCGAGATCGACGAGGTCGAGCGCCGGATCCAGCAGCTGGAGATCGAGCGCACGGCTTTGAGGAAGGAGACCGACGACGCCTCGCGGGCGCGGCTGGCGGCGCTCGAGGAGGACCTCGCCAACCTCAGCGAGCAGGCGGCCGAGCTGCGCACCCGCTGGCAGAACGAGAAAGAGCCGATCGAGGCGATGAAGCAGGCGAAGGCCGAACTCGAGGAAGCCCGGCTGGAGGTCGAGCGGGCCGAACGCGAGACGGATCTCGAGCGGGCGGCCGAACTCAAATTCGGCCAGATCCCCGAGCTCGAGGCGAAGGTCTCCGAACAGGAAGCGCGGCTGGAAGAGGTGCATGCCGGCGGCCAGGTGCTGCTCTCCGACGAAGTAACCGAGGAGGACGTCGCCGAGGTGGTCGGCAAATGGACCGGGATCCCGGTCAGCCGCCTGATGGAGGGCGAGGTCGAGAAGCTGATCCACATGGAGGAGCGGCTGCACGAACGGGTGATCGGCCAGGACGAGGCGATCGAGGCGGTCTCCAACGCGCTGCGGCGCTCGCGGGCCGGGCTCTCGGACCCGAACCGGCCGATCGGGTCCTTCCTCTTCCTCGGCCCGACCGGGGTCGGCAAGACCGAGCTGGCGAAGGCGCTGGCCGAGTTCATGTTCGACAGCGACCAGGCGATCGTCCGCCTCGACATGTCCGAGTACATGGAGAAGCACACGGTGGCGCGGCTGATCGGCGCTCCCCCCGGCTACGTCGGGTACGAGGAGGGCGGTCAGCTGACCGAGGCGGTCCGCCGCCGGCCCTATGCGGTGGTGCTGCTCGACGAGATCGAGAAGGCCCACCCGGACGTCTTCAACACCCTGCTGGCGCTGATGGACGACGGCCGCCTCACCGACGGCCAGGGCCGGACCGTCAGCTTCACCAACACGGTCCTGATCATGACCTCGAACGTCGGCTCCGACCGGATCGTCGGCGAGTCGGTCGACGAGCGGATCCGCGAGCAGATCGAAGAGGTCCTGGCCGCGACCTTCAAGCCCGAGTTCCTCAACCGGATCGACGACACGGTGATCTTCCACCGCCTCTCGAAGCGGGACATCGGCAAGATCGTCGACCTCCAGGTCGAACAGCTGGTCGGTCGCGTGCGCGAGCGCGGGATCGAGATCGAGCTCTCAGACGACGCCCGCACCCTGCTCGGCAACCTCGGCTACGACCCGACCTACGGGGCGCGGCCGCTGAAGCGGGTGGTGCAGAAACAACTTGTTGACAAGCTGGCGCTGCAGATCCTCGAGGGTTCCTTCTCAGAAGGCGACCTGGTCAGGATCGACGCAGCCGACGGAGAGCTTGTCTTCGAGCGCTCCCCCGTCGCGGTCGCGTAGATCCGCAACAGGCGTCGAGAACTCGGTTTCAATCCTCATCACCCCTGCGCGCATGCCGAAAGGAACCTTTTAGGTTCGGCTTTAAGCTATTTACGTCTCTATTTACGTCTTATTCACGATTTGCCCGGCGAACAGACCCCGATAAACAGCGAGGCCAAGGTCCCGCGCGCGCTGCCGACCTCGGTCGAGAGCGGCGTGCTCGCCTTCCAGGATCGGATCCTCTGGCCGCTCGAGGACAACTTCGCGTCGCTCGGCGATCGCGCTCAGGTCGCCCTCAAGGCCGGCTCGGCGATCGTCGTCGCGGCTGTCGTCGCCGCTGTGGTCGTCCTCGCCGGCTCGGGTGGCTCCGGCACCAGCGAGCCCGCGGCCGCGCAGGTCGCAGTTGCCTCGCCGCCGGGGAACTTCGGGATCCCGCCCGCGCCCTCGGCGCCGGCCCCGACCCTGCACGGCGCGACCCCCACCTTCAAGCTGCCGGTCAAGAAGCAGGAGCAGAAGGGCCCCTCCGAGGTCGACGGCGCGGAAGCGGTCGAGTCGGCGCCGCTGGCCGCGACGACGACGCCCGGCGCCGGCAGCTCTTCCGCCGCCACCGGCCGGATCTCCTCGCAACCGTCATCGACGACGGGAGCGGCGACGAGCTCGGCTGAGGCGGAAGCCGCATCGATCCCCGGTCCCGAAGCCGGAGCCAAAGCGGTCGCCGTCGCCCGCAATTTCTCCGACGCCTTCGTCGTCTACGAGACCGGCGGCGAACAGTCCGAGGTGCGGCCGATCTTCGCCGCGACCGCCACGCCGGAACTGGCAAAGGCGCTGCTGAAGCGCCCGCCCCGCCTGCCGGCCGACGTCAAGGTCCCGAAGGCCAAGGTGCTGAACATCGTTCCCGGCCCCTCGCGCGAAGGCGTCTACACGCTGAGCGTTTCGCTGCTGCGACTCGGCGTCACCAGCGAGCTGCGGCTCGAGATGGAACAGATCAAAGACGAAGGCTGGCGGGTCACCAACGTCCTCGGCTGATGGCAGAGCGCGCGCAGAAAATCCGCGCGGCCGCCGCCGCGGCCGCCGCCACCGTCGTCCTCGCGGTCCCGATCGCGGTGGCGCGGGCGGAGACGATCAACAACGCCGCCGCGACTGAAACGGCGCCGGCCGCGGAAGCGCCCCAGGGCCAAGCACCTGAGACCGAAGCGCCGCAGAACGAAACCGTCACCGTCGAACCGCTGGCGCCGAGCGGCGTCAAGCAGGGCAAGACCCTGGTCTCGCCGCCACCGCCGGCGACGAAGACGCCGCCGCCCGCCGACGGCGGGCTCGAAGCCGAAGTGGAAGCGGATGAAGACGAAGCGGAAGCGGGCGAAAACGGCGACGGCGGCAGCGCCGAAGTGCTGCCGCCGTCGACCAACCCGTTCACGATCCCGCCGATCCAGACCTCCAGCTGCGCCGCGATGGCGGTGCCGCCGGTGCTGATCCCGATCTACCACGCCGCCGCCGACAAATACGGGCTCGGCCCGCAGGGGCCGGCGATCCTCGCCGGGATCAACGCGGTCGAGACCGGCTTCGGCCAGAACCTGGGCCCCTCCTCAGCCGGCGCGGTCGGCTGGATGCAGTTCATGCCGTCGAGCTGGGAAGCGTATGGAGTCGACGCCAACGGCGACGGGGTCAAAGATCCCAACAACCCCGAAGACGCGATCTTCGCCGCCGCCAGCTATCTCTCGATCGCCGGTATGCCGGCTGACACCTACGGCGCGATCTTCGCCTACAACCACGCCGACTGGTACGTCGAAGAGGTGCTCGCCAACGCCGGCTGCTACGCCCAGGAAGTCGGCGCCACCGGTTTCAGCGCGGCCGGCCTCGGGCCGCAGATCCCGGTCCTCAAATGCAGCCCCAACCCGGCCTGGAAGAAAGACATTCCCGAGGAGTACCTGGAAGCGTTCGAGAACGCCGCCGCCCGCTACGAACTCGGCCAGCGCGGCGTCTGGGCACTGGCCGCGGTCGCCCGCCTCGAGACCGACTTCGGCCGCGGCCTCGGCAAGAAGCAGCTGCACCGCGAAGGGGCTCTCGGCCTCGACGCGTTCGAGTGGAAGCAGTACGCGGTCGACGGTGACGAAGACGGCAAAATCAGCCCCGGCGACCCGGCCGACGCCGCCGCGACCCTGGCCCGCGAGATCTGGTCGAAGGGCAGCATCGAGGCCGGCGTCTTCGCCCACAACCACGCCGAGTGGTACGTCGAGGAGGTGATGCAGCAGGCCGAACAGATCGAAGGCGACTGCCAGGTCAGCTACATCGACTGGCGCGTGGCGCCGCTGCCGGCCGGCTTCGAAACCCCCGGCCCGACGGCTGTCCTGACCAGCGACGGCCTCGCCAGCGCGCCGTCCAGCGCGCCGCCGGCGGTCAAGGCCGCGATCGCCGCCGCCAACTCGATCGCCACCACCCCCTACGTCTGGGGCGGCGGCCACGGCTCCTGGTACTCCTACGGCTACGACTGCTCCGGCGCCGTCAGCTTCGCCCTCTACGGCGCCGGCCTGCTCGATACGCCGCTGACCTCGGGCGCGCTCGAGTCCTACGGCGAACCCGGCCCCGGCCGCTGGATCACGATCTACGCCAACGCCACCCACACCTACGCCGTGATCGCCGGCCTCCGCTGGGACACGGTCGGCGACGCCTCCGGCACCGGCCCCCGCTGGCACGCCGAGCCTCCGTACCCGGAAGGCTTCGTCGTGCGGCACCCGACCGGGTACTAGACAGGCTCGCGTAAGGGCGAGGGGGAAGCCTCGCCGTCACAACAGCGGGGAGGTTCCGTCGAGACTTCCCCCTCGCCCTCCACTCATGGCGGCTATCTTGTCTCTGTCGTCGAACGGGAGCGAAGATGCCTACTTATTTGATGCTTACGAATTTGACCGCCGAGGGCGTGCGGACTCTGAAGAACAACCCCGGCCGGGTCGCCGAGGTGAACCAAGAGGTCGAGCAGATCGGCGCCAAAGTCATCGCCCAGTACGCAACGCTGGGGCAGTACGACTTCGTCACCGTGATCGAGGCGCCCGACGAGAAGACGATGGCCAAAGTCTCGGTCGAGCTCGGCTCGCGGGGGACGATGACCAGCCAGACGCTGACCGCGATGCCGGCGACCGAGCTGGCCGACTCGCTCTAGTCGTGCCGGGACGCATCGCTTGAAGGCACTCGTAGTCGGCGGCGGCGGGCGCGAGCACGCGATCGTGCGGGCGCTGCGACGCTCGGTCCACGCCCCCGAGGTCCTCTGCGCCCCCGGCAACGCCGGGATCGCGGCCGACGCGCAGTGCTTCCCCGAGGTCGCAGCCGACGACGTCGAGGCGATCGTCGCCCTCGCCACCGAGCGGCGCGTCGACCTGGTCGCAGTCGGTCCCGAGGCGGCCCTGGTCGCCGGCGTCGCCGACGCGCTGGAGCAGGCCGGCATCCCCGCCTTCGGGCCCAGTGCTGCCGCCGCCGAGCTCGAGGGTTCGAAGGCGTTCGCGAAGGAGCTGATGCGGGAGGCGGGAGTGCCGACCGCCGCGCACGTCCTCCTCCGCAGCCGCGAGCAGGCGACCGAGCAGCTCGCTGTCACGTCCTACCCGACGGTGCTCAAGGCCGACGGGCTCGCCGCCGGCAAGGGAGTGATCCTCTGCGCCGACGAAGCCGAGGCGCGCGCCGCGCTCGACGTCTTCTTCACCGAGCAGCGCTTCGGTGAGACCACCGTCGTGCTGGAGGAGTTCCTCGAGGGCGAGGAGCTCTCGCTGCTGGCGCTCTGCGACGGCGAGAACGTGGTGCCGCTGGCGCCCGCCCAGGACTACAAGCGGATCTTCGACGGCGACCAGGGCCCGAACACCGGTGGCATGGGCAGCTACTCGCCGGTGCCCGGCTTCGGCCCGGCGGAGGTCGAGGAGATCGTCGAGCGCGTTCACCGGCCGATAGTCGCCGCGATGGCCGCCCGCGGGGTTGCCTTCCACGGCGTCCTCTACGCCGGCCTGATGATCGGCCTCGAGGGCCCGAAGGTGCTCGAGTTCAACGCCCGCTTCGGCGACCCGGAGACGCAGGCGGTGCTGCCGCGGCTGCGCTCGGACCTGGTCGACCTCTTCCTCGCTGCCCGCGAGCCCGGCGGCCTCGCCGGTGCCACGGCCGAGTTCGACGACGACTGGGCGGTGACCCTCGTCCTCGCCTCGGCGGGCTACCCCGAGAGCTCTTCGAAGGGCGACGTGATCCACGGCCTCGCGGCCGCGGCCGAGCTGGCCGAGATCACCCACGCCGGCACCGCCGAGCGCGACGGCGAGATCGTCACCGCCGGCGGCCGCGTCCTCAACGTCACCGCGCTCGGGCCGAGCCCGGCCGCGGCGCGCGATCGCGCGTACGATGCGGCGAGCCGGATCTCGTTCGAGGGAATGCAGATCCGCACCGATATCGCCGCCCGCGCCGTTGCCCGCGTCCCCAGCCAGTCCACCTAGGAGCAAGATGACCGAGATCTCAGACCCCACCCCCACGCCGCCGCCCGACCTCGCGCCGACCCCCGAGACGGAGGCCCTCGAGCAGATCGAGGAGATCGAGGCCGAGTCCCCGCTGGTCGGGATCATCATGGGGTCCAAGAACGACATGGACAAGATGCTGCCGGCCGAGAAAGCGCTGCAGGACGCCGGCATCCTCTGCGAGGTGCGGGTGATGAGCGCGCACCGCGACCCGGAGATGGTCCGCGAGTACTGCATGAACGCACGGATGCGCGGGATGAAGGTGATCATCGCCGGAGCCGGGATGTCGGCGGCGCTGCCCGGCGTCGCCGCCGCCCACACCGACCTGCCGGTGATCGGCGTGCCGATCCTCGGCAAGAGCCTCGGCGGGCTCGACGCCCTGCTCTCCGCGGTCCAGATGCCGCCCGGCATCCCGGTCGCCTGCGTCGCGATCGACGGCGCGAAAAACGCCGGGGTGCTGGCGGCGAGAATCATCAACGCATGATTCCGAGGTACACCCGGCCCCAGATGGGCGAGGTCTGGTCCCAGCAGCGGAAGCTGGAGTGCTGGCTCGAGGTCGAGCTGGCGGCGACCGAGGCCTGGGCCGAGGAGGGTGTGGTGCCCGGCGAGGCGGCGGCGGAGTGCCGCGCATCGGCCGCCTTCACGGTCGAGGCGGTCAACGAGCGGGAGAGGGT
>DASSLT010000060.1:0-3070 GCA_035689305.1 Solirubrobacterales bacterium | reverse complement strand
CTCGATGTCGGCTCGTCGCATCCTGGGGCTGGAGTAGGTCCCAAGGGTTGGGCTGTTCGCCCATTAAAGCGGTACGCGAGCTGGGTTCAGAACGTCGTGAGACAGTTCGGTCCCTATCTGCTGTGGGCGTTGGAGAGTTGAGAGGAGTCATCCCTAGTACGAGAGGACCGGGATGAACATGCCGCTGGTGTATCTGTTGTCCTGCCAAGGGCATCGCAGGTTAGCTACGCATGGAACGGATAACCGCTGAAAGCATCTAAGCGGGAAGCCGTCCTCGAGATGAGCTCTCCCATCCCCTTGAGGGAGTAAGACCCCTGGTAGACCACCAGGTTGATAGGCCGGCGGTGCAAGTGCAGTAATGCACTCAGCCGACCGGTACTAATGGGTCGAGGGCTTGACGGATATTTTTTACCCCGGTCTTGTGCGGTTTTCAAGCTCCACCGAGCGTCTCGCAAATCTCCGGTGGCGCATAGCGAAAGGGAGACACCTCTTCCCATTCCGAACAGAGCAGTTAAGCCTTTCAGCGCCGATGGTACTTGGGGGGCAACCCCCTGGGAGAGTAGGTCGCCGCCGGTTCTTCTTTAGCGGTCCGGGTCGGAATGGGGCCCGGGCTGCGGCGGGCGATGGGCGGCGCATGCCGCCCTCGTCTGCCAGCTTGCGTAGCTCTGCTACGCGGCGCTGTCCGCCGAGAACGGCCTGCTTGCCCCTCGACCGCCTCGCCTGCGGGCCGCATTCCGACCCGGACCGCGGGTTACTTCCCTTGATCCGGCAGTCCTAGAAGGAACTGCTGCAGGACGGCTCGTTCCGTTGCCGCGATTGCGGTTCGGGAAGAGGACGTCGCTGAAGGACTCGCGGGCCGCGATCGGCATGGGGCGGGTGCGGGCCTCGCAGCCTCGGGGAGTGCTCCCAACGGGCTCGAGCCCGTACTCCCCGAGGGTTGCGAAGTCGATTAGAAGGTCGGTGGCGTCGGCCAGGCGGTGCGTTAGCGTTTGCTTAGAATCGAACATGGGTTCGTAAGGTACGCCGGTCCTCGGACGGCATGGGTTGTTTGCAATGGGAGTTGCAGGGAGGGCGTGGTTTTGGCTTGCTAGAGCGGAGCACGCCGCAACGCTACTGGTCGCCAGTAGCGTTGCGAACCCCAGAAGCGCTTTGATCGGCGCCGAAAACGGAGCTTCGCTGTGGTCTGGTGCCCCACGCTCCGTGACGCCGGTCACACGGGATCCTAGCCACTTTTCGGGTCTCTTTGCAAGGGGAGGACTTGCCGGTGATGGCGGTCGTTACGCTGCCGACTCCATGGAGAAATTCGTCATCCAGGGCGGGGCGCCGCTCTCCGGCGAGCTGACCGTCGCCGGCAACAAGAACGCGGCCCTGCCGATCCTCGCCGCCTGCCTGCTGACCGAGGAGGAGTTGCTGCTGCACCGTGTCCCTCGAATCCGCGACATCGAGGCGCAGATCGCACTGCTGGCGCAGCTCGGGGTCGAGGTCGAGTGGGTCGGCGACAACAGCCTGCGGCTCTGCGCCAGCGGGGTCTCCGATTCGGCGGTCGACGAGGAGCTCTCCAGTCAGATCCGCGCCTCGTTCCTGCTCGCGGGGCCGCTCCTGGCGCGCTTCGGCGCCGCCAGCATGCCACCGCCCGGGGGCGATTTCATCGGCCGCCGCCGGCTCGACGCCCATCTCGACGCCTTCAAGGACCTCGGCGCCGAGATCGCCGGCGACCGCTGGATCGAGTTGAGCGCTCCCAAGGGCCTCTGCGCCTGCGAGATCTTCATGGACGAGCCCTCGGTGATGGGGACCGAGAACGCGCTGATGGCGGCGGCGCTGACGCCGGGGCAGACCAAGATCTCAAACGCCGCCTCCGAGCCGCATGTCCAGGACCTGGCGCACCTGCTGACGGCGATGGGCGCCCGCGTCGACGGCATCGGCTCCAACGTGATGACGGTCAACGGCCGCGACAAGCTGGGTGGCGCCGAGCACCGAATCGGGCCCGACCACATCGAAGTCGGCAGCTTCATGGCCCTTGCCGCCGCGACCGGAGGCGAGTTGCGGATTCGCGACGCGGGTCCGGCCCACCTGGCAATGACCCGGCGCCAGTTCCGCCGCCTCGGCCTGCGCTCGGAGATCGAGGGCGAGGACGTGATCGTCCCCCCAGGACAGCAGCTGGCGGTCGAAGCCGATCTCGGCGACGCGATCCCGAAGATCGAGGACGGCCCCTGGCCCGCCTTCCCGGCCGATCTCACCTCGATCGCCCTGGCCCTCGCGACCCAGGCCGAAGGCGAGATCCTGATCTTCGAGAAGATGTTCGAGAACCGCCTCTTCTTCGTCGACAAGTTGGTCGCGATGGGCGCTCGGATCACGCTCTGCGATCCCCACCGGGCGATTGTCAGCGGTCCGAGCCGGCTTCATGGCGAGCGTGTCGAGAGCCCTGACATCCGCGCCGGAATGGCGATGCTCATCGCCGCTCTCGCTGCCGACGGCAAGTCCGAGATCGGCAACATCCGCCAGATCGACCGCGGCTACGAGCAGATCGACGAGCGCCTGCGGGCACTTGGCGCGCAGATCGAGCGCGTGCCGGTCGACGGCCAGCCTTAAACACTTTAGAAGGGCTTTGCGCCCATCTCTCGTAAGGTCAGCCCGATGATCCATCCGATCCCACCCGGCACGCGGGACGTACTGCCCGACGAGATGCGCGAGCTGCGCCGTCTCAACCGTGCCCTGATCGAGGTTTTCGAGGCGCGTGGCTACGGCGAGGTGGCGACGCCGGCGATCGAGTACGACGAGGTTCTGGCGCGGGGTGGGGGACGGGCCGCCGAGAGCGCCTACCGCTTCTTCGACGAGAGCGGCGACCTGCTGGCACTGCGCTCGGACATGACGGTCCCGATTGCGCGCCTGGTCGCCAGCCGCTACGCGAACGCGGAGCCGCCGCTGCGCCTCTGCTACCTGGCCAGCGCCTACCGCGCGGTGCGTCCGCAGCGCGGCCAGATGCGGGAGTTCGTCCAGGCCGGGGTGGAGCTGATCGGGGCGCCGGCGCCGGACGGCACCGCCGAGGTGATCGAGGTGCTGGAGGCGGCGC
>DASSLT010000059.1:0-5801 GCA_035689305.1 Solirubrobacterales bacterium | reverse complement strand
AGTTTTCCACCGTGCCGCTGCCGCTGACGGTCGCGCACGAGATTTCGGTCGCCACCGCGGCGAGGGCTCCTTTGAGGACGCTCGGCGCGGCGGCGGTTGTGCCGGCGGCAGTGTTGGCGTTGCTGGCGTTGAGTTTTGTTTTTCCGGAGATTTCGACGTGGCTGTATTCGCCGCTACCGACTGTGAGGCAGTGCGCATCGACGATTTTGGCGCCCGGTCCGGTCTTCGAGCATGTGAAGGCTGTTGTCGAAGCCAGCGCCGGCGCTGGCCCGAACACCGTCGCAACAAAGGCCCACATGCTGAGTGCCACCACAAGGGTTCCGGATGTCCGCACCGTCGCCTCCTTCGGTAAGACCGTCGGCATCAGCTTGCCATCCGAGCCCCGGAGACACAAGAAGTTCTGACCATTGTTGTCTATCTTTGGTCCCGGCCTGTGTGAACCCGGAGTTTTGGCCCACCCAAGTACTGGGTAGGAAGGAATTTGCGGGATGCCGACCGGGAGCCCGGCGAGCGGCCTTCTGGCGGTGTCCCGCGTTTCGCGGTCGCTGGTACCGGCTAGTCGAGCGCCATCGCCGGCTGGTCGGACGGCCTCTGGTCCGACGGCGGCGGAGCCTGCTTCCACTTGCCGAGCGCCATCGCCAGGGCCGGGATGAAGGCGAGGGCCAGCAGCGCCAGGCCCCAGACGAAGGTCGAGGCGAACGCTTCCGCCAGCGGTTCGGCGACTTCGGCCTGTTCGACCGCGGTCATCCCGTGCAGCGCTTCGAAGCCCTGGGCGCCGGAGGGATGGCCGCCGGCAAGCAGCCGGTCGCTGATCGCCGAGGCGAGCAGGACCGAGAGGATCGCGGTCCCGATCGAGGCGCCCGACTGGCGGATGATGTTCATCGCCGTGCTGGTGCGGGCGATCGCGGCAGGCGGCACCGCCTGCATCGCGGCGGTCATCGTCGGCATCATCGAGAGGCCCATGCCGAGGCCGAGCACGAAGCTGAAGCTGCAGAGCAGGACGTATGAGGTGTGGGCGGTGACGAAGGCGAAGGGGGCGATCCCAATTACCAACAGCGGGATCCCGCAGGCAGCCCAGCGGTTGGGCCCGTAGCGGTCAGTCAGTTTGCCGGCGAGCGGCATCGTGATCATCGCCCCGAAGCCCTGCGGCGCCAGCAGCAGGCCGGCTTCCAACGCCGAGGCGCCGCGCACCGTCTGGTAATAGAGCGGGACCAGCAGCAGCGAGCCGAAGAAGGCGATCGCGAACAGCATGAAGGTGCCAGCCGCGGCGCCGGCGCGGGTGTGGGTGAAGGTTCTGATGTCGATCAGCGGTTCGGTCGCCCGCCAGCTGTGCCAGAAGAAGCCGGCGATCAGGGCGGCGCCGGTGACGATCGGCAGCCAGGCCTTGGTCGCCCCGAAGCCGTCGGCCCCGTTCGACTCGGCGAGGCCGAAGATCAGCAGGGTCAGTCCCGGCGAGAGCAGCAGCATCCCGAGCCAGTCGAGCTTGTGGGCGGGCTGCGGCTCGTCGCGCTCGAGCACGATCTGGGCGAGGATGATGGCGACGATCCCGATCGGGACGTTGATCAGGAAGATCCAGCGCCAGGAGACGTCGTCGACGAGCCAGCCACCGAGGATCGGGCCGACGAGCGGCGCCACCAGCATCGGCACGCCGAGGATCCCCATCACCCGTCCCATCCGGTGCGGGCCGGCTTTCTTGGTCATGATCGTCATCACGGCCGGCATGATCATTCCGCCGCCCACCCCCTGGAGGACGCGGAAGGCGATCAGCGAGCCGGCACTCCAGGCGAGGGCGCAGAGAATCGAGCCGAGCATGAACAGCGCCAGCGACCAGAGGTAGATGCGCTTGGTGCCGAAGCGGTCGGCGGCCCAGCCGGTGAGCGGGATCACCGCGGCCAGCGCCAGCGTGTAGCCGGTCACCACCCACTGGATCGTCGTCAGCGACGCGTTGAAGTCGATCGCCAGTTTGTCGATCGCGACGTTGATGACGGTCGTGTCGAGGATCGACATCACCGCCCCGAGCAGCACCACCCCGGCGACGACCATCGTCTCGCGGTCGAGGGCGTTGGGGTCGTGGCCCTCAGACGCCGGAGTTTCCATCGCCATCCGGCGATGCTAACGAATGGTAAGTGTCGGCTCGACGGAGAAGGGTCACACAGCTCCGACCCAGTCCGGGTCGGAGCGCCGCGAGCGGACGTGATCGGCGAGCGCGGCGAGGGCCTGCGCGACCCACTGACGCAGCTCCTGGTCGGCGACCATCCCGTCCGCATCGACCGCCTGGTGCGGGACCGGGATGCGGACGACGGCCGGCTCGGCGATGTCGGCGCCGACGTAGCCCAGCACCTTGCGCAGCGACTCGTCGGCGTTCTCGCCGCGACCGGGTGCCGCGGCGTTGACCCAGGCCGCCGGCAGGCGGTAGATCTCGTGGCCGCCGACGGTCCACTCGAGCAGGTTCTTGAACGAGCCCGGCAGCGCCCCCGCGTACTCCGGGGTGCAGAAGAGGACGGCGTCCGCCTCCCCGAGCCGCGCCCGCAGCGCGGCGACCGGCGCCGGCACCTCGATCCCCTCGGCGTCGTCGTCGGGGTTGAAGTGCGGCAGCCCGGCCAGGTCCTCGTAGAGGGTCGTCGTCACGCCCTCGGGCGCCACCGCGGCGGCGGTGCGCAGCAGCGCCGAGTTGGTCGAGGCGCCGCGCAGGCTGCCGGAAACGAGGAGGATCTGAACCCGCTCCATCGTCCCCACGCTAGCTGGCGGGGCGCCTCGGATCGCTTTGGCCTAGGTCGGCATCCGCGTCACGGGTTCTCGAACGTCGGAATCACACCGTTCAGTGTCGAGTAGTGCCACGCATAGGTAAGGATGGCCGACACGCCTCCGAGTTTCAGTTCGCTGCCACTGGTTTCCGTCGCTTCCGTCGTTTCGGGCGTCGCTTCTTGGTTGACGCCGACGATTTTCCCGGTGAGTTTTTTTTCGCCGTTCAAAGCACCCACCGAGCAGCCGGAGATCGTCGCGGTCAAGAACGTTTCTCCGGAGGCGGGGGTGTAGATCGTGCTGAGCCCCGACGTTTCAGATTTCAGTTCGACCGTTTTGATCGGTTCACTGACTTTGCAACCTTTCCCAGCTGGTTCGATGACAGCGCAGCCGCTGTATTCGAATTTGATTTCTTTACCCACCACCGTTTTGGCTTCGCCGCTTTCCTGGTTTTCCATGCTCGCTTCGCCACCGAGGGTGCTGCATTCGACCTTGAGTTTGATGCCGGCGATGGTCGCCCGCAGTTCGACCGGGCTCGGCCCGGGTGGCGGCAGCACTGTGATTGTGGGTATCAACCGTTTGAGGCCGGTGGTCTTGACTGTTTCCCAGCCACCCCCCGCTTTTACTTTGTGACACCCCGCTTCGAACACTTTCCCTGTACCGATGCCTTCGCCTTTCGTGCACTCGTGCATCGAAAGAGCCAACGAGTTCGATACTCCGATTGCGCAGATACAGGCGATGCTCAAGCCCAGCATCCCCAAGACTGACTTACCACGATTCATTTGCCCCACCCCCTACCTGTAGTTGTCTTGTTTCACGGCCTTGGGCCGTCGAACGAGACCTCTCACAGAGTCCGTCCCCGGTCAGCTGGAGTCAAGATGTTGTGCTTTGGCGCGCGCACCGAAGAGTGCGTGCGCTTTTCCGCGCGTACAGCTTTCGGCCGGACTAGAGCGAGCCGTATCCCGGCGGCTTGCCGCGCTGGTAGAGCCAGCGGTGGAAGAAGCGGCCGAGGTCGCGGCCGGAGACTTCCTCGGCGAGCTGGATGAACTGCTTGATGTCGGCGCTGGCGTAGGCGTGTCCGGCGGCCCAGCGGCGCAGCAGTTGGAGCAGCTTCTGCGTCCCGATCTCGGCCCGCAGCGCCTCCAGCGTCATCCCCCCGCGCACATAGGTCGAGGTGGCGAAGAGGTTATTCGGCGTCCCCGGGTGGCCCGACGGCGGATCCCAGAAGTCGGTCTGGGTGGCCGGCACCCGGTAGAGGCGGCGGAAGATCTGGCGCGCGGTGCGGCCGCCGTGGCGCTCGGCGTAGTACCACTCGGTCCAGGTTGCGAAGCCCTCGTTGAGCCAGATGTTGGGCCAGCGCTGGAGCCCGACCGAGTCGCCGAACCACTGGTGTGCGGTCTCGTGGACGACCGTGGTCAGGTCGGGGACGAAGGCGTAGATCGGCCGCGTCTGCGTCTCCAATGCGTAGCCGAGCTTCGGCGCCAGGTCGACGACCGAGCCGGCCCAGTCGAACGGGTAGTCGCCGTAGATGCTGCTCTCGAAGCGGATGATCTCCGGCAGCTGCGCCAGCACCTTGCGCGAGGCGCGCGCCTGGCGCGGGTCGACCAGGGTCCAGGTCGGCAGCCCGTCGGGCCTGGTCTTGACCAGCTGGCCGCGGCCGATGTCGACCAGCGCCAGGTAGGGGCTCATCGGTTCGTTCTCCACCCAGGTGAAGATCCGCCGGTCGCCTTCGCGTTCGACCAGCGCCAGACGACCGTTGGAGACGGCCTCGAGGCCGCGCGGAACGCTGATCGTGATCTCGAAGCTGGCCTTGTCGTTCGGAACGTTGTTGCAGGGCAACCAGGCCGCGGTCCCGACCGGCTCGCCGACCGCGAGGGCGCCGTCGTCGGTCCGAATCCAGCCCTCCTCACCGCCGTCGGGGTCGATCACCTTCTGCGGCTTGCCCTGGTAGCGGACGAAGACCGCGAATTCCGCGTGGTCCTCGATCGGCGTCCGCGGCGTCACCTTCAGCTTGCCGCGGCCACGGTTGAAGCGCGCCGGTTCGCCGTCGACTTCCACCTCGGTCACGTGCAGGCCGTTGAGGTCGAGTGAGAAACGGCTGAGGCGCTGGGTCGAACGAGCGCCGATCCACACCTGTGCGTTGAGGAAGCCCGTGCGCGGCTGGTAGCCGAGGCGCGCTTCGTATTCGTCGACCTTGTAGCCGGCGTTGCCGGAGCGGGGGAAGAACGGTTCCTTGCTCTTCTCGGCCGCGGTGGCGATGGCGGCAAACGCCAGCATGGCCACGAGAGCGATCAGGGCGAGGCGCCGCACGGGCCAGATCCTAGGTGGGAGACTGGCGGTCGTGCGAGTCCTGGCGATCGTCCAGCAGCGCGACGCCGGCCCGGGCGTCTTCGCCGAGGCGATCGCGGCCCGCGGCGACGAGCTCGACGAGTGGGTCCTGCCCGAGGGGGACCCGCCCGCCGCCGACCCGCTCGGCTACGACGCCGTCTTCACGCTCGGCGGCGCGATGAACGCCGAGGAGGAGGATGGCCATCCCTGGCTCGGGGGCGAGAAGAAGCTGCTCGCGCGCCTGCTCGAGGCTGAAGTGCCGCTGCTCGGCCTCTGCCTCGGCGCCCAGCTCGTCGCCGAGGCGGCGGGGGCGACGCCGCGCCGTGCATCGCAACCGGAGATCGGCTGGCACCGGGTCGAGCTCACCCCCGAGGGAGCGGCGGACCCTCTGCTGGCGCCGCTCGCCCCCGGCTTCGAAGCCTTCCAGTGGCACAGCTACGAGTTCCCGCTGCCGCCCGGCGCCGTCGCCCTCGCCCACAGCGAAGTCTGCCTGCAGGCCTGCCGAATCGGCGAGCGCGCCTGGGCGATCCAGTTCCACCCGGAGGTCAGCCGCGCTGACGCGCTCCACTGGATCGACGACTATCGCTCCGACGCCGACGCGGTGCGGATCGGGATCGATCCAACAGCCCTGCTGCTCGAGACGGAAGCCAAGATCGAGCCCTTCAACGACCTCGGCCGCGCCCTCTGCACCCGCTGGCTCAACCTCGCCGCCGAGTGTTGAGTTGACCGGG
>DASSLT010000058.1:0-17106 GCA_035689305.1 Solirubrobacterales bacterium | reverse complement strand
GAAACGCCGTGTGGCGACCGAGATGCCGGCTGGAGTGAAGGTCGAGACCGCCCAGGAAAACGCCGATCGCGGCTCCGAAGAAATCCGCGACAACCTCGGATTCCTCACGACCCTGCTGCTCGTCTTCGGCTTCATCGCCGTCTTCGTCGGCTCCTTCCTGATCTTCAACACCTTCTCGATCACCGTCGCCCAGCGGGTCAGTGAGTTCGGGATGCTGCGGACGCTGGGTGCGTCGCGCGGCCAGATCCTGCGCTCGGTCCTGGTCGAAGGGGTTGCGATCGGCCTGATCGGGGCGCTGCTCGGGATCATCGGCGGCTTCCTCATCGCCCTCGTCCTCAACGCCCTCTTCAAAGCGATCGGGATCGACCTGCCGACCACGGGTCTCGTCCTCGAGAGCCGCACCGTGATCGTCTCGCTGCTGATCGGCGTCGTCGTCACCTTCGTCGCCTCGCTGGTGCCGGCGCTGCGGGCGACCCGGGTGCCGCCGATCGCCGCCCTCCATGCCTTCGCGCCGAACCCGTCACGGCGGCGCCGGATCGTCTACGCGGTGCTCTCGATCCTGCTCAGCCTCGCCGGCCTGGCGATGGTCCTGATTGGGCTGTTCGGCAGCGGGGACGCCGGCGCCCGCGCAGGCCTGATGGGCGGCGGCGCCGTTGTCGTCATCCTCGGCGTCTCCTTCTTCAGCCCCTACCTGGTGCCGCCGCTGGCGACCGTTGCCGGCTGGCCGCTGGAGCGGATACGGCGCCTCACCGGCCGCCTCGCCCGCGAGAACGCCCAGCGCAACCCGAGCCGCACCGCTGTCACCGCGGCGGCGCTGATGATCGGCCTCGCTCTCGTCACCTTCATCACCGTCTTTGCCGCCGGCCTGAAGAGCTCGGTGGCTTCGATCGTCGACGAAAACTTCGCCGGCGGCCTGGTGATCCAGAACACCGACGGTTTCTCGCCGATCCCGAACGGGACCGCGCTCGCGGCGAGCAAAGTTCCCGGTGTGGAAACGGTGGCGACTATTCGCGGGGCGGAAGCCAAGCTCCTCGAGGACGGCTCGAAGGTGCGGGTCTCGGCGCCGAGCCCGGAGATCCAGAAGGCACTCAACGTCGAATGGAAGCAGGGTGGTCCCGAGGTGCTGGAGAACCTGGGCGGCCGCCAGAGCGTCGTCTCGGACAGCTTCGCATCCGACCACGGGCTCGAAGTGGGTGACAGGTTCCGGCTGCTGACCCAGACCCGCAAGCGGCCCAACCTCGAAGTCGCCGGAACTTTCGACTCGAAGCTGGGGGTCTTTGGCAGCGTCCTCGTCACTCAGGGCGTGATGGCGCGGGACTTCGACCAGACCCAGGATCAGATCGATTTCGTCGTCACCGAACCCGGAGTCGATCAGGGGCAGGTCCAGTCACTGCTGACGAAAGGCATCGAAGTCGCGTTTCCAGTCGCCGAAGTGCTCAACCAGCAGGAACTGAAGGAAAACCGCGAAGACCAGATCCAGTCGCTCGTCAACCTCTTCATCGTTCTCCTCTTCCTGGCGATTCTGATCTCGTTGTTCGGTCTCGCCAACACGCTGGCGCTCTCGATCCACGAACGAACGCGCGAGCTGGGGATGCTGCGAGCAATCGGGATGTCGCGCCGCCAGGTGCGGACGATGGTGCGCTACGAGGCGGTGATCACCGCCCTGATCGGGGCGATCCTGGGGATGATCCTCGGCGTCGTCTTCGCCGTCCTGATCGCGCAGCCGCTGAAGGACGAAGGCTTCACCGTCTCGTTCCCGATCGGAACTCTGATCCTGATCCTGATCGCCGCCGCGCTGTTCGGCGTGCTCGCCGCGATTCCGCCCGCCCGCAGGGCATCCCGCCTCAACGTCTTGGAGTCACTCCAGTACGAGTAGGGCGTGGTTGAGGTTCGTCTCGGATAGGGCGACGAACCTCAACCACGGCGTACATTGGGGCGGTATGTCCCGGTCCGCGAACCCATTCGGCTTCACCGGCAAGCCGCCCTCGGCCTGGCTCGGCGTGCTCGCCTCCGTCGCCGTCGTCGCGGTCGCGACCGGGATCGTCTACCCGCTGAAGGAAGTGGCGCCGGCGGTCTCGCTCGGCGTCGTCTTCATCCCCGGCGTGCTGCTGATCTCGGCGGTCTGGGGCTGGCGCCTGGGGCTGCTGACCGCGGTCCTGAGCGCGCTCGCCTTCAACTTCTTCCACACGCCGCCGGTCGGCCGCCTCGACGTCGCCGCCGACCGCAACCTGGCGGCGATCATCGTCTTCGCGATCGCCGCCGTCGCCAGCGGCACCCTCGCCGAGCTGGCGCGGGCGCGTGCTGCCGAGTCCGAGCGGCGGCGCGAGGAGGCCGACCGGGCGCTGGCCGAGCTGGCGGCGCTCGAGGCCGAGCGCGAGCGCATGCGGGCCGAGATCATCGAGGCCGAGGCGCTGCGCCGCTCAGACGAGCTCAAGACCTCGCTGCTGCGCTCGGTCTCCCACGACCTGCGGACGCCGCTGACCTCGATCATCGCCGCCGGCGCCGCCCTCGACTCGCCGAGCGCGACTCCGGCCGAGCGCCACGAGCTGAGCGAGGCCGTCGTCGAAGAAGGGCATCGGCTCTCGCGCCTGGTCGAGAACCTGCTCGACGTCTCGCGACTGGAAAGCGGCAAAGCCGAGCCGCACCGTGAGCCGATCGACCTCGCCGGGCTGCTGGAGTCGGCGCGCAGCTCGATCGGCCCCGGCGGCGAGGTCGTGCGGTTGGCTCTCGACCAGGACCTGCCGGCGCTGAGCGCCGACCCGGTCCAGCTCGAGCGCGCCTTCGCCAACCTGCTCGACAACGCCGTCGTCCACGGCGAGGGCCAGCCGGTCCTGGTCCGCTCGCGGCTGGTCGGGCCGCGGCTGGTGGTGCGGGTCGTCGACCGCGGCCCCGGCATTCCCGAGAACGAGCGCGAGCGGATCTTCGAGCCCTTCTTCCGTGCCGAAGACGGGCGCGGCAACGGATCGGGGCTCGGCCTCGCGATCGCCCGCGGCTTCATCGAGGCCAACGGCGGCGAGGTCGAGGTCGAGTCGCTGCCGGGCCAGGGTTCGAGCTTCGTCGTCAGCTTCGCGGCACCGGCCGCCGAGCCGGCCGAGGTGGCGTCCTGAGCGCGGCGCCGCGGATCCTCGTCTGCGACGACGAGCCGCAGATCCTGCGGGCGCTGAAGGTGATCCTCCGCGACGCCGGCTTCGAGGCGGTGCCGGCCGAAACCGGGGAGGAGGCGCTCGACCTCGCCGCCGTCAAACCGCCCGAGGCGGCGATCCTCGACCTGATGCTGCCCGACCTCGACGGGGTCGAGGTGACGCGGCGGCTGCGCGAGTGGACCAGGATGCCGATCCTCGTCCTCTCCGCGGTCGGCGAGGAGGACCGCAAGGTCGAGGCGCTGGCAGCCGGCGCCGACGACTACGTGACGAAGCCGTTCGGGCCGCGCGAGCTCGTTGCCCGGCTCGAAGCGGTCCTGCGCCGCTCCCAGCCCGAGGGCGCCGAGCCGGTGATCAGCGCCGACGGGCTCGAGGTCGACCTCGCCGCCCGCAGCGTCAAACGCGACGGCGAGACCGTCCACCTGACCCCGACCGAGTTCGGCCTGCTGCGGGTTTTGGCGACCAACCGCGGCAAGCTGATGACCCACCGGGCGCTGCTGGTCGAGGTCTGGGGCGTCGAGTACGAAGACGACCTCCAGGTCCTCCGCGCCCACGTCGCCAACCTGCGCCGCAAGATCGAGCCCGCCGACGGCCCCAAGTACGTCCTGACGGACCCCGGCGTGGGTTACAGATTCGCCGCCTGACCGGCGTGGTTGAGCTTTTACATCTATAGGAGGGAAAACCTCAACCACGCCTTCACGAAATCTGTATACGGGGGCGGTGGAAGTTCATGCGGCCTTGACGGGGCGGGGCGCATGATCGATTCGTGACCTCTCCGGACTCGTTCCTCGTCCTCTCCGACATCTTTCCCGGCGGCGGCGGTCCCCTCGCGGACCTCTTCGCGATCGTCCTCGCCGTAGCCCTCTTCGCCCTCCTCTACTGGGCGATCGACCTGATCGACCGGATATGAGCGGCGCCGACGTCTTCGGTCTCCTCGCCGCGGCGCTCATCTGCGTCTACCTCGTCTACGCCCTGCTCCGCGGAGAGAACCTCTGATGGCCGAGGGCTACGTCCAGATCGCGATCTTCATCGTCGTCCTCGTCGCCCTGGTCAAACCCGTCGGCATCTACCTGGCGCGCGTCTTCGGCAACCAGCGCGTCTTCCTGACTCCGGTCCTCGGGTCAATCGAGCGCGGCGCCTACAAGGTGCTGCGTGTGCGGCCCGAGGCGGAGGGTCAGGACTGGAAGGCCTACGCCCGCAGCCTCGTCGTCTTCTCGCTGCTGTTCTGGATCCTGCTCTACCTGATCCTCCGCACCCAGGGGATCCAGCCGTTCAATCCCGAGGGCTTCCATTCCGGGCCCTGGGACCTCAGCTTCAACACCGCCTCGTCGTTCATCACCAACACCAATTGGCAGTACTACGGCGGCGAAACGACGCTCACCTACTTCGCCCAGATGGCCGGGCTCGCGGTTCAGAACTTCGTCTCCGCGGCGGTCGGGATCGCCGTCGTCGCCGCCCTGATCCGCGGCATCGTCGCCCGCTCGGGCCAATCGATCGGCAACTTCTGGCAGGACGTCGTTCGCATCCTGCTCTACGTGCTGCTGCCGATCGCGACCGTCGGCGCCCTCTTCCTCGTCTCCCAGGGCGTGATCCAGAACCTGGGCGGCTCCAGCGTCATCCACACCCTCAGCGGCGGCCAGCAGATCCTCGCCCAGGGCCCGGTCGCTTCGCAGGAGGTGATCAAGGAGCTCGGCACCAACGGCGGCGGCTTCTTCAACGTCAACTCTGCCTACCCGTTCGAGAACCCCAGCGCCCTCACCAACTTCTTCGAGATGCTGCTGATGCTGGTAATCCCGGCCAGCCTCACCTACACCTACGGGCGCATGGTCGGCAGCCAGCGCCAGGGCTGGGCGATCTTCAGCGCGATGTTCGTCCTCTTCGTCGCCAGCGTCGCCGTCGTCTACGTCGCCGAGCAGCACGGCTCCCCCGTGCAGCACGCCGCCGGCCTCCACACCCACGCCTTCGACGGCTCGACCGGCGGCAACCTCGAGGGCAAGGAGCAGCGCTTCGGGATCGCCGGTTCCTCGCTGTGGACGGCGGTCACGACCGTCACCTCGACCGGCGCCGTCAACGCCGCCTTCGAGTCCCTGACCGGGATCGGCGGCGCCGTCCCGTTCGTCGACCTCGGCTACAGCGAGGTCGTCTTCGGCGGCGTCGGCACCGGCCTCTACTCGATGCTGCTCTACGTCATCCTCGCCGTCTTCATCGGCGGCCTGATGGTCGGCCGCACGCCGGAGTACCTCGGCAAGAAGATCGCGGCGCGGGAGATCAAGCTGGTCTCGCTCGGCGTCCTCTTCACGCCGCTGGCGGTGCTGCTCTCGGCCGGCCTCGCCTCGGCGACCGACCTCGGCAAACGCTCGCTCTACGCCGGCATCAACCCCTCGGGCTTTTCGGAGACGCTCTACGCCTACCTCTCGCAGGCCAACAACAACGGCTCCGCCTTCGCCGGCTACACCGGCTTCATCCAGCCCAGCGCTCCGGGCAACGTCGAAGCGTACGGGCTCAGCTTCGCCAACCTGCTCGGCGGCGCGGTGATGGTCACCGCCCGCTTCGCGCCGATCATCTTCGTCCTCGCCGTTGCCGGCGCGCTCGCCGGCAAGAAGGTCTCGCCCGCCGGGCTGGGGACGATGCGGACCGACAACCCGACCTTCGTCTTCCTCCTGATCGGGATCGTCATCCTCGTCGGCGCCCTCACCTTCTTCCCCTCGATCCTGCTCGGCCCGGTCTCCAACGGCCTCAGCGCGAGGATGTTCCCGTGAGCGGGCTGCGCAAGGACCTGCTCACCGGCGTGATCGCGATCGTCGTGCTGACGATCGGCCTCGGGTTGATCTATCCGCTGGCGATCACCGGCATCTCGCAGGTCGTTTTCCCCGGCGCCGCCGACGGCTCCAAGGTCTCCTACGACGGCCGCGTCGTCGGCTCGGAGCTGATCGGCCAGGAATTCAAGGGCAAGGCCTTCTTCCACTCCCGCCCCTCGGCGACCGAATACTCCGGCAACGTCACCTTCTTCGGCAACGGCGGCCCCAACAGCGCCGAAGTCCGGGACGAAATCCGCGCACAGCTCGCCGCCTATGTGAAGCTGAACAAGCCGTACGACCGCGCGCTGACCCGCGAGGACGTGCCGGTCGACGCGGTCACCCAGTCCGCCTCCGGCGTCGACCCCCACATCTCCGAGGCCAACGCCCGGATCCAGGCCCACCGCGTCGCCGCCGTCCGCAAGCTGCCGCTCGAACGGGTGGAAGAGCTGATCTCCGACCACACCGACGGCCGCTTCCTCGACGTCCTCGGCGAGCCCGGGGTCAACGTCCTCCAACTCAACATCGCCCTCGAAGACGAGGCCCCGCTGAAATGACCGACGACACCGCCCACACCTCATCCGACCGTCAGCCGCGCTCGCTGTTCGACCCCGCCATCGTCGGGCCCGCCCTGGTCGAGTCGGTCCGCAAGCTCGACCCCCGGGTCCAGATCCGCAACCCGGTGATGTTCGTGGTCGAGATCGGCGCCGTGATCACCACTGTCGCCTGGCTGATCCAGGCCTTCGGCGGCAGTTCGCTCGGCGGCGGCCACGAGCCCGCCTGGTTCACCTTCACGATCACCGTCTGGCTCTGGCTGACGGTCGTCTTCGCCAACCTCGCCGAGGCGATGGCCGAGGGTCGTGGCCGCGCCCAGGCCGCGAGCCTGCGGGCGATGCGCAGCGACACGACCGCGAGGCTGCGCGACGGCGGTGAGAAGCCGGCCGCCGAGCTGGTCCGCGGCGACGTCGTCGTCGTCGAGGCGGGGGAGACGATCCCCGGCGACGGCACCGTGATCGAGGGCATCGCCTCGGTCGACGAGTCGGCGATCACCGGCGAGTCGGCGCCCGTGATCCGCGAGGCGGGCGGCGACCGCTCGGCGGTCACCGGCGGCACCCGGGTCCTCTCCGACCGGATCGTGGTCGAGATCACCCAGGAGCCGGGGAGCTCATTCCTCGACCGCATGATCGCCCTCGTCGAGGGCGCCTCGCGGCGCAAGACGCCGAACGAGATCGCGCTCGGGATCCTGCTCGCCGCCCTCACCCTGATCTTCATCATCGTCGTCGTCAGCCTGCGCCCCTTCGCCCTGTTCGCCGGCACCGAACTCTCGGAGACGACGCTGATCGCGCTGCTGGTGGCGCTGATCCCGACCACGATCGGGGCGCTGCTCTCGGCGATCGGGATCGCCGGCATGGACCGCCTCGTCCGCCGCAACGTCCTCGCTCTCTCTGGCCGCGCGGTCGAGGCCTCAGGCGACTGCGACGTGCTGCTGCTCGACAAGACCGGCACGATCACGCTCGGCAACCGCGAGGCGACCGAGTTCATCGCGATGCCGGGCGTCAGCCAGGAGGAGCTGGCCGAGGCCGCGCAGATGTCCTCGCTCGCCGACGAGACCCCGGAGGGCCGTTCGATCGTCGTCCTCGCCAAGGACTTCGGCATCCGCGAGCACGACTTCGCCGGTCACGAGCCGACCTTCGTCCCGTTCAGCGCCGAAACCCGGATGAGCGGCGTCGACTTCAACGGCACCCGCCTGCGCAAGGGCGCGGGCGACGCGATCGAATCGTGGGTGTCCGCCGAGGGCGGACGCTCCCCGGCGGAGCTGAAAGCGGAGCTCGACCGGATCGGCCGTGAGGGCGGCACGCCGCTTGCCGTTGCCCGCAACGAGCGGGTGCTCGGCGTCATCTACCTCAAAGACATCGTCAAGGAGGGGATGAAAGCCCGCTTCGACCAGCTGCGGGCGATGGGGATCCGCACGATCATGGTCACCGGCGACAACAAACTGACCGCCGCGAAAATCGCCGAGGAGGCCGGCGTCGACGACTTCCTCGCCGAAGCGACGCCGGAGCGCAAGCTCGAGCTGATCAAGGAGCAGCAGTCGGATGGGCGCCTGATCGCGATGACCGGTGACGGCACGAATGACGCTCCTGCTCTTGCGCAGGCCGACGTCGGGGTGGCGATGAACACCGGCACCCAGGCCGCCCGCGAGGCCGGCAACATGGTCGACCTCGACTCCAACCCGACGAAGCTGATCGAGATCGTCGAGGTCGGCAAGCAGCTGCTGATCACCCGCGGCGCCCTCACCACCTTCTCGATCGCCAACGACGTCGCCAAGTACTTCGCGATCCTGCCGGCGATGTTCGTCGCCACCTGGGCCGCGGCCGGCGAAAAGGGGCCGCTCGACGCGCTCAACGTGATGTCGCTGGGGACGCCCGAGTCGGCGATCCTCAGTGCGGTGATCTTCAACGCCCTGATCATCCCGCTGCTGATTCCGCTCTCGCTGAAAGGCGTCCGCTACCGCCCGATCGGCGCCACGGCGCTGCTGCGCCGCAACATCCTCATCTACGGCCTCGGCGGCCTGATCGTCCCCTTCGTCGGGATCAAACTGATCGACCTCGTCGTCCACAATCTGCTGGGAGCTTGAGCGCCGGGGGAGGCCGAGGAGATGACGTGAGCCACGGCCACTACAAGATCTTTCTCGGGATGGCCGCCGGGGTCGGCAAGACCTACCGGATGCTGCAGGAGGGCCAGGCCGAAGCCGACGCCGGTCGCGACGTCGTGATCGGCTACCTGGAGCCGCACGATCGCGAGGAGACCAGCGCCCAGGCGCGCGGGCTCGAGACCGTGCCGCGGCGCCGCGTCCAGGTCCGCGACGTCAGCGTCGAGGAGATGGACCTGGCGGCGCTGCTCGACCGCGGCCCCGAACTGGCGCTGATCGACGAGCTCGCCCACAGCAACCCGCCCGGGCTCGAGCACCGCAAGCGCTACGAGGACATCGCCGACGTGCTGGCGGCCGGGATCGACGTCTTCTCGACCGTCAACGTCCAGCACCTCGAGTCCCTCAACGACCAGGTCGCCGAGCTGACCGAGGTGCGGGTGCGGGAGACCGTGCCCGATTCGGTCCTCGGCGAGGCCGACGAGGTGGTGCTGATCGACCTCACCCCCGAGGCGCTGATCGCCCGCCTGCAGGCCGGCAAGATCTACCCGGCCGGCAACATCGACGCCGCGCTGAACAACTTCTTCAAGATCGAGAACCTGGCGGCGCTGCGCGAGGTCAGCCTGCGCCAGGTCGCCGAAGACGTCGAGTCCAAGCGCCTCGTCTACAACGCCGAGCCCGACCCGGTCGGGACGCGGGCCTCCGAACGGGTCTCGGCCGACGCGCCGAAGGCGGTCGGCGAGCGGCTGCTGGCGCTGGTCCGCCCGCAGCCGAGCTCGCAGCGGCTGGTGCGGCGGGCCTGGCGCTCGGCGCAGCGGCTCGGGACCGAGCTCGACCTGCTCTGGGTGAAGCCGCCGAGCCTGGCGATCGAGGGCGAGGTCGAGCGCCAGGTCACCGCCCTGCGCCAGCTCGCCTCGGTCCTCGGCGCCCACTTCCTGATCGAGGAACACGACGACCTCGTCGCCGCCGTCGCCCGGGTCGTGCGTGAGCGCGGCAGCACCTACATCATGGTCGGCGAGTCCGAGTCGCCGCGCGGCCTGGCGCGGCTGCGCGAGCCGCTGCCGCAACGCCTGATGCGGGCGACGCCGCCGGGCGTCGACGTCCGCATCGTCGCCCACCGGGCGCTGAAGGAGGCCGGCCGGTGATCCACGTCGAGCACGTCCTGATCGCGCTGGCTCTGGTCCTCGGCCTGCTCGGCGGCTTCCTCCTCGCCCGCTCGCGGCTGCGCCCGAAGGCCCACCGGCCCGAGCAGGTCCACCAGATCCTCCTGCCCTTCACCGGCACCGAGATCTCGCGCCGCGCCGTCGACGCGGCGATGCGGCTGGCGCGGGCGGAGGGGGCGACGCTGATGCCCGCCTACCTCGCCCAGGTGCCGAAGAGCCTGCCGCTCGAGTGCGCGATCCCGAACGAGGCGGGGCGGGCGATGTCGATGCTGGAGGCGATCGAACAGCGCGCCAGCGCCCAGGGGGTGGCGGTCGACGCCCGGATCGAGCGCGGCCGCTCCTACCGCCACGCGCTCGCCCGCCTGCTGAGCCAGGAGACGTTCGACCGCGTCGTCGTTTCCGCCACCGCGACCGGCGCCTCCGGGCTCGCGGGCGACGACCTCGTCTGGCTGCTGGAGAAGGCGCCGGCTGAGGTGATGATCCTGCGCCCGGGGCCGGAGGATCACAGAGTGCTCAGCGCCGCCAACGGCCGCGCCCTGGTTGCGAACGGAAGCGGTGGCGGTTAGGCGGGCCCTGCGAGCGGCGCGGCCACCGGGGCCGGCGCCAGTCCCATCCGCAGCGCTCCGGCCAGCTCCAGCATCGCGGCGCGGGCGGAGCGACAGACCGCGGTCTGGTTGGCGAAGCCGTGGATCTGGCTCGGGTGGCGTCGGATCGCCACCGTGCCGCCCTCCTCGCGCATCCGGATCGCGTAGGCCTCGCCCTCGTCGCGCAGCGGGTCGAAGCCGGCGGTGGTTACGTAGGCGGGCGGCAGCCCGGAGAGATCAGGGGCTTTCAGGATCGAGATCCGCGGGTCGTTGATGTCGGACCCGGGCCCGACGTAGAAGTGCTCGAAACGATCGATGTCGGTTTTCGTCAGCATGAAGCCCTCGGCAAAGAGCTGGCGTGAGCGCGGCTCCTCGGCGGAATCGGTGACCGGGTAGATCAGCAGCTGCATCGCCGGCATCGGGCCGCCCTCGTCCTTGCCTCGCAGGCAGACGTTGGCGGCCAGGTTGCCGCCGGCGGAGTCGCCGCCGACGGCGATCCGAGCCGGGTCGACGCCGAGCGCAGCGGCGTTGGCCTCCGCCCAGGCGAAAGCCGACCAGGCATCTTCGATGCCAGCTGGGAACGGGTCCTCAGGGCCCAGCCGGTAGTCGACGGAGAGCACCGCGAGCCCGGCGGAGGCGGCGAGGAAGCGGCAGACCCCATCATGGGTGTCGAGGTCGCCGATTACGAAGCCGCCGCCGTGGAAGTAGACGAGCAGGGGCGGCGGGGTGCCGCCGGGGAGCCCGCCCGGCAGGTAGAAGCGGGCGCCGATCATCCCGCCCTCGCGGGGGATTTCGAGCGCTTCGACCTTCGCCATCGGGATCTTCGGGCGCCAGTCGCTGGTCGCCGCCCCTTCCCTGCTGAAGACGCGCGCCTGCTCGGGCGCCAGCCCGTTGGTGAAGGAGCCGGTGCCGGCGAACTCGGCGAGGCGAAGCAGGGCGTGGACGTCACCGGCAAGCGTCTGGCCGTCAACCGTCGGCGGTTTCCCGAACAGCAGCCGGCTCTGCCGCGGCGGCAGGCCGCAGGCGGCTTTGAGCACGCGGTGCTCGACGGCGTCAGGAAGGCGAGGTGCGGCCACGGCCCGACAAAGGCTACGTGAATCGGTGCAGGGGTGGGTGGATTCGTCGATGCGGGGGAGAGTCGAGCGCCGCCGCCGCTTGAGCCCGGGTGCGCCTGCTCCTCTCCCTGTTCGCCCTCTCCGTCCTCACGCTCGGGGTTTCGGTCTGGCCCACCTGCTCCTCCCAGGCGGTCGGGGTCGCTCCCTTCCCGGCGGCGGCCGGGACGCCTCGGGTCGAGTGTGCGATCCCGGCCAAGCTCCGCCTCCACCGCTTCGAGGATGGCTCCGCCCGCCTCGAATGCGGCAGCCGCGTCCTCGTCCTCGTCTCGGTGCGATGGTGACACCGATCCGTGCATCGATGAGTATCGTTTGGAGACGAGTCGAGTCGCCAACCACCGGGAGGCCAGATGTCCACCGCTCAACTGCGACGAGCCGCTGCGCTCGTCCTCGCCGTCGCCGCACTCCTCGCCGTCGCCGCCGTCGCACCCGCCGCCGCCTTCCAGGACAAGGACTGCGCGGACTTCAAGACCCACAGGCAGGCCCAGCACTACTACAAGAAGCACGGTGGCCCGCGGTACGATCCCAGCCACCTCGACGCCGACCACGACGGCAGGGCCTGCGAGGATCTTCCGTAGATGAGCCGCGACAACGAGGGGAAAATGGACCGGGGCTGGCGCCTGACGAAGGCCTCTTGGGCGCTGATCCGACGCGACCCGACGATGGTCTCGATTGCGCTGATGGGCGCAGGCTGCGGGTTGGCGGGAGCCGCCGCCATCTTCTACTTCTCCGGCTACTTCAGCTCCTCGACCCATTCGCGGGCCGATCTCGCGCTGGCGACGGTCATCGCCATTTACCCGATGACCTTCCTCAGCGTCTTCTTCAACGTGGCGCTGGTAGGCGCCGCCTCCGCCAGCTTCGATGGCCGGCCGATCGGCGTCCGCGAAGCCCTCGGCATCTCCTGGAGCCGGGTCGGCAGAATCGCGCAGTGGTCGCTGCTGGCGGCCGGGGTGGGGCTGGTTCTGGAGCAGATCGCCTCGCGGATTCCGGGCGCGGGGCGCCTCGCCTCCTGGCTGCTGGGCGCCGCCTGGAGCCTGGCGACGATCTTCGCCGTGCCGCTGCTGGCGTTCGAGGGCGCCGGACCGATCGAGACCGCCAAGCGGTCGGTGCACATGATCAAGAGCAAATGGGGAGAGGGGATCACCGGGCTGGTGAGTATCGGTGCCTGGACGATCTTTGCTGCGATCCCGGTGTTGATCCTGTTCGCCGTCGGCGTCGGCATCGAGAGCCGGCATCCGACGACCGGCGCGGCACTGATCGCAGTCGCAATCGGGGCGGTGCTGCTGGTCTATGCCCTCTCACTCGCCACCGGGCAGGTCTTCTCGGTCGCCCTCTACCGCTACGCCACCGGGGCCGACGCGGGGGGTTTCGCCGCCGCCGACCTCGAAGACCCGTTCCGCCGGCGTGGCGATCGCGATTGATTTGCCACTCTCCGGCTAAGCGACGAACGTCACACCGTTTCGTGCAGCTGAGTACTAGCGTGACCGTCGGAGCATGGCGGCCACGGCGATAGCGGAGCCAGCAACCGAGCCCGGGACGATTCAGGGGCTGCCGCCTGGCCCGCGGATGGGGCGGGTGCTGCAGACGGCGATCTGGTCGCGCCAGGCGCAGTGGATGCTGCGCCAGAGCCGCGCCCGCTTCGGCCGCATGTTCACGCTGCGGATCGCCTACGAGGGCGAGTGGGTGATGGTCGCCGACCCGGAGCTGGTCAAGCAGGTCTTCACCGGCGACCCGAAGGTCTTCCATGCCGGCGAGGGCAACCAGGTCCTGCGCCCGGTTCTCGGCGACAACTCACTCCTCGTCCTCGACGAGAAGCCGCACATCAGCCAGCGGCGCCTGCTGCTGCCGCCCTTCCACGGTGAGCGGATGCAGGCCTACGGCGAGAAGATGACCGAGATCGCCGCCCGCGAGATCGAGAGCTGGCCGACCGGCACCCCCTACGCGTTGCGACCGCGGATGCAGGCGATCACCCTGGAGATCATCCTCGAGACCGTCTTCGGCGTCCACGAGCGGGCGCGGCTGGAGCCGCTGCGCGGAGCGCTGCGCGACTTCCTCGACCTCACCACCAACCCGATGCTGCTGGCGCCGCTGCTGCTCGTCGGCCCGGACCGGATCAACCGCGTCTCCGCCTTTCGCCGCCGGGTCGACCGCGTCGACGAGCTGATCGGGCGCGAGATCGCCGAGCGCCGCGCCGACGAGGGCGCGGCCGAGCGCGACGACATCCTCTCGATGCTGGTCGCCGCCCGCCACGAGGACGGCAGCCCGATGAGCGACGCCGAGATCCGCGACGAGCTCCTGACCCTGCTCGTCGCCGGCCACGAGACGACCGCGACGGCGCTCTCCTGGGCGATGGAGCGCCTCGTCCGCCATCCCGAGAAGCTGGAGCGCCTGCGCGACGAGGCCTTCGCCGGCGAGGACGCCTACCTGACGGCGACGATCCAGGAGACGCTGCGCCTGCGGCCGGTGATCGTGCTGGTGATCCGCAAGCTGACCGAGCCGGTCGAGCTCGGCGGTTACCAGCTCCCCGCCGGCGCTTCGGTCACCCCCAGCATCTACCTGATCCACCGTGACCCCGAGATCTACCCCGAACCGGACCGCTTCCTGCCTGAGCGCTTCCTCGACAACCCGCCCGGCACCTACACCTGGATTCCCTTCGGCGGCGGCGTCCGCCGCTGCCTCGGCGCCGCCTTCGCCCAGTTCGAGATGGCCGTCGTCCTCCGCGAGCTGGTCAAGCGCTACGACGTCCGCCCGGCCAACCCCGCCCCCGAGCGCAACTTCCGCCGCGCGATCACCGAGACCCCCCGGCACAACGCCGAAGTCGTGCTCAGCTAGTGGCCGAGCCCTCGGTCTTGGGCGGCCGGGTGGAGTCGGCCCTGCGGCCAAGGGTGAGCAGCGGCAGCAGCGCCACCGGCAGCAGATAGAGGACCGCCAGCACGCCGTAGATGCGGTCGCTGATGTCGATCTCGGCGAGGATCTCCAGCACGCCGAGCGTCGCGAGGACGACGACGGCAGTCGACGCCCAGGCGCCCAGCGCCTGCATCAGGGCACCGCTTCGAGCCCAGGCGAGGAGGAGCGACACCTGCCCGCAGGCGACGGCGACGAAGATCGCCACGCCGGGCAGCTTCCAGTCATCTCCCCCGTAGAGGATGTTGCTGGCGTGCCAGAGCTGCCTGGTGACGATGGCGAAGGTGGCGAAGGCGATGAGCGTCGTCACGTAGCCGAACCAGGCGATCCCGGGGCGCCGAGCCGCAAGCGCCACCCCCGCCAGCCCGATCGGGCTGAAGAGAATAAGTATCAGCGCCGCCGTCGAGACCTTGGAAATCGCGTTGCTCGGATCCGAGTCCCCGAGCACCGCTACGAGCGCCCATACCGCTGCCGCGCAGAGTGCGGCAGCCCCCGCAATCGTCACGACCCTGATCGCGCCGCCACTGTTCTCCATCGTTCCTCCTCGCGGTAATTGACGCGGGCCCCCGCCCAGGTCGATTGCTAAGCACTACCCAGATGACGCTATCTCAGGCGCGGTCGGCCGAGGCGAAGCTGGAAGGTCTCGCCGCCGTCGACCGCGACCGTCAGCTGGACCGGCGCGGTGCCTTTGACCCGGATCCCACCGGGCCACGGCGTCCTCGGCCGTCCCGCACAGGGCACGAATTTCGTTTCCTCTTCGCCCCTCGTGTTGGCGAAGCCGGTGGAGGGATGGCCGTCGCGGTCGAGGAGGTTGCCGTAGTAGAGAAAGACGCGACCGTGCAGCCGCGGCGGCACCCTGACCGTGACCGGCGTCTGCCCCTCGACCAGGATTGGCATCTTCGCGACCAGGCCGTTGCCGGTGGGCGACATCTGGGTGAGCGGGTGTTTGAAGACTCCGACCGGCCCGGCGACGATCGCCCGCGCTCGCCAGCCTGGCGGCCCGTGGCCGAGGACGGCCTTCTCACACGGCGCGACATTGGCCAGGGCGGAAGCCGGGGCCAGGAGCGCCGACGCTGCGGCCAACGCACCGAGCATGCCTCGCCCCCTCATGCGCCCCAGGGTAGGACCCTGGGGCCGCTACCTCAACCGCAGCCGGTGTTGTTGCCGCAGGAAGAGCAGGTGTAGCAACTGCCCGTCCGCTGCATCATGCCGCCGCACTGCTCGCAGGCCGGGCCGAGCTCGAGGCCCTGCATCTTCGCCGGCCGCACCGGGGGCGTTTCGGTCATCGCCGAGGCCGCCGGGGCGGGTTTCTTGGCGTGGCCGTTGCCGTTGCCGCCGCCGTTGCTGGGACCGGCGGTGTCGCTGCTCAGGCCGATGCTCATCTGCGAGGTCTCCGCTTCCTTTTTGGCCCGCACGTCCGAGGTCATGATCCCCAGTTCCTCGAGCACTTCGGTGTCGTCGATGAAGCGGCTCGCGACCCAGCGCATGATGTAGTCCGGCATCGATTTTGCGAACGGGATCTCCGGGTTCTTGGTCATCCCCTCCGGGTCGAAGCGCATGTAGCTGAACTTGCGCACGAAGTCTTCGAGCGGCACCCCGTACTGGAGGCCGAGCGAGATCGCCGTCGCGAAGGCGTTGAGCAGCCCGCGCATCGTCGAGCCCTCCTTGCCGATGTCGGTGAGGAAGATCTCGCCGACGGTGCCGTCGTCGTACTTGCCGGCGGTGATGTAGCCCTCGTGACCCGCGATGTCGAACTTGTGGGTGATCGATTCGCGCTCCTGCGGCATCCGTTTGCGCTCGGGCGGGAGGACGACGACCTCGGCCTCCGCTTTCTCCTCCTGGGCGTCGGTGCGCAGCGCCTGCGCGGTCTTCGAGCCGTCGCGGTAGATCGCCAGCGCCTTGAGGCCGCCCTTCCAGCCGCGGGTGTAAGCGTCGGCGATGTCCTCGATCGTGGCCGTCTGCGGCATGTTGACCGTCTTCGAGATCGCCCCGGAGAGGAACGGCTGCGCCGCCGCCATCATGTCGATGTGGCCGGTGTGCGAGATTGCCCGCTCGCCGACCGCGACATCGAACACCTCGAGGTGCTCGTCCTTGAGGCCGGGGGCGCCGACAATCGTGTTCTTCTCGGCGATGTGGGCGTTGATCTGACCGATCTCGGCATCCGAGTAGCCCATCGCCTCCAGCGCCATCGGCACCGACTTGTTGACGATCGTCATCGAGCCGCCGCCGACCAGCTCCTTGAACTTGACCAGCGAGAAGTCAGGCTCGATCCCGGTCGTGTCGCAGTCCATCAGGAAGCTGATCGTCCCGGTCGGCGCCAGCACCGTCGCCTGCGCGTTGCGGTAGCCGTGCTCCTCGCCGAGCTCGACCGCTTCGTCCCAGGAGCGCTGCGCGGCCTCGAGCAGCTCGCCCTTGATCCCGGTCCCGTCGACGTCGTAGGCGGCGTCGCGGTGCATCCGCATCACCCCGTTGTGGGGCTCCCGGTTCTTCTCGTACTCGTCATACGGGCCGGTCGCCCCGGCGGCGATCAGCGCCGACTGGCGGTAGGCGCGGCCGGTCATCAGCGCCGTGATCGCGGCGGCGACGTTGCGGCCCTCGACCGAGTCGTAGGGCAGGCCGTCCGACATCAGCAGGGCGCCGAGGTTGGCGTAGCCGAGGCCGAGCTGACGGAAGCGGTTGGCGTTCTCGGTGATCTCCGGCGTCGGGTAGCTGGAGAAGCCGACGACGATCTCCTGGGCGAGGAAGACGACGTCGACCG
>DASSLT010000057.1:0-16336 GCA_035689305.1 Solirubrobacterales bacterium | reverse complement strand
CTGCGATCCGGCGAGCGCCGGACCAAGCGGGGCAAGGACGCAGGGAGGCCGAATAGCGGCGCTATTCGGCCGACTGAGGACGCCGCACCGCGCAGTGTCCGCCGCCGCCGGGCGCGGGCGGGGGTTTCGCCAATCCCTCCTGAGCGAGCGCGCTAGACGCCCTCGCCGTGCCGGCCCTCGCCGCCGGCGAAGCGGGCGGCGCCGCGCATCGCCACCGCCAGCGTCTCGCGCCCGAGCCGGTGCTCGAGTGCCAGCCCGTCGGCGAGCGGCAGGCCGCTGCCCTCGATCGCGGCGCGACGGTCGGCCAGCATCGTCTCCTGGGGAAAGGAGGCGAGGTGCTCGGCCAGCGCGAGGGCGCGCTCGAGGTGCTCGCCGACGTCGGCGAGCTCGTTGACGAGACCGATCCGGTGCGCCTCCTCGGCCTCCACCGCACGGCCGGTAAGGATGATCTCGAGCGCCCGGCCGAGGCCGACAACACGGGGCAGCCGCTGGGTGCCGCCGTCGATCAGCGGCACCCCCCAGCGGCGCTCGAAGCAGCCGAAGGTCGAGCCGGGGGTGGCGATCCGCAGATCGCACCAAAGAGCGAGCTCGAGGCCGCCGGCGACGCACCAGCCGTCGATCGCCGCGATCGTCGGCTTCGAGGGCGTCAGCCGGGTGAACCCCATCGGTCCTGCGGGATGGTCGACGTCGAGGCCGTCGGATTTGAGGTCGAAACCGGCGCAGAAGGCGGTGTCGCCGGCGCCGGTGAGGACGAGGACGCGGGCCTCATCGTCGGCCTCGAACTGCTCGCATCCCTGGCGCAGCAGCTGCGCCGTCTCGGCGTCGACCGCGTTGCGGCACTCGGGCCGGTCGATCGTCAGCACGGCAGCGGCGCCCTGCCGCTCGTAGCGGACCTTCAGCCCCGTCATCGCCGCATCCTCCCACAGCCTGACCGCTGGAGCGATTTACAGCAAATGACCCTGATTAAATGCCCCGCTCTTCGATGTCTCGGCAAGGCGCAAATCGGCCTCGGGCGGCGGGGCGGGAGACCCTTGGCCGCCTCGGCGGCCTCTCGCCGAGCGAGGCCGACCGCGGCGAACGGGCGCTATGGCTCTCGGGCGCCGGCTACCGCGCCGCCCTTTTCCACCTCGGTGCCCTGACCCGCCTCAACGAGCTCGGAATGCTGGCGCGGATCGGCACCGTCGGCGCCGTCTCCGGCGGCAGCATCCTCGCGGCGCTGCTGGCGACCAGGGTCCCCTGGCCGCTGGAGGGCGCCTACCGCGACTGGCCCGAGCAGGTGGCGGAGCCGATGCGGGCGATCGCCAGCCGCAACGCCCGGGCGCGGGCCTTCCTGCGGCGGCCCCTGCCGCCGGGCGGCAGCGGTGAGGCGGCGCTCGAGGAGCGCTACGCGCGCGAGCTGGTCGAGTCGCTGGGCGGCGAATCGAGCTGGGGGCCGCGCTTCGTCTTCGGCGCCTCCGGACTGACCCTGAGCGGGCTGGCCGCGGGCTGGGAGGAGTGCCTGGAGTGGGAGCTCGGCGAGACGGTCACGGGAGGCGGTTACGAGGCGGAGCTGGTCAAGACAACGATCGCCGCGGTGCGCACCGACCTCGACGCCTTCGGCGAGGCCGAGCAGGCGGTGCTCGAGAACCACGGCTACCTGCTCGCCGACGCCGCGATCCGCGGCCGCGGCCTGGCCAGCGCCGGCGGGATCGCGGCCGGGCCCCCCGAACCGCCGCACCCGCGCTGGATGTCGGCGAACCGGGTGCGGGAGGGGCTGGCGGCCAGTGGCCGGCGCACCGTCGTCGGCCGCTTGCGGCCGCGGCGGTCGCTGCCGCCGGAACGGATGCCGGAGCCGGCCAGCCCGGAGCTGACGGCGTTGCTGCAGCGCTACCGCCCGGTGCTCCAGTACGACTCGCTGGAGAGCTGCCGGGCCGACGCGGTCTCGACCATCTGCAGCCTGGTGCTGCCGGGACGCAGCAACTCGCTGCACCGCGCCGACGGCACCCTGATCGCCTCCGCCGCCCCCGCTCGCGGCGAGGCACTGCTGGAGATCGGGTTCCTGCGCGACGGCGCCTACCCCAACGGCGAGCCGGTCGAGGAGGGCGACTACATCGACGAGAGCGGCGGCTCCCACGCCGCCGACGCGCTCGCGATCCGGGCTCGCGATCCCGACTTCGCCGACGTCGTCTACGGCCGCGCCCGCCGCGACCGCGAGGGGGCGCTCTGGCTGCAGTACTGGCTCTTCTTCTACTACGCGGACAAGGGGCTGTTGGGGATCGAGCGGCGCGAGGGGGACTGGGAGATGGTGCAGCTGCGGATCGGCGTCGATGGGACGCCCGAAGCTGCGACCTTCGCCCAGCACGGCGGCGCCGAGCACCTGCGCTGGGATCAGCTCGAGCTGGCCCTGACCGACGAAGGACAGGCGCCGGTCGTCTACCTCTCCCGCGGCAGCCACACGCCGCGGCCACGGCCGGGCAGCTACTCGGCGCCGTTCCTCCCCGACCACAACGACGGTCTCGGGCCGCGGCTGCGGCCGCGGCTGAGCCCGGTCGGCGACGACGGACCGAGCTGGGTGCTGTGGCCCGGCCGCTGGGGATCGACCCGCCGCCGCGAGTTCTTCGAGACCGACAGCCCGCGGGGGCCGCGCCGGCAACCGCAGTGGTGGGACCCGGCCGAGCTGCACGAAGAAGCCGCCGGCTGGACCGGGGCGACGAGCGACGAGGACGAGGCGGCGCGGCCACCGCGGCTGCGGGCGGGTCGCGAGAGCGGCCTCGTCGTCGTCTCCTACGGGTTTGCCGCGCTCGAAGGGTTCCGCGGCGAGCCGGCGCGGATCGTCGCCGCTCCCTTCGACGGCAGTGGCGAGGCCGGCCGCAGCCACTCCTTCCCGGTCGAGGGAGTCAGCGGCGAGTTCACGCTGCAGCTCCCGGAGTCGACCGAGTGGGCCGGGGTGCGGGCCGCGGTCACCTCCGACCGCGGCGTCGCCGGGGAAACGGTCGCGGTTCCGTTCACTGCCGGTGAGTAAGAGGGAGCGGGCGGGCTAGTCGCGACAAGGCACCCGGGGTTCGCCGCGACGCCCGGCTCCCGATGCGATACGCCCCGGTCGCCGGCCGGGGGAAGGGCAGGTGCTCCCCATGGCCACGGGCAAAGTTAGGGTCCGGGCCGGACGGTGCGAGCGGAGCTGGGAGCCGCTCGGCGCGGGTCTTTGCGCGCACGAAAATGCGACCGGGGATGACGCTCGTCGCCTGCCTCGCGCGTAGCCTTCGCGCTTAGAAGCTCGTCGCGCCACCTTCGAGACCTTTCCCACTTGGCTTCCGCGGGACCCGGTCTCTCCCAGTCGCAGGGCGAACCTAGCGAGTCCCAATCCGGCGGCGCAAGGGGTCTCTCGGGGGCGATTCCGCAAACTACGGAAACAATGCTCTCCGAACGGGGGGTAGCGCTGTCCGGTGCGCCGGTATACGGTCTCCGCGGGATGAACCAGGGATCGGATGCGTCAGCTCGCCGGGCGCGGCGAAACGTCGTGCTCACGGCGGCAATTGCGGGACTCGGGGGGCTGCTTTTCGGCTACGACACCGGCGTCATCGCCGGCGCCCTGCTCTTCATCAAGACCGACTTCGATCTCGGCAGCTTCGCCCAGGGCCTAGTCGTGGCGGCGGTCCCGATCGGCGCCGTCGCCGGCGCCGCGATCGCCGGGCCGGCCGCCGACACCTACGGGCGGCGGCTGATGATCCTGATTGCCGCCGCCGTCTTCATCGTCGGCGCCCTGGTCAGCGCCGCGGCGCCGGGGGTCGAGGTTCTCGTGATCGCGCGGATCGTGATCGGCGTCGCGATCGGGCTCGCCTCGGCGGCCGCCCCCGTCTACATCTCCGAGGTGGCGCCGCCGGAGAGTCGCGGCCGGCTGGTCACGTTTTTCCAGTTGGCGGTCACGATCGGGATCCTCGTCGCCTATCTGGTCGGGCTCGCCTTCGACCACATCGAAGGGTGGAGATGGATGCTCGGCCTCGGCTGCGTGCCGGCCCTCGGTCTCGCCTTCGGGATGGTCCGGATGCCGCAGAGCCCGCGCTGGCTGGTGATGAGTGGGGACGACTTCGCGGCGCGCGCGACGCTGGCGAAGATCCGCGTCGACGACCCGGACACGATCGACCTCGAGCTCGAAGAAATCAAAGAGAGCCTCGACGAGAAGCCGGGCGCCTGGAGCGAGCTGCTGCAACCCGTGGTCAAAGCGGCGCTCGTCGTCGGTGTCGGCCTCGCGATCCTGCAGCAGGTGACCGGGATCAACACGGTCATTTACTACGCGCCGACGATCGTCGAATTCACCGGCGTCGACTCCTCTGCCGGCTCGATCCTCGCCGCGGTCGGCGTCGGCGTCATCAACGTCGGCTTCACGGTTCTGGCGCTGCGGCTGCTCGACCGGGCAGGGAGACGGACGCTGTTGATGATCGGGGTCTCCGGGATGGTGATCTCGCTGTTCTTCCTCGGCCTCGCCTTCACCGGCGGCGGAGGCGGCAGCACCCTCGGCTCCGTCGTCGCGATCGTCAGCCTGATGGCCTACGTCGCTTCCTTCGCGATCAGCCTCGGCCCCATCTTCTGGCTGCTCAACGCGGAGATCTACCCGCTCAGCGTGCGCAGCAAGGCGGCCGGGATCGGGACGATGGCGAACTGGACCTTCAACTTCATCGTCTCGCTCACCTTCCTGCTGCTGATCGAAGCGCTCGGCAAAACCGGCGCCTTCTGGTTCTACGGCGCGATCGGGATCCTCACCCTGATCTTCTGCTGGAAGCTGGTGCCGGAGACGAAAGGCAAACACCTGGAGGACATCCAGGCGTACTTCCAGGCCCGGGTCGACAAACGCGCCGCCTCCTCTGCTCCAGCGCAGTCGCGCTAATAGACACCGGAGTGCTCGCGACTGCGCTTCCGCGTCCGGGGGCGGCTTCGCTTACCCTCATCGGATGCGCATCGACCAAATCATCGCGACTCAGAAGCCGACCTTCTCGGTCGAGTTCTTCCCGCCGAAGACGGCGGAGGCGACCGAGCAGCTCTACGAGACGGCGCGGGTGCTGGCCGAGCTCGAGCCCGACTTCGTCTCCGTCACCTACGGCGCCGGCGGCGCCAACCGCGACGGCACGGTCGAGATCACCAAGGCACTGAAGGACGAGGTCGGGTTCGAGACGATGGCCCACCTCAGCTGCGTCGGCGAGACCACCGAGGGCCTGGCGAGCACCCTCGACCAGATCGCGGCGGCCGGGATCGAGAACGTCTTCGCCCTGCGCGGCGATCCGCCGCGGGGTGAAGAGGACTTCGTCCAGCCCGAGGGGGGTCTCGGCAGCGCCGCCGAGCTCGCCGCCTTCATCGCCGCCGGCTGGGACTTCGCCCTCGGCGGCGCCTGCTTCCCCGAGGTCCATCCCGAGGCGCCGGACCTCGAGACCGACCTCACCTACCTGAAGACGAAGGTCGACGCCGGCGCCTCGTTCCTGATCACCCAGCTCTTCTTCGACAACCAGGTCTACTTCGACTTCGTGCGGGCGGCGCGCCGGCACGGGATCGAGGTGCCGATCCTCGCCGGCGTGATCCCGGTTGCCAGCTTCGCCCAGACGAAGCGGATCTGCGAGCTCTGCGACGCCTCGATCCCGCCGCAGCTGGAGGCCGCCTTCGCGGCGGCCGGTGGCGACCCCGGGCGCGAGTTCGAGCTCGGCGTCGCCTACGCCGCCCAACAGTGCTCGGAGCTGCTGATCGCGGGGGCACCGGGGATTCACTTCTACGCCCTGAACCGGGCGCCGGCGACGCGGGCGGTGCTGGGATCGCTGAAGGCGTCGCGGCCCTGGGAGCGGACCCGCGGCGACGTCAGCGCGCTTAGTGAGAGCGGCGCTGAGTAAAGCCTCCTCCCGGGAGTCACTAAGCTCCCCGGACTCTCGATGGCGACACGGAAAGAAGAGAGAGAAGCGCTGCGGCAGCGGCGGCTCGACAAAGAAGCCGAGCAGTCGAGCTCGGATCGCAAACGCCTGACGCTCGCCTATGCAGCCGGCGCCCTCGTCATCGCGATCGTCGCCATCGTCATCATCGTCCTCGCTGCGGGTGGCGGCGACGACAGCAGCAGCGGTGGCGGCGAAGCCCACATCAACCTGAACACCTCGATCGGCTCAACCAACGGGGTGCTGCCGGACGAACGACAGGGCACGCCACCGCCGGCAGCGAAGGTGGTCAACCTCGAAACCGCCGCCGAACAGGCCGGCTGCCAGCTCAAACTCCGCCTCCGCGACGAGGGGCACGAACATATCCCGCCGGGCTCGAAGGAACCGGACTACAAGACCAACCCGCCGACCTCCGGGCCCCACGTCGAACCGCCCTACCAGCAGGCCGACGGCGCCTACCTGGAAGAGCCGGAACCGATCGACTTCGTCCACTCGCTCGAGCACGGCCGGCTGGAGATCCAGTACTCGCCCGACCTGCCCGAAAAGGCCCAGCTCGAACTGAAGGGCCTCTACGACACGATGTACGGGGCGGCGCTGCTCTTCCCCAACGACGAAATGCCCTACGAGGTGGCGGCGACGACCTGGACCAACCTGCTCGGCTGCCCGACCTACAAGGGCGCGGCGACGCTCGACGCGATCCGCGCCTTCGGCAAGGCGACCTGGGGCAAGTACGGCGGCGAGCCGGTGCTGGCGTTCAAATTCACCGGGCCTACTCCGGCGGAACCGAACTGAGAGAGCTCCGGCGCGCGGGGCCTGTCACGGGTGGGGAGGCCTGCGGGCGGTGCGCTGCTCCGTTCTCGGCCTCCCCACCCGCGCCACCCGCGCGAGGGACCGTTCTAGGCTCGGTACGCGGGAAAGAACGCCCCGGCGGATTTGCTCGCGCTTAGCTGGCTGTACGGCTCCGGGTCGCAGATGATCTCGGAGGTGTGCCAGGGCTCTTGGCGGTTGGCGAAGCCGCGCTTGAACTCCTCCAAGGGGTCGCCGGGCGAGAGGCCGCCGCCGAGGTTGAGGGGGAGGTCGAGGTCGGTGGCGTGGTCGATCAGGCGGAAGACGACGTTCTTCATCGGCGAGTCGGACAGGTGCGAGTCGGCGCTGCCGCTGAGGTAGTAGTGGAGGTAGCCGTCGCTGACGGTCGCCAGGGAAGCGGCGGCGAGGTAGCCGTCGGGGGCATGGGCGAGCGCGAGCCAGGTCTGGTCCGCTTCCAACACGCGGTCGAAATAGGCGGCGCCGAAGAAGTAGCGATCGGCGGCGTCGGTGCGACGCATCGTCTGCTCGTAGAGGGCGACGAAGCCGGCGCGCTGCTCGGGCGTCGTCTCGTCCCCGGGGACGAGGCCGAGTGTGTAGCCGGCCTCGAGGTTGCGACGCGCCTGGCGGCGGTCGCTGGCCCGGCTCTTCGGCGGCAGCGCCGGGTCCGCGACCTGGACCACGATCCGCTCCGTCGCCCCGGCGAGCGGCGGCGCCGCCAGGGTGTGGCGGAGGAAGACGCTGACGAGCCCCGTTGCCGACCAGTCGACCGCCGCCGGATCGAGCGTGGTTGAGCTTTTACCTCCAATAGATGCATAACCTCGACCACGCTCGGCCGGGACCAGGCCGGGGTAGCCGTAGGGGGAGATCGCGTCGCGCTCGGGGCCGTCGCCGATCTGGCGGACGATCAGGGGGGCGACGAGCTCGGCGTCCTCGCCGCTGATCCGCAGGGTGTGGGTCGCTCCCTCGGCGTCGAGAAACGGGCGAGAGCGGAAGAAGTCTTCGGAGAGCGCGGCTTCGCCGCGGTCTTCCAGCAGCTCGGCCGTCGCCAGGCTCACCCGCGGCTCCCTCGCGCCGCCCCGCTCACCCGAACAGGTCCGCGGTGGCGGCGCGGAACTCGTCGGGGAGGACGCCCCAGACCTCGCAGTCGTCGTCGGGGGCGCCGTGCTCGCCGCGGAGATGCCCCCGCATCGTCCCCTCGTAGACCCAGCCGAGGCTCGCCACCGTCTTCTTCGCGATCTCGTTGCGGGCGGGGATGCGACCGTAGACGCGGTGGGCGCCGTACTCGTCGAAGGCCTTGGCGATCGTCAGCGCCTCGGCCCGGCGGCCGACGCCCTTGCCGCGGACGTCGTCGCCGATCAGCGCTCCCAGCTCCGGCGCCGTCTGGCGGAAGAGGCCGTAGAGGGCAGTGAACCCGACCGGCTCCTCGTAGCCCTCGACGACGATCGCGAACTTGCGGTCCTCACCCGAGTCGTCCATCGCCCGCCGCGCCCAGCCTTCGGCCTGCTCGAGCGAGAAGCCCTCGCGCTGCTCCATCAGCGACTTGGTCGCCGCCGGATTGCTGAACCAGCGGTGTACCGCCGGGCCGTCGCCGGGCTCGAAGCGGCGCAAGCTGACTGCGGGACGGTCGGCCATGCGGGAACCCTATTCCGGAATCCGATTCCGGAAGGCCTTGCCGCCTCAGTCGGGCGCGAGGCCCTTGCCGGTGAGAACGAGCCAGGCGGTCTTGGCGAGGATGCGGGCGTCGAGGGCGAAGCTGCGGTGCTCGACGTACCAGACGTCGAGCTCGATCCGCTCCTCCCAGGGGATGCCGGCGCGGCCCTGGACCTGGGCCCAGCCGGTGATCCCCGGCAGGACCTCGTGGCGGCGGCGCTGGAACGGGGTGTAGTCGTCGACCTGGGCGGGGATCGTCGGCCGCGGCCCGACGATCGCCATCTCGCCGCGCAGCACGTTGACCAGGTTCGGCACCTCGTCGAGCGAGGTGCGGCGCAGGAAGCGACCGGCCCGGGTGACCCGGGGGTCGTCGCGGGTGACGATCGTCCCGACCCCGACCGGGTCGGAGCCCTGGACCATGGTCCGCAGCTTCAGCATCTCGAACTCGCAGTCGTCGCGGCCGACCCGGCGCTGACGGTAGAAGACCGGGCCGCGGCTGCCGAGCTTGATCGCGATCGCCGCGACCAGCAGGAAGGGCGAGAGGACGACGAGCGCGATGGTGGCGACAAGGAGGTCGGCGGCGCGTGGCATCAGCGGGTCCCCTCGGCCTTCTCCCAGCGGCCGCCGGCGCCGCGGCGGAAGCGGTCCCAGAGGCCGGCGGCGATCGAGGCGGTCGTCAGCACGTAATAGCGGGCGAAGCGCAGCGGCGCGCTGTCTACCTGGGGGGCCAGGAGCGCAGCCACAAGCACAGCCAGCTGGATCAGGAGGGTGAGCCAGTAGAACCAGCCGCTGCCGAGCAGGACCAGGTTGGCGAGGAAGACGAGCACGTGGAGGAAGGGACTGAGGTAGCGCAGCAGCCGGTGGGAGACGATCTCGAACCAGAACAGCGACGGGTAGCCGCGCGGCGAGATCATCCCTTCGCCGACGACGATGTCCCAGAGGCCGAGCATCATCCGCCGTTTGCGGGCGAACTCGCCCTCGAGGCTGGGCACCATCTTCTCCTCGGCGCGGGCGCCGGACGCGTAGAGCGAGCGCAGGCGGCGCTTGGCGAGCAGGAACGGGAAGCTGAGGTCGTGGCTGCCGGAGGCGGCGAGCGGGATGTAGGCGTCGCGGCGCACGGCGTAGATGCCGCCGTTGCCGGCGGTGACGCCGGCCAGCTCCGACTCCATTTCGCGCACCGCCATCTCGTAGCGCCAGTAGGCCCCCTCGAGGTTGTCGCCGTCGGGGTCGAGGAAGCGGACCTGGCCGCAGACGTAGCCGACGCCCGGGTCGGCGAAGGGGGCGACGAGGCGGCGCAGCGCGTCCCTGGCCCAGACGCTGTTTGCGTCGGAGAAGGCGAGGACGTCGCCGGCGGCCTGTTCGGCGGCGGCATTGAGGGCGGCGACCTTGCCGCCCGGCGGCAGCTCGAGGACGAGCCCGGCGCCGGCGGCGCGGGCGCGCTCGGCGGTCGCGTCGGAGGAGCCGTCGGAGGCGACGATCACCTGCAGCAGCTCGCGCGGGTAGTCGAGGGCGAGCGCATTGGCGACCTTCTCGCCGATCACCTCCTCCTCGTCGTAGGCGGGGATGATCAGGGAGACCCTTGGCAACTCCGGCGCGAGCGGCATCGCCGGCTTGCGGTTCGTCCGCATACCCCGTACCCGCACCAGCAGCCAGAGCCCCAGCGGGTAACCGAGGTGGGTCCAGATGATGGCGGCGGCGGCGAGCCAGAAGACGATTGCGGCGAGGGTGGTCACGAGCGCGCCTCGATCAGTTCGCGGTAGAGGTCGAGGGTGAGGCGGGCGGCCTCGTCCCAGGAGAAGGGACCGGCGGCGGCGGCCCGGGCGGCGGCGGCGAGCTCGGCCCGGGCGGCGGCGTCGCCGACCAGATCCGCGAGGACCGCCGCGAGCGCCGCGGGGTCGCCGGGCGGAACCAGCCGGGCGGCGCCGGTGGCGGCGACCTCGGGGAAGCCGCCGACGGCGCTGAGGACCAGCGGCGTGCCGAAGGCGAGGCCGGTGTAGAGGACGCCGGAGTGCTCGGCGTCGAGGTAGGGGAGGACGGCGAGGTCGGCGGCGCGGAAGATCGCCGGGATCTCGGCGTCCTCGACGAAGCGGGTGACGAAGCGGACCCGGCCCGGCGCTCCGGCGGCGAGCTCTTGCAGCGGCGCCACGTCCATCCTCGGATTGCCGACGATCCAGAGCTCGGCGTCGGGGCCGAGCCGGGCGAACGCTTCCAGCATCACCTCGAGGCCCTTGTAGGGGCGGATCAGGCCGAAGGAGAGGATCACCGGGCCGGCCGCGCCCTCGAGCTCGGCCGGCAGCGGCTTCTCCTCCGGCAGCCGGGTCAGGTAGTCGAAGGCGCCGTGCGGGATCACCCGAACCCTGTTCGGCTCGAGGCCTATTTCGTCGCGCAGGCGGGCGGCCCCGTGCTCGGAGTGGGCGACGACGGCGTCCATGCGGCCGAAGACACGGCGGGCGGAGGCGACCTGGCGGCGGCTCGGGTGCGGCGGCAGGATGTAGTGGGCGGTCATCACCCGCGGGCGCAGCGGCGGCAGCAGGTGCGCGTCGAGCCCCGGCATCGTCAGCCACTGGTAATGGACGACGTCGGCGTCCGCCTCACGGCGGAAGCGCAGCATGTCGCGAGCGTGCTCGGCGGCCTTGAAGGGGACGCGACCGGTGGCGTCGAGCCCGCGGGCGGCGGAGCGGCGGTAGAAGCGCCCGTCGACCCGGTAGCCCTCGGCGGCGGGCACCGGCCCGTAGAGGAATTTGGTGGTGAGCAGCTCAACCTCGGCGCCACCACGGGCCAGCGCCGCGGCCAGGGCGCGGTCATAGGGCGGCGTGAACGCCGAGGGGTCGACGAGTTGGACTTTCATGCAGACAAAGGGTTGTGAACCAATAGGTCAAGTTCCACCGGGGCGATTATCGTGGCCTCCTTGGCGCCCGCGCTCTCCTACTGCGTCGTGAACACCAACGGCCGCGAGTACCTGCTCGCCTGCCTGCAGGCGATCGAGGAGACGCACCCGGAAGGGGTCGAGCGCGAGATCCTCGTCCTCGACAACGCCTCCGACGACGGCTCGGCCGACGCCGTGCGGGCGCTGGGGGGCGAGATCCGCCTGATCGAGCTGAGCAAGCGGACCGGTAAGGCCGAGAACGACTCACGCCTGCTGCGCGAGGCCCAGGGCCGCTACTGCCTGCTGCTGAACGAGGACTCCGAGATCCAGTCGGGGGCGGCGGCGGCGCTGATGGCGGCGCTCGACTCCGACCGGCGGGCGGCGACGGCGGGGCCGCAGCTGCTCGACTCCGACCGCAACCCGGTCCCCTGCGCCTGGCGCTTTCCGGGAGTCGGGACCGCGGTCGCCGGCGCCCTTTTCATCCACCGCCTCTTCACCGTCCAGAGCACCGGCTTGAAGACGCGCCAGGTCGAGTGGCTGCAGTCGAGCGCGCTGATGGTCCGCCGCGAGGCCGCTGCCCGCGTCGACTATCTCGACTCGCGCTTCTTCGTCTACTACGACGAGTGCGATTTCGCCAAGCGGCTCGCCGACGCCGGCTGGCACGCGCTCTTCGTCCCCGACGCCCTCGCCATCCACCACGACCAGCTCTCGACCGACCTCGCCGCCGGCCTGCCGCGAATCGTCGAATTCCACCGCAACCGCGACCTCTACATGCGCCTGCACCACGGCCCCGGCCCCGCCCGCACCGTGCGCTGGCTGACCGCCTGGTCCTACGCCGCCCGCGCCCTCGCAGCGACCTTCATCCCCAGGCAGCCGGCGAAGATCTACTGGGCCCACGCCAAACAGGCGCTCCACCCCGAGCGCGGCGAATCACTTCGCGACAGGGCCGCACGGGCCCCCTCCGGGTAAACCCCGGGGTACGTTACTCAGGATATTCTGTGCATTACTCGTCGGCTGCGTCACTTGACTGGCGCGGCGGCGGACCATGCGTATGCAACCTAGGGAGGACCAGATGAAGGGACGAAGCGGGATCGCCGCCATCTGCCTGCTCTGCGCACTCGCCGCCAGTTCGATTGCGGCGCAAGGAGCCATGGCGGAACCGACCGGCACAACAGCTTTTACATGCAGGAGCAACCCCGGGCTCGGCACATTCAGCGACGCCCACTGCAAAACCGGGGCAAGCCTCGGCAACTACGCGCACATAGCGATCGAACCGGGGGAAACGACAGAACTGAGCGGTACCAATGCGAGCACCTGCGAAGAAACAGGGAAATCATGTCCGTTCAAACTAAAAGTCACGCTTGCGGGAGTAGCCACTGAAGTCGAAGCAAAAGGACTCTCGTTCTCTGGCTCGATCAACAACGCGCTCTCCGGCGAAGAACACCAGACGGTCGGAACCGGCACCCTCACCCTTGAAGAAGTATCAGTGCCATCGCCAGCAGGAAAAAGCTGCGTCGTCAAAGGCGGCCAAGTGGTCACGAACCTGCTGAAGGTCACGACCGTAGGCACTGGGATGTTCCTGAAACTCGAACCAAACGAAGGCACCCAGCTTGGTGCGGTCACCATCGAAAAATGTGTGATCACGGCCCTCAACCAGACCTACCCACTAGCCGGCAGTATCAAGGGGGTCCCCGCCGGAGCCACAGTTGGCTTTACCGAGGCTGAAGGAACATCGCAGAACACGCTGAAATTTGGAGGCCAGAAAGCAGGCCTCGAAGGTCAGATCACACTCAGCGGCAGGACAAACAGCGGGCAATCATTCACGCCCCTGGCGTTCACAACACCGGGAGAAGGCGGGGGCGACGGCCTGTTCAAGGCAACCGAGTACCCCGCCTTGCTCAACGGCAACCAGGCCGTCCAGCATTCCTTCGCCGCGGGGACTAAAGAAATCGAATGTACCGAAGCGGCGTTCCCCGGAACCCTGAGTGACCGCTCGCCCACAGTGGCGATCTTCCCCGAATACAAAAGCTGTCGCACCGAACTCAACCTGCCGACCACAGCGACAATGAACGGCTGCTCGTACGTGCTCCACCGAGTCGGAAAAACATCGATCTCCTGTCCCGCCGGGAAAAAGATCCAGTTCCACGTCTTCGAAAGCGAAAAAAAGCACCTCGCCAATGAAGCGCTCTGCACATACTCGATCCCGCCGCAGGGCCCGATCGGCGAAGTCGTCTACGAACCAGAAGGATCCGGATCCACCGCGGACTTGCTGATCAAATACAACGTGACCGGAATCTCATATGAAGTCGAAGGCCCCAAACTCCAGTGCGGCTCCAGCGCCAGTAACGGCGAATACACCGGCAGCAGCACAGAGACCGCGAAAAACGGAAAAGGGGAACAGATAGGGCTGTTCGTCAAATAGCGCTCAGAACCGCGAGTCCTCGTCCATGCGCTCGGCCTCGTAGACCTCGCTGATCCGGCCGTCGATCGCCGTCGGCTCCGCCCGCATCCGGCGGAGCTCGGCGGCGAGCTCGCGGGGGCGGCGCAGGCGGGCGAGCCAGGTGCGCTCCTCGGGGGTGAAGAAGCCGGTGGCAAGGAGGACCAGCGGATAGGCGGCGAACAGAGCCGCGCGGCCGGCGAGACCGCCGAAACCGGAGGTCGGCATCACCAGTTCGCCGAGGCCGACCACGGCGGCTGCGGCGAGGACGACGCGGGCGAGGCGAGCCCACTGGTAAGGGACCGGGAAGAGGCGCTGGGTGAGGACATACATCAGCGCCACCACGACCAGGTAGGAGGCGACGAGGGCGAGGCCGGCGCCGACGATGCCGAGCGGCGGCACCAGCAGCAGGTTGAGGACGATGTTGGCGACGAGGGCGCCGATCGCGGCCGGGAAGTTGAACTCGGTCCGGCCGGTTCTGCCGAGGATCACGACCATCACCATGTAGAGGGCGTAGAGGGTGACCGCGGTCGAGATCAGGCCGACCGCTTCGTAGGCGTCGAAGAACTTCGGCGCCGCCAGGGCGCGGACGATCCAGCGCGAGAACAGCCACATGCCGGCGACGACGAAGGCGCAGGCAGCGGTGAAGAGGGTGACGACGGTGGCGTAGGCACCGCGGGCCTCGTCGTCGTCGCGGATCGAGTAGGCGAGCGGCGGCCAGGCGAGCTGGAAGCCGCGGACGAGGACGTTGACCGCCTGCGCGAACTTGACCGCCAGCGAGTAGAGGCCGGCCTCGGCGGCGCCGACCGAGCGAAGGATGATCAGGCGGTCGGCGAAGTTGAGCGCGTAGAGCGAGACCTCCGCCGGCATCGTCGGCAGCCCGAAGCGCAGCAGGCGCCGCAGCAGGGCGCGGTCGAAGCGCAGCGACAGCCGCTGCCACTGCATCGCGATCAGGACCAGGACGGTGGCCGCGCCTGCCGCGTAGCTGCCGACGAGCAGGCCGCGGGCGCCCTCGTCGGCGCCGACGACGAGAACGACCGTCAGCCCGATCGTCGCCAGCACGTTGAGAATCGTCGTCACGAAAAAAGCCCGGGCCCGCTCCTCGAGCCGGAACAGGGTGAGCATGAACTCGAACATCGTCAGCACCCAGAGCCCGCCGATCGAGATCCGGGCCAGTTCGGCGCCCGCCCCGGTGCTGACTTCGCCGTCGAGCAGCGCTTCGGAGATCGGGGTCGCAAACGGCAGCGCGATCAGAGCGCCGATCGTCGAGAACCAAAAAAGGCCGGCGAAGGTGCTGGAGACGACCCGCGCCGGGTCCTCGTCGTCCTTGTAGTAGAAGCGGAGCAGGGCCTCGATCAGACCGAAGCGGACGACGATGCTGACCGAGACGACGGCGGCGAACATCACCTCGGCGACGCCGTAGTCGGTCTTGGTCAGATAGCGCGTGTAGAGCGGCAGCAGCGCGACCGCGATCAGCTTCGAGAAGATGCTGGCCGCCGTGTAGGCGGCGCCGGTCGTCGCCAGCCGCCGCAGGTATCCCGACATCAGGCGCTCACCACCCGGACGAGCCTACGCCGGGTCGCGGACCGGGGCCGGTGTGACGGGCTCGGCAGCGACGAAGGGCGTGCTCGCGAGTGCGGCCCCGACGGCGAGCAGCACCCAGGTGATCGGGTCCTCGAAGAAGCCGGCGTAGGCCATCGTGTGGACCAGCAGGGCGACGAAGGCGGCGAGCACTGCCGCCCGCCCCGCACGGCGGCCCTTCAGCCCCGCCGTCATCGTCCAGATCGCGACCGCGATCAGGGCGACGTAGAGCGCGAGGCCGACCAGCCCCTGCTCGGCGGCGACAGTGACCGGCTCGGTGTGGGAGACCGAGACCGGCAGGTCCTTGTCCTCGCGGTGTTCGCCATAGGCCTTCTGGAACGAGCCGGACCCGTAGCCCCAGAGTGGACGTTCCGCGAACAGTTCGGCACCGCCGCCGACGAGGTTGGTGCGACCGCTGGTGTCGATGTTGAGGCGGTCGAGAAAGTTGGAGGCGTTGAGGCCCTTGCCGCCGACGAGAGTGACGACGAGGACGGCCCCGACCAGTCCGACGACGACCGCCGCCAGCGTCCAGCGCCAGTTCCAGCGGATCGCCGCCAGCACCGCCAAGCCGGCGAGCAGCGCAATGAAGCTCGACTGCGAGAAGGTCTGCACGAGCCCGATCCAGAGCACGAGGATCGTCCCCGCCAAGAGCCAGAAGTTCCGCCTGTCCTTGGCCCAGAGCAGCGCCGTCGTGACCACGACCAGGACCAGGGCCAGGTAGCGCCCGTAGATGTTCGGGTCCCAGAAGACCGAGTTGACCCGGAAGTAGGTGTGGAATTCGTTCGACCTGATCACGGCGTCGTTCCAGAAGAGGCTGCGGGTCGCGTACTCGACGGTGCCGATCCCGACGAACAGCAGCGCCTCCGCCGCGACCACGATCAGGACGAGCTTGAGGAGCCGGGTGTCCCATTTGACGTCCTGGATCAGGGCGTAGGCGACGGTGAACGGGACCACGAAGAAGCAGACGTTTTGCAGGCCTTTCGAGAAGTCCTCCGAGTACAGCGTCTGCAGGGCGTAAAGGACGACGAAGGCGGCCAGTATGCGTGGGAGCCAGAGCGCGCTCCGGCTGGCGGGTGTCGCGGGAGGGGAGGCCTGCGGGCGGGGCAAACT
>DASSLT010000056.1:0-6022 GCA_035689305.1 Solirubrobacterales bacterium | reverse complement strand
GGGCCGGTGTTCGGCTACGCACGGGTGCACGGCCGCCTTGTGGCGCTGTCGCGCAAGCGCTCGAGCTACGGCAAGGACGTGCTCGACCAGCTGTTCTACTACAAGCTGGCCCACAACCAGGTTCACAACATCCACCAGTTCTTCAAGGCGGCGAGCCTCACGCCCCAGACGTTCAACTCGTTCTACGCCGACGACAAGGACATCGGCGTGTTCACGAGCGGACTGGTGCCGATCCGTCCCTCCAACGTCGACCCGGCGATGCCGATCAACGGCACCGGTCACGAGGAGTGGAAGGGCGACGTGTCAGCGAAGAATCACCCGCAGGGCATCAACCCGCCCAGCGGCGAGATCGTCAACTGGAACAACCGCCCGCAGGCCGGCTACGAGGCTCCCGACGACAACTGGTCGCTGGGTGCGCTTCAGCGCGTCGACCTGCTGATCAACAACCTCGGCCACGGCAAGAACATCACTCCCGAGAAGGTCGTCTCGGCGATGAACGCAGCGGCGACGCAGGACGTGCGCGAGATGACGTTCGAGCCGGTGCTGTCGAAGCTGCTGCATGGTGGGCATGCGCCCAACGCACGCGACGCGAAGATGCTCGCGCTGCTGGACGCGTGGCACCAGCACGGCGGCAGCCGACTGGACCGGACGGATGCTTCCGGCGTCGGCAACATCACCGACCCAGGGGCGGCGATCATGGACACGGCGTGGCCGCTGCTGGCTAACGCATGGGCCTCGTCGGTCCTCGGTCCCAAGCTGTCCAACGACCTGGCGTCGTTCGTCAGCCAGTACGACCAGCCGCCCGGCGGGCAGTACACGGGCTGGCACATCTACATGGACAAGGACCTGCGCACGATGCTGGGCATGAAGGTGCGCGGCAAGTTCAGCGTGCGCTACTGCGGCGCCGGCAACATCAAGCGCTGCCGGGCGGAGTTGTGGAACGCGATCGACAAGGCCGGCACGCAGCTGGCCGCCAAGCAGGGTTCGAACCCGACGGCGTGGCGCTCGTCGGCCACGGCCGAGCGGATCAAGTTCGTGCCGGGTCTGCTGCCGTTCACGATGCGCTACACCAACCGGCCCTCCGGGATCCAGCAGGTGGTCAGCTTCTCCGGCCACAGCGCGCAGGACACCGGACGCTAGACATCGATCAGTGAGGGATCGGCGCGCCCGCGATCGCGCCGATCCCTCCGATCACTCCGCACGCGACGAGCGTGGCGACGATCCCCACGCGTCCCACGAGCAGCGCGACCGCCGCGGCCGCAAGCAGACCGAATTGCCACGCCTCGTCGAGCGCGGCCGCCAGCGGGATCGCCGAGCCGAAGATCGCGCCGACCGCCGCGGGGCCCGCTCCGTCGAGGAACCGCTGAGCGCGCCAGTTGCTGCGCAGGCGGTCGAAATGGCGCCCTCCGATCAGCACGAACAGAAACGACGGGAGGAACGCGACGAACGCGGCGAGCACCCCGCCGCCGACCCCGTGCACCGCGTAGCCGACCGCCGCGACGGTGGCCACCACCGGACCGGGCGTGACCTGACCGAGCGCGACGGCGTTCAGAAACTGCCCCGACGTCATCCAGTGGTAGGTGTGGACGGCGTCGCCCTGCATCAGCGGGATGATCACGAAGCCGCCGCCGAAGGAGAGGGCGCCGACCTTGAACGCGGTCCAGCAGAGGGCGCCGATCCCGCCACCGGCCGCGACCACGCCGAGGACCAGCGCCAGCGAGGTGCCGTCGAGGCTGAGCGCGACCCGGCGCCGGCGCCGCAGCGCCAGCTCGAGCAGGCCGCAGGCAAGCAGGACCAGGACCAGATAAACCCCGGTCAGGGCGCCGGCAACGCCGCCGACCAACAAGTAGACGGCCCAGCGCAGCTCCTCGCGACCGTCTTCGCGCACCCGGGCGAAGCTGGGGCCGACGAGGTCGAGGCCGGCGCGAACGGCGACGGCGGCGACTGCCGCTCCCGCCCCGGCGCCGGCTCCGCGGATCCAGGTCGGCGGTGCCTGGGCGAGGAAGACGGCTGCCAGCGCCAGGACCATGAGCACCGCCGGGACGACGAAGCCGAGACCGCCGGCGATCGCCCCCGGCCAGCCGCCGACCCGGTAGGCGCAGAAAATCGCCAGCTGGGTCGAGGCCGGCCCCGGCAACAGGTTGCAGGCGGCGATCGCGTCCTCGAAGGAGCGGCCGTCCATCCAGCCCTTGCGGTCGACCGCCAGCTGCCGCAACAGGGTGATGTGTGCGGGCGGGCCGCCGAAGCCGGTGACCCCGATCCGGGTCCACTCGCGGGCGATCGTCGTCAGCGGCACCCCGTCCCCGCGCTTGTCCGTACCGCCCGCGATGCGCGCAAGTATGGACCGCTACAGATGTCAGGACAGATGTCCATCCCCGGTCGCCACGCCCACGCCCACCTGACCCGGCGGCGGCGGAAGCTGCTGCGGGTCGGCGGCCTGGCGGCGCTGCTCGCCGTCGTCGGGCCCGGCGTCCTCGCCGGCCTCTCCGACGACGACCCGGCGGGGATCGCGACCTACTCGATCCTCGGCGCCAAGTACGGCTACGAGCTGATCTGGGTCCTGGTCCTCTCGACCGCGGCGCTGATCGTCTTCCACGAGCTCGGTGTTCGGCTCGGGATCGTCACCGGCAAGGGCCTCCTCACCCTCGTCCGCGAGCGCTACGGCCGGCGCGCCGCCGGCGTCGTCCTCGCCGCCCTCGTCGTCGCCAACACCGGCACCCTCTGCGCCGAGTTCGCCGGCGTCGCCGCCGGCATGGACCTGCTGGCCGGCACCAGCCGCTACGTCACCGTGCCGCTGGCGGCGATCGGCGTCTCGCTGCTCGTCCTGCGCGAGAGCTTCAAGCGGATCGAGCACTTCCTGCTCGCGCTCAGCTCGGTCTTCGTCGCCTACGTCGTCTCCGGCTTCCTCGCCCACCCCGACTGGGGCGCCGCCGCCAAGGGCGCCGTCGTGCCTGACATCCCGCTGACCCGCGACGCGCTGCTGGTCGCGGTGGCGACGGTCGGCACCACCCTCGCCCCCTGGGGCCTCGCTTTCATCCAGTCCTACGCGGTCGACAAGCGCCTCGAGGTCGAGGACCTGCGTTACGAGCGGGTCGACGTCATCGTCGGCGCCGTCCTCACCGGGGTGATCGGCCTCTTCGTCGTCGTCGCCTGCGCGGCGACGCTCCATGTACAGGGCATCGAGATCGACGACGCCCGCGACGCCGCCACCGCGCTCGAGCCGCTGGCGGGATCCGCCGCCTCGACCCTGTTCGGGCTCGGCTTCCTCGGCGCCGCGCTGCTGGCCGCGGCGATCGTCCCCCTCTCGACCGCCTACTCGATCTCCGAGACCGCCGGCCGCAAGGCCGACCTCGACGACAGCTTCGCCGAGGCGCGGGTCTTCTACCTCAGCTTTGCCGCCGTGGTCACCGTCGCCGCGGCGCTCGTCCTCATCCCCGGCGTGCCGCTGATCAAGATCCTCTTCCTCTCCCAGGCCCTAAACGCGGTCCTGCTCCTGGTCCTGCTGCCGTTCCTGCGCGCTCTCGGGCGCGACCGCGAGCTGATGGGCGAGCACGCGCTCGGGCGCTGGGGGCGGCTGATCACCGGCATTGGGCTCGCCGTCGTCGTCGTCTCGGTGCTGGCCCTCGGCGTGCTGGCAGTGGTCTACTGACTCGAGTTCATGTTGTAGGGGCGAACTTCGTCCCGAATTCGTTGGAAATCTCGATGCTGCCTTCCAATCCCGCTTTCACTCCTCCGAATTTCAACGTGTTTTCAGTTGTGACCCCAGCGTGGGTAGCGGTGAGTGTGGTGCCGTTTGGCGTCAGGCGCAGGCTTCCCGACAGAGGGAATTTGAGGTTGAGGGCTTTGACGGTACAGCCTTCGATCTGGATCGAAGCGATTTCAGTACCGCTAGTCGGCGCGACCCTAACCGCCATTCCCTGACCTTCGGTCGTCGCTTCCAGCGTTTTCGTAACGCCTCCCGAGGTGTGGCATTCTTTCCCTGCGGGTTTGAGAACCGAACATGAGGTAAAGGTGATGGTTCCAGATCCCCTGGCGACCATTTCTTTGGACACATTTGTGAAGTTGCTCATGGTTCCAACACCAGTCACCGACCCGCAATTGATCACGGCTTCGACACCGCTCAGGGCGCCTTTCAAGGTCCAGCCGAGAATTTCACCAGTGGCAGACGCGGCTGTGGTTGCTTCGGAGATTTCTATGTGCTTGTAGCCAGACGTGCCGCCGGTGTGTCCGAATCTACACTCCTGATCCGAGAACTGTTCCCCTCCAAAAGCTGCCGACGCGCAGAGATACGCTGTTGTCCCGCTAGCGCTCGCCGAAGCGGGAAGACACCAGGCAACAATTGCAAGCATCCCCAGCCCGGTGACCAAGCCGCCGATCGTCTTGATTCGCATGGCCTCTACCTCCGCAAGTCGGCTTTCCCAAGGCTTCTACATTGACGACCTACCGGCAATATTGCAAAAACATTTGAGTATTTGCCGTTAGCCCCGCAACCAGCTCCGGAGCGTCAGCAGCGCCACGAGCGTCGTCGCTTCCTGCACGGCGGCGATCGCGGCGTCGAGATCGGCGAGCGGCCAGCGCACGATCTCGATCTCCTCGTCCTCGTCGGGATCGCCCACCGCCTCGCTCAGCCCGGTTGCCTCGAAGATCGTCGCTCGCTCGCTGACGAAGCCAGGGCTCGGGTAGATCGCCTTCAGCAGGCTCCACTGCTCGGCCGCCAGTCCGCCCTCCTCGGCCAGCTCGCGCTTCGCGCACTCGAGCTCGGTCTCGCCATCGACGTCGAGCGTCCCCGCCGGGATCTCGAGCAGCCCATCCTCCTCGACCGCCTCGCGCGGCTGGCGGACCAGGTAGAAGACCTCGTCGTCGTGGGCGAGGATCGCGACCGAGCCCGGATGCTCGATCACCTGCCGCTCGACCTCGGTGCTACCGGCGCGCCGGTAGCGCTTGACCGCGACGTTGGCGACGAACCCCTCGTAGGTCGTCTGCGAGCCGAGCAGCTGCATCGCCGGCAGCTTATGTGAGTGCAAGCGCCGATCCCACCGGTGTCGAGACTGTGAGACTCCCGGTGAGCCCAGCTTTCTGTCCTCCGACGGTCAGCGTGCCGGCTTCTGTGACTCCGATCTCGTTCGTGCTCAGTGTCGCGCCGGTGGCGGTGGCGATGACGCTGCCTTTCACCGGATAGGTGTTGTTGAGGGCTTTGATCGAACAGCCGCTGATCTGGAGGCCGACGAATTGTTCGGCGCCTGCCGCGGGAGTGAGTTTCACGGCTTTGCCCAGCCCCAGGGTCGTGCCGGCTACTCCGAATTCGACGAGTTCGGGGGTACTGCAGCCTTTGCCGGCCGGTTGGCTGACTTTGCAGAACGAGTAGGCGACGGTCGCGGTCCCGGCTGCGACCATTTCACCACCGGTTTCCGTGTTTTCGAAGGAGCCGCTGGCGCTGGTCGCCAAACAGCTGATTTCAACCGAGACCCCGCTGAGCACCGTCTTCAGGACGCTCGAGGTGCCGGCCGTTGTTTCTCCCGACGTGTTCCAATCGGTTGCTTCGATGGCCTGGGTGCCGCCGATCGCCTGGTGTTTGTAACCGGCGCCGATCGAGGCGGTCCGACAATGGGCGTCGGAAAAGCCCGCTCCGGAGCCCACAGGCGCGCACTCGAACGCTGTCGAAGCCGAGGCGCTCGCAGTTGGAAGCACCGCGATGGCACCAACCATCGCGATCAGAAAAAGGCTTCTCCAGCTCGATCCGGTCATTCGGTGCTGACATCTTTCCGCAGAAACCGCAGGTAGTCAAGAACTCCTGAATAGTGCGTATTGCGACCGAGTGCTCCCCCAGGTCATGTGAGGGTCAGGGGGGTCCAGCCTTCGCCGCCTTCCGCTTCGCCCCGCGGTGTCAGGCTGCTCTCGAGCCCGGCTTTGACGCCGCCGAATTTCAACGTGTTCTGTTCTGTGATTCCGGCATGGGTGGTAGTCAATGTCGCGCCTGAGGGAGTCAACTTGAGGCTCCCGGTCACGGGGAAAGTGTTGTTCA
>DASSLT010000055.1:0-179200 GCA_035689305.1 Solirubrobacterales bacterium | reverse complement strand
AGGTTCCGGATCCCGTGCAGGCGCCGGTCCATTTGACGAATTTCGAACCGGCGGCGGGGGTCGGCGTCAGTTCGACTTCTTCGCCGCCGTTGTATTCGGCTTCGCAGGCCGAGCCGCAGTTGATCCCGGCGGGCGTGCTGGTGACGGTGCCGTTGCCGGTTTTCGAGACCGTGAGCTTGAACAACGCGGCCGGGGAGCCGACGGTGAAGCTGCGTTCGACCGGGTCGGGGTCCCCCATCACCGCTTCTTTCATCTTGATTTCGAGCCGGACCGTGACTTTGGCGGCGGTGGAGTAGACCTTGGTGACGGTGGTCGCGGCTTCTTTGTCGGCTTCCCCTTCGGCGCCCGGCGTGAATTTGACGGTTTTTTCCGTCCCGTCGCCGAATTTCCAGATCAGTTCCTTGCGGAACCCGGTCAGCAGTTCGGAGCCGGCGGCGTTGAAGGTGACGGTGTCACCGGGTTTGATCCCGGTCGGTTCTTCCCCTTCGGCTTTGCCGCTGACCGTGAATTTGGCCCTCGGTTCCGGGCAGCCGGTCCCGCTCGGGCCGAAGCCGAGGACCTTGACGCCGTAGGTCGGCGATTCGGAGGCCGGCCCGTAGTCGAAGACGACGAGTTTGCCGCCGGGGGCCGCGGCGATTCCGGAGTTGGTCGTGGTGATTTTGCAGGTCGAGCTGCCGTTGCCCCAGAGCGAAACGGTTTCGCTGCTGGTCAGCGAGAAGCCGCGGACCAGCATGCTGCCCGCTTCCGTCGGTTCGGATTTGGTGACTTTCTCCTTCCAGAACAGCGTCGAGCCGTCGACCGAGATGGCCAGCTGCGAGCCGCCGATGAATTCTTCGGCGCTGCTCGACATCGGTGCCGTCCAGTTCTCTTTTTCGGCGGCGGCGGCGAAGCCGGGAACCGCTTCGACCTGCGAAAGGTTGGGCGGCAACTGCCAGGCACGGGTCGCACCGGTCGCGTTCGGGTTGCCGGTGAGGGCATAGGAGACGCCAGTCGGACCAACCACGAGCGAGGTGGCGTCGGTGCTGCCCACCACTCTTTCGCCGCCGACGGGACGCAGTTTTTTCGCGCTGTCGACGAAGCGTTCTTTCGCCACGCCGCTCGAGCTGAAGCGCTGAACGACGTCTTGGTGGGCCGCGTTTTCAGCCAGGACCACGAGGTCGTGGGTGCTCGGGTCGACCGCAACCGACTGCGGGTAGTAGAGCTGGCTGGCCCCCGTCGGCAGCGCGATCGCCGGCAGCGTTTTGTCGGGGACGAGTTTGCCGGCTTCGGCTTTGGTCGAGTAGACGAGGATCTGTTTCGCCGTCATGAAGGCGCTCGTTTTTTTGCAGTTGGTGGCGGCTTCGGGGGTCTTGCAGCCTTCGATCACGTAGACGCGTTCGAGCGAATGGTCGACGGCGATGCCGTGAACGGCGGAGAAGATTTCGGTGCCGAGGATCCGGGGGATCGTCACCGAGCCTTTGAATTCGCCGCTGGGGGAGAACTGCTGGATCCGGTAATTCGTTTTCCCGGACGTCATGTCGCCGCTGTAGACGGTGCCGTCGACCGGGTCGACGCCGAGCATGCCGGGCAGGAAGAACTGCCCGTCAGCGCTTCCTTTGCTCCCCCAGGATTCGAGCTGGCCGCCTCCTTTGGCGGCGCCGCCGGCGGCGAAGCAGGCGGCAACCAGCGCCGTGGCCGCAATCAGCGCGACGAACGCGCGCCCGAATTTTCCGCCAACGGCCACCGGCTGGACATGTTTCCGATGGCTTCCGGGGGTCGTGTGAACTTCGGGAAAAGCTGACGCAACAGAAATGTGAAGGGCCGGGCGTTTCGCCCGGCCCTTCGACTGCCACCCGTGGAGGAGCTTTGCTCAGCGGATGATCTTGCCCGCCGCCTTGCGGGCCTCACCGAGGACGTCGCTGCGCGGCGCCCCCGAGCTCGGCAGCGCGGCAAAACCGGCGCTGGCGAGAGCCGCCTGGCCCGCCGGCTGGACGACGAGGCCGTTCAGGTAGTCCTTCACCGTCCGCTCCTGGCCGACGCTGAAGCCGGCGGCTTCGTAGCCGTGGAAGGCGAGGACGTAGGTAAGCATGCAGAGCGGGTAGGCCCCGCCGCCGATTGCCGGCCTGCCGCCGGAGACCGCCGACCAGTCGAGGTCGAGACCGCCGCCGCCGACCGGCGTTTTGTAGGTCATGTCGGAGCAGTTGGCCGCCGCGCCGGCGCTGGCCGGAGCGAAGGTCGCTTCCCCGAGCGGGGCGTAGCCGTTGTTCTGCAGGCGCAGGGTGTCGGCGCCGCCGGCCTCAGCGTCCGGCAGCGTCGCGAACCCGATCGCGCCGGTGGTCGCATTGACCGCGGCGACCTCGGCCGCACCGCCGTCACTGGCGGGACGGGTGAGCGGGCTGAGCGTCTTTTCGGGGCAGCTCTCGGGCCACACCGTGTTCGTCGCCTGCAGGCCCTGCCAGGTCGCTTTGCCGGGAGCGCAGGCGAGCGCCTTTTTGTTCAGCTGGAAGAGGTAGCTCTTGAGCTGGGTGGTGACGCCCTCGGCGTCTTTCGGCACGACCCGGGTGATCGCCGAGCCGCAGCTGCCTTCGGCGGTGTCGAGCTGGCTCCATTTCGTGAAGCGGCCCTCGAAGACGGCGGTCAGGTCACCGGAGGTGACTTCCTCCACCGTGCATCCGGCCGGGACGTTGGCGAGAACCGCGACCGCGGTCTGGGCGACCGGGATCACGGCGAGCTGGACGCCGGCGCCGGCAGCCGACTTGATCGCCGCGATCTGTGCCGCGGTCGGCGCTTCGTCGCTGCCGACGAAGGCGATGTCGTGGTCGATCGTGCCGGTCCACTGCGGGATCCCAGCTCCCGTCTCGTAGGAGACGGTGGCGCCGCCCGGGCAGACTTCCGAGCCGAAGCCCGTCGCCCAGAGGCCGTGGGGAGCGAGCTGCACCCCGCTGCCGGCGCCGGTCACGTCGACGCCTTCGCCGCAGTAGAGGCCGGTGCCTTCTTCACCGCCGCCGCTGAGCGTGAAGGCGGCGCCGACTTCCTTCGCCGCGTCGACCGTCACTTCGCAGCTGCCGGTCCCGGCGCAGGCGCCGGACCAGCCGCTGAATTCGGATCCTCCGTCAGCCGTCGCCGTCAGCGTCACCACCGTGCCGTGGTTGAAGCTGCCCGAGCAAACGACACCACAGTTGATCGAGCCGGGCGAGCCGCTGACCGTGCCCGTGCCGGTACCGCTTTTGGCGACGGTGAGGAGGTGTTTTTCGAGATCGAAGGTCGCCGTCACTTCTTTGGCGGCGCTGATCGTCACTTCGCAGGGGCCGGTGCCCGAGCAGGCTCCGCCCCAGCCTTTGAATTCGGAGCCGGGGGCCGCGCTCTGGCTCAGAGTCACTTTTTTGCCTTCTTCGAATTCGGCTTCACAGACGAAGCCGCATTCGATCCCGGCCGGAGAGCTCGTGACGGTGCCAGAGCCGCTGCCCCCCTTGACGACTTTGAGTTTGAATTTGGGCGTCGCCGGAGTGCCGACGGTGAAGGTCCTTTCGACCGGTTCGGGGCTGCCCATCACCGCGTCGCGGAGCTTGATTTCGAGCCGGACCGTCGCTTTGATCGCACTCGAGTAGACGTGGGTGACGTTGGTGACGGCTTCTTTTTCTTCTTCGCCCGGGGTGAATTTGACGGTTTTTTCCGTCCCGTCGCCGAATTTCCAGATCAGTTCCTTGCGGAACCCGCCGAGCAGTTCGGAGCTGGCGGCGTCGAAGGTGACGGTGTCGCCGGGTTTGATCCCGGTCGGTTCTTCACCTTCTTTTTTGCCGTTGATCATGAATTTGGCGATCGGTTCGGGGCAGCCGGTGCCGGCCGGCCCGAAGGTGATGACTTTGACGCCGTAGGACGGTGATTCGGAAGCCGGCCCGTAGTCGAAGACGACGAGCTTGCCCGAAGGCGCGGCCGCGATGCCGGAGTTGGTCGTCGTGATTTTGCAGGTCGAGCTGCCGTTGCCCCACAGAGCGGTCGTCGCGCTTTTCGTCAGCGAGAAGCCGCGGACCAGCATGTTCCCCGCTTCGGTCGGTTCGGAGCGGGAGATTTTTTCCTTCCAGTAGAGCGTCGTGCCGTCAGGCGAGAGCGCCAGCTGCGAGCCGCCGAGGAATTCTTCCGGCGCACTCGACATTTTCGCGACCCAGTCCTCTTTTTCGGCGGCGGCGGCGAAGCCCGGAACCTGTTCGACTTTCGAGAGGTCGGAGGGCAGCTGCCAAGCGCGGGTCGCGTTGATGCCGCTGGGATTCCCGGTCAGCGTGTAGGAGACGCCGTTGGGAGCGACGACCAGGGTGACGGCGTCGGTGCCGGCCACCGGCCGTTCGCCGCCCGCGGGCCGGAGCTGTTTCGTCGTGTCGACGAAGCGTTCCTTCGCCACGCCAGCTGAGCTGAAGCGCTGGATCACGTCCTGGTGGGCGGCGTTTTCGGCCAGGACCACGAGGTCGTGGTTGGAGGGGTCGACGGCGATCGACTGCGGGTAGTAGAGCTGATTGGCACCGGTCGGCAGGGCGATCGCCGGCACCGTTTTGTCGGGAACGAGTTTGCCGGCTTCGGCTTTGGTCGAGTAGACGAGGATCTGCTTCGCCGTCATGAAGGCGCTCGTTTTTTTGCAGGTCGCCACTTCCACGGCGGTCTTGCAGCCTTCGATCACGTAGAAGCGTTCGAGGCCGGGGTCGACGGCGATGCCGTGCAGGGCGGAGATGATTTCGGTGCCGAGCACCCGCGGGATCGTCACCGAGGCTTTGAATTCGCCGCTCGGGCTGAGCTGCTGGATCCGGTAGTTGGCTTTGCCGGAGGCGACGTCGCCGGTGTAGACGGTCCCGTTGGAGGGGTCGACGCCGAGCATGCCGGGCAGCAGGAACTGGCCGTTGCCGGTGCCTTTGGCTCCCCAGGATTCGAGCTGTCCGCCTGCCTTGGCGGCAGCAGCCGAAGCAAAGATCGTCAAGCCGAGAACTGCAACGACTGCGGTACACAACCAACACCTGAGGGACCAGCTCTTCATTCGTTTCCCTTCCCCGGTAGCTCTCATCGACCGCTCGATCGTTTCCGACCCGGTCCTGGTCGATGTGAACATCGGGGAAAGCCAGCGCGACAGAAATGTGAAAGGCCGGGCTCTCGCCCGGCCTTTCGGTGCCGCTTCGACCCCGAGGAATCGAGTCGCTTCCAGCTGACCCTCGACTAGAAGCTGATCCTTGCAGCAGCTTTCTGGGCGGCGCCGAGGATGTTCGTACGAACATCCGGGGTGCTCGGAAGCGCCGCGTAGAAGTTGCTGTTGATGTCCGTCTGGCCGGCTGCCTGGGTGACGTATTCGGTCAGGTAGTCGCGGACGGTGATCTCGTCTTTCTGCGCGAAGCCGGCCGCGCCGTAGCCGTGGAAGGCAAGGGCGTAGGTCAGCGTACACAGCGGGTAACCGCCTTCGCCGATCGCCGGCTTGGCGCCGAAGACCTGCGACCAGTCGAGGTCGAGACCGGTGTTGACGTTGGCGGGGGTTTTGTAGGTCATCGTCGAGCAGTTGGCGGCGTTGCCGGCGGCCGCGGGGGCGTAGGTGCCTTCCCCGGCGGAGCCGAGACCGTTGTTCTGCAGACGCAGGACGATCGCGGTGGTTTTGTTGGCCATCGCGTCGGGCAGAGCGGCGTAGCCGATCGAGCCCGCGGTGGTGTTCACCGTTTTGACCACTTCGCCACCGCCGGTGCCGGCGGGACGAACCACGGCCGAGAGGGTTTTTTCGGCGCAGGTTTCGGGCCAGGTGGTGTTCGGAGCGCCGGTCGTGGAGTTGGTGATCGGCTCCAGCTGCTGCCAGGTCTGTTTTTCAGCACCGGTGCAGGCAAGCGCTTTTTTGTTCGCCTGGAACAGGTAGTTCTTGTACTGGTAGGTGGTGCCGGAACCGTCTTTGCGGACGACGCGGCTGATCGGGCTGTTGCAGCCTTCGCCTTCAGCGGTGTCGAGCTGGTTCCAGGTGAGGAAACGACCCTCGAATACCGCGGTCAGGTCGGTGTTGGTGATTTCTTCGATTTCACAGCCCGCGGGCGGGTTGGCGACGATCGCGATCGCGGTCTGGGTGACCGGGATCACCGCGACCTGGGCACCGCCAGCGGTGCTCTTGATGTTGGCGATCTGGGCCACCGTCGGGGCGTCGTCGGTGGAGATCCAGGCGAGGCCGGTGTTGATCGAGCCTTTGACCCCGTCGTAGTTCCATTCTTTGAGGCCGGCGCCCGAGCCGGTCGAGTTGTAGCTGATTTTCGGCAGTGAGCCTTTGTTGCAGATGACGTTGCCGAAGTTGGGGCCCCAGACGTTCTGCTGCGCGATTTTCTGCAGCGAGGCACCCTGACCGGTAATGCTGTTGCCGGTGCAAGCCGGCGCGGCCGCAGCGGCCCCGGCGTTCAACGCACCAAAGCCGAGGGCAGCAACGACGCCACCGGCGAGGAGCGCAACGCGAGCGCGTGCGCGCCCCCGCTTGCTGTTCATACCAGCGAACATTGATCCTCCTTAGATCGTTCTCCCGTTTCTCTATCTCTTCGGGACTGGGCGCGATCCTCGTCGCCCCACGATCCGCTCCTGTGAATCTCAGGGGAACTCCCGGTGAATTTGATGCAACGGTTTCGTTGCAGCGAAGTTCCTATCCGGTCAAGGGCAGGCGCTTTTTCCTCTTGTTCTCAACCTGTTCACATCACCACTCCCCGGAACGGAGATCGTCCCTGCTTCCAGCGTCCAGGGGCGCGCTTTTTTTATGTCCAACCCTCGTCTCGCATCAGCCAAGAGCAAACGTCGCCCGATCGGTGAGAGCGTCGGCAACGCGCTGCGCCCGTTCTGGAAACTGATCCGTCGCGACCCGCTTTCGACGGCGCTGCTGATCGCCTCGGTAGCACTCCTGGTCACCTTCTTCTCGCTGCTCGGCTCGCTCGGTCCCGAGGGCGAGGGCGACAAGGTGCCGCTCTCGACGATCACCCACGTCAGCGAAACCGGCAAGGTCCAGAGCGCCGAACTACTCGACTATGACCACCAGGTCGTGGTCCAGACCGAGGGCGGTCTACAGCTCTACGCCGATTACCCCGGCTCCGACGCGGCGACCCAGCAGATCGTCAGCCAGCTGACCGAGGGCGGCGCCCAGGTCAGCGTCAACCCCCAGTCCGGCAAGTCGGAACGCGTCCTCGTCGTCCAGTTCCTGTTGCCGATCCTGATCCTGGTCTGCCTCTTCGCCTTCTTCATCCGCCAGACCGGGGACGCGACCGGGGGCGTCGGCTCCTTCTCGGTCTTCGGCGGCTCCGGCAAACGCCGCAAGAAGGGCCAGAAAGCGCCGATCACCTTCGACTCGGTCGCCGGTGCCGGCGAAGCGCTGGCCGAGCTCAAGGAGATCCGCGACTTCCTCGACGACCCGACCAAATACCTGAAGATGGGGGCGGCGGCGCCCAAGGGGGTGCTCCTGGTCGGCCCGCCGGGGACCGGCAAGACGCTGCTGGCCCGGGCCACCGCCGGCGAAGCCGACGCCACCTTCTTCTCGGCCTCCGGGGCGGAGTTCGTCGAGTCCCTGGTCGGGGTCGGCGCGGCCCGGATCCGCGACCTCTTCGCCAAGGCGCGCAAGACGGCGCCGGCGATCATCTTCATCGACGAGCTCGACGCCGCCGGGCGCAAGCGCGGCGCCGGCGTCGGCCAGGGCAACGACGAGCGCGAGCAGACCCTGAACCAGCTGCTGGTCGAGATGGACGGCTTCGGCGGCGACGCCGGCGTCGTCGTCATGGGCGCCACCAACCGCCCCGACATCCTCGACCCCGCGCTGCTGCGACCGGGTCGGTTCGACCGCCAGGTCGTCGTCGACGTCCCCGACGTCCACGGCCGCCTCGAAATCCTCGAGCTGCACGCCAAGGGCCGCTCCTTCGCCCCCGACGTCGACCTGCACGAGATCGCCAAACTCTGCCCCGGCTTCTCCGGCGCCGAGCTCGCCAACCTCGTCAACGAGGCCGCCCTCCTCACCGTCCGCGAGGGCTTCACCGAGATCGACCAGGCGACCCTGGAGGAGGCGATCGACCGGGTGGTCGCCGGGCCGGCGAAGAAGTCGCACGTCCTGACCGAGTCCGAGCGCTGGACGATCGCGATCCACGAGGCCGGCCACGCGGTGGCGACGAAGGCGATCGGCCAGGTGGTCTCAGCCCAGAAGCTCTCGATCGTCGCCCGCGGGCGCCAGCTCGGCACCGCAGCCCACATGCTGACCGACCGCGACGCGGTGATGCACTCCCAGACCGATCTGGAACGCCAGCTGGTCGCCGTCCTCTCCGGCACCGCGGCGGAGTGGACCGAGTTCGGCGAGGGCTCGACCGGCGCCTCCGACGACCTCCACGCGGCGACCAAACTGGCGCGGCGGATGGTCACCTCCTACGGGATGAGCCCGGTGCTGGGCTCGATCACGATCGGCGAGGCCGGCGGCGAGGTCTTCCTCGGCGCCGCCCTGCAGGACCTCGGCTCGGTCGGGCCCAACACGCTCGACACGATCGACGAGGAGACCGAGCGGATCATCGAGGAGGCGAAGCTGCGGGCGGTCCATGTGCTGCGCGCCAACTGGGAGCCGGTGCAGGAGACCGCCCGGGCGCTGCTCGAACACGAGACGCTCTCGGGGATGGCGCTGGAGGCGCTGCTCTCCGCCGTCACCGAGTTCGAGATGAACGAGATCCCGCTGCCGGCAGCGCAAGAAGAGCTGCGTGAGAGCCCGTAGGCAGTTCCTCCATCAGCCTTTTCCAGGCCGGCGACAGCAGCACCTCGCGCTCGTCGTCCCAGGCGGGATGCACCATCACCTCCACCTTGCGGTCGCGGGCGAGCTCAGCCAGGCGCTCGAGCCCGACGCCGCCGAGGTCGGGGTGCAGGTCCCGCAGCGAGACGAACAGCGCCGAGCGGAAGCGCCGGCGCAGGCCGAAGTTGACGATCCTGCGATACCCGTGTGCCGCCGGCGAGCCGCCGGCGACGAAGCCGTGAGCGCGGCGCAGGCTGCTGACGCGGCCGAGCGCCGGGGTCGCGAGCACGGTCGGGCAGGTCTGGACGTGCTGGTGGCCGTCGGCGTGGGCCGCGGCCATACCGGCCGCCGCGGCGAAGAGGTCGAGCTGGTCGCCGACGCAGGCGTCGAGCAGGCCCCGCGCCCGCGGGTCGTACAGCAGCCGGCGTCGCGGCGAGCCGGCGAAGTAGGCGACGGCGCGGGCCTGGCGCGCGCGCAGCTCCGGCGCCACGGCGGCGGCGTCGAACGGGGTCGTCAGGTTCAGATGCAGGCCGAGCGGCAGCCCCAGCTCCGCCGCCAGCCCAAAGGCGCGCTCGCTGTCGGCCATCGCGACCATCGCCGAGGCGCTGGTGACGGCGCCGGCGCGCCAGCAGGCCGCGATCGCGTCCGTCACCCCCGCGCGCAGCCCCCAGTCATCGGCGTTGACGATCAGCATCGGCAGCCGGCAAGGTAGCGATGCGACGGTTCGAGCAAGAGGTGCCGAAGGTGATCTCGCCGCCGCCGGCGGTGACGCTGGGCCGGGCGATGATCTGGAACTGGTGGATCGTCGTCCTCTCGATCGTGATCTGCGCGGCGATCGGCGCCGGCCTGGCGCTGCTGCGCAGCCCCGAATACACGGCGACGGCGAAGCTGACGGTCGGCCGCATCGACATCAGCTCGCCCGGCGCCCTCTCCGGCTACGCGGTCGCCGCCGAAGCGCTGGCGACCGGCTACAGCCGCACCGTCACCGCCCGCGGCGTGACCGAGAAGGTCTCGAAGGAAACCGGGATCTCGGTCAAGGACGTCAAGGACCACGTCAGCGCGACGCCGATCGCGAAAAGCCCGATCTTCCGGGTCGAAGCAACCTCGGCCGACGCCGACCAGGCGGTGAAGCTGGCCAACGCCAGCAGCCACGCCCTGGTCGGCTACACGGCGAAGCTGAACCAGAGCGACCCCGACAGCAAGCGGCTGTACGGGATGTACGAAAAGGCGACGGTCTCCCTGCAGCAGGCGAAGCTGAAGCGCGAACACGCCGAAGCAGACGCGGGCTCGCCGCCGAGCGCCGCCGAGGAAGAGGAAATCGCGACCGCGCAGGCCAAGGTCGAAGCCGCCTCGACCCGGGCCAAGGCGCTCGAGGACGCCTACACCCTGAGCGTCCAGAGCCAGGCCTCGACCGAACTGATCCAGGTCCTCTCCCCCGCCAGCGAAGCGCACAGCGACAAACGCACCTACCTGGTGATTGGGACCTTTATAGGGGTCGTCATCGGTCTGCTGATCGGCGCCACCCTGGCCTTCGCCCGCGAGTCGCGCTGGGCGCCGAAGCCCCAGCATTAGGTCCTCCCCCGCGCCCGTCGCAGGGCCGCCTTCCCGCGCTGACTGGCCCCGAGGTAACTCCAGCGCAGGCGCTCGGCGCCGCGGTCGAGCGCCATCCGCGCCTTCAGGGTCCCCGCCGCGGGGGTCGGTGCCGGCGGCGCCTCCTGCTCGGCCCAGCTGAGCAGGAACTCGTAGACCGAGTCCGGTCCGGGCTCGAAGCCGGGCAGCCGGTGGCTGAGCTTGTAGACGGGGTCGGTCGCGGCCACAAGGCGCTGGCGCAGGTGCGGGCGCAGCGGCCGCGCCAGCCGCCGCGCGTAGTCCGGGGCGAAGTAGTGCGGGCCGTTCGCCGAGCGCTTCGGCATCCCGTCCCAGGCCCGGCGGAACTCGGGCAGGTCGCGATAGGCCTCGGCCCAGAGCTGGTGGAACCAGAAGTAGCGATCGGCCTCGGTGCGCTCGCGCCAGTACTCGCGCATCGACTCGGCGAAGGTGTCGATCAGCGGCTGGCCCGGGGTCGCGGCTAGGAACCAGTTGGCCAGCATCCGGTCGGGGGCGGGACGGTCGAAGGCGAAGAAGCCCTCGGGCTCGACCAGAGGATCGAGCCAGGAATCGAGCGGGGCGACGCAGTAGAGGGTGCCGTCGGCCCAGACGCCGCCGTGCTCGCGCAGGAGCAGGACGCGGATGAAGTTGGCGGCGACGTTGGGCGGGTAGCCGTCGAGCGGGAAGTCGAGCTCCAGGTGCGCGCCGACGTTCCCGCGATCGAGGCGGACCACCTCCCAGCCGGGATTGCGCCGCTCCCAGGTCGCGAGGCAGGCTTTGACGATCGGCGGCGCCTGCTCCCAGCCCTGCAGCCAGCAGATCCAGATCGTTCTCGGCAGCGGCCTAGCGGTCGTCATCGCGACGCAGCTCCATCTTCAGCAGTTGCAGGTGCTCCCAGGGGAAGGAGGCCAGCAGTTCCGTCGGCCACCTGCCTTCGAAGTAGCCGTCTTCCCCCGCGTAGGGATCGGGGCCGCCGAGGCTGACCGGGTCCTGGCCGAAGAAGTGGACGACGCCGGCGCCGTCGCGGACGAAGATGCCGTAGCGCTGGGCGGCTTCGGCGACGAGCCGGGTGATCCGCGGCATCTGCAGGGTCGAGAGGTCGAGGTTGGGGTCGAGGCGCAGGTGGGCGCCCTCGGGGAGCGAGGAGGGGCTTTCGGAAGTGCCGTCGGCGCGCCGGGCCGGCAGCGAGTAGACGCCGACCCGCACGTCGGGGATGGCCAGGGCCAGGGCATGGTTGATGACGCCGGCTCCGAGGTCTTCGAGGCTGATCACGCCGCCGGCGATCGAGAGCGAGGAAGCCGACGAACCCCACCAGGGCTTGACACCGGGCCAGGCCTCGGGGCCGTAGACGCCGGGATTCCGTGAGACATCTTCGATCGCCCCGCCCCAGGAGGCTTCCGGGCCTTCGGGCCCGCGGCGGAAGCGCCAAAACTCCCAGAGCCGGTCGGTCGCCGGCTGGTAGACGACGAGGTTGGCGTCGGTCCCGCCGGAGGCCTGGGCATCGGGCGGCAGCGGCACCGCTGCGAAAGCGGCTTGCAGAGCCGGGGCCGGGGTCGGCGCGGTGAGCTCGACCGCCACCGGCGGCTGGTCCGCCCCGACTTCGTAGATCGGGACCGCGTAGGAGGTGGTCGAGATCGAGGGTCCGCGGCCGGCCGCGAGCTCGGCTTCGACCTCCTCGTCGAAGGCGGCGACGAGCTGGGCCGAGCGCGGGTCGAGCTCCGCGTCCGGGCCTGGCTTCGTGTTCCAGAAGCTGGTCGGCGAGAAGAACCGGAAAGGGGCGGCGCCACTCGCTTCCGGTTCGGCCCCGATCGACGGCGCGCTCGCTTCGACCTCGGTGCTCGTTGCCGGTTGGGTTTCGGCCAGGCGCTCGCTGCCACAGCCCCAGAGCAGGACCGCGCAGAGCGCCACCAGCATCGCCGCGCTCAGACGGCCCACGAGGCAAAGCGCCCGCCGGTCAGCTGGCGCAGGCGTTCGGCCTCGGGCGCGTAGAGCGCTTCGAGCCGGGTCCGCAGCTCGTCGTCGAGGCTGGCGTCGATCGGCCGCCAGAGGGTGCGCTCGAGGGCGCCGCGGACCGAGCGCCGCAGTCCGCGCGGCACCCAGCGCACCCGCGGGGTGACGTGGCGGCCGACGAAGCCCGCGTAGCCCTCGGGGGCCGCCCGCCACTGGGCGCTGCTCAGCTTCTCCTCCTCCAGCGCACCCGAATCGATCTCATCGGCGACGGCGAGAAAGGAGAAGACATCCCCCAGCGTCGCCCGCCGCTCGGCGAGCAGCTGCGCCTGGTCGACGACCAGGATCCGCTCGGCCGGGAAGTGGCGCAGGTAGAGCTCCAATTGGGTCGCGTAGAGGCTGGGGGCGATGTAGCGCGAGGCGGGGTCGTCGAGGCCGTCGCGCAGCGCCTCCGCCAGCGGCCGCTTCTCCCCCATCAGCGCCGCCGCCATCCGGTAGTGGGAGACCGAGCGCTCGATCGGGTCGCGAACCAGATAGATGAAGCGGGCCTCGGGCACCAGCTGCTTGATCCGCTCCGGCGCCCCTTCGCGACGCGGGTGGGCGGCGTAGTCGGTCGAGGACTCGCCGCGGACGGCAACGGCGGGGTCGAAGAGGTCTTCGTACTCCGCCAGGGTCGCGACCCGGCCGGGGAGCTGGGCCTCGCCGCTCTCGGGCAGGGCGAAGAAGCGCGGCTCCTTGATCGCCGACATCTGGATCTCCGGGTGCTGATCCAGGTAGTGGTGGAGGCTCGTCGTACCCGCCTTGGGCGCGCCGATGATGAAGAACGTCGGCAGGGTCATCGCGACGCCCGGATGCTTGCGTCTGGCGGTATCGAAGATGTGAAATTTCCGCCGCATCACCCGCCGCCGCTGATTCAATTGCTATCGAAACTCGTCCCAATCGTGAATCCTATTTTTTGGCCTTTTCTGAGACGATTATCTTGCCGATAAAGCTCATTATCTTCTTTATTCAATTTCTAGAGCCATATCTATGCCAACATCCATGATTCACTATTTATGCCTAAAATAGCGGAATGCACTTCCATTTATTTTGCCGATAGTGAATTGACAAAGACGACGAAAAGCAGCTCTTCGACTGATGACGGATAGATACGCCTTCCATGCCAGCTTCACCAAATACACCGCGAAGGCCACGAATGCGCTGGGCCGCGTCGCTGCTGCCCGCGCCCAGATAGAGACCTCGGAGATTCGCCCGGCGGTGGAGGACGAGTTGCGGGTGTCGGCGCTGGCGGAGACCGTCCACTACTCGACCCTGATCGAGGGCAACGAACTGCCAATCGTCGAAGCCGAGCGTGCCGCCCGCGGATCGCTGGACTCCGACACCAAGGCGAAGATCGAGCTGGTCGACTACGTCGAGGCGCTTCACTATCTCGACGGGCTGGCCGAAGGGACCGGGATCGAGATCAGCCCGGAGACGATCCTTGCGCTGCACAAGAAAACGACCAACGGGCTCGGCTCGGAGGACAGCCCGCACTTCAAGCCCCACCACGAGGGCGCCTGGCGTGAGGGGATAGCCCAGGTGGTCGATCGCGCCACCGGCGCGGTAATGCACGAAGGGGCCCCGCCCGATGAGGTCCCCGGCAGGATGGCCGGACTCTGCGCCTGGATCACGGAGCGCGAGGATCGAACCGTGGACTTCCCTCCTCCGGTGATCGCCGGCGTCGTCCACTATGCCGTCACCGACATCCATCCCTTCGCGGACGGCAACGGCCGCGTCGCTCGCTTGCTAAGCGCCGCTGTCCTGATGCGAATGGGCTTCATCTCGCGGCGCCTCTTCTCTTTCGAGCGCTACTACGCGGAAGACCGCGACGCGTACTACGCAGCGCTCCGCTCGGTGCGAGCGGAAACGCTGAACATGAACACCTGGCTCGAGTACTTCCTCGGCGGCCTGGCCGAGGAGTACGAGCGCGCCGCCGCTCGGATTGGGGAGCTGCAGGCCATCGGCCTCGGGTCGAACGCCAAGATCGAGCTGAACGCGAGTCAGGAGCGGGGGCTGTTGCAACTGAACTTCAGCTCCTTCGTCGAGTTTCGTCGCGCCGACTACGAGAGCATCGCCGAAGTCAGCCGAAGCACCGCCGCCCGCGACCTGCGGGACCTTGAGGAAAAGCACCTTGTAGTTCGACGTGGGAAAGGTGCCGCTGCCCGTTACCGGCTGCGTTCGCCCATCGACGTCGAGCGGCGCGGCCGCAAGCGAACTTGGACCGACGAGCGAATCGAGCACGAGCTGCGTGAGATCTGGGGCGAGCGCGAGGATTGGCCAAGCGTCGACGAATTCCGCCTCGCCGACAGCCTGCCTTTATACGAAGCCATCCGTCGTCACGGCGGCAGCCGCAGCTGGGCTGAACGGCTTGGCTGGCGGCGGAAGACTGTCCGGGGCAGGCCGGCATCCGACGACTGAATCAGTCGCCGTGTATCAGCACCGTGAACGTAACGTGAACAGAGCCCGGACAAACGTCCACCACAGGCACGGATTCCGACTTGTAACAGCGTGAATTCCGATACCGGGCGGGCATGCCACGCTCGAAACCGATCCTTCTCGCGCTCGTCGCCGCGCTGGCGCTGTGCGCGCTGACCGCCGCCCGGGCCGGCGCGGTCGGCATCGGCAGGGGCCAGGCAATCACCGCCGCCCGGGCCGGCGCCTCAGCGGTGCCCTTCCGCTTCTTCGCGCCGACCAGCTTCTGGAACACCAGGGTGGCCGCGAACGCGAAGCTCGACCCGCGTTCGCCGAAGCTCCTTGCCACCTTCGACAAGGAGGTCGACGCCGAGCTCGCCGCCGGTCGCGGCCCCTCGATCTCGACCACCTCCTACGCGGTCTCGATCTACGAAGTCGGACCCGACCAGCCGACGCTGCGGGTGCGGCTCGACTCCCCGACCCCGGCCCCCGCCCTGCAGGCCGCCTTCGCCGCAGTGCCGGTTCCGGCCGCCGCCAAACCCTCTGGCGGGACCGACGCCAACCTCGTCGTCTACCAGCCGGCGACCGACCGGCTCTGGGAGTTCTGGCGCTTCGGCTGGGACGCCGAAGGCCCGCACGCATCCTGGGGCGGCGCGATCGAGGACGTCTCCTCCAACCCCGGCGTCTACGGCCCGGAAGCCTGGCCGGGAGCCCGGCCCTGGTGGGGCTCCTCTGCCTCCTCGCTCTCGATTGCCGGCGGGTTGCTGACGCTCGAAGACCTCGCCGCCGGCAGGATCGACCATGCCCTGGCGCTGGCGATCCCCAACGTCAGGAAAGGCTTCTACGCGCTGCCGGCCCAGCGCGCCGACGGCACCTCCGACTCGCCCCTCTCCCTCCCCGAGGGCGCCCACCTGCGCCTCGATCCCAGCCTCGACCTCTCGACCCTGCAGATGCCGCGGATCACGCGGCTGATCGCCGACGCCGCCCAGCGCTACGGCATCTTCGTCCGCGACGGCTCCAGCGTCGTCCACTTCTTCGGCCAGGACCCGGTCACGCTCGGGGGGCCGAATCCCTATGCGGGGAAAGCCGGCTATTTCGAAGGGAAGTGGCCGACGGAGCTGCTGGCTTCATTTCCCTGGGATCACCTGCAGCTGCTGAAGATGGACGTGCAGCCGGACCAGGACCAGGACCAGCGCCGCGCCGCGCCCGCAGGCGCGCCGCCAGCTCCCCCAGCCGCTGCCGGTCGCGCTCGTTGACCCCGCCCGAGAGGACCAGGGCGAGGACGTAGACGAGGCCGCCGGCAGCGACGCTGAGCGGCAGTGCCGCCAGCGCCGGCAGCGCCTTCTCGACCCCGTGCGCGGCGGCGAAGCCGGCGGCGTAGGCGAGGACGAGGGCGAAGCGCTCGCGCAGCGGCCAGGTGCGGCGCAACGGCGCCGCCAGGTGGCGGCGGAAGGCGAGGCCGAAGAGGCCGGCGGCGACCAGCATCCCGGCCAGCAGCGCCAGTGCCGGCCCGACGTAGTTCATCGACGGCGTCAGCAGGACGAGGAGGACGATCGTCACCGCCAGCCGCAGGAGGGCGACGATGCTGGTCAGCCCGGGGCGGTCGACCGCCCACAGGCCCTGGGTCTGGGTCTGGGTGATCGCCGCGATCACCGGGAAGAAGAGGAGCAGGACGAGCGCCGGCGCAGCCGGGCTGAAGCCGGGACCGAAGAGATCCAGCACCTGCTCGGCGGCGCCGCCGAAGGCCGCCGCCAGCGCCAGCATGCCGACGACTTCGTAGCGGATCGAGTCGATCAGAGCGCGGTCGAAGCCGTGGTGGTCGCCGCCGCTGCGGCGGCCGACCAGGGTCGGGAAGAGGACGTCGGTGATCTTCGTGCTCGCCTGCTGGACGTTGCGCGGGATCAGGAAGGCGCGGCTGTAGGCGCCGACGGCGGCGGCCGGGGCGACCATCCCGATCGCCCAGATCCCGCCCTGCTGACTGGCGCCGATCGCGATCTGGCCCGGGGTCGCCTTCAGCCCGAAGCGCAGCAGCGCCGGCAGCACCCGCAGGCCGGCGCGCAGTTCCTCCCGGTTCAGGCGCGCCCGCACGAACGGCCGCGCCGCCACCACCCGGTGGACGAGGGCGACCGCCGAGGCGCCGATCGTCGCCGCGACCAGCGCCCAGACCGAGCCGGTGAGGAACGAGAGGCCGGTGGCGAGGACGATGAAGCTGACCGCTTCGTTGAGGCGGACGCGGAAGAGCTGTTTGCCGGCGACGAAGGCGGAGAGGATCGAGTCGAGGTTCCAGCCCGTGTTGGTGACGAGGACGTAGCCGGCGATCGAGACCAGCGCCGGCGCCAGCAGCTGCGGCGCGTCGAGCGGCCCGGGGAAGACGAAGCAGCAGGCGAGCGCGACCAGCAGGGCGACCAGCACGGTCAGCCCGGTCGAGAAGACAAACACCGAGGCGAACAGCTGCGTCACCCGCGGGTGGCCGGGAGCAAGATCGGCGAGCTCCTTGATCAGCGCCTGCTGCTCCTTCACCGTCGAGAGCACCCAGAGGGCCGCGACCGGCGCCCAGACCAGGGCGTAGTCGCCGACCACCGAGACGCCGTAGAGCCGGGCGGTGAGGATCGTCGAGGCGAAGCCGAGCAGCAGCGTCGCGCCGAAGCTGAGCGTGCCGAAGAAGAAGCCGGCCCGGTAGGTCCCCCGCTTGCCCTTGGCGCTCATGCCCGCCGCGCCCCCTCCTGGGCGGCGAAGATCGCCGCCAGCCGCCGGCCCGACTCGCGCACGTCGAACTCGGCGCTGACCTTGGCGCGACCGCCGCGGCCGAGCCGCTCGCGCAGCGCCGGGTCGCGGGCGAGGCGCTCGAGCGCCGCCGCCAGCTCGTCGGCGCGACCGGGACGGACCAGCAGCCCCTGCTCGCCGTCGTCGACCAGCTCGGTGATGCCCATGATCCGCGAGGTGACGACCGGGACCGCCATCGCCATCGCCTCCATCAGCACCACCGGCACCCCCTCGGCGAAGGAGGGCAGGCAGAAGACGTCGGCGGCGGCGTAGTGGGAGCGGATCTCGTCCTGGCCGACGGCGCCGGCGAAGCGGACCTCGCCGTTGAGCCCGAACTCGGCGGCGCGCCGTTCCGCCCCCTCCCGGGCCGGCCCTTCGCCGATCATCGTCAGCCGGGCATCGATCCCCCGCGCCCGCAGCGCCGCGATCGCCTCGAGCAGGATCGCCTGGCCCTTGAAGGGGACGAGGCGGCCGACGTAGAGGACGCGGAAAGGAGCGGCGCCCTCCAGCGCAGCGTCCTTCTCCGGCGCCCCGCCGTTGGCCGACGGCGTCTCACCGGGATCGAACTCGGTCGGGTCGACGCCGCAGTGAACGACGGTCAGGCGCGACCACCGCTCTTCGTCCGTGAAGCCCATCACCTGGCTGCGGGCGAAGTCGCTGATGCAGGCGACCGCCGCCGCCTCGCTTGCCTTCTCGGCGAGCTGGAAGCGGGAGACGTCGTAGAGCTCGTTCGGGCCGTGCATCGTGAAGCTCCAGGTCCAGGCCGACCCGCCGCGGGCGTTGGCGTAGCGGACCGCCAGCATCGCCGCGTCGGCGGCCTGGTTGAGGTGATGGGCGTGGAGGTGGCGGACGCCGCGGCTGCGGCACCGGTTCCAGACCATGATCGCCTCGAGGAAGTAGAAGAGCTGCCAGACACGGCCGCGGATGCCAGGCGGGCCGTCGCGCAGCGCCCCGAACAGAGTCGCCAGGTAGGCGCGGGGCGCGCCGGCGAAAGCGCGCAGATGGGCGCCCAGCAGCGGGCCGAGCCGCACCGGCAGCAGCGCGTAGGTGCGCTCGCGCTCAGCCCGGTCGGTGGCCGAGAGGGCGTCGCCGTCCTCGGCGCGGTGGATCGAGATCGTCTCCACCTCGACCCCCGCGGCGCGCAGCGCCAGCACCTCGCGGGTGACGAAGGCGTGGGAGACCGCCGGGTAGCGGCCGACCACGTAGGCGACCCTGCTGCCCTCGGGCGCGGCCGTTTGCAACTCAGTTACCTCCCGCCCGGATCAGCGCCCTAGCGTGGCGGCCATGACCCGGGTCGTGATGCTGCTCGAGAACAACCCCTACCCGCAGGACGTCCGCGTCCGCGCCGAGGCCGAGAGCCTGGCCGCCGCCGGCCACGCGGTGACCGTCGTCGCCCCGCGCGAGAACGGCCAGCCCCGGCGCGAGCTGGTCGGCGGCGTCCGCGTCCGCCGCTTCCGCCTGCCGGTGACCGCGGCGACCCCGTCCGGCTTCGTCCGCGAGTACGCGGTCGCCAACGCCCACCTCTACTGGGGCGGCGCCGGCGAGCTGCTGCGCGGCGCCGACGTCGTCCACTTCCACAACCCGCCCGACACCCTGTTCGGCGTCGGCTTCCTCGCCCGGGCGCTCGGCCGCAAGGTCGTCTTCGACCACCACGACCTGGCGCCGGAGCTGTTCGAAGCGAAGTTCGGGCCGGGCCGAGTCGCCGCCGTGCTGCGCGGCTTCGAGCGCCTCACCTTCGCCAGCGCGACGGTCGTGATCGCCGCCAACGAGTCCCACCGCGAGGTCGCGCAGGACCGCGGCGGCGTCGCGCCGGAGCGGGTCGCGGTGGTCCGCAACGGGCCGCCGGCGGCCGCCTTCGCCGCCGCGACCAAGGCCCGCGGCGGCGTCCTCGCCGACCCCCGCCTGCTGTTTCTCGGCAGCATGGAGAGCCAGGACGGCGTCGACGATCTGATCAGGCTGCTGGAGCGGCTCGGGCGCGATCACGACCTGCCCGGCGCCCGGCTGACCCTCGTCGGCGAGGGCTCGCGGCGGGCGCCGCTGGAAGCGCAGGCGCTGGCCGCCGGCGTTGCCGGGCGCGTCCGCTTCACCGGCCGCGTCCCCCACGCCGAGGTGCCGGCGCTGCTGGCGGCGGCCGACGTCTGCCTCGACCCCGCCCCCTGCACCGATCTCAACCAGCGCTCGACGATGATCAAGATCGCCGAGTACATGGCCGCCCGCCGCGCCGTCGTCGCCAACCCGCTGCTGGAGACCCAGCGCACCGCCGGCGACGCCGTCGCCTACGCCGAGGGCGGCGACCCCGCGTCGTTCGCGGCCCAGGTGGCACGCCTGGCGCGCGAGCCGGACCGCCGCGGCGCCCTCGCTCGCCGCGGCGGCGAACGCGCCGCCGGTCTCGGCTGGGACGCCTCGGAGCGGGTGCTGCTCGGCGTCTACCAGCAGCTCGAAACTGCCTAGCATCGGCTCAGGGCGCGGGTGAAGTCGCGCCGCTCGCCGAGCCGCTCGTCGTCGCCGGCGCCGTAGTAGGTGGCGAGGCTCTCGTCCTGGGGCGTCGCCTCGATCCGATCGAGGATCGGCATCGTCTGCTCGAACAGAGCCCAGCCGAAGGCGAGACCGCGCGCCAGCACGTCGGCGACCTCGTCGCGCTCGGGATAGATCGAGTACGTCGCCTGCGAGACGATCGGGCCGTCGTCGATCCCGGGACCAATCTCGTGGATCGTCACTCCGTGGCTGCGCTCGCCGTTCTTCAACGCCCAGTTGATCGGGGAGACGCCCCGGTAGCGCGGCAGCGGTGCGTTGTGGAGGTTGAGGATGCGGCCGAAACCGGCGAGGAACTCGGCCGGCAGGATACGGTCGTAGAAGACCGAGAAGCCGAGGTCGGCAACCCGCCCCTCCGGCGCGTCGAGGTCGGCGTAGTTCCCGCTCTGGACTCGCGGCACGCCGTTGCCGGCGGCCCAGGCGGCAAACGAGTCGGTCCACTCCGGCTCCGGCATCACCGGCACCACCCGCATCAGTTCCCAGTCCTCGTTGGCCCGGAACCACTCGGCGACCCGGATCGCCAGCTGCCCCTTGCCGAGCACGACCACCGTCCGCACGCTCAGTTCACCCCCCGCTTCAGCAGCACCGCCGGCAGCGTCCGCAGAACCAGGCTGACGTCGGTCCAGAGCGTCCAGTTGGTGACGTAGAGGTAGTCGAGTTTGATCATTTCCTCGAACGGGATGCTGGTCCGCCCCAGCACCTGCCAGAGGCCGGTGATCCCCGGCGTCAGGTCGATCCGGGTCCGCCGCCAGCCCTCCAGCTGGCGGTCCTCGTCCTCGACGATCGGCCGCGGCCCGACCAAGCTCATCTCCCCGCGCAGCACGTTCCAGAGCTGCGGCAGCTCGTCGAGGCTGGAGCGGCGCAGGAGGCGGCCGACCCTGGTGATGCGAGGATCGTGGTCGAGCAGCAGCCAGCCCGGGTCTTTGCTCCGCGCCAGCAGCTCGGCCTTGCGCTGCTCGGCGTCGACGACCATCGTCCGGCACTTGAGCAGCTGGAAGCGGCAGCCTTCGCGGCCGATCCGGGTCTGGCGGAAGAAGACCGGGCCGCGCGAGTCGAGCTTGATCGCGACCGCGCAGACCGCGATCACCGGCGCCGCGATCACCAGCAGCAGGCCGGCGCCGACGACGTCCATCGCCCGCTTGAGGAAGCGCGAGGAGCGTGGCAGCACCGGCGGCGTGATTCCCAGCACCGTCACCCCCTCGACGTCGTCGAGCTCGACCGAGGGGCCGAGGGCGTCGAACAGCTGCGGCAGGACGCTGAGCTTGATCTGCAGTTCGCGGCAGCGGCAGAGCAGCTCGAAGAGGCGCTCGTTGTCGTAGTCCTCCTGGGAGACGACCAGGCGCTCGACCTGGTGGCGTTTGGCGGCGCCCTCGAGGTCGAGCTCCTCCAGCGAGAGGAGAGTGACCGGCTCGACCGCGTACTCGGGGTGGGAGCCGAGCTTGCGCGCCAGCATCCGCACCGGCGCCCCGTCGCCGACCAGCAGCACCCGTTCGGGGCCGAGCAGCGAGGAGCCGAGGTGGCGGGCGAGGACGCGGAAGGCGGCGACGGCGACCATCGTGAAGACGGCGAAGACGGCGAGGTCGCGGAGCTCGAAGCCGCCCAGCGGGGTGAGGCGGAGGAGGCCGAGCAGCAGCAGGGTGCCGAGCAGCATCGCGTGGAAGATCCACGGCAGGTCGTCGACGGTGCCGTGGCTGATCCGCTTCGTGTCGCGGTCATACAGCCCGTAGGCCTTGAAGACGACGACCCAGAGCGGCAGCGAGAGGACTCCCCAGAGGAACTCGTCGGGGTGGCCGAGCAACAGGGTCGAGACGGCGAAGCCGAGGCTGACCGCGAGCACGTCGGCGATCAGCAGCAGCCGCCGCGCCTCGCCGTCGCGGTGGCTGTGGCGGCGGCTGACCACCCGCTGCCGCAGGCCCTCGCCGCCGACGCCGAGGAGGCCGGCGGCGGAGCCGGTCCGGGCGTCGATGTCGAGATCGAGGGCCAAGCCGCTACCCGGCCGCGAGCGTCTGGCGCGAGCGGACGAAAATTTCCTCGTCGGCCGGGGCCTCGATCACGACCTCCGCCCCGCCTTCGCCCAGCGAGCGGTCGGCGGCCTCGGCGAGGCGGACCACGTCGCGGGCCATACGGGCGCTGGCGACCGTCTCGCCGCCGCTGCGGACTGCACCGGCGAAGTCGCGCAGCTCTTCCATCAGTGGCTCGCGGCTGTCGATCTTCGGCGAGAGGATGTCGCCGGTGCGGTAGGAGAGCTGGTACTCGCCGAAGGTCTCGGGGTCCTTGTAGACGACACCGTGGTCGAAGACGCGGACCGGCTCCGGGGCGCCATCGTCGTAGACGACCATCTTCTCGCTGCCGACGACGACGGTCCGCCGCAGCTTGCTCGGCGCCAGCCAGCTGAGCTCGACGTTGGCGACGATCCCGGAGGCGTAGGTGAGGGTGACGAAGGCGACGTCGGGGATCCCCGGCACGATCGAGTCGCGGCCGACGGCGCGGACCCGGGTCGGCATCTCGCCGAGCCAGCGCAGCAGGATCGAGAAGTCGTGCGGCCCGAGGTCCCAGATGACGCTGACGTCGGGCTGGTGCAGGCCGAGGTTGACCCGGCTCGAGGAGATGAAGAAGATCTCGCCCAGCTCCTCGTTGTCGAGCAGCGATTTCACCGCCCGCACCGGCGGGCTGTAGACGAAGGTGTGCCCGCACATCAGCGTCCGTCCCTCGATCTCGGCCAGCCGCAGCAGCTCGTTCGCTTCCTCCGAGGACGAGGCCAGCGGCTTCTCGACGAAGGTGTGCTTGCCGGCGCGCAGCGAGCGCGAGGCGAGCTCGAAGTGGGTGAAGACCGGGGTCGCGATCAGGATCGCGTCGAGCTCGGGATCGTCGAAGAGGTCCTCGACCTCGGTGGTTTTGGCGGCGCCGGGGTAGCGGCGGTGGAAGCGCTCGAGCCGCAGTTCGTCGAGGTCGCAGATCCAGGCCACCTCGGCCTCGGTCATGTCCGCCAGCACCCGCAGCAGGTTCGGCCCCCAGTAGCCCAGGCCGATCAGCCCGAACCGCAATGGCGCCCTTGCTCCGTTCACACCGCTCATCTCTCCCCCTCGATCGCGTCGTTTAGGGACTCGGCCACGCTCAGCACCTCTTGCTCGGAAAGCTCCGGGAAGATCGGCAGCGAGATCTCCTGCTCGCTCCACGCCTCGGCGTTGGCAAGCGAGATCTCGGCCCGGTTGGGAAGCTCGGCGAAGGGCGGCTGGCGGTGCAGCGCCGGCCAGTAGTGGACGCCGCTGCCGACCCCGGCCTCCGCCAGCCGCGCCCGGATCCCGTCGCGGTCGCGCACCCGGACCGGGAAGAGGTGGTAGACGCACTCCCCGCGCGGGTCCTCGGCCAGCGGCCGCGCCGCCAGGTCGAGGGCGCCGCGGTAGACGGCGGCGAGCTCGCGGCGGGCCGCGTTCCACTCGTCGAGCCGGCCCAGCTTGACCCGCAGCATCGCCGCCTGGACGCCGTCGAGGCGCTCGTTCACCCCCGCTTCGAGGTGGAGGCCCTTGCGCTCCTGGCCGAGGTTCCGCAGCCGCCGGGCGCGGGCGGCGACCTCGGCGTCGTCGGTGCAGATCGCGCCGCCGTCTCCGAGCGCGCCGAGGTTCTTGCTCGGGTAGAAGCTGAAGCCGGCGGCGGCCCCGAGCGAGCCGGCGCGGCGGCCGCGCCAGCTGGCGCCGTGGGCCTGAGCCGCGTCCTCGACGACCGCCAGCCGGTGGCGGTCGGCGAAGGCGGTGATCGCGTCCATGTCGCAGACCTGGCCGTAGAGGTGGACGGGGACGACCGCAGCGGTGTACTCGCTCAGCGCCGCCGCCGCCGACTCGGCGTCGAGCAGGCCGGTCTCCTCGTCGACGTCGCAGAGGACCGGCGTCGCCCCGGCCCCGACCACGGCGAGAGCGGTGGCGATGAAGGTGTGAGCGGGGACGATGACCTCGTCGCCGGCCCCGATCCCGGTAGCCAGCAGCGCCAGCGTCAGGGCGGCGGTGCCGGAGCCGACCCCGACGCAGTGCTCGACCCCGCAGTAGGCGGCGAACTCCTGCTCGAAGGCGTCGACCTCGCGGCCGAGAACGAAGCCGCCGTCGCCGAGCACCTCGTCGAAGGCGTCACGCAGTTCCTGTGCGATCGGCGCGTGATGACGCTCCAAGCTCATGAACGGAACCGGCGTCAGCGCCCCCGTCGCGCTCATCCCCGCCGCCACTCCCCCCGACACCGACGCCACTGCATCGGTTGGTGAAGTTCTCCTTCGCGCCGGGACATCGCGAGCAGGCTAGGAGCGACCTCCCGGACTCATGTTTGAATTTTGTGTCTTTCCGTCGACTGGTGTGAACCGTCGAAACTGCGTAGCGCCAAACCCCGTTTTTGCCCACTGCCAAGGCGAAAACGGCGCTCACTCGGGGCCGCCGTTCACATCCCCGTTTCACCCCGTTCACATGGACCCGCCACCCCGACGAGCGGCCGGGCGATGCAGGCTCAGTGGGGAAGGTAGCCCTGAGCGAGCAGGGCGAGAACGACGCTCGTCATCGCAATGATTATCGATCGCTGAAGGCCGTCTAGCCGTGCGTCGATTGAGTTGAAGCGGCCGTCAACTCTCGTTTCGAACCGGTCGAGCCGCTTCTCGACCTCGACGAACCGCCCATCGACACGCTCGAATTGTTCATCGACGCGATCGAACCGCTCGTCCACCCGCTGGAACTGGGCGTCGAGGCGGTCGTCGTTCCACTTGGGCCAGTCGTTCTCCATGTCAGGGAGCCTAGACGACAAAACATTACGTGGGTGTCACAGAAGTGCAAATTCCTCGTCGCGACCGCATAGCCTGAGCGGCGATCGCGATGCCCCTCCCCCTCGCCGCCACCAGCGACACCGCCGGGATCCTCACCGATCTCTTTCTCGTCCTGCTCGCGGCCAAGCTCGGCGACGAGGTCTTCAAGCGGATCGGGCAGCCGGCGATCGTCGGCGAGATCCTCGGCGGCGTCCTCGTCGGCCCCTCGGTTCTCGACTGGGTCCAGGTCAGCGAGGTGCTGCGGGTCTTCTCCGAGCTCGGGGTCGTCTTCCTCCTCTTCTGGGTCGGGCTGGAGACGCGGCTTTCGGAGATGAAAGCCGTCGGCCGGGTCGCGGTCACGGTCGGCAGCGCCGGCGTCGTCCTCCCCTTCCTCGCCGGGATCGGCTTCGGCCTCGCCCTCGGCGAAAGCACCGAAACCAGCGTCTTCCTCGGCGCCGCCCTGGCGGCGACCAGCGCCGGCATCACCTCGGCGACCTTCCTCGACCTCGGCATCGCCCGCAGCCGCGCCGCCCGCACCGTGCTCGGCGCCGCCGTCGTCGACGACATCCTCGCCCTGATCCTGCTCTCGGTGGCGGTCGGGATGGCCGCCGACGGGGGTGTCGACGCCGGCAAGATCGCCCTCGCGCTGGCGATCGCGGTCGCCTTCGTCGCCTTCGTCGCGCTCGGCGGCACCCAGCTCCTGCAGCGCCGCCCGCAGCTGCTGCAGGCGCCCCGCTTCGCCGACTCGCCGCTGCTGCCGGCGGTTCTCGTCTGCCTCGGCCTCGCCGCCTTCGCCGCCAACATCGGCCTGGCGGCGCTGATCGGCGCCTTCCTCGCCGGGATGATCGTCGCCGAGACCAAGGACCAGACTTCGATCGAGCAAGAAGTCCAACCTCTCTACGCCTTCTTCCCGCCCTTCTTCTTCGCCTTCATCGGGATCGAGCTCGAACTCGACACCCTGCTCGGCGGCCACGCCCTGGTGCTGCTGGCGGCGATCACCGTGATCGCCGCCGCCGCCAAGCTCGTCCCCGCCTACCTCGCGGCGCGGCCGCTCGGTAAGGCCGAAGCGGCGATCGTCGGCGTGGGCATGATCCCGCGCGGCGAGGTCGGCATCGTCGTCGCCTCGATCGGCGCCGCCGAGGGCGTGGTCGATCCCGAACTGTTCGGCGTCGTCGTCGGCATGTCGATCCTCACCACCCTGATCGCCCCCTTCGCATTGCGCCGCCTGACGACCCCAGACGCCGCCAGACGGCGTCCTCGGTCGCTCAAATAGCGTTGCTATTCGGGCTTCCTGCGTCCTTGCCTGGCGGCGTCTGGACCTCGTCAGGACCGGAGCAAGTCCCGCTCGATCAGCAGTTCGCCGATCTGCACGGCGTTGGTCGCGGCGCCCTTGCGCAGATTGTCGGCGACGACCCACATATCCAGTGCGTTCTCGTTGCCGGCGTCGCGGCGGATGCGGCCGACGAAGACCTCGTCCCTGCCGGCGGCCTCGATCGCCATCGGGAACCGCGAAGCGGCGGGATCGTCGACGACGACCACACCCGGAGCCGCTTCGAGCAGGTCGCGCGCCCGCTCGGGGCTGAGCGGCTCGCGGGTCTCGATGTTGACCGCCTCCGAGTGGCCGGTGACGACCGGGACCCGGATGCAGGTGGCGCTGACCTTGATCGCGGGATCGCCGAGGATCTTCCGGGTCTCGTTGATCAGCTTGCGCTCCTCATCCGTGTGGTCGTCCCCGTCCTTGAAGCTGCCCGCCTGGGCCAGCGCGTTGAAGGCGATCTGCTTGGGATAGATCGAGGCCGTCGCCTCCTGGCCGTGGAGGATCGCGTGCGCCTGGTCGAGCATCTCGTCGATCGCCGCCTTGCCGGTGCCGGAGACGGCCTGGTAGGTCGAGACCACCAGCCGCTCGATCCCCGCCTCGTCGTAGAGCGGTTTGAGGGCGACGACCATCTGCATCGTCGAGCAGTTCGGGTTGGCGATGATCCCCTTGTGCCCCTCCAGCGCCTCCGGGTTGACCTCGGAGACGACCAGCGGCACGTCGTCTTTCATCCGCCAGTAGCTGGTGTTGTCGACGACGGTGGCGCCGGCGGCGACGATCTTCGGCGTCCACTCGGCGCTGACCGAGCCGCCGGCCGAGGAGAGGACGAGGTCGAGGTCCTGGATCGAGTCCTCGCCGATCTCGTGGACGGTCAGCGCTTTCCCGTTCCACTCGATCACCTTGCCGGCCGAGCGGGCCGAGGCCAGCAGCCGCAGCTCGGCGATCGGGAACTCGCGCGCCGCCAGCAGCTCGAGGATCGTCGAGCCGACCAGGCCGGTCGCGCCGAGAACACCAACTCTGTAGCCGTCGCCACTCATCTTCTGCGCCTTGGGGCCGCGCTCAGCCGGCGACCGTCGGCCGGTGCTCGGGGCCGGTCGGGTCCTCGGGCCGGACCGCGTCGGCGCCCAGCTCGAAGGTCTTGTGGAGGGCGTTGACCGCGTCGGGAACGCGATCGGCGGCGATGACGCACGAGATCTTGATCGGCGAGGTGGAGATCATCTCGATGTTGATCTTCTCCTCGCCCAGCACCTCGAAGACTTTGGCGGCGACGCCCGGGTGCGAGCGCATGCCGGCGCCGACGATCGAGACCTTGCCGATCTGCTCGTCGGTGCGGACCTTGAGCGAGACGTCGCCGAGGCCGGCGATCACGTCCTTGGCGGTGGTGAGGTCGGCGCGGTCGACGGTGAAGGAGAGGTCGGCGAGCTGGTCGCCGCCGACCGGCTCGTTCTGGATGATCACGTCGACGTTGACGCTCGCCTCGGCGAGGGCGGTGAAGATACGCCCGGCGACGCCGGGCTCGTCGCGGACGCCGGTCAGCGTCACGCGCGCCTCGGCGCTGGAATGGGTCACGGCGGTTACGAAAGGTTGCTCCATCGTCTCTTCCTCAGATACGACGAGGGTACCGGGGCCGTCCTCGAAGCTGCTGCGGCAGTGGATGCGGACCCCGTGGTTGCGCGCGTACTCGACCGAGCGCAGCTGCAGGACGCCGGCGCCGGAGGCGGACATCTCGAGCATCTCCTCGAAGGAGACGACCGGCAGTTTGCGGGCGTCGGCGACGATCCGCGGGTCGGCGCTGAAGACGCCGGCGACGTCGGTGTAGATCTCGCAGACGCTGGCGTCGAGCGCCGCCGCCAGCGCGACCGCGGTCGTGTCGGAGCCGCCGCGGCCGAGCGTGGTGACGTCGTGGCTCTCGGTCGAGACCCCCTGGAAGCCGGCGACGAGGACGATCCGGTCCTCCTTCAGCGCCTCTTTGATGCGGTCGGCGCGGACGTCGATGATCCGCGCCTTGGTGTGGGTCGAGTCGGTGACGATCCCCGCCTGCGAGCCGGTCAAGGAGATCGCCTCGTGGCCCATGTCGTGGATCGCCATCGCGCAGAGGGCGCAGGAAATCCGCTCCCCGGTCGAGAGCAGCATGTCCATCTCGCGGGCGACCGGGCGCTCGGAGATCTCCAGCGCCTGGCTGACCAGTTCGTCGGTCGTCTTACCGCGCGCGGAGAGCACGGCGACGACCCGGTTGCCGGCTTCGCGGGCGGCGACGATCCGGCCGGCGGCGCGTTTGATCTGCTCGGCGCCGGCGACCGAGGTGCCGCCGAACTTCATGACGATGATCTCTGAGCCATCTCCACTCATCGGTAACTGAGGATAAAGGGCGAACCGCGATGGCTTCGGCACGCCTGTCCCATGCCTGGATCGTGCCTAAAGGTACCTCCGCCAAAGCCGATAACCCCGTGCGTGGAGCCGAAAACGAGCAGCCTGCCGATAGTGGCGTCGATCGACGGCGCCAGCCCCCAGGGCGGGCGCCTGCTGGTCGCCAGCCGCCTCGCCACCAGCCTCTCCCTGGCCCACACGGTCGAGGAGATCGCGAGCGAGGCGGTGCTGCTCCTGCACGAGTCCTTCGACTACTACCTGGCGGTCGTCCAGCGGCTCGACCCCGACGGCTTCCTCCGCGTCGTCGCCGGCGCCGGCCCGCTGGCCGAAGGGGTCGCCGACTTCCTCGCCCGAGAGCAGCCGGTCGAGATCGGCGTCAACGGCCGCGTCGCCCGCTCGGGCCGGGCGGTGATGGTCAACGACACCCGCCTCGACTCCGACTACCTCGCCCGCAACCCGCGCACCGACCCGGGCTCCGAGCTCTCGCTGCCGATCACCGTCGCCGGCTCGACCTGGGGCGTGATGAACCTCGAGCAGCTCGACCGCGGCGCCTTCTCCGAGGACGACCTGCTGCTCGCCGACGTCGTCGCCAGCCAGGTCGGCGCCGCGATCCACCGCTGCCAGCTCGTCGATGAACTGGAGGGCGCCTTCCTGACCACGATCGGCGTCCTCTCCGACGCGGTCGAGCTGCAGGACGCCTACACCGCCGACCACGCCAACGAGGTCGCCGACCTCGCCGTCGCCGTCGGCCGCCGGCTGGGGATGGAGGGAGTCGAGCTCGACCGGCTCCGCTACGGCGCCCTGCTCCACGATGTCGGCAAGATCGGCGTCCCCGGCGACATCCTCCGCAAGCCCGGGCCGCTCTCGGACCGCGAGCGCGAGCTGATGGACGAGCACACCGCGATCGGCGCCCGGATGCTCTCCCGGATCCCCTTCCTGGCCCCGGTCGCGCCGCTGGTCCGCTCCGCCCACGAGCGCTACGACGGCGGCGGTTACCCGGACGGGATCAGCGGCGAGCAGATCCCGCGCGGGGCGATGGTGATCGCCACCTGCGACGCCTTCCACGCGATGACCTCGAACCGCAGCTACCGGGCGGCGATGGACCGCGAGTCCGCGGTCGCCGAGCTCATGGCCAACGCCGGCACCCAGTTCGACCCGGTCGTCGTCGACGCCCTGGTCACCGAGCTCCAGCCGTAGCCCAGGCCGCAGCGAGGAAAAAACAGCAGCAGGTAGGGATGACGGGAGGCGCCCCGTCCCTCCAACCGGGGGAGAACACATGCCGTGGTTGAGCTTTCCCACGGTATGCGCGGCAAAGCTCAACCACCTGGGAAGGGACTGGCGGCGTTGGCCCGCCGGCAGCACGGTGTGGTCTCGGTCCGCCAGTTGCGTCAGAGGTTTGGCTATTCGCAGGCCTCGGTCGAGCGCCTTGTCGCGGCTGGACACCTACATCGCCTCTACCGCGGCGTCTACGCCGTCGGGCATACCGACGTCTCCCTTCACGGTCAATGCCTGGGGGCGGTACTCGCATCTGGTCCCGACGCGTTATTGAGCCATTACTCCGCCGCGTGGCTCTGGGGCCTCACCCTCACCCAGCCGGTCCCCGTCCATGTCACCGGTCCGTCTCCGAGAGCCAACCGGCTGCCGATCCGCATCCACCGCTCCCGCACGCTGACTAATGCCGACCGCGACTTGCACGAGGGGATCCCGGTTACGTCCGTGTCGCGCACGCTGCTCGATCAAGCGGCGCTCGTTCGCTGGCGTGACCTGCGGCGGCTCCTGAAGCGAAGTGAAGAGCGCAAGGCCTTCGATCTCGCCGCCGTCCATGACGTGCTCGGCCGCAACAGGGGTCACCGGGGAACCAGGCGCCTTCGCGCGGCAATCCGCGGCTACGAACCCCCTCCCTTCACCCGCTCGGACTTCGAGACCCGTTTCTACGAAGCCGTCCTTGCCGCCGGCCTGCCGCGGCCCAGCGTCAATATCAACGTCGCCGGCTACGAGGTCGACGTCTATTGGCCCGAGCAGCGGTTCGTCGTCGAACTCGATCTCTTCGAGACGCACGGCACGCGCGACTCCTTCGAAGAGGATCGCCTGCGCCAGGAGGACCTGCTGCTCGAGGGGATCGGGATGACCCGCGTCACCGGCCCACGTTTCGCGCGCGAACCTGCCGCCGTCCTCGGTCGACTCTCCCGGCTTCTAGCCGAACGCGGCTAGCTGACCCGCCCACAGTAGCGCAGGAAGGATGGCAGCGCCCTCGTCCGCTCGGCTGAGCTGGGCCAGGAGTGGGCGAACGCCCACTCCCTCTTCAGGGTCTGGATGAAGCGCTCGACCTTGCCGTTCCAGCGCGGCGTGTAGGGCGGGATGAGGATGTGGCGGGCGCCGTTGGCCTCGAGGGTCGCCTTGAAGGCGCGTGAGTTGCGATAGGCAAAGGCGTTGTCGCTCATCACTGCCTCGGGCGCCTCCAGGTCGAGGAAGGTGAAGTGCTCGATCGCTCGGCCCAGGACGGCGGCCGCGGTCCTGCCGCCCTGGTCTCGATGTTGCTCGACGTAGGCATAGCGGGAGTGGTCGTCGATCACGCAGTGCAGGTAGACGTAGCCACGGGCGGCGCGCTTGTCGGCGCCCGTCTTGGAGCGATCGCCGGTGACCGCGTGGCCGGGGCGATCGAAGCGCGCCAGACGGGCGACGTCGACGTGCAGCAGAGCGCCAGGGCGAGACCACTCATAGCGGCGGTATGTCTGGCGGCCCGCTCCCGGACCGCGGGAGAGGCCGTGTCGGTGGAGCACCTTCCAGATCGTCGAACGCGCCCGGCGGCAGATTCCCGCCACGCGACCCGGGCCGAGGGTCGTTTGCCGCCGCGCCCGAAGAATCGGCTCCTCCTCGGCGGGGCTGAGCCGGCGGGGCTGGCGTCGGGGCCGGGAGGAGCGATCGCGCAGCCAGCTCCCCGAGCGTCGCTCCTGCTCGTCGGCGTCATCCCCGACTCGATCGCCTGCACCAGGGCCAGCCGTCCCGCTGGTCCGAGAGCGGCGTTAGCGTGAACCTTCATCCGGGTCCTCCTTGGCTTGGGCGTCAGAACCACAAGCCTCTTGGAGGGCCCGGATGCCGTTCAGGCGTTCACAACGTGTGTGGGCGGGTCAGTTAGTCGGCGCCGCCGAGGTTGCCGAGCATCGCCTGTTCGGCCATCCGGATCAGGCCGAGGCCGCTGTGGGGGCGCATGTCGCTGCTGCGGACGCGGACGTGTGACCCGTGCGGGCCGACGACCTCGACGATCGTGCAGACGTCGCCGATCTCGCAGTCGTCGCCGTAGTCGTTTTCGATCGCCTCCATCTGCTCCGCCACCACCTGCCCCACCTTGCTCTGATCGAGCGCCATCCGCGCCCCTTTCGTCGAAATTTCAGTTCGCCCCTTCCGCAGTGACCATATGTGATCGGAATCACACTTGCAGATATATCGGGGAGATATATCTGGCGTATGGAATCGCTCAGCGCCACCGCCTACGTGATCCTCGGCATGGTCCGCACCGAGGCGCGCTCGGGCTACGAGATCAAAGCCCTGGTCGACGAGACGACCCGGTTCTTCTGGGCCGCCAGCTACGGCCAGATCTACCCGGAGCTGAAACGCCTCTCCGAGGCCGGCCTCGTGGTCGGCGTCGACTCCCCTACCGGCGGCCGGCGCCGCACGGTCTACGAGATCACCGCCGACGGCGAAGAGGAGCTGAAGGCCTGGCTGCGGCAGCCGCCCGCGACCTTCGAGATGCGCGAGGAAGGGCTGCTGAAGCTGTTCTTCGCCAACGCCCTGCCGCGCGAGGAGGCGGTCGAGATCCTGCGCTCGATGCGCAGCTACCGGCTCGCCGTCAACGCCCAGCTGCGCTCGATGGAACCGATGGCGGAGAAGAAAGGGGATCCCTTCCCGCTGGCGGTGCTGCGCAGCGGCATCGAGTTCACCGAGTGGTTTGCCGACTGGTGCGAGCGGACGGAGGCCCAGCTCCTCGACTCCGCTCCCGAGAAAAGGAGCAGCTGATGTTCGACTCCCTCGCCCGCCTCGCCGACGGCAGCGCCCGCCGCGTCGGCCTCTTCGCCATCGCCTTCTTCCTCGTCGCCGCCGCGGTCGGCGGCGGCGTCGCCAGCCACCTCCAGCCCTACGGCGCCGACGATCCCTCGACCGAGACGGTGAAGGCGCGCAACGCCCTCCAGGACGCCGGCCTGCGAGCGCCGGCGGTGATCGCCGTGGTCGAAAACGCGCCGGTCGCCAAGCCCTCGACCCGGGCTCGGGTCGAGGCGCTCGAGAACCAGGTCCGCGAACGCTCCGACGTCGCCGCCGTCAGCGGCTACTACGACACCCACTCCAGCGCCTTCGTCTCCAACGACGGCGACTCGACCTACTTCGCCGTCTCGCTGCAGCCGACCGACGACAAGCAGGTCCAGGACGCCGGCGCCGAAATCGCCGACGAGCTCTCCGCCCACGAGGGCGTCCTCGTCGGCGGCTTCGCCGTCGCCCAGGAGCAGGTCAACAAGCAGGTCGAGAACGACCTGAAAATGGCCGAGCTGATTGCCTTCCCGCTGCTCTTCCTGCTCTCGCTGCTGTTCTTCCGCAGCCTCGTCGCCTCGGTCCTGCCGCTGATGATCGGCGGCCTCGCGATCATCGGCACCTTCCTCATCCTCCGCCTCGCGAGCGAGTTCGCCTCGATCTCGATCTTCGCCCTCAACCTGACGACGGCGCTCGGGCTCGGGCTGGCGATCGACTACAGCCTCTTCATCGTCTCCCGCTACCGCGAGGAGATCGCCCGCACCGGCCCCGGCCTGACCGCGATGCGCCGCGTCCTCGCCACCGCCGGCCGCACCGTCTTCTTCTCCTCGCTGACCGTCGCCGCGGCGCTGGCCTCGCTGCTCGTCTTCCCCCAGCGCTTCCTCTACTCGATGGGCCTCGGCGGCGCGCTGGTAGCACTGTTCGCGGCGCTGATCTCGCTGACCGTGCTGCCGGCCGTCCTCACCCTGCTCGGCGACCGCGTCAACGCCGGCGCCCCGAAGTTCCTCCAGCGCCGCGCCACAAACGACGCCCGGCCGCAGCAGAGCGGCTTCTGGTACCGGCTCTCGCGCTTCGTGATGCGCCGCCCGATCCCGGTGGCAACGCTCAGCGCCCTGCTCCTGATCGTGCTCGGCCTGCCCTTCCTCGGGATCAAGTTCAACACCGTCGACGCGACCGTGCTGCCGGACTCGGCCAGCGCCCGCCAGACCTACGACACGATCAGCGACGAATTCCCGCCCTACCACGACACGCCGATCTGGATCGACTTCGAAGGCGGGACGACCCAGCAGGCGAGTGCGGTCGCCGCCCAGGTCCGCGGCGTCGACGGCGTCGACGAAGTCCTGCCGCCGCAGAAGCTCGGCGGCGACGTCACCGCGATCCAGGTGATCTCCGCCAACCCGTTCGCCGCCGACGCCAGCCAGGACACGGTCCGGGCGATCCGCGACCTGCCGGCCCCGGCCGGAACCGAGCTGACGGTGACCGGCGCCAGCGCCGACTTCGTCGACTTCCAGTCGAGCCTCACCAGCCACATGCCGATCGCGCTGGCGATCATCGTCATCGCCACGCTGGTCATCCTGTTCCTGATGACCGGCTCGGTGGTGCTGCCGGTGAAGTCGCTGCTGATGAACTTCCTCAACCTCAGCGCCGTCTTCGGCCTGCTGGTGCTGATCTTCCAGGACGGCCGGCTCGAAGGGTTCCTCGACTACACCAGTCCTGGGGCGATCGAGCAGACGATGCCGATCCTGCTCTTCGCGGTCGCTTTCGGCCTCTCGACTGACTACGCCGTCTTCCTCCTCTCGCGGATCAAGGAGGCGCGCGACGGGGGCGCCTCCGACTCCGAGGCGGTCGCGATCGGGCTCGAGCGCACCGGCCGGATCGTGACCGCAGCGGCGCTGCTGTTCGCGGTCGCGATGTTCGCCTTCGCCACTTCCCAGATCATCTTCATCAAGGAGAACGGGGTCGGCACCGCGCTCGCCGTCCTGATCGACGCCAGCATCATCCGGGCGCTGCTCGTCCCCTCCCTGATGGAGCTGCTCGGCAAGTGGAACTGGTGGGCGCCGGCGCCGCTGCGCCGCCTGCACGAACGCTGGGGGATCGGCGAGGGCGAGACGCCGGCGCCCACCCCGTCCCGCGCCTGAGCGGTTAACGTCACTGGATCGACTCGACGCCGCCGTCCCAGCCCGCTGGATCGGAGCCGCCGGCGGTACCGCCCGGCGAGGGCATCCGCCGCACCCAAATGGCCGGCGAGCGCACCCAGCTCGCCTGGTGGCGAACCGGGTTGGCGGCGCTGGCGGTCGCCCTCGGCGTCGGGCGGATCGTGCCCGGGCTCGACCCGACCGCGACCAGGTGGCCTTACGTCGTCGCCGGCGTCGGCTTCGCCCTCTGGGGGATCCTCTCGATCGCCTATGGCAGCGCCCAGCGGGCCGAGATCTACCGGGCTCTGGCCGAGGAACGGGGCCTCATGTCCAGCCCCTGGCCGGTGCGAACGCTGACCTTCGCCGGCATCGGCCTCGGCCTGCTCACCGCGCTCTTGATCTTGATCGACTGAGCCAGAACGGCCGCGTGCCGGTCGGCAGCGCTTCTTCTTCGGCGGCCGCGGCAGCCGGGTTGAGGACGCTTTCTTCGAACCCGAGCACCGCCGGTTCGGCCCCGTAGCCGGGCGCTTCGAGCCCGAGCCGTTCGCTGATCGTCTTCAGCAGCGAGAAGTGGTTGTAGTAGGCGGTTTCGTTGACGACGCCGGCTTCGATCGTCGGCGAGAAGAGCAGCATCCCGACCTTGCCGCCGCCCCCGGTCGGTTTCACCTGGGCGGGGGGCGTTGCGGCTTCCGGCGGCAGGTTCGGGTAGGTCGGATAGAAGCAGCAGGAGCTGGTGTCGGCGACGAAGCCGGGGACGGCGCTGACCTGGCGGGCCTGGCTCGAGGTGATCACCAGCAGGCCGCCGTCGAGGTAGGCCGGCGATTTGAGGATTTCCGGCACCAGCGGTTTCAGGAACTCTTCGATCCCGGCGGCGCCGCCGAGGCGGCCCGGTTCGCAGGGCGCCTCGGCGCCGGAGTGGCAGGCGTTGGGGACGATGTAGGAGAGCGCCGGCGTCTTCGCCGTGACCTTCTTTTTCAGGGCGGGCAGCAGCTGATCGAGCCCGACGTCCTCACTGGCGCATTCGGGGCTGTCGATCACCGAGTGCAGGTAGACGAACGGGTTGCGCCAGGTCACGTAGTTGTCGCCGGGCACCGGCACCTGACTGAGGTCGGGGGTGCCGAGCAGCGGGTGGCGGCAGGTCGCCGGCTGGCCGGCGGCGACGCCGTTGCCGATGTCCTCGACGTAGGCCTTCCAGGTCAGTTTCTTCGCCGCCAGCGCCGTGGTCAGGCTCGGGGTCGTCGCCGGGTAGACGCAGCCGTTGCCCTGGACCTGGCCTTCGGGCAGGGTGGCCGCAGGAACGAGGTCGGCATAGTTCGGGCAGTTCACCGCCGTTTCCAGCGTCGGCCCCTGGCCGCCGAGCAACGCCAGCTGGTTGGCGAGGTCGCCTTTGGTCACCGCGTAGTAGTTGGTCAGGACCTCGCCGAGCGCCGGCAGTTCCTTCGAGAGGTAGGGCGCAACCGAAGTCTTGCCGAAGGTTTCTTCGTAGCTGTTTTCGCCCAGCATGATCACGAAGACGTGTTTGATTTCGGTCGGCGGCGGCGCCGGTTCTTCCGGCAGTTCGAATTCGCCTTCTTCTTCCGGCGGAGGCGCTTCTTCTTCGGCGGGCGGCGCTTCGGCAACCACTTCCGGCGCCGCTTCTTCGACCGGCGCTTCTTCGACTTCTTCCGGTTCCTCTTCGTATTCGACTTCTTCTTCCGGTTCCGGGGCCGGCTTCGGCGGCGGCGGTTCTTCGAGCAGGATCGCGGTCAGCCCCGCGCTCTGGGCGAGGTGGGTGGTCGCCGAGCCGATCACGACGCCGAAGGCGAGCATGCACATGACCGCGACCACCGCGGCCCGCGGCGAGGGCATCTTGAAGCCGGCAGGAGCAACGGCGGCTGCCAACGGAGCGCTCTCCGGCTGGCGCGACTCCGCCGCCATCGGCTCGATCTGGTTGGCCACCGCTGGCGGCAGGGCACCGCGGCGAGCGCCGCAGGTGAGGCAGTAGCGCTGGCCCTCGACGCAGGCGGCGCCGCACTCGGCGCAGTCGCCGCGGCCGCTCGGCCCGCGGCGTTCGTCGTCCGTGAATGGGGCCACCTGAGGAAGTCAAGTGTCGCGAGCCGGACCCCCTGGAGTTGTGAATTTCTTGTTTAAAAGCAGGCATGGCCTGAGTGTGTGTTGTTCACAACTCTTCAACATTTCTTGGCGACCGCGACCCTGACAATGGGCCGGTGACCGCCTCGGCAGACGGTTCGCCGACGCCTTTTCCGGCGCGCGAGCCAGACGAACAGATCCAGCCGGCGGCCGTTCCGGATCCTCCAAGCCCCACCGACCCTCCGAGCCCGTCCTCAGCGGGACCAGATCCGGCGAGCCTGCCGACCGAAGTACACCCGACGCTGGCGACGACGTCGAGCGACACCTGCCCCTCCTGCGGCAAACCGCTCGCGGCCGACCAGCGCTACTGCCTCGAATGCGGCCATCGCCGGGGGGACCCGCGACTGCCGTTCATGGACGCGGTCGTCTTCATGGAGGCGATCAACCGGCCGCAGACGCCGCCGCCCCCTCCCCCGCCGAGCGGCACCAAATCGAAGGGGCTCTCCGCCAACGCCTCGCTGATCGCCGGGATCGCGACCCTGGTGCTGGCGATCGGGGTCGGCGTTCTGATCGGACAGTCCGGCGACAACGGCACCAGCAACGCCGCCTCGCAGGCACCGGTGATCATCCGCAGCGGCAGTGGCGAAAGCAGCGGCGAAGGCGAAGAAGAAGCCACCGCCGAAGCGAGCGCCGGCAAAAAGAACGGCGGCAAGTCGAAGGGCGGCGAAAAGAAAGCCAACAACGCGGCCGCGAAGAAGGCGGAAGCGAAGAGCGAAACCGGCAGCAGCGGGACCAGCAAGGCGGTCGAAGAAGTGCTCGAACCGAAGGTGCCGCAGGCAAAGCCGGAAGCGACCGTCGGCGAATCGTGCGACAAGGGCACCGCCGGATGCAGCGACAACGGCAAGTTCGAAGGGGAATTCTTCGGCGAATGAAACTGACGGGATCACGCAAGGCAAAGCTCGGCCCGGCGCGCAAGGCGCCGCAACGGCAGGCGCCGGCAGCGCCGCCGGCAAGCGGCGCGCGGCCCACGCCGCCGGCGCCCGGCGCCACGGCGAAACCAAACGCCAACACGCTCAACTCGGCCTACGGCGAGGAGTTCGTCGTCGACCTCCAGCGTCGCCGCGACCAGCTCGTCGCGCGAGTGGCCGAGCTGCAGTGGGACCTCGGCGGGCTCGTCTACGAAATGGCGGTTCGCAACAGCATCAAAATCGAGGTGATCGTCAAACGCGCGGTCGTCCTCCAAGACGCCGACGCGGAACTGAGCGAGGTCGAACGGATCCTCCGCATGGAGGAGACCGGCGCCGCCGGCTCCTGCAAGAACTGCGGCGCCCCCCACTCCAGCGGCGCCACCTTCTGCTGGCAGTGCGGCAAACCGCTGCTCGAGCAGGTCTCGGGCGACGCGATCCTGCGCCGCTAGCCCACCCGAGGCACGGGCGGCTCAGCCGAAGCGGCCGGTGACGTAGTCCCGCGTCCGCGGGTCGCGGGGCTGGCCGAAGATCGTCTCGGTGTCGTCGAACTCGATCAGCGACCCGATCGGTTTCTCCTCACCCTGCACCGGGGCGAGGCTGAAGAAGGCGGTGCGGTCGGCGACGCGCGCCGCCTGCTGCATGTTGTGGGTGACGATCACGATCGTGAAGCGCCCTTTGAGGCTGTGCATCAGGTCCTCGATCGCGCCGGTGGCGATCGGGTCGAGCGCCGAGGCGGGCTCGTCGAGCAGCAGCACGTCGGGCTCGATCGCGATCGCGCGGGCGATGCAGAGCCGCTGCTGCTGACCGCCGGAGAGGCCGAGGGCGCTGTCCTTGAGCCGGTCTTTGACCTCGTCCCAGAGGGCGGCGCCGCGCAGCGCTTGCTCGACCCGGTCGTGGAGGCCCTTCTTGAGGCCGAGGTTGCGCGGCGCCCAGGCGACGTTGTCGAAGATCGACTTCGGGAACGGGTTCGGTTTCTGGAAGACCATGCCGATCCGCCGCCGCACCTCGACCTGGTCGACGTTGCTGCCGTAGATGTCGTGGCCGTGGTAGAGGATCTGACCTTCGATCCGGAAGCCGGGAACGGAGTCGTTCATCCGGTTGAGGCTGCGCAGGAAGGTGGTCTTGCCGCAACCGGACGGCCCGATCAGGGCGGTGATCTGGCCGCGGCGGATCCGCAGCGAGACCCCGGCCAGCGCCCGCTTGGCGCCGTAGTAGATCGAGGTGTCCTGGGAGTCGAAGACGACCTCCGGGGCAAACCCGTGCTGCGCCGCGGCGGCCGCTCCGGTTACCCCGGTGGCGCCGTTCTGGGTTGGCGCCGCAGCGCCGCTCTGGATCCGGACCCGGGCGGGGACGGATGGGTTCTGGCCGTAGCTGGAGTCGATGCCGCTGCTCATGAGGAGGAGAGTTTCCTTTTGCTCCGGGCCAGCAGGGCGCGAGCACCGAGGCTGGCAAACAGTATGAATGAGACGAGTAGTAATGACAGTCCCCAGCCGGTGGCAAACCCTTCGGGGTTGCCTTCTTCGGACAGTTTGTAGATGAAGACCGGGATGTTGGGCATCGCTTCGAACGGATCCAGTGACACTTTGCGGGGATCGAAGACGGAGCTGGCGAAGATCAGCGGTGCGGTCTCGCCGGCGGCGCGGGCGACGGCGAGGACCGTCGCGGTGATGATGCCGCCGGTGGCGCTCGGCAGGACGACGCTCAAGACCGAGCGCCAGCGGGCGACGCCGAGCGCGTCGGATGCTTCGCGCATGCTGTTGGGGACCAGCCGCAGCACCTCCTGGGACCCGCGCGCGATCAGCGGCAACTCGATGATCGCCAGGGCGATCGCGGCGGCGAACCCCGACTGGCTCTTGTGGTTGACGAGCAGGTTGAAGACGAAAAGGCCGAGGATGATCGAGGGGATCCCGTTCATCAGGTCGAGCGCCGTCCGCAGCGGGGCGGCGGCGCGGCTGCCGGCGTACTCGGTGAGGAAGATCGCGATCAGGACGCCGAGCGGCATCGCGATCGCGGTGGCGATCGCGACGATGATCGCGGTCCCGATCAGCATCGGCGCGACCCCGGTCGGATAGCCGGTGGTGATGAACTCCCAGTCGATCGCCTTGGCGCCGCGCGAGACGACGGTGTAGACGACCAGTGCCAGAACCGCGACGGCGAGGACGGCGGCGGCGGTTGCCGCGTATTCGGTGAACTTGCTGAAGACCTGCCGCCGGCGCAGCTTGCCGGTCGGCGTCAGCGGCGCCGTCGGGTCGGGGATCCCGCCGCTCATGACAAATCCTCACGCTCCGCTCGCGGCGCGAAGAACCAGATATGCACGCTTGCTCGCTCCGCGCTCACTTCGCCGCGACCCCCTCGTAGCTGAAGCGGCGGCCGATCCACTGGGCGGTGAAGTTGGAGACCAGGCCGATCACGAGCAGGATCGCGCCGCAGTAGAAGAGCGCCGATTTGTGCATTTCGCCCAGCGCGCCGGGGAACTGGAGCGCGATCCGCGACGCGAGCGTGTCGCCCGGGGCGAACAGGTTGGCGCTGATCGCGGTGCCGGCGCCGATCACCTGCGAGACGGCGATCGCCTCGCCGAGGGCGCGGCCGAGGCCGAGAATCGAGGCGGCGACGATGCCGGAGGCGGTGCTCGGCAGGACCACCCCGCGGACGACCTCCCAGCGGGTGGCGCCGAGCGCCGCGGCGCCGTCCTGGAGGTCGCGGGGAACGGCCATGAAGAGATCGCGCGTGATCGAGGCGATGATCGGGACGATCATGATCGTCAGGATCAGGCTGGCGGTGAAGACGCTGAGGCCGGTGGTCTGGGGGTCACCGAAGATCGGGATGAACCCGAGCACGCCGTTGAGGACCGGCTCGATCGTCGCCTGCACGAACGGGGCCAGGATCAGCAGCCCCCAGAAGCCGAGGATCACGCTCGGCACCGCTGCCAACATCTCGACCAGCGGCGAGACCACGGCGCGCACCCCGCCCGGCGCCAGCAGGCTGAGGAAGAGACCGATCGAGATCGCGATCGGCGCTCCGATCAGGAGCGCGAAGAAGGAGCTAACGATGGTGCCGTACAACGGCACCCAGGCGCCGAAGACGTTGAAGTTCGGCTGCCACTCGGTATCGGTGATGAAGCCGAGCCCGTATTTGGCGATCGCCGGACGGGCGCCGTCGATGACCTGGTAGGCGATCAGCAGCAGCACGACCACGGCGACCACGGCGGCGGCGAGGCAGATCCCGAACAGGAAGCGGTCGCCGAAGCGGTCCGCGCGCTTGCGGCGGGATCCGGAACGGGCAGCGCGGGCGGCGGCGAGGGCAGGAGTGGCGGAGCTGCTCATCGTCGGCGGGCAGCGTAGAGGAGGATCACGCCTTTCTCGCCGATCGTGCCGCAGTTTTCACAGAATTGACACAACTCACTTTCGAGTCACGCGCAAAGCCGACTCATGCGGTTTCACTGTTCACATGTTTGTTACATATTTGTCACAACCTAAAAGCAGTCTCCTTTCACGGAATTGACACATTTTCGCCACCGCCGCTCGCGAACCTAGCGCCGTAAACCACCCTCGAAAGGACTCCGCTTTGCTTCGGAAAAGGTTGCTAGGTCTTTTGGTCGCAGTGGCCCTGACGGCTACCGGGATGCTCTCGGTCGCGACCGCTGGTGCCTCCGCCGCCGGTCTAACCGGTGCCGGCTCCACCCTCGTCGCGCCGCTGATGGCCAACTGGATCAACGGCTTCGAAATCAAAGAAGGGATCCCAGTCAAATACGGTGCCGTCGGCTCCGGTACCGGTATCGCTCAGATCACCGCCAGGACCGTCGACTTCGGTGCCTCGGACGCCCCCCTCACCCCTGAACAGGCCGCTGCCTGCAACGGCTGCGTTCAGGTCCCGTGGGCCCTGTCCGCCACCGCCGTCGGCTTCAACATCCCCGGCGTGAAGAAAATCAACCTCACCGGCAGCATCCTCGCCAGCATCTACTTCGGCAAGATCACGAAGTGGAACGACCCGAAGATCAAGAAGGTCAACAAAGGCGTGAAACTGCCGGGCACCCCGATCACTCCGGTCTACCGCAGTGATGGCTCCGGTGATACCTACGCCTTCACCAACTACCTGTCGAAAGTCAGCTCGGCCTGGAAGAACGAAGTCGGGTACGCGACCTCGGTCGGCTTCACCCACGGCGTCGGTGCCAAAGGCAACTCCGGGATCACCGCCACGGTGACGAAAACCCCGGGTGCGATCGGCTATATCTCGGCTTCATACCTGATCGCCGCCGGCCTCGGCGCCGCCGCGATCCAGAACACCGCCGGGAACTTCGAGTTCCCGAACCTGAAAAACATCGAAAACGCTGCCTCGGTCGTGAAGTCGGTTCCGGCCAGCAACGCGATCAGCATCGTCAACCCCCCGAAGAAGGCGACGACCGCTTACCCGATCTCGACCTTCACCTACGCCATCGTCCCGCACGATGCGCCGCAGAAGGGGTTCCTGCAGCAGTTCCTCAACTACGCGGTCGGCCCGGGCCAGAAATACGGTGCGGCGCTCGACTTCCCGCCCCTGCCCAAGGTCGTCAAGGCGGCGGCTCAGAAAGCGATTGCCTCGCTGTAGTCAGTCCGCGCCCTAGGGCGCAAGCGGTTCCTCCAACCGGCGTCGGGCCTTCGGGTCCGGCGCCGGTTTTTTCAGGCGAAAGCCTGGGAGGCGCGGCGACGGAGGTCGGCGTTGAGCATGCCGGTGACCTCGCTCGGCATCACGCCGACGGAGGGGACGGCGGCGCCGATCAGGCCGCTGGCACGGAAGCCGTAGAGCGGGGCGACGAAGCCGAGGTCGCGAATCTTGCGGACGAGGCGGACCGCGTCCTGGGTCTCGGCGCCGGGCCCGCAGAGGACGATCGCGGTCGGCTCGAGCGCGTTCAGCGCACGTTCGAGGCGCTCGTCGCCGAGCTCGTTGGAGAGGACGAGGACGCGGAAGCCGGCGCGACGCAGAGCGAGGTCGAGCGCCTGGGCGTACACCTCCTCGGCGTCCTGGCCGCGGCTCGAGTCGAGCAGCAGGATCCCGGCCGGGCGCGAGGCGGCAGCGGCCAGGCGGCGGGCGCCGTGCAGCCACCCGGTCGCCCAGCGGGCGCCGAATTCGAGCTCGGCCTCGCGGCCGGGGTCGGCGGCAAGCTTGTCGATCGCCGGCAGCAGCAGCTCCTCGACCGTGCGCTCCAGCGGTCGCAGCGCCAGGCTTTCCTCGATCGCGCGGTCGGCAGCGGCCTCGTCGAAGGCTTCGAAGGCGCTCTGCAGGCTGCTGCCGTTGGCCGGCGCCGACTGGCGCTGGCGGGCGAGCTCGATCGCCGAGGAGATGTTCCCGGTCTGAGCCAGCGCGTCGCGCAGGGTCTGCAGCTCCACCAGCTCGTAGTTGCGGTGGTTGCCGACGGTGCGCTTCGGCACCGGGTAGCCGTAGCGGCGCTCCCAGCTGCGCAGCGTGTTGGGGCTGACGCCGAGCACTTCAGCTGCGGCGTTGGTTCGAATTCCTGGCATCTGCGGGGATTCTTCCAGCCAAATTCCAGGTTTACACCGGTTATGGACAGATTTGCGAAATCTGTCAGCGATCTTGCACGGGCTTCCGCCCGCGCTCAGCGGTCCTGCACAGCCTCGAGCGCGCCGACGCCGACCGGCTGGCCGACGGCGCGGGCGCGCCAGAGCGCGGCATCGGCCTTGCTGAGCAGGCCGTCGGCATCGGCGCCGTGGTCGGGGCAGGCGACGACCCCGGCGGCGACCGCGATCCGCAGCCCCCCGGCCCGCTCGAGCTCGTCGAGCTGGCCGAGCAGGCGCTCCGCCATCTGCACTCCTTCGACCGTGCGCAGGTTCGGGGCGAGGACGCAGATCGCCGCCTCCTCGAGCCGGAAGGCTTCGTCGACGAGGCGGACGCTGTCGCGCAGGGCGGCGCCGAGGATCGCCAGCACCGTGTCCTCGCCGCCGGGGATGGAGCCGCTGCGGGTGCCCGGGCCCGAGGCGTCGAAGACCGCGAGCCCGAAGGGGTGACCGTAGCGGCGGTTGGTCTCGATCAGCTGGTTGAGGCGGCGGCGCATGTGGCCGGGTTGGTAGAGGCTGGTCAGTTCCTGGGGTTCGCTCGCGGCGCTGTCGCCGACGTCGGCCGGCGCCGGTGCCGATCCGGCGTCAGCCGGCCCCGCCGCTTGGCGCGCAGCTGCTTCGACGGCGGTCGCGGTGATCGGCCCGAACTCGGCCGCCAGCCGCTGCGCCGCCTCGGCCAGAGCGGCGGGATCGTCGCCGAGCTCCTCCCGCAGCTTCGCCAGCAGGGCGACGTGCTGGGCCGAGACCTCGAGCGCCAAGCGCCCTGCCGGCGAGCCGTCCACCGCGTCCGTGCCTATATGCGACTGGTCTGCCACGCGGGCACATTGGCGCAAGACCCGGACGCAGTAAAAGCGAAAACTCGGAATTTCCGGCACGACAATCGTCCAGCCGGAACTCGTACTTTGCGGGTTATTTGCGAACTACTCGATACTGCGACGGCCGGCGAGCGCCTTGCCGAGCGTCACCTCGTCGGCGTGCTCGAGGTCGGCGCCGACCGGCAGGCCGCTGGCAAGACGGGTGACGGACACCTGTCCCCGCAGGCGCTCGGCGATGTGGAGCGCGGTCGCCTCGCCGGTCGTCGTCGGGTTGGTCGCGAGCACGACCTCCTCGACGCCGCCGCGCCCGACCCGGGTCAGCAGCTCGGCGATCTTCAAGTCCTCGGCATCGACGCCGTCGATCGGCGAGAGAGCACCGCCGAGCACGTGGTAGAGGCCGCGGTATTCGTGGGTGCGCTCGATCGGGATCACGTCGGCCGGCTCCTCGACGACGCAGATCGTCGCCCGGTCGCGGTTGGAGTCGGAGCAGATCCGGCAGAGCGGGCCCTCGGCGAGGTTGAAGCACTCTTCGCAGAGCCCGACCTTCTCCTTCACTTCGCGGATCGCGTCGCCGAGCGCGAACGCCTCTTCGTCGGGGGCGCGGAGGAGATGGAAGGCGAGCCGCTGGGCGGTGCGCTGGCCGATCCCGGGCAGGCGCGAGAGCTCGGCGACGAGGCGTGCCAGCGGTGCCGGGCCCTCGGAGCTCAACCGCCCAGACCGGGAATGCCGCCGCCGCCGAGCCCGCCGGTGATCCCGCCCATTTTCGAGCTCGCCAGCTCCTGGGCGGCCCGCAGCCCCTCGTTGACCGCAGCCTGGACCATCTCGGCCAGCATCTCGGCCTCCTCGGGATCGATCGCTTCCGGGTCGATGACGATCTCGCGCAGGGTCAGGTCACCGCCCATCGTCACCTTGACCATGCCGCCGCCGGCGCTGGCCTCGACGGTCTCGTCCTTCAGTTTCTCCTGCGCCTCCAGCATCTGCGCCTGCATCTGCTGGGCCTGTTTCATCAGGGCATTGACGTCAAAACCCCCGGGTCCGCCTCCTCGCGCCACTAACCGACCTCCTCCGCGTCGAACTCGCTCTTCAGCCGCTCCAGCATCTCTTCCTCGTCAACCGCAGTCTTGTCGACCGGAGCCGAATCCCCAGCATCGGCTCCGGCCTCGTCGGCCCCGTCCTCCAGCGTCACGTAGTTCGGTCGCAGCGAGGCGCCGACGACCGCCTCGAAGGCCGCAGCCACAGCATCGCGCCGCTCCGGCGATTCCGCCTTCTTCTTGTTGAACGTGCGGTCGGCGGGGAAGCCGATCTTCAATCCCTCCTCGTCCAGCGCCACCGGCCTCGCTCCGTCGAAGGTCGCCGCCAGCGCCGGCGCCGTCTCCGCCAGCTTCTGCATCACCGCCGGCCAGGCCCGATTGATCGCGGTGACGTCAAGTTGCTCGGAAGCGTCAGGGGTGGGGGGCGGTTCATCCGCGGGTCCTGCCACCGGGGTTCCCCCCACCCCGGCCCCACCCGCGGGTGGGGCCTCCGGCTCAGACTCTTCGGGCTCGACCGCCGGCTCAGCTTCGGTAGCTGGCGGCGGCGTCGGCTCCGGGGCTGGCGGCGGCGTCGGCTCCGGGGCTGAAGGTGCGGGTGCCGGCGGCGTCCCTCCCGTCAAACGCGCCTCGAGCTGCTCGATCCGGCGGAGGAGCCCCTCGGTCGAAGGATCGAGGTCGGGTCGGGCTGCTTTGAGGAGCGCGATCTCGACTGCCATCCGCGCGTCGTCACCCTCGCGCACCGCGGTCAGCGCATCCGCCAGCTCATCGATGGTCCTGACCAGCGTCGCGGCCCCGACAGTCTGAGCCTGCGCCTTCAGCCGCTCCGAGTCCGTTGCCGTCACCACGAAGGAAGTCGGGACCTCGCCGGTGGTCTGGGTCACGAGCAGGAACCGCAGGTGGGCGAGCAGGTCACGGGCGAACTGGGAAGGGTCGCGGCCGGAGGCGGCCATCCGCTCGACCCCGATCAGGACCGCTTTCGGGTCGGCGCCGGCGACCGCGTCGACGGCGTCGAAGAGCAGCTCCGCATCGGCGGCGCCGAGCATCTCCAGCACCCCGTCGAGAGCGACCGTGTTGCCGCCGAAGGCGACCAGCTGGTCGAGGGTGCCAAGCGCGTCGCGGAAGCTGCCCTGGGCGGAGCGGGCGATCATCCCCGCCGCCCCGGGGTCCAGCTCAATCGACTCGGCGGCTGCGACCCGGGTCAGGACCTCGGAGATCTGCTCCAGCGAGGGGCGCTGGAAGTCGAAGCGCTGGCAGCGGTCGGCGATCGTCGCCATCACCTTGTGCGACTCGGTCGTGGCGAGAACGAAGACCGTGTTCGGCGGCGGCTCCTCGAGCGTCTTCAGGAAGGCGTTCCAGGCCTCCTTGGTCAGCATGTGCGCCTCGTCGAGGATGTAGACCTTCCAGTGGCCGCCGGCCGGCGCGTAGGCGACCCGCTCGCGCAGGTCGCGGACGTCGTCGACGGAGCGGTTGGAGGCGGCGTCCATCTCGATCACGTCGATCGAGGTGCCGGCGGCGATCGTCACGCACGACTCGCATTCGCCGCAGGGGGTGACGGTCGGGCCGCCGCGCTCGCAGTTCAGCGATCTAGCCAGGATCTTCGCCATCGAGGTCTTGCCGGTCCCGCGCGAGCCGACGAACAGGTAGGCGTGGTGGACCTTGCCCTGCTCGACGGCGTTGCGCAGGGTCCTGACCACGTGCTGCTGGCCGACGACCTCGTCGAAGGAGCCGGGCCGGTGGCGGCGATAGAGGGAGGTTGACTCGTTGCTCATCGGGTCTGGAGCCAGTGTATCCACGGCCCTCCGTGCGCCCCGGTACCTTGCGCCGGTGCCACCGAGGGTCTCCAGCTGGCTGACGCCAGTCGCCTGGGTCGCCGCGGTGACGGCGCTGCTGCTGCTCGTCTTCCCGGTCGGCTTCCCCAACTACGACACGATCTACGCCCTGGTCTGGGGGCGGGAACTGGCGCACGGCCTCAGCCCCGACTACGGCGCCGCCCTCCCCCCCACGCCGCATCCGCTGACCGACCTGCTGGGGCTGGTGAGCACGCCGCTCGGCGACGGCGCGATCACGGTGACGATGATCGTCGCCTACGCCTCGCTGGGGCTGATCGGGTGGCTGGTCTACAAGCTCGGCGCGACCTGGTTCGACCGCTGGATCGGGGCGGTCGCCGCCGCCATCGTCCTCACCCGCGCCCCCTACCTCTCGAACGGGCTGCGCGCCTACATCGACCTCCCCTACATCGCCCTCTGCCTCGGCGCCCTGCTGGTCGAGGCGAAGCGCCCGCGCGCCGGCTGGCCGGTCTTGGCGCTGCTCGTCCCGGCCGGCCTGCTGCGCCCGGAGGCGTGGCTGTTCGCGGGCGTGTATTGGCTGTACTTGACGCTGACCATTGAGGTGAACACCGATACCGACGACGGGGGTCGAACCCGCGATCTTCACCTTGGCAAGCGGCGCCTGGCCTGGCGCCGCGAGCGCTCGCCCAGGGAGCTCTTCTGGCTCGCCGTCCTCGCCGCCGCCGGGCCGATCCTTTGGGTCCTCTTCGACGCGATCACGACCGGCGAACCGCTCTACTCGCTGACCGGCACCCAGGAAACGGTCGAGACGCTGAAGCGCAAGACCGGCCCGGTCGACCTCGTCCTCTACGGGCCGCGGGCGCTCGGCGAAGTGCTGCAGTGGCCGGGGATGGTCGGCGCCTTCGGCGGCCTCGTCCTCGGCTTCGCCTTCCTCCGCCGCCGCTCCGCCCTCGGAATCGCCGCCGTCGTCCTCGCCCTCGGCGCCTTCGCCCTGCTCGCCTGCGCCGGCCTCGCGATCATCGCCCGCTACACGATGCTGGCGGCGGCGGTGCTGGCGATCTTCGCTGCCCTGGCGCTGCTCGGCTGGCGCCTGCTCGACCGCGACCACCCCTGGCGGCGGCGCTGGCAGGTCTTCGCCGGCATCGTCCTGCTGATGTTCGTCGCCTGGCTGCCGAACCAGTGGGACCTCGACTCGACCGTCGACACCGACCTCACCAACCAGGCCCGGATCGAGAACGACCTCACCGACCTCGTCGACGCCGGCGCCTTCGCTCCGCTCTGCGGCAAGATCGCGGTCCCGAACCACCGCGCCGTCCCCCGCCTTGCCTTCGGTCTCGACATCAAGCCGACCGAAGTCGTCAGCGCCAGCGAGGAAGGCGTCCCGAAGCGCGGCTACTTCGTCGAACCCGCCAACGAGTTCGTCATCCACAACTTCATCCTCGACCCCAACGACCCGACCGACTTCGATCTCGAAGGTCCGCCGCCCGGATTCGAGGAAGTCGCCAGCAACGAGTCCTGGGTCGTCTACCGCAACTGCGGCTAGACGCTCCCGGCGGTTGAGCTGGGTTCAGGGAGCCGGGATCGGCGGCAGCTCGTAGCCGCGGCGGAAGCGCAGCGAGCCGACGCCGTCGCAGCTCTCGGCGCCTTCGCCGGGCAGGACGCTCGGGTCTTCGGGGACAATCACCGAGAAGTTGGCGACGTCGCGGACGCCGAATTTGAGTTCGGCGTTGAGGTAGCCGAGGCGGCCGTTGCCGCGCTCGTGCCAGTTCATCCTGACGATGCCGGCGGGAGAGATCGGGGTGTTTTCCCACGAGCGCCCCGAGGTGAAGAAGCGCTGTTCGGTGATGCCGGGCATGTCCGAGGTTTCGCAAGTGATCTGGATCTGGAACTCGAGGTTGCGGACCCGGCGGTTGCGGACTTCGAAGACGACGTATTCCCCGCGCGCCAACCTGGCGGCGCCGTAGGTCCCGTTGGGGACGACCGCGGTCGGATGCGACGGGCGCGCGCTGGCACCTGAGCCGCCCGTGCGCGCGTCGGCGCTATCAGCGGCGATGAAGGCGACCGCCAGCCCAACGGCGGCGACCACGAGCACAGCAAAGAGTTCGCGCTTGTAGGAGACGTGGACGAGACGCATCCCACCCCTTGTCGACCACCCCCGCCCCGAACTTGAATCGCGAGGTTGCATTTTCCGCCGCACAGCGACGGTTTTGGCAACCTCGCGGGCGGGTTCAGCCGTCGGCCAGGCGCTCGGCGAGCCAGAGGTCGCAGAGCCAGTCGCCCTGCTCTCCTTTCTTGCGGCGGACGAGGATCCCGTCGGCGCCGCCCTCCACCTCCACCCGCTTCCAGCGGACCGAGCTCGGCACCCCGGCCAGGGCGGTGACGAGCGCCCCGGGGGCGCCGTCGGTGGCGCGGATCCGGCCGTCGCGGGAGCGCGCCTCGAACTCGAGCGCCGGCCCGCCGACGATCACCTCGCTGACGCCCGCGTCTTCGTGGCCGCCGAGCCGGACCGTGACCGCGCGCCCCCGCCGCTCGCCGCTCAGCACCGTCCAGCCGCGCAGGCGGTAGTCGAAGCCGGGCGTCGCCGGGTAGCGCATCTCGAAGCCGCCCTTCGGCGTCTCCGTCACCTGCAGGCCGAGCGGTGCCATCGCCCGGTCGGTGCGGTCGTAGGAGCTCTGGATCTCGCCGCCGGGACCGATCGCGCGAATCGCGCCGTAGACCGCCGCGATCACGATCAGCGGCACGCCGATCACGAGCGGCACGAAGCTTTCGGTCAGGTAGACCGTCGGCACCGTAAGAAAGATCAGGATCACGATCACGAAGCCGAGTTTGTTGCTGCGGCGGTTGACGTCCCAGATCTCGCTCCGTGCCCGAACCGCATCGGCGTCGATCGGCGCCACCGCCATCGCCGCCCACAGCTCCGGCTCCGCCATCGTCATCGGATTCTCGACCTTGCGGCCGCCTTCGGCGGCGGCGCGGCTCGTCGCCGACTCCTCGCCCCTGGCGACTCGCTCGAGGTCGGAGCGCTGGAGCACCAGCAGGGTGATGACGAAGACCGCGATCACGCCGAAGATCAAGCCCAGGGTCAGCTTCGGGTTCGCTTCGCCCTGGCCGGTGGTGGTCGCGATCACGACGACGATCGCGGCGACGAGGAAGACGCCGATCAGGCCGAACCAGGACGAGCGCTTAAAGCCCCCGGACACGGGCGGCAGGGTACCGCCGCCGGGACGTGGAAAACTGGCGCCCGTGCTGGACGAGCGCTGGATCCGATCGCTGCACGTCGAGTCGATGCGGCGCGCCGACCTGCACGCCGAGCACGACCCGCACGTCCTCTTCCAGGCCTCGACGATCGGGGCGCTGCTCGACGGCGCTTTCGAGGGCGACCTCAGCTTCGCCCAGCTGGCCGAGCACGGCGACCTCGGGCTGGGGACGCTGAACCACCTCGACGGCGAGATGATCGCCCTCGACGGCGAGTTCTTCCGCGCCGACGTCGACGGCGCCGTGCGCCGGGTCGGGCCGCAGGAGCTGACCCCGTTCGCAGTCGTCACCAACTTCGAGCCCAGCGTCGACGTGACGCTGGCGGAGCCGCTTGCGCAGCCCGAGCTGCTGGAACGGATCGACGCCCTGGTCCCCGCCGACGCCTCCTCCTGCGCGGTCCGGATCGACGGCCGCTTCGACCTCGTCCGCGCCCGCTCGGTGCCGCGCCAGGAGCCGCCCTACCGGCCGCTGACCGAGGTCGTCGCCGACCAGCACGTGTTCGAGCTCGAGGACGTCGCCGGGACGCTGCTCGGCTTCCGCTTCCCCGCCTGGGTCGGGGGCATCGAGGTCGCCGGCTACCACCTCCACTTCATCAGCGACGGCCGCGGCCGCGGCGGCCATGTGCTCGATTCCCGCACCGCCGCCGGCGCCCGCCTGCGGATCGACCCCTCGAACGACCTCCACGTCGAGCTGCCGCCCGCGATCGAGCTCGGCGACCCCGACCTCGCCGCCGCCACGCACGAGGCGATCGCCTGCGCCGAGGGCGGCTGACCGAGGCCCGCGGCCCGGGCGAACAAGGCCGTCTGAAAGCATCAGCCTGAGTGGGAGCGATCGAACTCAAGGGCGTCGTCAAGCGCTTCGGCCCGATCACGGCTGTGAACGGGCTCGACCTCGACGTGCCCGAAGGGATCTGCCTCGGCCTGCTCGGGCCGAACGGCGCCGGCAAGTCGACGACGATGCGGCTGCTGACCGGGCAGGCGATCGCCGACGAGGGCCAGCTGCGGGTGCTCGGCTACGAGCTGCCGGCACAGTCGAAGCCGGCGCGGTCGGAAATGGGCGTCGTGCCCCAGCTCGACAACCTCGACGTCGACGTCACCGTCGAAGACAACCTCGCGGTCTACGCCCGCCTCTACCGGGTCAAGGACGTCGCCTCCGCCGTCGACCGGGCGCTCGACCTCGCCCGCCTGCGCGAGCGTCGCCGCGACGCCGTCGACAAACTCTCCGGCGGCATGCGCCGGCGGCTGCTGCTCGCCCGCGGCCTCGTCCACGAACCGAAGCTGATCCTGCTCGACGAGCCGACGGTCGGTCTCGATCCGCAGATCCGGACCGAGCTCTGGACCCTGATCGGGGCGCTCAAATCGCGGGGGACGACGATCCTGATGTCGACTCACTACATCGAGGAGGCCGAACGCCTCGCCGACGAGGTCGCGGTCATGCACCAGGGCCGGATCATCAGCCGCGGCCACCCGGCGAAGCTGATCGCCGAGCACGCCGGCACCCACACCGCCGAGGTCTACGCGGCGCCGGAACGGCTGACCGAACTGCGCGCCGACGCCGAGGCCGCCGGCCTGCGCGTGCGCCCGGCCGGGCCGGCGATCGCGATCGTCGGCTCCGAGGCCGCCGCCGATGGCGTCGTCCCGACCGACGCCGTGGTCCGGGCGGCGACGCTCGAGGACGTCTTCGTGCTGCTGACCGGGGAGGAAGCGGAGTGAAGGAGATGCGACGACTGGAACCAGCGGCGATCGCCGGCGTGATGAGCCGCGAGGTCGCCAACTTCCGCACCTACTGGCGTGGCACGACCTTCTCCAGCGTGCTCGAACCGCTCGTCTACCTGCTCGCCTTCGGGCTCGGGCTGAGCGCCACCCTCGTCGACGAAGTCGAAGGCGTCCCCTACATCCAGTTCGTCGGTACCGGGATGGTGGCGACGGCGGTGATCTTCTCCAGCGCCCTGCCGGCGATGTTCGGCACCTTCGTCAAGCACCGCTTCCAGAACACCTACGAAGCGATCCTGGCGGCGCCGGTCGACGTCGAAGAGCTGGTCAGCGCCGAGATGCTGTGGATCGCGACCCGCTCCGCGGTCTACGGCTGCGTGCCGCTCGTCGTCACCTTCTTCTGGGGCCTCGACCCGGCCTGGGGGATGCTGCTGGTCCCGTTCTTCGCTTTCGTCACCGCCCTCGGCTTTGCCGGCTTCGGCGTCGCGATGGCGGCGACCGTCGCCAAGATCGACCAGTTCAACTACGTCACGGCACTGTTCGTGACGCCGCTGTTCCTGGTCGCCGGCACCTTCTTCCCGATCGACGGGCTGCCCCAGTTCTTCCAGGTGATCGCCCAGGCCAACCCCTTGCACCAGCTGGTCGAACTGGTCCGCGGCGGCGCCTTCGGCTTCGAGTGGGCCGACCTCGCCCGCTTCGCCTTCCTCGTCGCCTTCGCCATCGCCACCTGGCGGATCGCGATCCGCCAGATGCAAAAGCGACTTATTGATTGAAAATGGACCGTGCACCCGCCTTCGAAGCGAAGTCACCGGGCGTGGCTGTCGTTTCTGGCTCGGGCCGGGCTCGCCTGCGGCACCCGCGGCATCCGCTTAAGGCTGCTTCCTTCCGGACCTGACCTGATTCGCGTGCCTACGTCGCGCAGGACCCGGCCGTCAACGCCGCCGCGACGCACTGACCCCGACGGCCAGCCCCTCGGAACGGGATTCGGCCCCGCTAGAGCGGATTGCGGGTTACAGGGCACCGCTGATTCCCCGCCTAGCACGGTCCGCTGGTGATCCTACCCTGCCGGCCGTAGGATCTGCGCGTGATCGACGTCGACACCAATTCTTTCTTCGCGATCGTCGTCGTCGCCGCGGTCGCGGCGATCACCGTAGCGGCGCTGCCGAAGAAGTTCGCGCCGCCGGTCGTCGTGCTCGAGCTGATGCTCGGAATCGTGATCGGCCCCGAAATCCTCGACTTCGCCCACAACGACGAGTTCGTCGAATTCTTCTCCAACCTCGGCCTCGGCATGCTCTTCTTCTTCGCCGGCTACGAGATCGACTTCGACCGGATCAAGGGCAAGCCGATGCTGTTGGGAGGGTGGGGTTGGCTGCTCTCGATCGCGCTCGCCTACGGGCTTGGCGGCATCCTCGCGGCGATGGGGATCGTCCTCTCCTTCCTCTACACCGGCTCGGCGATGGCGACGACCGCGATCGGAACGCTGATCCCGATCCTGCGCGACAACGGCGAGCTCAAGACCCGCTTCGGCACCTACCTGCTGGCCGCCGGCGGCGCCGGCGAGTTCGGCCCTATCCTGCTCGTCACCCTCGTCCTCTCGACCACCAACCCGCTGCACGAGTCGGTGATCCTGCTCGGTTTCATCGCCCTGGCGCTGATCCTCGCGATCGGCTCGGTGCGCTACGCCTGGCGCGGCTGGGGGGCGCTGGAACGGACCTTCGAGGCGAGCAGCCAGCTCGCGGTCCGGATCACCGTCGTCCTCGTCTTCGGCCTCGTCCTGCTCGCCGGCAAGCTCGGCCTCGACGTCCTGCTCGGCGGCTTCGTCGCCGGGATGATCGTGCGCCTGGCGCTGAAGGGTCACGAGCTGCAGGTCTTCGAGTCGAAGCTGACCGCGGTCGGGTTCGGCTTCTTCGTCCCCTTCTTCTTCGTCACCAGCGGCATCAACTTCGACCTTGCGGCGCTGGGATCAGCGGAAGCGATCGCGAAGCTGTTCATGTTCTTCGGCCTCTTCCTCATCGTCCGCGGGGTGCCGGCGCTGCTCCTCTATCGCCGTGTCTTCTCCTTCCGCGACCGCGCCGCGCTCGCCTTCTACTGTGCGACCGAGCTGCCGCTGGTCGTCGCGATCACGACGATCGCGATCGAGAGCGGTCACATGAAGGCGTCGACCGCGGCCGGCCTGGTCGGCGCCGCGATGCTCTCGACCCTGATCTACCCGTTCGTCGGCCTGGCCCTGCGGCGCCGCTCGGAGAGCGAGGCCCCAAGCGAGCCCGAGCCCCCCGAAACCCAGCCCGCCCTGGCGTAAGATTCGCCGCCCAGGGCGCGTAGCTCAGTGGGAGAGCGCTCGCTTCACACGCGAGAGGTCGCTGGTTCGAAACCAGCCGTGCCCATCCCCGATTTTCCAATTTATAGAGCCAGCTTTCAGGCGTTTCCTGCTGAGCCTTCACCGATCTTTTCGTTGATGTGGAAACAAAATGGAAACTTTCCACGTCACCTACAGGCATCGACCACCCGCCTGACCCCCCCTATTGATTCCACCCAAGGGGGTCTTTCTGGGGGCTCATACCTATGTTCCGCCGTCTATATCGATGCGGAATTGACCACTCGGCTCACAGGGGGTGGCGGACCTAAACTCAGCCTCCATGGCGATGCTCGATGCAGATGACGATCTTGGGGCGGCTGAAGCAGGGGCGACGCTGCTGACTTACGCGATAACGATCGCAGAGGGGAAGCCGGAGCAGGTTCCCACGAAGGATTACCGGGCCGTCCATAAGCGCCTTTTCGAATCTCCTACCGCTCGCCGCGTTGCAGATAAATCGCTGCGCCGCTATCAGACCCCTGACCTTCTCTGGGGCTATCTGCGCTCAAAAGCGACGGGCTCAGGCTCGTGGCAGCTTCGCCGCAACGCAGCCCATGAGTTGATAGATCCCGTATTGGATGCCCTCCATGGCCAGGCGGAGATGCCAGCCGATGACTTGGTGACGTCGGCCGCCACGCGGCTGAACGCTGAGTCGGTCAGCGAGGCTTGGTCGCGGGCGCTGGACCGGCGCGACTCGCATCCGGACGGGGCGATCACGACGGCTCGAACCTTGCTGGAGTCCACCCTAAAGACGATCCTCGATGACCGGCAGATTCAGTACAAGCCAAACGCCGATCTGCCAGATCTCTATAAGGCGGTGAGCAAGGAGCTGAACCTATCGGCGGGAGCTCATACCGAGCAGGCGTTCAAGCAGATACTTGGAGGCTGCCATTCAGTGGTCGTCGGTCTGGGAAGCCTCCGCAACAAGGTTGGCGACGCTCATGGTTCGGGGCGCACGAGCTATCGCCCGGCTCCACGTCACGCCACGCTCGCCGTCAACCTCGCGGGCTCGATGGCGCTGTTCCTGATCGAGACCCACGAAGCAGAGCTAGCTTAGGTAGGCCGTCAGCTCGCCCCGACCTCGCATTTGGCTGCCGGCTCAGTCAATCCGGGTCGATAGACCGGGCCGCCGAGAGTCTTGCGAAACTCCTTGACCCGATGCAACTCTTCGACGTAGAGCTTCACCCGCAGCACCTTGAGCGGCTCAGCAAAGCCGCTCCGCTTACGGGAATTACGGAGCTGATCTGGAACGCCCTCGACGCTGACGCCGAGGACGTGAAGGTGACGATCGTTCGTAACGACCTTGACGGCATCGAGGAGATCCGAACGAGGACGACGGACACGGCATTTCTCTCGACGAAGCCAAGGCGACTTTCGGCCAGCTTGGCGGATCTTGGAAGCCAACTTCAAAGGTCTCAAAAACGAAGAACAGAGCCCTACATGGAAAGGACGGGTTCGGCCGATTCAAGGCCGCCGGCATCGGAAATCGGATGCGCTGGAAGACGGTCGCAAAGGACCCAGAGGACGAGGCCCGGAACCTCGCGCTCACGATCACGATGGAACTCGGAGAGCTGGCCCACGTCGAGATCTCGGACCCTGAGCAGACGACTGATCCGACTGGGACCCGAGTAGTCATTGAGGGCATCCCCGATACCCCAAAGGGTCTCGGTGGAGAGGCCCCCGTTGAGGCGCTAACGGCGCAGTTCGGTCTCGCTCTTCAGAACTTCAACGCGCATCTGACTTACGACCGCGAGGAGATCAACCCCGACGAGCTACAGGCCAATCGGGCCGACTATCCGATTGCCGTCGACGATCAAAGGCGCGTTGACCGTCGTCGGCCGCGTCTTTGACTACTCCTCTCGACGGCTGGGCTGGCACGGCACCAATCCCGTCCGGGAACTGGAATCCAGCGAGCGCCCGAGCGATGACCAGCCGGAGCGCGTCAACTTCTCCCGCGACCAGCTACGCGGTGTTCTCCGGGCGGCTGCCGCTGGCGATGTCTGCGACCTTCACGATGCAGGCGAGGATGAGGAGTTCGGGCCGGACCCGCTCGGCTACTCGTTGATCTTCCGCACCGCTTCCAGGACCGGCTTTCGCCTTGGCGAGACCTTGGGAATCCGCTGGGGCAAGATTGACTTTGACGCGGGCACGATCACCATTGACCACCAGCTAGACAGGCGCGGCGACTACGTGCGGTTGAAGTCGAAGCGCTCTCGCCGCACCATCGTGGTCCCTGCCCGACTCCTCGCCAAGCTCCGCGCAGCCAAGCTCGCCAGTCCCAAGAGCGGCGACGATGACTACGTGTTCGTCTCGCGCACCGGCTCCCCCTTGGATCACCGCAACGTTGCTGGTCGAGCGCTTCGACAGGCGATGAGCGCCGCCGTTGGGCGATGACGCCAACCTCTATTGGCCGGAGCTTTCTGATCCGGACGCCGACATTGATTCCGATGCGCTGCCAACCTTCCATTCGTTTCGGCACACCTTCGCGGCTGCCTGGATCGCCAACGGCGGCGATCTTGTCGAGCTATCCCGACACCTGGGCCACAGCAACCCGGCAATCACCGCCAGCGTCTACGCAGGCGAGTTCGAGGCTGCGGCGAGGGCTGAGGAGCGGCGCAATCTGATCGGGTCCATGTTCGGGGACAGAGAAACGACCCCCGAAGGAAGCCCAGTCGATCGGTCCTGGTATCGCTGTCCCAGAAGAGCAAGCGTTAACGACTAGGGCGCTGCTGCTGACCGGTCGCTGGCGAAGGACGAAACGACCCGCTTTGATTCGGAGTCGATCGGGACGACTCACGCGACGCGCTTGAGCGCTGAAGCCCAGCAGGCCAATTCCTCACGCTCTCCCGCGCCTGCCGAAGCTGCTGATTACGACTCTCCTGACTCGCCATATCCCTCTCCTTTCTCGTCGCGCGATCCTAATCCGCTTGTCTCAAGGACTTCCTTTAGGAAGTCCAATGCCAAGGTCTCACGCTGCCGATACCCCGGAATTTCCGGTCTCAAATCCTCAAGTTCAACGTCGGGGATACTTAAGATCGCCTCGGACGGAATGGGCTCGATCACATGGCCGTCCTCGTCCTTCCGTCTGCTCGCCTCAAAGAGGTCTAGGTAGCGTCGCGGAGCGACTCCAACAAACGGCTCGAACTGGACCGCGCCCTCTCGGGGCTTCGCCTTTGCAAAGTCGATCGCGTCCGAATGCAGCTCCTCTGCTTGGCTCTTGGCATACGGCGAGACATAGACCACCCGCATGACCCCAGCACCGATTATGTGACGAGCGCAGTTGTGGCACGGGAAGGTAGTCGTGTAGAGGGTGCAGCCCTTCACCGAAACTCCGCGGCGCGCAGCATCCATTAGCGCATCCATCTCGGCATGCAGCGCTCGTCCAAACTCAATGAGGTCACCGAGTTTCGTCCTCTCCAGCGCCCTCAGCAGCTCTGGGGCTTGGGCCTCGCCCGACTCTCCTTGCAGAAACCCCCTTGCGGAAAGCTCGTCAACGATTTCGACGGCAATCTCGCGCTTCATCCGGTCATTCGTATCGACAGAATTCTGAAACTCTCGACCATCGCCAGTGCCGCCGATGCCACATTCGCCGCCCTCAGCTTCGCTTTCCCCGTAGACCCCTCCACCAGCCTTAGGAACCTCGTTTGACCCAAGAGCAATCACGTCACCACTTGGAGTCGCGATAGCCGCGCCTACTTGGCGACCAAGCTCCGCCGACTGCCGCGATGCTCCTTCCGCAGCGAATAGGCCGTACTCATCCTTGTTCGGCGTTTTAAAGGGATGACTGAACAAGATCGCCATGACCCGCTCAATTGCTTGTCGCAGTCCAACGTCCTCGCGGGCATCGACAAAGATGTCGGCGCGGTGGAAGGTGTCCCGAAGGTTCTGACCCCATATCTTTTGCGGGATCTCGACCTCGTGTTCTGCCGCTTCAACGTCGGCCGTCTCAGGACCCGACATTGCTCTGCCACTTCCCGAACGGGACTCCTTGACACCGGCGTCATCTGATGAAGCGTCCTCCCCAGAGGGACTGTCCAAAGCAGCGGAGCCTTGGTTCCCAGGAGGAAGATTCGGCGCGTCCTCCGTCTCGGCCTCGTCACGTTGAATGATCCTCTCGGCCGATTTGAACCAGACCCGAGAGTCCTCTGACCGATATTGCTTCGTGAGCTGGTCAGTCAGCGCTTTCTTTCGGATTTCTTCTGGCGCGTAGGCGGATATCAGGACGAAACGACTCCCATAGATGCTGCGAAGCAGTTCAACCTCGTCAGGGTGCTTGAGTGAACGAAGGATAAAGGCGCACCGCTCAAGCGATTCTGGGGTGCCGTCTCCAAATTGACCCTTTCCCTTGTCGGCTCGGATAGCGGCTATCTCGCTTAGCGCCAGCAGCGCCAAGGCATCACCGCGATTCCAGATGTAGCGGAGCGCGTTGCCAGCATCCATGTGGGTCCAGATGTGCTTGTCGAGTGGCTCGCTAGGAAGCTTCTCATTCAGGTCCTCACCCCAGTCGAGACCAGACAACAGCCTGCTCAGCCGAATCTCCTCAACGTCATAGTCATAGGCGTCGAGGGCCAGGGAAATGTCAGTGCAGACCAGCTCAAGATCGGTCCCCACTGCACCGACGAGACCGATCACAAGCTCTGAGGAGGGCGGATTCATGTCCGGGAATGTCACCAGCTTCGCGTCGGAGACTGAAGCCATTCGTTCACCCGCTCTCCCAACCTGAAGGCGGCCCAGTGCTGCTGAAGCCGAGCGACGAAATACTGGTCATTGGAGTCGCCCCTGCCCATGAGCTGGTCGCGCCACCACGCAGGATCGCGATCGGTGTCCAGAAACCAGACTGATCCCTGGGGATGCGCCCAACTCCTCGCACTTTTCAAAAGAGCCTCTATCGCGGCGTAATCACGGCCCGGCTGGTGGAGGTCGTATGCAACGATGAGAATCACCTAGGATCGTCCAAGAGTTTGGTTCGAAGTCTCCCAGTCATTAACAAGACGACTTTATCTCCTGGCGTCCCGACGCGGTAACAGACGTGGTAACAAGCGACGGCCAGCCAGCGCCAGCGGGACCAGCACCGAAACGCGGCAAACCCGGTCCCGTCCTAGACATCGCCAGCCGTCGCCACTGAGCGCCAATCGCTCGGACCAATTCACACGCGAGAGGTCGCTGGTTCGAAACCAGCCGTGCCCATCGTCAGCCCGGCCAGGCGTCGCAGATCGCGGCGATGTGGCGGCTGTCGGTGCCGCAGCAACCGCCGACGACGCGGAGGGCCGGGAGCTGGGGCTCGAGGGCGCGGTATTCGCGGGCCAGCTCGGTCGGGTTGCCGTCGTCGAGCTCGTCCATCGCGTCGAGCTCGGCGTGGCTCAGCCGTGAAGCGTTGGCGCGGATGCCACCGAGGCGGTCGAGCCAGGGGCCGCCGCGCTCGACGACGCCGGCGAAGTGGGTCGGGTGGGCGCAGTTGACCATGAAGTAGGTGGCGGCGCCGGCGGTCTCGGCATCGACGCGTTCGATCGCCTCGCCGAGCGGCTCTTCGCTGGGCAGGCGGCCGTCCGTCTCGACCGTGAACGAGATCGAGACGGGAAGGCCGGCGGCGGCGGCGGCGCTGACCATCCCGATCGCCTCCTCGGCGTAGGTGAGCGTGTAGGCGGCGACCATGTCGACGCCGGCGGCGGCGAGGACCTCGACCTGAGCCGCGTGGTAGGCCTCGGCTTCGGCTCCGCTCAGGACCGCTTCCGGGTGGTAGGCATCACCCTCGGGACCGAGCACGCCGCAGACGGCGATCGGCGGCCCCTCGGCCTCCACCCCGGCCCGGATCTCGGCCGCCAGCTCGACCGCGTCGCGATTGACGTCGGCGATTGCGGCGGCCGAGTAGCCGAGCTTCTCTCCCCAGCCGTTGCTCGCCCGCCAGGTCGGCGTGTCGAGCGCGAAGCCGGTCCCGTGCGCGGCTGCGATCGCGATGAATTCGCCGTAGTAGCGGCGCAGGGCCTCGCGTCCGGCCGGCTCGTCCAGCAACGTGAACGAGGCGAATTCCGGCAGCTCGAAGCCCTCCCGGAAGATCATCGTCGTCTCCAGGCCGCCGTCCCCGATGAAGAGTCGCTCGCCGTCCGGAAGGGGCATGCCCGGATCGTACGGCGAAGCGGCTCTCCATGGAGAGGAATTTTGCTGCGGTCGTGCGCCCTAGCGGCGAACCAGCTTCAGCCGCTTGTAGATGGTGGCGTGGGCCTTGCCGACGCGCACCGTCTCCTTGAAGAGGAGCTTCTTGCGCATCTTCACCTTGGGCAGCGCCCTCGGCTTCACCTTCAGCACCATTTTCTTGGTCTTGCCGTTGCGGATCTTGGCGCGACGCACCGTCGTCGCCGGCTTGCGCTTCTTCAGCAGGCCCTGGAGAGCGACCTTGCATGGACGCCCGACCTTCTTGGGACAGCGCACCTTGACCGTGAGCTTGTTCCCTTTCAGCACCGCCGGCCCGATCAGGCTGCCGTTGCCGGAAATCAGCGACTGCAGCTGCTGGCTGCTGATGGCGCCGCCGTTGTTGCCGCTGCCGTTGCCACCGCCGCCACCCGTGGTTTGCACGGAGAGCGCGACGTTGTCGAAGCGGAGGCTGGTCGTGCCACCGATCAACCCGGTCCCGGCGACGGTCGAACCGGTTTCAGCCCTGATCGAGAGCGCGTAGGTATCGCCCGCTTTGACGCTGACCGCGGCGTCTTTGCCGATGAAAGACGACGAGGGGGTGGCGATCGTCTCTTTCATCACCTCGGTGGTTTTGCCGGAGGTGCGGTCGATCAGGCTGACCGTGTAGGTGACTTCCGGCGCCAGGTCGACCAGCGCGCCGGAGACGAACTGGCGATCGAGATGCAGGGTGGCGTCGCCGGCTTCGCTGACCGCGAAATCGGGCGACTGGAAGGTGATCGTCGATTTGAACAGGCTCATCACTTTGAGCCCGATCGTCGTGTTCAGAGCGTAGGACCCGGGCGGGTTGCCGTCGGCGCCGTCGTAGCCGCCTTCGGCGGTGCAGAGCAGAGCCACGTTGCAGCTCGCGTCGGTGGTCAGCCATCCCTGCGGTCCACCCGTGAAGGTGCCGCCTTTGGCCGGGTAAACGTTGGTTGCCGCCTGGGCCGGCCCGGTCGTCATCACCGTGGCCATGAGCACGACGGCGCAGATCGTCGTCACCGAGCCCAAGCGTCCTCTCGAGGACCGCATGGTCGTTCCTTTCGTCGTCATCCCACCGAGATCGGCGGGCGGACGGCTCAAGTACCCCGCCGCTTGACAACCGGGCGGATCCTGGACAAATGCACGAGACGATGTCGAATCCCCGCATAGAGTCTGGGACGCCAGAGCAAGCCAGCAGGGAGCCAAATGACCGACGCCGTCCAGCGCACCGCGATCGACCCCGATGCCGACACCTTCCAGACGCTGCGCCGTGAGCTCGGCGTCACCAGCTTCGGGATCAACCTGCTCAGCCTGCGCCCGCGCCAGCGCCTTCGCGTCCACCGCCACGAACGGCAGGAGGAGGTCTACCTCGTGCTCGAGGGAGAGCTGACGCTGATCGTCGAAGGCGAGCCCCACGTGCTCGCCAAGGGCGACCTCGCCCGGGTCGGCCCCGAGTCGAAACGACAGCTGACCAACCCGAGCGACGCCCACCTCCTCGTCCTCGCCCTCGGCGGCGACGGCGCCCACGAGGGGCGCGACGGGATCGCCTGGGCGAGCTGGGACGAGGAAGGCGAGGGCCGCCCGCCCCAGGAAGTGCCGCTGCCGGACGACCTGCCCGCCTGAGCTACGGCGTCAGCACCGAAAGGATGTTGCCGGCCGGGTCCTTGAACCAGGCTATCGGCGGCCCGCCGCCTTCGCGCGAGATCCCTTTCTCGTCCTGGCCCATCCCCTCGTAGCGCTCGAACTCGACCCCCCGCGCGGCGAGCTCGTCGACCGCCGCCTCGACGTCGTCGACCTCGAAGTTCAGCACCGTGTAGGTGGCCGGCGCGAAGTCGGGTTTGAGGTAGACCATCGTCGGCCGCTCACCACCGGCAAGGTCGAGCGAGAGCAGCATCTCCTCCATCGGGCTGGAGACCCTCAGTCCCAGCGTCCCCTCGTAGAACTCGCGCGCCTTGCCAAGGTCGTCGACCGCGAAGCTGCTGAAGGCTTTGGTCTCGGCGAACATCACGACTCCTCTCTGTCGATTGCAGTGAGTCTCTACCCGTAAGACCACCGCGCAGTCCCGGACTCATCGCTACTCGTCGTCGCGGCCAGGCCGCCGCCGGCCCCGCTTGCGCTCGCCGGTGCGCCGCTTGCCCTCCAGGCGGCGCTGGCGCGAAGCGGCAGTGGGCCTCGTCGCCCGCCGTCGCCGCGGCACCCGCAAGGCGGCGGCGATCCGCTCCGCCAGCCGCTGCAGGGCGAGCTCTCGGTTACGCGCCTGGCCGCGGGCGTCCTGGGCGACGGCGGTGATCACCGGCCCCGCCCGCTCCAGCAGTCGCTGCCGCTGGGCTTCATTCAGCGTCGCCGAGGCCGTGACGTCGAAGACGGCTTCGACGCGCGAAGCGGTGACGTTGGCGTGCTGGCCGCCGGGGCCCGAAGAGCGGCTGGTGCGCAGCTCGACCTCCGCCAGCGGAATCGCCAAGCCCTCGTCGATCCTCAGCTCGTCGGCCATCGTCGCGCTGGAGGCGGCTCAGCCTGCCAGCTCGGGGATGTACTGCTCGAGGTGGGCGGCGATCGTCTGCCGGACCCAGCGCTGGGTCTCGGCGTCGGCCATCCGGTAGCGACCGAGCAGCATCTTCTGGTCGTCGAGCGGCAGCCCGGCGATTTCCCAGCTGACGACGAGGCGCTCGAACAGCAGCTCCGAGCGCCGCTGCCAAGCGTCCTCGAGCGAGGCCGCCGCCGTGCCCGGCGGCTCGCCGATCTTGCGGATCGTGCCGGCGCTGAGCGACTGGCGCAGGGTGAGGACGTTCCCCTCCGGATCCGTGTAGTCGGTGGTGACGAGCGGCGCTCGCTCCCGGCGCTGCTTCCTCCGCTTCGCCACGACTAGGAGAGGGCGTCGATCTTGGCCGCCAGCTCGAAGTCGGCGGCGGTGAGACCGCCCTCGGAGTGGGTCGAGATCGTCACCGTCACCGTGTCCCAGGAGATCGCCAGGTCCGGGTGGTGGTTCATGCCCTCGGCCGGCGCGACCAGGCTGGAGACGAACCCGACCGAGCCGACGAAGTCACCGCGCGTGAAGCTCTTCTCGATCGCCTCGCCGGAGCGCGACCAGCCCGGCAGCTCGGCCAGCCGCGACTCGATCTCGGCATCGCTGAGGAGCGCCATCGCCCCTATGCTGGCAGGAGGCGGGGGGTAGCGCAACGGCAAAAGGGGGCGTAGCGATGACGGGTTCGAAACCGGTTCTCTGGCAGATCGAGATCTCGCACTACAGCGAGAAGGTGCGCTGGGCGCTCGACCACAAGCGGGTCGACCACGTCCGCCGCTCGACCCTGCCCGGGGTCCATATCCCGGTCGCGCTCTGGCTCTCGGGCGGTGCGGCGCCGACCTTCCCGGTCCTCGAGCTCGACGGCCGCAGGTTCGCCGACTCGACGGCGGCGATCGCAGCCTTGGAGGCTGCCCACCCGGAGCCGCCCCTCTACCCGGCCGATCCGGCCCAGCGGGCGCGCGCGCTCGAGCTGGAGGACTTCTTCGACACCGAGCTCGGCCCTCACGCCCGCCTCCTCCCCTTCTATGAGCTGACCCAGGAGCCGGAGATGTTCGCCCAGATCGCCTCCGAATCGGTGCCCGGGCCGCTCGGCCAGGCCAAGGGCCTGGTCGGCCTCTACGCCCGCGGCTACACCGCCGTCCGCTGGGGCGCCCGCAGCGGAGACGCCGCCGCCAGGGCGCGGTCCGGGATCGTCGCCGCGCTGGACCGGCTCGAAGCGGAGCTGGAAGCCGGCAACGGCGACTATCTGGTCGGCGAGACGTTCACGGTCGCCGACCTCACCGCGGCCGCGCTCTTCTACCCGGTGGTGACGCCGGCGGAGGGACCCCTGCCACCCGGCGGTCCGGTCCCGCCGGCGCTGGAGGAATTCCGCGGGGGCCTCAGCTCCCGCCCCGGCTACGTCTGGGTCGAAGAGACGTTCCGCCGCCACCGGCTGCCGGCTGATGCGCCCACGCCGACGGGCGCAATTTCGTGATGAAGAAGTCATAGAGAATTTTCAACTTGCAGACAATAAGTCGCATCCAGCTCGGCAAGCTGGCACCATGCAGCGGATGGCCTGGACCGACGAGAGACTCGAGGAGCGCTTCGACGGCATCGACCGCCGGCCAGACGAAGCGGAGAGAGAAATGGACGAGATTGCGCGACTCATCGCTCGTTTGATTTCGGTCGCGAAACGCTGGAGCGTTGCGATCCAGGCGTCCTTTCTCGGTGTGATCGTCGCGATCCTCGTCAAAGGCGTCTAAGCGCGGCACGCCATAGGAGGGCCTGGCGGAACCCACGTGTGCTGCTGGCGAGCGCCGGACCAAGCGGGGCAAGGACGCAGGGAGGCCGAATAGCAGCGCTATTTGGCCGACTGAGGACGCCGCACCGCGCCGTGTCCGCCGCCGCCAGACGCGCGCGGGTGTTTCGCCAGGCCCTCCTACGGCGTGAAAACGATCTTCAGCGCTTCGCGGCGGTCGAAGATGCCGTAGGCCTCGGCGGCGTCGTCGAGCGGCATGTGGTGGCTGACCAGCGGCGCGGGGTCGAGCTTGCCGGCCTCGAGCAAAGCGAGGACGCGGTCGACGTGAGCGATCACGTTGGCGACGCCGAGGCGGAGGTCGAGGCCCTTGAGCCAGGCGAGGCCGAGCGGGATCTCGGCCCGGCCCGAGTAGGCGCCGATCCCGGAGACGGTGCCGACGTCGCGGGCGAGGCTGATCGCCAGCGCCAGCGGCTCGGGATTGCCGACCGCGTCGACGGCGACGTCGACGCCGGCGCCCCCGGTGGCAGCGCGGACCTCCTTTTTCGGGTCGCCCTCGGTCAGGTGGATCGGCGTCGCGCCGAACTCGGCCGCCAGCGCCAGCCGCTCCTCGATCGTGTCGATCGCGAAGACCCGGACGGCGCCGCCGGCAAAGGCCGACTGCACGGCGCAGAGCCCGACCGGACCGAGACCGAGGACGGCGACCGTGTCGCCGGACCTCATGCCGGCGTTGGCGATCGCGTGGAAGCCGGTGCCGAGCACGTCGCCGGCGAAGAGGGCGACGTCGTCGCTGAGCGCCTCCGGCACCTTGCGCAGGGTCATGTTCGCGTGCGGCACCAGCACCTGCTCGGCCTGTGAGCCCTGCAGGTTGCCGAGGTGGGAGCCGTGGCCGAAGGTGGCGCCGTTGCTGCAGCGGTGGTAGTCGCCGCGCAGGCAGGGGGTGCAGGTGGCGCACGCGGTGTGGAAGCAGCCGACGACGCGATCGCCGACGGCGACCCGCTCGACCGCATCCCCCGCCGCGATCACGGTGCCGACGAACTCGTGGCCGATCGTGAAGCCCGCCTCGACCGGGACCCGGCCGTGGTAGATGTGGAGGTCGGAGCCGCAGACGGCGCTCGCCGCAACCGCGACGATCACGTCGTCGGCGGCGCTCAGCTCGGGCTCGGGCTTGTCATCGACCCGCACCTGCTCGAGATCCTGAAAGGTGACGGCGCGCATTCCGGCAACCTACCGCCACCGTGTCCGACGAGGGCGCCCCCGTTGTGGATTCGACAGGCGGGGTTAGACGTTGACGCCGGCGACCTGGAAGCGACCCTGGCCGTCGCCGTCGGGGCTGGCGGTCTCGGCGATCCGGGATTCGAGCGCCAGCTCCTTCTCGAAGTCGGCCGCCTCGCCGTGCTGGAAGGAGACGTCCTTGCCCTCGAGCAGCTCGATGAAGACCTCGACGAAGCGGGCGTCGAGCTGTTTGCCGGCGACCCGGCGCAGCTCGAGGATCGCGTCGTAGCTCGACATCGGCGTCCGGTAGGAGTCGCGCGCGGTCATCACGTCGTAGGTGTCGGCGACGGAGATGATCCGCGAGAGCTCGGGGATTTCGTCCCCGGCGAGACCGCGCGGATAGCCTTTGCCGTCGATCCGCTCGTGGTGGGCGAGGATGATCTCCGCCACCGGGCCGTAGCCGTCGAGCGAGGAGACGACCCGCGCGCCCTGCTGCGGATGGCGCTTGATCAGCATCCAGTCCTCGTCGGTGAGCGGCACGTTGGCCTTGAGAATCCGGTCGGGGAGGATGAACTTGCCGATGTCGTGCAGCAGCGCCGCGATGTGAACCAGCTCCTCCTCGCGCCGCGAGTAGCCGGCGCGCTGGGCGATCGCCCGCGAGTAGCGGGCGACGGCCGCCGAGTGGCGGGCGGTCATCTGGTCGCGCAGGTCGAGCGTCCGCAGCATCGCGCTCAACATCCCGACCTGGAAACTGGCCAGCTGCTTGCTGCGCAGCTCCAGTTCGCGCGCCCGCTGCTGGGAGAGCAGCAGCTGGCCGAGCAGGTACTGGAAGGTGACGAGGACGACGCCGAAGAGGGCGATCGCCGCGATCCCGATCTCGTGGTAGATGTAGGCGACGGCGACGGCCAGCATCGCGCTCGCGAACTCGGAGGGCAGGACCGGCGGCAGCACTTTCAGCTTGGTCGAGAACTTCGAGCGCTCGACGTAGCAGCCGTAGCTGGCGATCATCACGAAGTTGAGGGCCAGGGCGAGCTGGAAGAGAGCGAAGACGCAGAGGTAGAAGGCGGGATCGGCAGCGGTCAGATCGAGCGCCTTCACGCCCTCGTGGAAGGCGATGCCGCCGACCAACGGGAACAGCGCGTAAGTGAGCACGTTGTCCAGCAGGTAGTGCCAGTCGTCGCGCCACCGCAGCCAGCCGGTGAGGATCGTGGCGATGCCGATCAGCGCCGCCGGCGTGCCGCCGAGGAAGACCATCGCGACGACGAGGGCGAGGAAGCTGCCGGAGACCTTGACCTTGGAGTCGGTCGGCACCGCGGTCAGGTCGCTGAAGATCGAGAAGGCGAGGAGGACGGCGAACAGACCCAGATCCCAGTTCGAGTAGCTGGCGTCCCAGATCGCGCCGACGACGGTCAGCGCCAGGGCGCCGACCATGACGACGATCGCCAGGCGGGTGGGACGGGTCGGGGTCATTGCTAGATAGATTCTGAGTGCTTGGGGTATACGCCGATGGTGGTCTTCTTCACTGGCGCCTATCCATGTCCTGCGCGGCGGCGGAGGGTCGCCGAGCGCGCTAATTGCGAACTTCAAGGTAGTGCTGCCGCCCCTTTTAGGCAAGGCTGGCTAGCCGCATGGCCAAATTCGCCCAAAACGGAAATTGCGGGAAAAACGAGAGGCGCAGAGGGTCAGGGCCGGCGACCGGGAACGCAGGTCAAGGCTAAATGGCCCCGAAAGCAAGAAGGACGCCCCCAGGCGGGACGTCCTTCAAAGAAGCTCTGATGCGGACCGGTGAGTGGTCCGCTTGGAAGATCTAGTGACGAAAGCCCATTTCTCAATCCCCTTCCTTTGTCGTTGAAGCCCGCTAACTGGTGCGTTGCATCCTGGGAACTTCCAAATTGCTGGGAACTTTGTAGCACAGGTTTGCCGAAAGTTGTGCATCTGAGAGAAAACTTGTGCAGAAATGCAGTAAATCGCCCACAAACCCATGCGTAGCCGAGGCCTAACCGACCCCCTTCGACGCCCGCAGTTCCGACGGCTCGCGACGACGTACGCGGTCAACGAGCTCGGCGACTGGATGGGGATCATCGCCCTCTCGGTGCTGGTCTTCGACCGCACCGACAGCGCCCTGGCGACTGCCGCGCTCTTCCTCGGCACCCGCTTCCTCCCCGCCCTGCTGGCGCCGATCCTGGTCACCCGCGGCGAGCGGCCGCCGCCGCGCTTCGCCCTGCCGGTGATCTACTGCGCCGAGGCGGCGGCTTTCGCCGGCCTGGCCCTGCTGGTCTCGAACTTCTCGCTGGCAGCGGTGATCGTGGTGGCGACGATCGACGGCGCCCTCGCGCTCACCGGTCGCGCCCTGACCCGGGCAGTGGTCGCGGCGCTGCTCGAGCCGGGCGACGAGCTGCGCTCCGGCAACGCCCTGCTCAACATCGCCTTCACCGGCGGCGCCGCGATCGGCCCCGGGCTGGCCGGGCTCGTAGTCGCCGGCTTCGGCGTGCAGACGGCGCTGCTCCTCAACGCGATCTCCTTCTACCTGATCGCCTGGATCTTGTTCACCGCCGGCAACCTGCCCCAGGCCGAGCCGGAACCCGGCCGAATGCGCGACCGGGTCCGGGCGGGGATCGCCTACATCCGCGAAAAGGTGGTCCTGCGCCGGCTGCTGATCGCCCAGGGCGCCGCCTTCGTCTTCTTCGCCGCGGTGATCCCGGTCGAGGTCGTCTACGTCAAGGAAACGCTCGGCGCCGGCGACTCCGGATACGGACTGATGCTGGCGAGCTGGGGCGCCGGGATGGTCCTCGGCAGCCTTCTTTTCGCCGCGATCCGGCGCTTGCCGCTCGCCTATCTGCTGCTGTTCAGCACCGTCGCCGTCGGCATCGGCTACCTGGGTCTCGCCGCCGCGCCGACCCTGGCGGTCGCCTGCATCGCCTCGCTCGTCGGCGGCGCCGGCAACGGGATCCAGTGGGTCTCGGCGATCAGCGCCGTGCAGGAGCTGACCGCACAGGGGATGCAGGCACGGGTGCTGGCGGTGCTGGAGTCGATCGGGGCGGCGATGCCCGGGGTCGGCTTCGCGGTCGGCGGCCTGATCGCAACGGTCGCCAGCCCGCGTGTGACTTTTCTGGTTGCGGGTATAGGCGTCCTCGTAATTGTCCTTCTCGCCATGCCTTTTCTTGGCAGCAGGTGGCAAGAAAAGCCTGCAAGCGACGGTTCACAATCGCTTGACGGCGGTGAAGACGTTGTGCTGGAGTTGATTCCAGGTAGCTCGCCCGTCAGGTCCGACCCGGAGGTCCAACGTTGAAAAAGCTTTCATTGATCATCACGGTTATCGGACTTGCAGTGGTCTCGTCCGTTGCACTGGTGGCCTGCGGTGGCGGCAGCGACAACAGCGGCTCCAGCAGCTCGAGCGGCGGTGGTGGCAAGGAAGGCGGGATCCTCAACGCGACCTACGCCTCCTTCCCCGACTACATGGATCCCGCCCTCTCCTACACGGCGGAAGGCTGGACGGCGATGGGCGAGGTCTACATCCCACTGCTCACCTACAAACACGCCGAAGGCGCCGAAGGCAGCATCGTCGAACCGGGCCTCGCCAAAGAAATGCCGAAGATCAGCAATGGCGGCAAGACCTACACGCTCTTCCTGCGCCCGGGCCTCAAATACTCCGACGGCACCCCGGTCAAAGCTTCCGACGTCCCCTATTCGATCGAGCGGATGATCGCGCTCAGCTCCGGCGGCTCGCCCTTCTACTACAAAATCGTCGGCGCCGAAAAGTACGCCGAAACGAAGAAGGGCGACATCGCCGGGATCAAAACCGACGACAAGACCGGGGAAGTCTCGTTCACGCTGGAAAAGCCGAGCGGTACGTTCACCAACGAGCTGGCGCTGATGTTCGCGGCGCCGGTCCCGACCGGGACGCCGATCGAAGACCAGTCGGCCAACCCGCCGCCCGGCACCGGCCCCTACATGATCACCAAGTCGCAGCCGGGCAAAGGCTGGGAATACGCGCGCAACCCGTACTGGGCGAAAGACAACTCGAAAGCGATGCCGGACTACCCGACCGGGACGATCGACGGCGCCAAGATCACGGTGATCCGCAACCCGCAGTCGCAGGTCAACGACATCGAACAGGGCAAGTACGACTGGATGCAGAACCCGCCTCCGGCCGATCGCTACACCGAAGTCAAGGACAAATACGAAGGCAGCCAGTTCAAGGTCCAGTCGACGATCAGCACCTACTACTTCTGGATGAACACGACCCAACCGCCGTTCGACGACGTCAAAGTGCGGCAGGCAGTCAACTACGCGGTCGACCCGGCCGCCCTGGAACGGATCTACTCGGGCCAGATCAAAGGCACCCACCAGATCCTGCCGCCGGGGATGCCGGGCTACGAAAAATTCGACCTCTACCCACACAGCATGGCGAAAGCCAAAGAAATGCTGAAAGAAGCGAACCCGTCGGACATGGACATCACCGTTTGGACCGACACCGAAAGCCCCAACAACGAAGCGGGCGAATACTACGAGGGCGTTCTCAAGGAAATGGGCTTCAACACGAAGCTGAAGATCATCAACGCCGACAACTACTTCACCGTGATCGGCAACCAGACGACCCCGGACCTCGACACCGGCTGGTCTGACTGGTTCGAGGACTACCCGCACCCGAACGACTTCTTCCAGCCGCTGCTCTCGGGCGAAAGCATCCTGCCGACCAACAACGGCAACTTCGCCAACATCGACGAACCGGCGCTGAACAAGGAAATCGCCGACCTCGGTGAAGAACAGCTCGGGCCCGAGCAGGAATCGGCCTACGCGGAACTCGACAAGAAATACATGGAACTGGCGCCGTGGGCGCCGTACGGGACGCGGACGCTGTCGACCTTCGTCTCCAGTGACATCAATCTCGACAGCATCATCTACAACCCGACGTTCTTCGAGTACCTGACCAGCTTCGAATTCAACGAATAAGAAGGCCAGGGATCCCGGACCGAGACTGAAGTGGCTATCGACCCCCAGCCCGAAGCCGTCACGGCCGCGGGTCCCGGCGCCGGCTTCCCGTCGGCGCCGGCGGGCGTCTCGGCCGAGGGCCACGGCCCCTGGTACCTCGCCTACAAGCGCTTCGTCCGCAACCGGGTGGCAGTGGCCTTCCTCGGCCTCTTCGTCCTGATCGTCGTCTTCGTATTGGCAGCGCCGCTCTGGGCGAACGACGTCGCCCACACCGGCCCGAACAAGACCCACACCCTGGAAAAACTCCACGTCGGCGACGAAGTGCGGGAAGTCGTCACCCCGGAAGGGAGGCCGATCGGGCCGCAGTGGTTCGAAGCCGACGGCAAGTTCTTCCTCGGCGCCGACAGCCGCCTCGGCCGGGACGAGATGGTGCGGCTGATGTACGGCGGCCGCACCTCACTGCTGGTCGGGATCGGCTCGGCCCTGATCACCACCGCGACGGCGATCCTGCTCGGGCTGCTCTCGGGCTACTTCCGGGGCTGGGTCGACACCGTCATCGCCCGCACCCTCGACGTTCTCTGGTCGCTGCCCGTCTTCCTCATCGGCCTGGCACTCGGCCTGGCGCTCGCCGTCGGCGGGCTCAAGGTCGGCCCGATCGAAATCGCCGGCGGCTCGCTCTGGATCCCGGTGATCGTGATCAGCCTCTTCACCGTCCCCTACATCGCGCGCCCGATCCGCGGCGAAGTCCTGGCGCTGAGCGAAAAAGAGTTCGTCGAAGCGGCCGTTGCCCAGGGCGCGGGCCCACTGCGGGTGATGTTCTCGGAGATCCTGCCCAACCTGGCCTCGACGGTGATCGTCTTCTTCACCCTGACGATCGCCAACAACATGCTGTTCGAGGCCGGCCTCTCGTTCCTCGGCGCCGGCGTGCAGCCACCGAACTCCTCCTGGGGAACGATGATCTCGATCGGCGAGGAGCTGCTGACCACCCAGCCGCTGCTGGCGATCATCCCCGGCGCGATGATCCTGCTGACGGTGCTCTCGCTGAACATCGTCGGCGACGGGCTTCGTGACGCGCTCGATCCCCGCTCGAAGATCCGGCTCGAGGCCCACGCCGGCATGGTCGAGCCGAAAGGGTCGTCGGTCTGATGGCCCGCTTCGTCGCCAGGAGGCTGGTCGGGATGGTCGCGGTGCTGTTCGCGGTCTCGGTGATCGTCTTCCTGGTCTTCAACGTGATCCCGAACTCGAACCCGGCGCAGGCGCTGGCGGGCAAGAACGCGGACCCGATCCTGGTCAAGAGCATCGAAGAGGAATGGGGTTTCGACGAACCGCTGCCGGTCCAGTACGCAACGATGATGAAGAAGGTCTTCACCGGCGAACTGACCTCCTACAAGCCACGGATCGCGGTCGACGAACAGATCTTCGAACGGATCCCGGCGACGCTCTCGCTCAGCATCGGCGCCGGCGTCATCTGGCTCTTCTTCGGCCTCCTGCTCGGCTATCTCTCGGCGCTGCGGGCGGGCGGCTGGCTCGACCGGCTGCTGACCGGGGTCGCCGTCGCCGGGATCTCGATCCCGGTCTTCCTGATCGCGCCGGTGCTGATCTATTTCCTCACCTACAAGGTCGAAATCTTCCCCAACGCGCAGTACGTGCCGTGGACCGAAGACCCCTGGGAATGGCTGAAGCACCTGATCCTGCCCTGGTTCACGCTGGCGATCCTCTCGATCGGGTTCTACAGCCGCGTCCTGCGCTCGAACATGCTCGACGTGATGAACGAGGACTACGTCCGCACGGCGCGGGCCAAGGGCCTCAGCGAGCGCAAGGTGATGACCCGCCACGTGCTGCGCAACTCGCTGATCCCGATCATCACCCTGTTCGGGCTGGACTTCGGCGCCACCATCGCCGGCACCGCGATCATCACCGAAGTCCTCTACAGCCTCGACGGCGTCGGCAGCTACGCGGCGGAAGCGGCAAACAAATTCGAACTGCCGCCGATCATCGGCGTGACCCTCTACGGCGCCTTCTTCGTCGTCTTCATCAACGCCATCGTCGACATCGTCTACGCCTACCTCGATCCGCGCGTGCGGCTCGGAGAGACGGCCTCGGCGTGAGCACCTCCGCCCCGATCCTCTCGGTCCGCAACCTGCGCGTCGGGTTCGCCACCGAAGGCGGCCTCGTTCAAGCGGTCGACGGAGTCGACTTCGGACTGCACCGCGGAGAAGTGCTGGCGATCGTCGGTGAGTCGGGCTCGGGCAAGAGCGTCACCGCGCAGACGATCATCGGCCTCACCCGCTCCAGCAACGCGCGGATCGAGGGCTCGGTCGAGCTCGACGGCGAGGAGCTTGTCGACGCCTCAGACGCGACGATGCGGCAGCTTCGCGGCGAACGCATCGGAATGGTCTTCCAGGACCCGATGACTTCCTTCAACCCCGTCTACCGGCTCGGGTCCCAGATCGTCGAGGCGATCCGCGCCCACCGCGGCGACGTCGGCAAGGACGAGGCCAGGGACCGTGTCGTCGAGCTCTTCGACTCGGTCGGGATCCCCAACGCCGAGCGCCGGGTCGACGACTACCCGCACGAGTTCTCGGGCGGGATGCGGCAGCGGGCGATGATCGCGATGGCGCTGGCGCTCGAACCGGAGGTGCTGATCGCCGACGAGCCGACGACGGCCCTCGACGTCACGATCCAGGCCCAGATCCTCGCTCTGCTCGGGGAGCTGAACCGCAACCGCGATCTGGCGACGATCCTGATCACCCACGACCTCGGCGTCGTCGCCGAAGTCGCCGACCGGGTGCTGGTCATGTACGCCGGCAAGGTCGTCGAGGAGGGGACCCTCGACGAGATCTTCTACGACCCCCAGCACCCCTACACCTGGGGCCTGCTCGGTTCGCTGACCCGGCTCGACCGGCCGCGACCGAAACGGCTGCCGCAGATCAGCGGCTCGCCGCCCTCGCTGCTCGCCCTCCCGGACGGCTGCGCCTTCCGTCCCCGCTGCCCGCACGAGTTCGCCAAATGCGCCGAGATGCCCGACCTGCGCGAGCGCATCACCGACGCGCCGCGGCACTGCGACCGCTGCTGGCTGGAACCCGAGGAGAAGCGCACCAAGCGCCAGGTCGAGGGCCAGATCGGGCTGGAGGCGCCGGCCTGATGGCAACCGAGAACCTGCTCGAGGTCACCGACCTCGTCAAGCACTTCCCGGTCAAGCGCGGGATCCTGATCGATCGCGAAGTCGACCAGGTGAAAGCGGTCGACGGGATCAGCTTCTCGATCCCGCGCGGCCAGACCCTCGGGCTCGTCGGCGAGTCCGGCTCGGGCAAGACCACCGCCTCGCGGGCGGTCATGCAGCTGATCAAGCCGACCTCGGGTTCGGTCAAGTTCGAGGGGCGGGAGATCGCCGGCCTCTCGCGGCGCCAGATGCGGCCGCTGCGGCGGGAGATGCAGATGATCTTCCAGGACCCGTATGCATCGCTGAACCCGCGCAAACGAATCGGCCAGATCGTCGGCGACCCGCTCCGGCGCCAGGGCGTTGCGAAAGGCAGCGAGCTGCGCAAGCGGGTCAACGAGCTGCTCGACCGCGTCGGGCTGCAGACCGAGCACTACAACCGCTTCCCGCACGAGTTCTCCGGCGGCCAGCGGCAGCGGATCGGGATCGCCCGGGCGCTGGCGCTGCAGCCGAAACTGGTGATCGCCGACGAGCCGGTCTCGGCGCTCGATGTCTCGATCCAGGCGCAGATCATCAACCTGCTCGACGACCTCCAGGACGAGTTCGGGCTCACCTACCTGTTCGTCGCCCACGACATCGGCGTCGTCCGCCACATCTCCGACCGGATCGCGGTCATGCACGACGGCAAGATCGTCGAGGAGGGGAGCGCCGACCAGGTCTGCGAGCGGCCGGTCGACGCGTACACGAAGAAACTGCTGGCGGCGGTGCCGGTCCCCGACCCGCGCGAGAGCCGCGAGCGGCGAGGTAGCCTGCAGGCGCAGTGAACCTGCCGCTCTCGCCGCCGATCAAGCCGCAGCTGGCGCTGACCCGCAAACAGCTGCCGCTCGGCGAGGAGTGGGCGTACGAGCCGAAGCTCGACGGCTTCCGCGCGATCGTCTTCGTCGACGGCGAGGACTTCTACATCCAGTCGCGCAGCGGCAAAGAGCTGCGCCGCTACTTCCCGGAGCTGGGCTTCGCGCCCGGCCGCTGGGTGCTCGATGGCGAGCTGGTGATCCGCGACGCCGACGGCAACCTCGAATTCGACGCCCTGCAGGAACGGATCCACCCGGCGCAGTCGCGGATCGAACTGCTCTCGCAGGAGATCCCGGCCGGCTACATCGTCTTCGACCTGCTGGCCGAGGGGGACGAGTCGCTGCTGGAGGCGCCGCTGGCCGAGCGGCGGCAGCGCCTGGAGGCGATCGCCAAGCAGGCCGGCCTGGAGCTGACGCCGCTGACGACCGACACGGCCCAGGCCGAGAAGTGGCTCGGCAGCATCGAGGGGGTGATGGCGAAGCAGCTCGACGCCCCCTACATCCCCGGCAAACGCAAAGGGATGGCGAAGGTCAAGCGCGAGCGGACGATCGACTGCGTGGTGATGGGCTGGCGGCCCGGCAAAGAGGAGGGCACCGTCGGCTCACTGATCCTCGGCCTCTACGACGGCGGCGAGCTGCGCTCGGTTGGCCACATCTCCGGCTTCAGCGCTGCCGCGAAACGGAGCATGCGGACGATGCTGGCGCCGCTGGAGACGGGCGAGAGCGGCAGCGCCGAGCCGAGCCGGTGGACCGGCGGACGGGACCTCGAGTGGGTCGCGTTGCGGCCCGAGCTGGTGATCGAGGTTGGGTATGACCATGCGGCGAGCGGGCGGATCCGGCATGGGGCTCGGTTTCACTCGTTCAGGGACGACAAAGAGCCGTCGGAGTGCCTCTTCGAGCAGTTGGACGAAGGGGGCTAGAACAAGGTGCTCTGGGGCAGCGGGTCCTGTCTCGGGGGGAGGCGCCTGCGGGCGAGGTTTTCGTTCTCGGCACCTCCCCCCGAGCCACCCCCTGCCACAGCGTCTGGTTTAGACCCGTCGGCCAGCGAGCGGCGCAGTCGATTCCGACCCCATCCGCTCACAGCTCGCGTCGCTTGCTGACGATCAGCGGGACGCATGTACGCACGGCTTCCGTAGAGCTGCTCGTAGCGGGGCAATAAGTCCGGGCGTTTGGCGGCGAGCCAAGCGAAGAAGACGTCCTTGACCTCGTCGCGGAGGTGGAGGGCGACGCCGCCGAGGAAGGTTGCGCCGGCCTTGCGGGCGCGCTCGACGATCGGGCGGACCTGATCGGGGTCGTCGTTGATGCCGGGCATCAGCGGCGCGATCAGGACCCCGGAGTCGATCCCGCAGCGGCGCAGCTCGGCGACCGCGTCGAGGCGGGCGGCGGGACTCGGCGTGTGCGGCTCGGTCGCGCGCCAGGCGTCCTCGTCGAGGGTCGGAACCGAGAGGTTGACCGAGACCGGCAGCCCTTTCTTCGCCAGCCGTTTGTAGATCTTGATGTCGCGCATCACCAGCGGCGACTTGGTCAGGACCGAGACCGGCGTCTCCGCCGCCCCCAGCGCCTCGAGGATCTCCGGCATCATCAGGTAGCGGCTCTCGACCCACTGGTAAGGGTCGGTGTTCGTCCCCAGCGCCACCAGATCCCGCTTCCAGCTCGGCCGTGCCAGCTCGTTGCGCAGCAGCTCCGGGACGTTGACCTTGACGACGATCTCGCGCTCGAAGTCCTCGTCTGCGTTCAGGTCCAGGTAGATGTGGGTGCGCCGGGCAAAGCAGAATTTGCACGCATGGGTGCATCCCCGGTAGGGGTTGATCGTCCAGCTGAAGCCGTAGCGGCCACCGGGGACGTGGTTGAGGGCGGAGCGGGCGCGGACCTCGTGGAAGTTGATCCCCATCGCCTCTGGGGCGTCGAAGGTGCGGACGACCGAGCCGTCTCCCACCCCGGGAAGACGAAGGTCGTTGTCGACTCGCTGCTCATCCCAACGCATACGAACATATGTTCGCATTTCATTCGGACGGGCGCGTCAGATGCTGGAGCCGGTCTCTTCCCGTTTGAAAGTCGCGAGCTGGTCGAGGGCTTTGGCGCGCACCTTCTTGCGCAGCGGCGGGATCACGGCGATCAGGCCGCCGGCGCCGCCCAGCGCCTGCTTGCACCACTTGCGGAAGTCGAACTCGTCGACGTGGTCGCTGATCAGGCCCTCGGGGGTGAACTCGAAGCGGGCCTGGACGTCGTTGACGACGGGGCGGCCGGTCGAGAAGGTGTAGCGGGCGATCCAGTGGGCGGAGCCGCTGTCCTCGCCGGCGTCGTGCTCGCGCAGCTCGATCTCGAGGTCTTTGGCGCGGCCGGTCAGCATCCGCCACATCGCGCCGACGTCGTCGCCTTCGAGGTCGCCGAAGGCCGGGTCGCGGAAGTGGGCCCCGGGCGCGTAGCAGGCGGTCATCGCGGCGCCGTTGCAGTCGGCGAAGGCGGCATACAGCCGCTCGATCGTCTCCCGGTTCGCCTCCGCCGCCACGAACCCACCCTAGCCTGGTTCAGGGCAGCTCGCCGCGAATCACGTAGCGGAGCACGTCGACGACCTGCTCGGCGGTGCGGGCGGTCGCCTGGGCGGCGCGGTCGACCTCCTTCAGCGCGTGGTCGAGCTCAGCGTCGTGGAGGGTGACGATCGGCTTGCCCAGGGCGGCGGCGTAGCCGGCGTCGAACGCCGCGTTCCACTGCCGGTATTTGTCGCCGAAGCGGACGACGACGACATCGGCCTCGCGGATCAGCGTCTGGGTCCGGATCGCGTTGACGCCAGCCCCCTTGTGATCACGCCAAAAGGCCTCCGCCTCCGCGCCCAGGGTGCCAGTCCCGGCGTCGTCGGAGGCGGCATGGTCGGTGACCGGCGCCGAGAAGGAGACCGGCAACCCGGCCTCGGCCACCCCAGCCTCGATCCGCTCCCTCCAGTCCGAATGAATCTCCCCCGAGAGATAAACGCTCAAAGTCCGCTCAGCCATCGCCCGATCCTACGCCGAGGTTGCGAAAACCGTCGCCCTGAGTCGGAAAAGGCAACCTCGGCGGCGGTGGTAGGCTATTTGACGTGAACGTAAGGAAGAGGTTCGCGGGGCGGGACGCCACGCACGAGAGCTACAAGTGGTGGGCGCTGTCCTGCACGAGCCTCGGGATGCTGCTGGTGGCGACCAACTCGGGGACGTTGATCATCGCCCTGCCGGACCTCGAGCGGGCGCTCGGGACCAGCCTGCTGGAACTGGTCTGGGTGATCCTCGCCTACATGATCAGCTCGACGGTGCTGGTCCTCACCGCCGGCCGCCTCTCCGACCTCTTCGGCCGCAAGCCGGCCTTCATCGGCGCCTTCGTCATCTTCGGCCTTGCCTCGCTCGGCGCCGGTTTCGCCGGCGGCGGCACCGAACTGATCCTCTGGCGGATCCTGCAGGGAATCGGCGGCGCCTTCATCTTCGCCAACGGACCCGCCCTCGTCACCGACGCCTTCCCCAAAGAGCAGCTCGGGCTGGCGATGGGGACGAACACGATGATCGCCGCGATCGGGCTCGTGATCGGGCCCGTCCTCGGCGGCGCCCTGGTCGCGATTTCCTGGCACTGGGTCTTCTGGTTCAACGTGCCGCTGGCGCTGGCCGGGGCGCTGTGGTCAGCCTTCGTCCTGCGCGAGCTCGCCAGCCGCGACACCGTCCGCGGCCTCGACCTGTTCGGCACCGCCACCTTCGTCGTCGGCCTGACCGGGCTCGTCTACGGGATCTCGCGCGGCGGCATCTCCGGCTGGAACGACAGCCTCGTGATCGGCAGCCTGATCGCCGCCGCCATCCTGCTGCCGCTGTTCGTGCTCATCGAGCACCGTGGCAAGGCGCCGATGCTGGACCTGACGATCTTCCAGAACCGGCTCTTCGCGGCCGCCAGCGCGGCGACCTTCATCAACGGCCTCGCCCGCTTCGCGCTGATGTTCATCTTCGTCTTCTACTACCAGGGGGCGCAGGGCGACGACCCGATTCTGGCCGGGATCAAGCTGGCGCCGATGGCGCTGGGGATGCTGGTTGCCTCGCCCCTCGCCGGAATCTGGGCCGACCGCCACGGCTCCCGGGTGCTGGCGGCGCTGGGGATGCTGGTCACCGCCGCCGGCCTCGCCCTGATGACGACCCTGGAGGCCGACACCCCCTACTGGCAGGGGATGCTGTGGCTGACCCTGGTCGGGATCGGCTCGGGGATGTTCATGTCGCCGAACACGGCGGCGATGATGGGCACCGTGCCGACCGAGCGCCGCGGCATCGCCGCCGGGGCGCGGACGATGCTGCAGAACACCGGCGCCGTGATCTCGATCGCCTTCGTGCTCGCGATCGTCACCGCGGCGGTGCCGAAACCGGTCCTCTTCAAGATCTTCTCCGGGCTCGCCTCGGGCCTGACCAGCGCCCAGCTCGACCCGTTCATCGAAAATATGCACACGGCGCTCTGGGTGCTGGCCGCGGTCTCGGTCGTCGGCGCCCTGGTCTCGCTGCTGCGCCCGAGCGAGGGCAAGAGCCGCGAGCGGCGCCCGGCCGGCCTCGCGATCGACGAGGCGATCCGCGAGGAGATCGAGGCGACCCCATGAGCGAGGCGACCTCCTCCCCGGTCAAGCCCGCTCGGGCGGAGCTGCGGATCGGCGACGTCGCCAAGCTGGCCGGGACGACGCCGCGAACGATCCGCTACTACGAGGAGATCGGGCTGCTGCCGGTGCCCGACGGCCGCGAGCCCGGCTCCCACCGCACCTACGCCGCGGCCGACGTCGAGCGCCTGACCGAGCTGCTGCGGCTGAAGGACCTGCTCGGCGTCTCGCTCGAGGAGCTGAAGGTGCTGGCCGCGGCCGAGGGCGCCCGCGCCGCCTTGCGCCGCGAGTGGCACGAGGGGGTCGAGGACCCGAGCCGCCGCCGCGAGCTGCTCGAGGAATCGCTCTCCCACATCTCCCGCCAGCTCGAGCTCGTCCGCCGCCGCCGCGACGAGATCGCCACGCTCGAAGCGGAGCTGGTCTCGAAACGCAGGCGGGTACGCGAACTGCAGCGCGAGGGCTAGGCGCCGAGCACGTCGGCTGCGGCGCCGGCGGTCTGCTCGGCGAAGTGCTTGCTCAGCATCGTCACCTGGCCCTGGTAATTGGAGCCGAGGCTGGCGCCATACAGACGCTCGGCGGGGGCCTGCATCCACTCGAGCCCGAGCTTGCAGACCGGCTGGTGGTGCTCGACCATGAAGGAGACGTCGCGGGCCCTGACCTCGAGCGCGGCGCGGCTGCCGGAGCGACCGCCGCTGGGGTCGTAGCCGAAGCCGGGGTCGAAGAAGCCCGCGTAGTGGGTGCGCAGCTCGCCGGCGGTCGGGTCGTAGGCCATCATCTCGGCCGCGATCTGGGGCGGGATCGAGACCCCCTCGGCCGAGAGCAGCAGGTAGAAGATCTCCGGCTCGAGCACGACCCGGCCGCCGGCCTCGGGATGAACCGGCTCCCAGTAGTCGCTCCAGCGGTAAGCGCGGATCCGCGAGAGGTCGACCGGGAGGCTGTTTTTCTTCGCCCGGTAGCCGACGACGCGATCCTCGGGGCCGGAGAGGTCGAGGCTGAGGAAGAGGCCGTCGGCGAGACCGACGTCGGCCGGGCGCAGTGCCTCCTCGCCGCTGTAGAGGAGCGGCTGGGAGCCCTGCAGGCTGCGGATCTGCTCGTCGCCGAGACGGACGTCGCCGCGCGAGAGCCGCAGCTGGTTGAGCGAGAGCCCGGTCTTGACCTGGATCGCGAACGAGCGGGGGACGACCTCCAGGTAGAGGCGGCCGTGGTAGCCGGCGCGGATGTCGTCGAAGCGGTGGTGCCCGTCGGTGATGACGCGGGTGAAGACGTCTAGCCGCCCGGTCGAGCTCTTCGGATTCGCCTTGGCGCGGACGTCGTCGGGCAGCGCCAGCTCCTCGATCAGCGGCACCAGGTAGGGCCGGTCGCGCTCGAGCACGGCGCCGTCGCGGAGGTCGATCCGCTGGAAGGCGAGACCCTCCATCTTCTCCTCCACCGTCGAGCCGACGTCCGGCAGGAACGAGCAGCGCAGCGCCCAGGCGACGTCGCCGAGCCGCAAGTCGATGCTGGCCGGCTGGATCGCCTCGGGCCGGATCCGGTAGTCGCCGGAGCTGACCCACTCCCGCTCGATCGCCTCGGCGAGCGCCTGGGAGGGGAAGACGCCCACGGCCGCGCCGGCCTGCGTCGCACCCGGCGTCGCGGTCCCCGCGCTTTGCGGCTCGCTCATCCGGCAGAGATTATTCGCCGCGCCTCATCGCTGCCGAGGTAGGGCGTCAAGGCGAACTCCAGCACTTCCGGCAGCAGCTGGTCGATCTGCTCCGCATCGCCGGCGAGAACGCGCCTGCCGAGCAGCGAGGCGATGCCGCCGACGACGGCTTCGTCGGTCGCCTCCGGCACCTCTTCCCCACCCGGCCCCGCCGGGGCGCCGTCGCGCAGGTAAGCGACGAAGCTCTCGACCGCCGCCTGGTAGCGGTCGTAGACGCCGCGACCCGCGCGCAGTCCCTCGACCAGCGAGATGCTGGCCAGAGCGGGGTCCTTGGCGAGCGTGCTGAGCAGCGACTCGATCCCGGCCCGGACCCGCGACGGCCACTGGCTCTTGGCGTACTTACCGCAGGCCGCCAGCACCTGCTCACGGATCCGCTCGATCGCGTCTTCGTAGGCGGCGAAGAAACAATCATCCTTACTCTCGAAGTGTTTGTAGAAGTCACTCTTGGAGACGGACGCCCGCTGGCCGATTAATGACACAGTGGTTCTCTGATACCCCACCTCGAAGAGGACTTCGGTCAGCCCGGTGATCAATCTTTCGCGCTGATTTCGAGCGACAAACTCAGGTGAGAGACCATGTCGGCCACGGGGCAATCGATCCATTAACTATTGGAGTCTGCCACCGTACTGTCACTTTCGCTTTGCGGTATCGACCCGATTTCGGCTACACCGTGGTACGGCGAGAGAACGAACTCGGACAGTTCGGGCAGCAACTCCTCGGCCTCCGCCGCCTCGCCGCGGCGTATCTGCTGGTTGAGAATCCAGGCGACACCCCCGACCAGCGTCTCCTCGATCGTGTCCGAAAGACTTGTTTCGGCCGGCGTGCTCCGCTTCAGGAGCTCGACGAAGCCACGCAGGGCGTCGTCGTAACGGGCGGCTGAGGCGGGGGTCGCAGAGAGCGCCTCGACCATGCACATCCGGGCCAGAGCCGGCTGCTCGGCGACGAAGCCGAGAAACGCCTCCAGGCCCGCCTCGACCCGGTTCTGCCAGACACCTTCGGCGGTCGTGCAGGCCCTCTCCACCCGTCCCTGGGCTTCGGCCACGGCGGCCCCGATCGCGGCGAGGAAGAGATCTTCCTTGCCGTCGAAGTTGTCGTACAGCGTTTTGCGGGCGACACCGGCGCGGCGGACGATGTCGGCGATCTTGGTCGCCTCGTAGCCACGCTCCGCGCTCAGATCCACGATCGCGTCCATCATCCGACGGCGCTTGTGACTGGCGACGAACTCCTTGGGAAGCTCCGGCCGGTTTGGGCTCAACACGGCTCCCAGGGGGGGTTTGGGAGCATGGATTGAAGAATACCTGCGGTTCTCACATTCACGCGGAAGTCACGCACAAAGGATGATCCCGTCTGGTACCGTGGGGAAACTTGACTCGTTTTTAATAGAAACTTGTGAGTTTCTGGGTGCCTGCCGATCGAATCCAATTGAGCCAAGAGATCCTCATCGCGGCGATCGGAGAGGGGTGGCCCTCCGACCAGGTTGACGCGGCGGTGGAGATTCTCGCGAGCAGTGAGGGCCGGTTTCCTTCCGGCGCCCGTCGCCTTCCCTCCGACCTCGTTCGAGCCGTTCAACGTGAGCGCCTTATCGTAGCGATGCTGAGGGCGGCCTCCGAACTCGGCTACCGCGGCACCAACGTCCAGGACGTGATCGACCGCGCCGGCGTCTCGCGTCCGACCTTCTACGAGCACTTCGCGAACAAAGAGGACTGCTTCCTCGCCGCCTTCGACACCAGCGCCGAACGACTGCGCGACAAAGTCGGAGAAGCAGCCGAGCAGGGCGGCGATGTCTGGCGCGACCGGATCCGCTGCGGACTGGAAGCGTTGCTCGACTTCGCGATCACCGAACCGGACACGGCGAGGACGCTGATCGTCGAGGCAAGGGCGGGATCGGCCGACGCGGTCAAACGCCGGGTCGAGCTGCTCGATTCCTTCGCCACCTGCATCGACGAACAGGCGCGCGAGCTGCTTCCCTACGGGCGCTCGTTCTCGCCGGTCACCGCGACCGGGATCGTCGGCGGCATCGAAGCGCTGCTCTACGCCCGCCTCTGCAAAGGCGAATTCGCCGACCTCGAGTCCCTCCTGCCCTCGCTGATGTACTTCGTCGTGCTGCCCTACGAGGGTCACGAAGCCGCCGGCGAGGAGCTGGCGCTCGAGGCTGGCTGAACCGCATCGGACTGAGCTACAGTCCCACCCATGAGGTCGCCGCAGGCCGCTCGCATCGCCCTCGGCGTCCTCCTGATTTCGGCGCTTTCGATCGGGCTGACCGCGACGGTCGCGCCACACACCTTTTACGACGATTTCCCCTTCGTCGCCCATTGGGTCGAGCTGCTCCCCCCTTACAACGAGCACCTCGTCACCGACGTCGGCGGCCTCTACCTCGGCTTCTCGGTCCTCTTCGCTTGGGCGATGTGGACCCTCGACCGCACCCTCGTCCAAGCCGTCTCCGTCGCCTGGCTCCTATCCGCCGCGATCCACCTCTTCTTCCACGCCGGCCACCTCGAAAACTTCGACACCGGCGACGCGATCGCCCAGACGATCTCCCTGGCGCTGCTCCTGATCCCGCCGCCGATTGCCGTCTGGGGAGTCAGCCCCCGCGATTGAGCTCCGCGGCAGGCCGACCGACACCGGGATTGGAACAGAAACCTCAACCCACATCCGGGTTTGTCGCTTGGGCTCTTGCGCCACACCTGCCCCGGAGAGGACTCGAATGCCTACTGCCGCTCGCCTCGGCGCCCCTGGCACTGGTTCAGCGCCACCAAATTGATCGGTGGTCTGCTCGGCAGGGTCGGCGCCCGAAAAACTCGCCGGCATCGGTTTCGAATACCTGTTCAGGGTCACCGGCCTGACCAAGGTCTTCCCGGAGTCCGAAACGGCGATGATCCTCAGGCAGCTGCAGGAGGTGAACGCGAGGCTCGACGACATCTCGCAGCGGGTCAACCGGATCGGCGAGAACGTCGACACCCTGGTCGTGCTCGGCAAACAGCACAAGTTCGAGAGCGCGGCAACGACCTGATCTGCGCCGGCGCAGGCGACGACCACGTCAGCGGCGGCCCCGGCAAAGACGTCATTCGCAACTAGTCCTCAGTCGCCCTCGTAGCGGCGCTGTGGCAAAAGCAGTCGAGGTCGACGCGTCGTTTGAGCAAGCAGTGCAAGGAAGAGGGAGCCCGGCAGTGCGTTAGCACGACGGGCTCCCGATGACGCCGCAATGCGCCGCTCAAACAGCGCCAGCGGAGGGGGTGGGATTCGAACCCACGAGCGCCTTGCGACGCCAACAGTTTTCGAGACTGCCCCGTTCAACCGCTCCGGCACCCCTCCGGGGACTAACTCGGTGGCGATTTTAGGGATGCAGGGCTCAAAGACGCCCGCTGCGCTGCCGATGGAGGTTTGGTGGCGGGCACTGAGCAAACCCGAATCGGGCGTTTCTTCGATCGCCGAACCTGGCTGCTGCGCACGCTGGCCGTGGTCGCGCTGGTCTGGGGCCTCGGCTACCTGACCTGGCGGATCGGGTGGAGCGGCCAGGGCGCCGATCCGCTGGCCTTCGGGATGCTGCTGACGACCGAGATCTACGGCCTCTACGCGCTGGCGATGCTGACCTGGTTCTCCTGGTCGCGGCCGCCGGCGGAGCGTCCGGCGGCGACCCCGGGTCGCAAGGTCGACGTCTACGTCTGCACCTACGACGAGCCGGCCGAGGTGATCATGGCGACGCTGGCGGGCTGCCGGTCCCTCACCTACCCGCACACGACCTACCTGCTCGACGACGGTCGCCGGCCGGAGATGGAGGAGATCGCGAAGCTGGCCGGCGCCCGCTACATGACGCGGCCCGACAACTCGCACGCGAAGGCCGGCAACCTCAACGCGGCGCTGCCGCGGACCGACGGCGACCTGGTCCTGGTCCTGGACGCCGATCACGTGCCGATGCCGGATGCGCTCGACGCGATCGTCGGCTACTTCGACGACCCGAAAATGGCCGTGGTCCAGACCCCGCACGACTTCTTCAATCACGACTCCGCCCAGCACTACGCGGTCGGCCGCCACGAGCAGTCCCTCTTCTACCGCGTCGTCTGCCCCGGCAAGGACCGCCACGGGGCCGCTTACTGGTGCGGCTCGGCAGCGCTGATCAACCGCCACGCGCTGCTCGAGATCGGCGGCGTCGCGACCGAGACGATCGCCGAGGACTTCCACACCACGATCCGGCTGCTCCGCTACGGCTGGCGCAGCCGCTACCACGACGAGGTCCTGGTCCAGGGCCTGGCCCCGCACGACCTCGACGGCTACCTGCTGCAGCGCGACCGCTGGGCGCGCGGCAACCTCGCCGTCTTCACCTTGCCGGAGTCACCGCTGCGGGCGCGGACGCTGACGCCGCTGCAGCGCCTCTCCTACTTCGCCAGCCTGCTTGCCTACCTGGCGCCGCCGATGAGGTTCCTGCTGCTGCTGACGCTGGGCCTGGTGCTGTGGACGGGCGAGCTGCCGATGAAGATCAGCATCGCCGCCCTGGCCGCGCTCTGGCTGCCCTCGGTGCTGCTCAACCTCAGCGCCGGGATGGCGCTGGCGCGCGGCTACATGCGGATCCCGGAGACCGCCCACTACGAGCTGCTGACGATGGAGATCTACACCCGCGCTCTGCGCTGCATCGTCAAGCCCAGCAAGACCGCCTTCAAGGTGACGCCGAAGCAGGGCTCCGACCGCGGCGGCCTGGCGGCACTCGGCAAGCTCCACCTGGTCCTCTTCTGCACGGTCCTGATCGGGGTCGGCACCGTGATGCGCCTGCTCGACCTCGTCGGGGTCGGCCCGCTGCCGGACATGCCGGGAATCGCCGCGGTGATCGTCGCGGCCCTGGGCCTGATCGAGCTGCGCCGCCTGCTGAAAACCTCATGGGCGGTCGGCCATCGCCGCCAGCGCCGGATCGTCTACCGCTTCGAGGGCGACGCCGAGGCCAACTGCTACCTCGACGGCACGCACACCCCCGCCCGGCTCGTCGACGCCAGCGCGGCCGGCGTCGGTCTCGTCGCCGACGCCCCGATCGAGGTCGGCACCAGCCCGGCGGTGATGCTGCAGCTGGAGGACGCCGGCGGCGCCAAGCACGAGGTCGCGGCGCAGGTCAAGGTCCGCAGCTGCCGCGAGGTCGACGGCAGCTTCCTGGTCGGGGCGACGATCCTCGAGATCGACCCCGAGGCGCGGCTGCGGCTGATGGAGTGGTGCTACGTCGTCTGCAGCCACGAGCGCCTGCGCGGCCACCGCCCAGCGACGATGCCGATCCCCGAGGCCGACGCGATCGTGATCTCGCTCGACGACTACCGCGACGTGGCGGCCGAGCTGCAGCCCTTCGCGCTCGGTTGAGCCTGATCGCCGACCTCCAAGGCGTCGAGCTAGGCTTCCGACAGCACCCCGGAGAGGTGTCCGAGTGGCTTAAGGAGCGCGACTGGAAATCGCGTGGGCGGGGTTAACCCGCCTCGTGGGTTCGAATCCCACCCTCTCCGCTGGAAGGCCCGGTCCAGCCGCTCGTCGGCTCTCGTAAGAGAATAATTAGAAGTTCTTGATTAATTGCTTGCGGTGTGGTCCAATCGAGTTGGGTTTCCATCGACCTCGACGGACTGGAGCAAGCGATGAACCAGCGGCAGCGGCGAACCAGGCTTTCGATCGCGGCCTTCCTGGTCGCCTTGACGGTGACGGCGGTCGGTGCCGCGGTTGCCGCGGCGGAATGGGAATGGCAGCTCGAAGAACTGCAGCTCTCCGGTCTGGGCAGCTCGGAAACGATCAGCGGCTCGGGCGGCACCTTCAAACTGGCGACGACGATCGCCGGGGCCAAAGTCACGATCAGCTGCGAAAAAGCGGAACTAAGCAGCAGCACGATCACGCCAGAAGGGAAAGGGGCGTCGACCCTCAAACTGAGTACCGGCTGCAAAGCGTCCGGGCCGCCCGGCTGCAAAGTGACCGAACCGATCAGCCTCAACTCGAGCACCGAGGTGATCACCTCCGGTACCCAGATCTTCAACCGCTACTCGCCGGTCGAAAGCAAATTCGCCACGGTGAAAATCGAATCCTGCGCGATTGCAGGTGAATTTCCCGTAGCAGGCACGTTCGCGGGCGAAATCGAACCGGGAGAACGGGTCAGCCAGCCGCTCACCTTCTCGCCCGCAATCGCCGAACAGGCGGGGACGAGCTTGACCTTCGCCGGCAAAGCGGCGACCCTGGAAGGGAAATATGAAATGGCGGCCTCGGGTCCGAGCGCGGGGCAGGACGTGGCGCCGTCCCCGCTCAAAGCCGACCCTGTCGTCTTCCTCGACTTCAAAGGGACGAAAGTCGGGAACTCCGACACGCTGCCGGTCACCCTCACGGTCATCAGCAAAGAGAACGTCAAATTCGCCACCGTGCAGATCGTCGGCAGCGCCGGGATCCTCACCAAGAGCGCCGACACCTGCAGCGGTAACGAATTCAAAAAAGACGCAACCTGCACGGTGACGATCAAATTCGCACCGACGGCAGCGGTGAAATACACCGCCACTGTGCTCTATCCGTGGGAAACCGCGAGCGGCAAAGCCCACGGCGGCAGGGCCACCTTGGTCACGGCTTTTGGGACCTGAAGCGGCGAGATGAGAAGAACTCGCGCAGCAAGGCGGCGCACTCGTCCTCGCGGACGCCGGTGCGGACCTCGGGGCGGTGGTTGAGGGCCGGCTCGGCGAGGACGTCGAGGACGCTGCCGGCGGCGCCGGCCTTGGGGTCGGGGGCGCCGATGACGACGGTCGGGATGCGGGCGAGGACGATCGCGCCAGCGCACATCGCGCAGGGCTCGAGCGTGACGCAGAGGGTCGTGCCCGGCAGGCGCCAGCCGCCGAGCGCCTCGGCGGCGGCGCGGATCGCGAGGATCTCGGCGTGGGCGGTGGGGTCGCGGCGCAGCTCGCGCTCGTTGCCGGCCGCGGCGAGCAGGGAGCCGTCGGCGGCGAGGATCGCGGCGCCGATCGGGACGTCGCCATGGCCCTCGGCGAGGCGCGCCTGCTCGAGGGCGATGCCCATCGCTGGCCAGTCAGCCGAATTCGGGGCGGAGGAGTTCATCAATCGGGGAGTATGTCCCCCTACAACTTCGCCGGTAATGCGGTGTTTAGCCACTTAGAGCTCGCCAGCAGCGCCCTAGTGGTCCGGCGAGCCCACGAATGAGATGAGAAGACTGCTTCCGATAGCCGTTGCCGCGGCGATGCTCGCGGCGCTGACCGTCCTCGCCGCGCCGGCGGCGGCGCAGACCGGGCTGGCCCCGGCGCGCGAATTCGCCCCTCGCCAGCTCGTCGTCAAGCTCGAAGGCGAGGCGGTCGGCCACCGACTGGCGCTGCCGGCCGGCACCAGCGTGCGCGAAAGCACCGCCGCCCTGCGCCGCAACCCACGGGTCGAGTACGCGCTGCCGAACTACATCGCGACCGCGTCGGCCTTCGAAGTCCCCGACGACCCCGGCACCCTCGGCGGCGCCGCGGAAGCGGCCCTGAGCGCCGGCGACTGGTCGTTCAAGCAGTGGAACTTCCTCAACTGGGAGGGGACGGCGACGGCGAGTCTGCCGATCTCACCGGGAGGCATCGACGCGATCGACGCCTGGCGCCACCTCGAAGAAGTCGGGCGGACGGGCGCCGAAGGGGTGACGATCGCGATCCTCGACACCGGCGTCGCCTACCGCTCCGACGGCACCAGGTTCCTGCGCAGCCCCGACTTCGGCTCCGGCCAGTTCGCCAGGGGCTACGACTTCGTCGACCGCGATCCGGTGCCGCTCGACGAAAACGGCCACGGCACGCACGTCGCCGGCACGATCGGCGAGAAGACCGACAACGGGGTCGCGCTCACCGGCCTCGCCTACCGGGCGAAGCTGATGCCGGTGCGGGTGCTCGACGCCCACGGCCGCGGCGATGCGACGACGATCGCGAAGGGGATCCGGTTCGCGGTCTCCCACGGCGCCCAGGTGATCAACATGAGCTTCAACTTCGGCTGTCACAAGAAGGTGCCGGTGGTCGACGAAGCGCTGCGCGAAGCGTATGACCACGGCGTCGTCACGGTCGCCTCCGGCGGCAACATCGGCTCCGAGGCCTGCGTTTCCGAGCCGGCGACCGGGCCCAGGGTGATCGGCGTCGGCGGCACCACCGAGGGCGGCTGCCTCGGCGACTACTCGCTGGCCGGGTCCGCGATCGACGTCGTCGCTCCCGGCGGCGGCATGCCGGTCAGCGGCTGCCCCTCGATCTCGGCCCGGCCGATCTACCAGGTGACGCTGAGACCGGGCTCGACCTCGGTCTTCGGCATCCCCTCGAACTACGTCGGCACCTCGATGGCCGCCGCCCACGTCTCCGGCGTCGCCGCGATGGTCCTCGCCAGCGGCGTGCTGGGCAAGCAGAAGAGCCCGAAGGCGCGGGTCCAGGCGGTGACGCGGCGGCTGCGGACGACCGCCCGCAGCCTCGGCCTGGCAACGACTCAGCAGGGGGCAGGGCTCATTGACGCCGGCCGCGCCACGGAATTCATCCCGGATTCCTGAGCCACCGGAGACGGACGCGCCGCGTGACGGCGCCTGACCAGGCAGATCAAGGACGCAGGGAGCGCCGTGTGCTCTGCACGCGAGCGACCGAGGACGCCGAGATGCGCCGGTCAGGCGCCCTCAGGTCAGGTCGTGCGGACGATGATTACGGAGCACGGTGCGTGATGCGAGACGTTGTTGGGGACGCTGCCGAGGAGGTAGCGGCGGGCGCCGGTCATCCCCTTGTTGCCGACCACGATCAGGTCGGCGTTGACCTGTTCGGCGGTGTTGAGGATGGCGTCGGCAGGGTCGGCCTCGACCGGGTGGGTCTGCACCTCGACCCCCTCTTTACGGGCGTCAGCGGCAGCCGCTTCGAGCACGAGGTTGACGTCCTCGCGGGGGCCGATCTCGTGCTGGACGTCGGCCGGGGCATCGGCCTGCTCGCCCTGCACACGGCGTCCGGACACCGGCTGGTAGGCGCTGACGATGCTGAGCGAGGCCCCGAAGACCTTGGCCAGCTCGATCGCCTGATCGACCGCGCCCTTGGCGGTCTCCGAACCGTCGGTTCCAACCACGATACGAGTGAACACGCCCGCCTCCCTTGGATCGGTCGCTTGAACGGGATTGATACTAGTCGCGGAATCGGCAGCAGTCGCCCGCATCGGGCGACTATCGGCTCTTCTGAGCCGGCAATCCGTGAAATCCGTCACCGAGGATTTCGGTGGGGGTCGTCGAGAGGCGCCAGATCGCGATCCCGATCGAGGCGATCAGGCAGACGATCAGGATCACCATTCCGGCCTTCCAGATCCAGGGCACGGCGCTTAGGGTATGGATCATGGGACTGGAGCGGGTGGCCGACGGTGTCTGGTTGCTGCGCGGTGATTTCCGCGGGGCGATGAACATCTACTTCCTCGAGGAGGAGGGCGGCGTCGTCCAGTTCGACGCCGGCACCAAGTCGATGCGCAAGGCGGCCGCGGCCGAGGCGAAGCAGCTCGGCGGCCTGAAGCGGGTCGTGCTCGGGCACGCCCACGCCGACCACCGCGGCAGCGCCCCCTACATGGGCGTGCCGGTGTTCTGCCATCCCGACGAGGTAGCCGACGCCGAAAGCGACGCTGCGATCGCCCCCTACATGAACCTCTCGGAGCTGCCGGTGGCGCCGGTGCGCTGGATCTACCCACCGTTGTTGCGGCGCTGGGACGGCGGCGCCGTGAAGATCGACGGCACCGTCAGCGAGGGCGACACCGTGGCCGGCTTCGAGGTCCTCCACTTCCCCGGGCACGCGCCGGGCCTGATCGGCCTCTGGCGTGAGAGCGACCGCCTCGCCCTGGTCTCCGACACCGTCTACCTGGTCGATTCGGCGCGGCTGAAACCGCTCCCGCACGGCGAGGCGAGCGTCCCCCACCCCGCCTGGGCCTGGGACCACCAGCAGGCGAAGGAGTCGGTCCGCAAGCTGGCGGCGCTGGAGCCGAAGGTGGTCGGCGCCGGGCACGAGCGGCCGCTGCGAGGCGAGAACCTGCGCGACACCTTGATGCGTGCCGCCGACAAGCTCTGAGCAACTGACGTAAGTTGCCGTCCCTGATGATCGGGACCTACGCCTCGGCGGCGCTGATCTGTGCCGCCTCGCTGTTGGTGGGCCGTGCCCTGCTCTCGCTGGCGGGGCGGCGGCGCTGGTCGTGGTTGGAGCCGGCGGTCGGCTTCGCCGCGATCCTGACCGTGACCGGGGCGCTGGCGCGGGCGCCCGGGCACGGCACCAGCGCCACGCTCGGCGTCGTCCTCCTGCTCTTGGTCGCGGCGGCGCTCGTCTGGCGCGGTCAGCACGAGCTCGACGGAGCCCTGCGGACGGGGCTGCCGGTGGCCCTCGTCGTCGCCGTCGTGCTGGCGATCCCGTTTGCGATCAGCGGCCGCTGGGGGCTGCTCGGGGTCGGGTTCAACAACGACCTCGGCCTCCACCTCGCCTGGGCCGAGTGGCTGCGCAGCGGCTTCGGGCCCTCGCCCGACGCCGGCTACCCGCTGGGGCCGCACGGCCTCGCGGTGGCGACGGCGGCGGTGCCGGGAATCGGCCTCGGCCAGGCCTTCATCGGCGAGATCGTCGCGATCGGCGTCCTCACCGGCCTCACCGCCCTCGGGGCGCTGGCCGAGATGCGGCCCGGGCGGCGGCTGCTGGCGGCGGTCCTGGTCGCCCTCCCCTACCTCGCGGCCTCCTACTACGCCCAGGCGGCGTTCAAGGAGACCGCCGAGGCGCTCTTCGTCCTCGCCTTCGCGATCTGGCTGACGACCTTCTCAAAGCAGCAGACGAAGGCGCCGGACAGCCCCGGCAGCAGGAACCCCTCCACAGACACTCAACCGCGAGTACAGCGAGCGGTGTCTGGGGTGGGGTTCCTGCTGCCGGGGCTCGCGCTGGCCGGCGGCATCTTCTTCTCCTACAGCTTCGCCGGCGTCGCCTGGCCGGTCGCGATCCTCGTTCTCTGGAGCCTGACCCAGCCGGCGGTGCGCCGGGCGCTGCGGCCGCGGACGCTGATCCGCTTCCTGCTGCGGCCGACGACGCTGCTCGCGCTCGTCGTCCTCGCCGGCCTCGCGATGCTGGCTCTGGTCGGCCCCTTCGGGTTCGCCAGCAGCTTCAACAAAGTCGCCGGCAGCAACACCTACGGCCCGGTCAACCCGGTCGAGGCGCTGGGCGTCTGGCCCGCCTCCAACTACCGCCTCGACGCCGCCGGCGGTGCCGACCTGCCGGGGTTGGCGGGGGCGATCGCGGTCCTGGCGCTGCTGGTCGGCGTCGCCTGGTGGGTGGCACGACGGGAAGCGACGATCCCGATCGCGCTCGGCGCCTGCGGCGCGCTCTACCTCGCCTCGCTCCCCTCCAGCGGCGACTACTCCCAGGCCAAGGCGCTGATGATCGCGGCGCCGCTGGCGATGCTCGTGGCGATCAAACCCCTGCTCTGGGAGTTCCCCTCGCTCTGGCGTGGTCGAGGTTCGTCTCGCATAGCGGAACGAAGCTCAACCACGGGCGGGGAGAAGCGGCGCTCGCCGGCACTGGGGCTCGCCTGGGGGGCGCTGGCGGTGACGTTCGTGGCGGGGGCGGTGTATTCGAGCTTCCTGGTGCTGCGGGATGCGCCGGTGGGGCCGTCGGGGCACGGCGGCGAGCTGGAGGCGTTCCTGCCGATCGTCCACGGCCAGCCGGTCCTCTACGCCGGTCAGGACCGCTACGCGGCCTACAACCTGCTCGGGGCCGACACCCACGTGCCGTTGGTCGAGTTCCCCGACCCCGACGTCTCCCCCAGCCCGGAAAAGCCGTTCGACACCGGCGACGCCTACAGCCCGATCGATTTCGACTCCTTCAACCGCTCGACCCTCGATCGCTTCCCCTACGTCGTCACCAGCCGCGCCGCCTGGAACAGCCAGGCGCCGCCGAACTTCAAGCGGATCGCCACCACTCCCTCCTTCGTGCTCTGGGAACGGACCGGGTCGGCGCCGGAGAACCGCCACGTCCTGCTCGAGGGGACCGAGGCCGGCGCCCTCGCCGACTGCGCCTCGCCGGAGATCCGGATCCTGCTCGGCAACTCGGGCCGCGCCTCGCTGTTCCCGCGCGCCGTGATCGGGCCGAAAGCGGCCTGGAAGGAGGGCAACGTCCTCGGTACCGGCGCCGAGACCTCGCAGGAGCTGAGCCTGCCGACGGGCAGCTGGAACCTCTCGATCCAGTACTTCTCCCCCTTCGACCTCACGCTCAGCGCCCCCGGCTTCGAAGAAAAGCTGGCGGCGGCGCTCGACGGCCAGCGGCCGAACACGATCAGTCTCGGCAACAACGGCCAGTACTGGCCGGCCGGGCGATTCGAGAGCCAGGGCGGCGAGACCCGCTTCACGCTGCGCAGCGCCGACGCCAGCAGCCTGCAGAGCCTTGCCGGGTACGACGGCAAGGCCTACGTCGGCGAGCTCGTCGCGGTCCCGGCCAAGCCGCACCACGAAGTGGCCCTGTCCCAGGCCTGCGGCGGCTGGATCGACTGGTACGAATCCGCTAACGCGCCCTGACCGGCGCATCTCGGCGTCCTCAGTCGCTCACGTGCAAAAGCACGCTTCGCTCCCTGCGTCCTTGATCTGCTTGGTCAGACCGCCTTAGCGGCGAGTCTCTCGGGAGATACTCGAACCACGTCCCACACGAGGTTCACCTTCTCCAGCCCGTCGATGATTACAGCGGAGATGTCGACCTGCCACCAGCGCAGGCCGTGGGTGGCCGAGGTCGGGAAGGCGTGGTGGCTGTTGTGGAAGGCCTCGCCGAGGGTCGGGATCGCGATCAGGGCGAGGTTGCGCGAGTGGTCGGTGGTCTCGAATTCGCGGTTGCCGAAGACGTGGCAGAGCGAGTTGATGCTGTAGGTGAAGTGATGGAGGACGAAGACGCGGACGAGGCCGCCCCAGAGCAGCCCGGTGACGCCGGCGAAGATCGTGCCGCCGATCGCCCAGCCGAGGAAGAACGGGAGCAGCAGACCACCGATCGCCCAGATCAGGAAGGTGCCGTCGACCCAGCTGATCGTCCGGTCCGCCAGCAGGTCCGGCGCGAAGCGCTCCTTGTTGCCGCGCTGGGTGTGGATGAAGAGCCAGCCCATGTGGGCGTGGTAGAGGCCGCGCAGGGCGCCGCTCCAGCCATGGCCATGGTCGACGTGGGGGCTGTGCGGGTCGCCCTCCTGGTCGGAGAAGGCGTGGTGCTTGCGGTGGTCGGCGACCCAGGAGATGACCGGGCCCTCGATCGCCGCCGAGCCGAGGATCGCGAGCAGGCCGTGCAGCCAGTCGTAGGTCTTGAAGCTGCGATGGGTGAGATGACGGTGGAAGCCGACCGTGATCCCGAGCCCGGTGAAGACGTACATGCCGAGGAAGAGGAAGACGTCGCTCCAGTGCAGAGCGCTGCCCCAGACCTGCCAGCCAGCCAGTCCGAGGCACAAGAAAGGAATCAGCGTGACCAGACCGGTGATGATCCGGTCGCGGGTCTCGTTCTCGACCGGCTGGATGTCGGACGGCAGCGGTCCGGCGGAGCTAGACATGGGCGGCGATCATACGGGTCGAACCTGAAGGTATGCCGAGAACGCTGGTAGCGGCGCGGCTGGGTCCTCAGTTGTAGGGTGCCCCTTCGATGCCGTTCGCAAACACCGCTCCCCTGCGCCGCGAGATCGAATCCCGGCTGCCGGAACGGCCTTTCACGCTCGAGTTCTGGGACGGGACGACGGCGCCCTCGACGACCGGCGACGGCCCCACCTTCAGTGTTCGCTCACCCCGCGCCGCCGCCCACGCACTGCTGGCGCCGGGCCAGCTCGGGCTCGGCCGCGCCTACGTCAGCGGTGAGCTCGAGGTCGACGACATCGACGCCGTGATCGCCCTGCTCGACTCCTGGCAGCCGCCGGCGCTCGACGGCGCCGACAAGCGCGCCCTGCTGCTGGCCGCGGTCCGCGCCGCCGGCGTCACCAAGCCGCCGCCGCGACCGGCGGCCGAGCTGCGACCGAGCGGCCGCCGCCACAGCAAAGAGCGCGACGCCCGCGCCGTGCGCCACCACTACGACGTCTCCAACGAGTTCTTCGAGCTCTTCCTCGGCCCGACGATGGTCTACAGCTGCGCGATCTGGAGCCAGGGCGCGAAGACGCTGGAGGAGGCGCAGGAGGAGAAGCTGGAGACGGTCGCCCGCAAGCTCGAGCTGAAGCCGGGCGACCGGGTGCTCGACGTCGGCTGCGGCTGGGGCGGCTTCCCGCTCTGGGCGGCGGCCAAACACGGCTGCAACGTGGTCGGCATCACCCTCTCCCCGCCGCAGGCCGAGAAGGCGCGCGAACGCGCCGAGGCGGCGGGCGTCGCCGACAGGGTCGAGATCCGGGTGATGGACTACCGCGACATCGCCACCAGCGGCGAGAAGTTCGACGCGATCGCCAGCATCGGCATGGTCGAGCACGTCGGCTCCGCCAACATCGAGGTCTACGCCCAGACCCTGGCCGCGGTCCTGGAGCCGGGCGGGCGACTGCTCAACCACGGGATCACCCGCCTGCGCCACACCGACGCCGAGGCCGGCGCCTTCTCCGAGCGCTACGTCTTCCCCGATGCGGCGCCGCTGCACCTCTCGCGCAACCTGCTGGCGCTGGAACGAGCCGGCTTCGTCGTCCACCACGTCGAGGACTACGCCCCCGACTACGCCGAGACGCTGCGCCATTGGTATACCAACCTCGACGCGAACCTCGAGCGGGCGACCGAGCTCGCCGGCCCGGAACGGATCCGCGTCTGGCGCCTCTACCTGCGCGCCGCGAGAAACGGGTTCCTCAGCGGATTCACCTCGATTTACCAGGCGCGCTGCGAGAGAACCTGAGCTCGGCTCAGGGCAGGAACTGGATCGCGGCCGCCAGCTTCCACCGCCACTCGTCCAGAGGCTCGCCGAGGCTGGCGGTCAGGAGGACGTGTCCCGGCCGACCGAGGCCGAGCTCCTCGGCCGAGTATTCGCCCTCTCCAAGCTGACGAAGCCGGGGCCCGACGACGAAGTCGGTGATGCCGATGTCGTAGCCCTGTCCCCGGAGCTGGAATTCGACCCGTGGACTGAGACGGCCCCCATCCTTCCGCTCGGCCCTGAATACCAGCGGCTCCTGCGGCTCGACCAGCGCCAGGGAGCTCTCGACACCTTCCCTGGCCTTCTCGTCGAGCATCGCCTTTCCCCGGTTGCCAAGCAGCCGGGGGCCGCGGACCAGGCTTCCCCGCAGCCGCTCGTAGGCGAGGGACGGCTCGATCGTCTCCACCCATTCCCACGGGCGGTCGTCGAGCAACAGGTTCTCGGGCTGAGCGGGGTCGTCGAGCTGCTCGACGTACTCGAACCGCACGACATCGAGCAGGCGCGGCAGCCGCCCCGCCACTTCGCAGTGGCCGCGTTCGAGCTGGCCATGCTCTAGGTCTGAGACCGGTCGCGCCCAGCGCCCACTCCGTGTCGAGACCCCTGCGACGCAGAGCCCTCCCATCTTCTTCGATGCTGCCAGGACGATGACCTCGGCAGTCGGCACCGGGCCAGACTACAGATGGACTATTCGAACCTCTCCCCAGTGATCAGCGAGGTATTCGGCAACCAGCCGCCGGTGGCAGTGCTCCGGCGTGTCCTCGCTGCAGAGCAGAACGGTCCGCCGTTCGAACCCGGCTCGATCGAGCTCAACCTCGATCCGGCGCGCGGTGATCAGGTCGTTGAAGCGGCGTTCGTACTCCGCCCACGGCATCGCGCCCTTCTTCTTGTAGGCATCGAGAATCTCTTGGGTCGGCGCGAGCAGTGGAGCGTGCTCGTACTCGGCCCCGACGAGCTCACGCAGAAAATAAGCCAGGTCCCTTTCTTTGGCGAATCCGGCGAGCTGGGATCGATTGTGAAGCCTGACGTCGAGCAGACGCTCGATCCCGTTCTCTCTCAGGCGGCCAAAGAAGTTCTCGGCGGTCGTCCGCGTGAAACCGATCGTAAAGATCTCCACTGCCTCTCCCCTTCGTCGAAAAGAGCTCCTGCCGAGAGATCGATCGGCCCGGGCTCGGACTCGACCCTCCCGTCCCCTCTTATGTGGGTGACCACTACCCCTTCGTCGAGCAGGACTTTGGCGACGAGGAGGCGGCGATGGCAGTGTTCGGGGTCCTCCTCGCTGCACATGATCGCCACGCGAAACCGCTCTATTCCCCGGTGCAGCCGCGCGATGCCGGCGCGGAAGGCATCGCTGGCAGCGACCTTTCCGTAGAGAGCATGGCCCTGCTGGTCGTAGTACTCGTCGCCATCGGGACGACCGCCGAGCTGGTCGCCGAGGAAGAGGTACCTGGCCCGCACCTCCTCCGTCAAGGCCGGAAGCTGCGAGCGGTCGGCCCATTCGACGTACCTCGAATGAGGCCAGGAGCGCACGTCGACCAGGACCTCGACCCCGTGCTCGGCCAGCAGCTCCCGGAATCTTGCGGGCGAATGGTTCGAATGCCCGATGGTCAGCAGCGAGCTAGACACGGTCGGCGACTTCGGCCGCGGCCTCGTCGACCAGGGCGATAAAAGCCGTGTCCAGCAGCACCCGGCGGAGGCCCGCTGCGCACTCCTCCAGATCCTCGCATTCGACTATCCGGCCGCGGTCGTACGAGCCCAGCATCGCCCGCGTCGGCGAGCTCTGGGGATTCTCGCCGGCAAAGCCGAGGCCGACGATGGGGCGCCTGTGGTTATAGGCAAAGCCAAGCTCCGTGTCGATGACGGCCGAGTCGCCGTCGAGCAGGACGATGACGACGTCGGCGTGCTCCACCGCATCGCTCATGCCAGCGGTGTAACGACTCGGGTCGTGACCCTCGTGCGGAGTCGGCGACCAGCTGACTCCGGGCCAGCCGCTTTCCGCGCAGGTCTCGACGACCAGCTGGCGCAAGCCCGAGCGCGCTCGAGAATCAGGTCCGCCAAGGCTCAGGTAGGCCCACGAACCCTCGTGGAGACCGGTGGTCTCCACGACCGCTGATCGGGTCGCATCCACTCGTTCGAGTCTAAGCCCCCGTTCAGACCGGAAAGCCGGAGCGAACGTCGGAAATAGCCCAGTCGGCACCCGCCGCCTGCTGTTCCTCCACGCTGTAGGCGCCGGTGGCGACGCCGACGACCTTGATCCCGGCGCCGTGGCCGGCGCTGACGTCGCGGGGGGTGTCGCCGACGGCGATCGTCTGCTCGAGGTCGAGCGGGCTGCCGGCCACCTCTCCCCCACGCTCGATCGCCTTCTTCGTCAGCTCGGTGCGGTCGCGCGCGTCCGAGCCGTAGCCGCCGAAGGCGAAGAAGCGGTTGAGGTCGCCGCGGGCGAGCTTGATCTGGGCGGCGGCCTCGATGTTGCCGGTGACGATCCCGAGCAGGACGCCGTCCGCGGCCAGCCGCGGCAGGGTCTGCTCGATCCCCGGCATCACCCGGTAGCCGTCGGACTCGGCGACGGCGTCGGCCAGATGGCTGAGGTAGCCGGCGACCGCCGCCGCCCGCTCCTCCTCGCTGCCGTCACGGCCGATCACCTCGCGGAAGATGATCTCGACGATTTCCGGGTCGGTCATCCCGGCCCGGGTGTGTTCCTCGATGTTCGCTTCGACCCCGTGCAGCTCCTGGAAGGCCCGCTGCCAGGCGACCGCGCCGGCGCCCCCGGTGACGAGCAGGGTGCCGTCGATGTCGAAGAGAACCGCCTTGATCACGCGCGCGACCCTAGCGACGCGCGTGGCCGGAGCGACTGGCCCGCGCGGCGACCGGTGCGGCGATCGTCGCGTTGCGGCCGAAGCGCCGGTGCTTGGCTCGCTTCGGCTGCTTGGCGGCGGGGGCGGGAGCGGCCGCTGGGCCAGGCCCGGGCTGACCCAGCGGACTCGTCCCCAGGCTGGCGGTCTGCGGTTCGGTGCCGGTGCCCGAAAGCGGCGCGACCACGGCGGGGGCGCTGCCGTAGACCTTGAGCACCGCCTGCTTGGCGCCGACGGAATCAGGGTTGAAGCGGACGCGGACCTGGCATTCGCCGCCCGGCGCCAGCGTTTCGCCGCTGCATTCGTCGCCGGAGACGATGAACTGGTCGAGGTCGGCGCCGCCGATCGAGACGTGGTCGAAGCCGAGCGGCGTGCTGCCCGTGTTGCTGATCGCAAAGACGTGGGAGAGGCTGCGGGTGCGCACCGCCTGCAGGCCGAAGTCGAAGCTGCCGGGCGCGATCGAGGCCGCCCCGGACACGCCTTCGCCTTCCAGCTGGACGAGGACGCCGCCTTCGCCTTCGCCGAAGAAGGCGAGATGGGCGGAGAGCGCCCCGGGCGCCAGCGGCTTGAAGCGGACATGGGCGGTGCAGGTCTGGCCAGGGGCCAGTTCGTGCATCGTGCAGTGCTCGTCGAGCAGCTGGAAGCTGCCGGCGTCGCCGCCGGCGATCACGCCGATGAAGAAGCCTTCGCCCATGTTGCCGGTGTTTTTCAGCGTCACGGTATGTACGTCGCCGAGGCTGCCGACACCGGTGGTGCCGAAGCCGACCGGGTTTTCGGTCGCCTGGACGATCGCCCGCCCGCCTTCGCCGCTGAGCGCGGCGGCAGCGACGGAGCCGTTTGCCAGCGCTCGCAGTTCGGCTTCATAGGTGGTCACTTCCTGCGGGTTGAACCAGACCTGCATCGAGCAGGTCTGACCCGGTTCCAGCCAGGTGCCCCAGCAATTGCTGTTGCCGGTCCAGAAGGCGTTCGATCCGGGGCCGGTGATTTCGAAGCTGCCGATCTGCACGCTCGCTTCGCCTTCGTTCTCGACCGTGAAGTAGGCGGAGACGTTTTCGCGGTTGACCCGGTGCAGGCCGAAGTCGTAGCTCGCCGGTTCGAACCCGAGCTGGGCGGGGACGCCGCGGCTGCTGATTTCGAATTTCTGTTCGGGCCGGGTGCCATTGAAGGTGACGGTCAGCCAGGCGTGCTTTTCGCCGGTCGTGGTCGGCTTCAGGCCGAGCCAGACTTCGCACTTCTGGCCGCTGGCGAGGTTGCCGCAGTTGCTGCCGTTGAAGAGGAACTCACCGGATTCTTCGCCTTCGATCGTCACCTTGTTGACCGAGGCTTCGCCTTCGCCTTCGTAGCCGATCTGAACCGTCTGGGCGGGCGACTGGTTGTTGACCGTGGTCGCCGGCAGCAGGATCGGGTCCGGAGAGACTGAGACGGTCCCTTCGCCTTCTTCCGGCGCGGCGAGGGCGCCGGCGGGCAGGACGAGCGCCGCCAGAGCGAGCGCGAGGAGGATGAAGACAGTGGTGCCGAAGGGCCTCGGCTGGGCGGTGGGCTTGGGCATGGGACCCCCATCGGGGCAAGCTCGCCGCGGCTCGCGGGTTGGGTGGGTTTCTTCATCCAAACCGCATTGGGAAGCCGCGCGAGGATCGTATGAATCACGTATGATCGCCTCCGCAAAGGCGGTGGAAGGCGCTCAGTGCTCGTGTTCGAGCATGTCGCGCTGGCTCAGCGCGTAGAGCAGACCCAGCGACGGCAGGACCAGCACGGCGGCGACGCCGAAGACGACGAAGACCACCTCGAGGGTCGGGTCGGGCGCCGCCGCTTGACCGATCTCGAGGCTGGTCGGCAGCAGGTAGGGGAATTGGGCGACGCCCCAGCCCCAGATCACGGCGACGACGGCGCCGGCGGCAAGCGGGCGCAGGGGCCGCCGACCGCCGCGCAACAGCACCGCCAGCAGCGCCAGCCCGCAAACCGCCGAGAGGATCACCAGCGGCAGCCCCTGGTCGACGAGGCGGTCGAAGATGTAGCGGGCTTCAGCGTGGAGCTCGACGAGGCCGACCGCGGCGGCGACGCCGGCGAGCGCCGCCGCCGCCAGCGCCCGGCGCACGAAATAGCGCTCCATGTCGGCTTCGCCGGCGCGGCGGGCATCGCCGACGAGGAAGACGGCGGCGAGGTAGGCGCCGGTGGCGACGAACATCGCCCCGGTCAAGAGCGGCAGCGGCTCCAGCCAGCTCGAGAAGGCGTCGCCGTTGCCATCGGCAGGGACGTTGCCGCTGGCGATGGCGCCGACCACGGCGCCCATGAAGAACGGGGTCAGAACCGAGGAGAGGGCGAACGTCGCCCCCGCCGCGCGCCGGCCCTGCAGGCCCTCGATCGACTTGCGGAAGGCAAAGCCGGCGCCGCGCAGGACGATCCCCAGCGCCGCCAGCGTCAGCGGCACGTAGAGCGTCGTCATCACCGCGTAGAACGCTTCCGGGAAGGCGGTCCAGAGGACGACGAGGATGAAGATCAGCCAGACGTGGTTGGCCTCCCAGACCGGGGTCAGCGAGCGCTGGATCAGCGCCCGCGGCCGCTCGCCGCGCTCGGCGCCGCCGGCGAGGAGGTCCCAGAAGCCGCCGCCGAAGTCGGCGCCGCCGAAGAGCGCGTAGAAGGTGACCCCGATCATCAAGATCGCCGCCGCGGCGTCGGCCTTGCTCATCGTCCCTCCCGCCTGCTCATGAGCCAGCCTCCGCGGTCGGCGGCGCGTAGGGGGTGCCGTCGGGTTCGGGCCGGCCTTCGCGCCAGCGCTGCGACATCCGCCGCAGGACGAGGATCGCGACGGTCCCCAACCCCGCATAGAGGAGCAGGATCAGGCCGAAGGTGAACCAGATGCCGCCGGCGTCGGTGACCGCTTCCTCGGTCCGCATGTAGCCCTGGACGATCCACGGCTGGCGCCCGACCTCGGTCACGATCCAGCCGCACCAGAGGGCGAGGATCGCGCCGGCGCCGGAGACCGCGACCGCGCGCAGGAACCACGGCGTCTTCGGGATGTCGCGCTTTTTCCACCAGGAGAAGGCCAGCCAGACCCCGAGCAGGAGCAGCGCCGAACCGATCCCGACCATCGTGTCGAAGGCGAGGTGGAGCAGGGTGTTTGCCGGCGGTCGTTCGTCGGCGGGAATGTCCTCCAGACCGGTGACTTCGGTGTCGGCGCTGAAGCCGACGAGGAAGGAGTCGAGGTCGGGGATCGGGATCGCGAACTTGACGCCGTCGGCGGTGCAGACGCCGCCGACGTACTCGGTCTGGTGCGTGCCGGTCTCTTGAATGCACTCCATCCCCGCAAACTTGGCCGGCTGGTGGTCGGCGACTTCGCGGGCGGCGGTGTCGCCGACGAAGAGCTGGATCGGGGTCGCGATCAAGCCGATCGTCAGCGGGATCAGGAGGCCGAGCCGGTGCAGCCGGTCGCGCCGCCCCTTCAGCATCCCGACCGCGTAGATCGAGGCGACGAGGAAGCCGACCACCATGTAGGCGGCGAGGATCATGTGCGGCACCTCGTAGCCCGTCGCCGGGTTGATCAGGACCTTCCAGGCGTCGGTGTCGACGACCTTGCCGGCGGCGTCGAGGGTGAAGCCCTGCGGCTGGTTCATCCAGGCGTTGGCGGCGACGACCGAGAAGGCGCCGCCGATCCCGGTGATCACCATCGGCACCCCGGACCACCAGTGGGCCCAGCCCGAGAGCCGTTTCCAGCCGTAGATGTAGATCGCGAGGAAGATCGCCTCGAGGAAGAAGAAGATCCCCTCGATCGCGAAGGCGATCCCGAAGACCGAGCCGAAGCGCTCGGTGAACTCCGGCCAGAGCAGGCCGAACTCGAAGCTGAGCACGGTGCCGGTGACGGCGCCGACGGCGAACGTGATGGCCATCGCTTTCGACCAGCGTTTGGCCAGCTCGATCGCGTCCTTGTCGCCTTTTTTCAGGCCGATGTAGTTGGCGACCAGGATCGTCGCCGGCAGCGCCACCCCGAGGCAGGAGAGGACGATGTGGAAGCCGAGCGTGAATGCCATCTGCTCCCGGGCCGCGAGCAGATTCGATGCCGACGCGGCCAGGGGGAGCGCGTCGAGCGAAAGCATCAGGCTGGGACTTTATTCCCCGCGGCGGGCGTTCCTGTAGCGGCGGATCAGGGCGTTGGTCGAGCTGTCGTGGCCGAGCTTCGGCTCGGCGTCGGCCTCGAGCTCGGGGATGATCGCCTGGGCCAGGACCTTGCCGAGCTCGACCCCCCACTGGTCGAAGGAGTCGATGCCCCAGATCGCGCCCTGGGTGAAGACGCTGTGCTCGTAGAGGGCGACGAGCTTGCCGAGCGTTTCCGGGTCGAGGCGCTCGGCGAGGATCGTGTTCGAGGGCCGGTTGCCCTCCATCACCCGGTGCGGCACGACCGCCTCCGCCGTCCCCTCGGCCCGCACCTGCTCCGGCGTTTTGCCGAAGGCGAGCGCCTGCGGCTGGGCGAAGACGTTCGACATCAGGATGTCGTGATGGCGGCCGAGCTCGTTGTTGGAGTGGGCGAAGCCGATGAAGTCGCAGGGGATCAGCCGCGTCCCCTGGTGGATCAGCTGGTAGAAGCTGTGCTGGCCGTTGGTCCCCGGCTCGCCCCAGTAGATCGCGCCGGTGTCGTAGTCGACGTGGGCGCCGTCGAGGGTGACGTGCTTGCCGTTGGACTCCATCGTCAGCTGCTGCAGGTAGGCCGGGAAGCGGTGCAGGTACTGGTCGTAGGGCAGGACGGCGCTGGTCTGGGCGCCGAAAAAGCCGCCGTACCAGACCGCCAGCAGGCCCATCAGCATCGGCAGGTTGGCGGCGGTCGGCGCCTCCCGGAAGTGCTCGTCGATCGCGTGGAAGCCGGCCAGCATCTCGGCGAAGCGGGCGGGGCCGATCGCGATCATCGTCGAGAGCCCGATCGCCGAGTCCATCGAGTAGCGGCCGCCGACCCAGTCCCAAAAACCGAACATGTTGTCGGTATCGATCCCGAACTCCGAGACGCCTTCGGCGTTGGTCGAAACGGCGACGAAGTGCTTGGCGACCGCCGCCTCGTCGCCGCCGAGGCCGGCCAGCGACCACTCGCGGGCGGAGTGCGCGTTGGTCATCGTCTCCAGCGTCGTGAAGGTCTTCGAGGAGATCACGAACAGGGTCTGCTCCGGGTCGAGGTCGCGGGTGGACTCGACGAAGTCGGTGCCGTCGACGTTGGAGACGAAGCGGAAGGTCAGCTCCCGGTTCGAGTAGTGGCGCAGCGCCTCGTAGGCCATCACCGGGCCGAGGTCGGAGCCGCCGATGCCGACGTTGACGACGTTGCGGATCGGCTTGCCGGTGTGGCCGCGCCACTCGCCGGCGCGGATCTGCTCGGCGAAGGCGCCCATCCGGTCGAGCGTCTCGTGGACCTCCTTGACGACGTCGACGCCGTCGACGACGAGCGAGCGGTTGCGCGGCATCCGCAGCGCCACGTGGAGCACGGCGCGGTCCTCGGAGACGTTGATGTGCTCGCCGGCGAACATCGCCGCGCGGCGCTCGGCGACGCCGCGCTCGCGCGCCAGCTCGCCGAGCAGCATCACCGTCTCGTCGGTGATCCGGTTCTTCGAGAAGTCGAGGTAGAGGCCGGCGCCCTCGGCGACCAGCCGCTCACCGCGCTGCGGGTCGGCGGCGAAGAGATCGCGCAGGTGCTCGTCGCGGAGCTTCTCGTAGTGCGCCTGCAGGTCCGACCAGGCCGGCAGCTGCTTCAGCTCGGGGATCGGCGAGGGGTCCGACATCGCGGCGAAGAATCGCACACGTCCCGGTCTTCGCATACGCTTGGGCCGGGAGTTTGGGTACGGATGAGTATCGGAGCGCGCACATCGAGCCTGTTCGCCGCTGGCGCCATCGCCATCTCCTGCCTGCTCGCGGTAATTGCATCGGCGGCGCAGGCGACTTTCCCCGGGCATCCAGGGCTGATCGTCTTCAGCAAGGTCACCCTGGATCCGCAGTCAGGCGAAGGAACCGGGGGACTGTTCGCAATCCAGCCCGGACAGGGAACCCTTCGTCAACTGACGAACAACCCGCGCGACTACTCGCCGAGCTTCGACCCGACGGGCAGGAAGATCGTCTTCCGCCGCGTCGCGACGCCACCGGCTTCCACGGTGGGTGGGATCTACATGCTGGACATGAAAAGCGGCGAGACGAGGAGTCTGACCTCCGTCGGATCCGACACCGACCCCGCTTTCGGCCGTGGTGGCGAGATCGTCTTCTCTCGCTTCTTCAGATCGTCGGGCTCCTACGACCTGGTGCTGCGCAGGTCCAGTGGCAAACTGCTGCGACTCACCACCGACTCGGCCAATGATGGCGATGCGGTGTTCATGCCGGACGGCGAACGAATCGTGTTCTCCAGCGTCGAGCGCCACCTGGTTGCCCTCACCGGCGCCAGGAGGGGCGCCTTGGAGGAGCGCATTTACTCGATTCGAACGGATGGCACCGGGCTGCGACTGATCTCACGGCTTCCGGGAGCAGAAGACCTGGATGTCTCACCCGACGGCCGAGAAATCTCGTTCAGCGCCAGCCTCGCAAGCTCGCCGGCACCCAACGGGTTCGCAGTCCTGACCAGACTGATCGGCAAGCGCAACTCGAGGGTGGTGGCCAAGGACGGGTCAGCCCCGGTCTACTCCCCCGCTGGCGCCGAGATCGCCTACACCAACCACCGGGGAGTATGGGTCCATCCACTGCGCGATCCCGCCCGGCGCGTCGTCGCGACCGAATACGAGCCGATGACTCCCGGCGGCGAACTGGTGGTCGACCCGGCGTGGCAGCCACTGCCTTAGCAGCGGCGAGCAGCCTCAGCCTGCCGCGACCCCGCGCTGGGAGGAGATCGACCCCAGCAGCTCTTCCCAGGACTTGTTGAAGCTCTGCTTGCCCTCCTCCTGGAGGCGGGCGGCGAGGGCGGTGACGTCGATCCCGGCGTCCGCGAACTCCTTCAGGACCAGCTCGCAGTTGCCGCCGTCGGCCGCGATCAGGTCGCCGACCTCGCCGTGGTCGGCGAAGGCGAGCAGGGTGTTCTCCGGCATCGTGTTGACCGTGAAGGGCGAGGCGAAGGCCTCGATGTAGAGGGTGTCGGAGGCGTTCGGATCCTTCGTCCCGGTGCTTGCCCAGAGCAGCCGTTGGGCGCGGGCGCCCTCGTTCTGCAGGCGGCGGAAGCGGTCGGAGGCGAGCAGCTCGTTGTAGGCGCGGTAGGCGCGGCCGCCGATCGCGATCCCGAGCCGGTTGTGGAGGTCGTCGGAGACCTGCTCGGCGACGGCGACGTCCCAGCGGCTCATGAAGATCGAGGCGACCGAGGCGACGGCCGGGTTGAGACCGGCCTCGATCCGGCGTTCGATCCCCTTCATGTAGGCGTCGGCGCAGGCCAGGTACTGGTCGGCGTCGAACAGCAGGGTGACGTTGATCGGGATGCCGGCGAAGATCGACTCCTCGATCGCGGTCAGCCCGGCGGTCGTGCCCGGGATCTTGATGTAGAGGTTGTCGCGCTCGGCCTTGGCGTGGAGGGCGGCGGCCTCGGCGATCGTCGCCTCGGCGTCGTCGGCGATCAGCGGCGAGACCTCGAGCGAGCAGAACCCGTCGACCCCGTCGGTGCGCTCGTGGACCGGGGCGAAGAGGTCGGTCGCGCCCCGCAGGTCGGTGATCGCGAGCTCGAAGAAGATCCGCTCTTCGGTGTTGGCACCGACTCCCTCGCCCGCTTCGGCGGCGTCGGCGATCTCGGCGATCTGCTCGTCGTAGGTGTCGCCGCCCGAGATCGCCTTGTCGAAGATCGTCGGGTTAGAGGTCAGCCCGGTGACCGAGAGCTCGTCGATGTAGCCCTTCAGGGTGCCGTCGGCGAGCATCGTCCTGGTGATGTTGTCGAGCCAGAGGCTCTGACCCACTTCGTGCAGTTTCGCGGTGGCCTTCATCCGAGTGCCTCCTTCGCCTTCGCGGCGATCTGGTCGGGCGTGAACCCGAACTCCTCCTCGACGTCCTTGAATGGTGCCGACTGGCCGAACGTGGTCATCCCGAGGATGACACCGTCGCTGCCGACGTAGCGCTCCCAACCGAGCGTCGAGGCCTCCTCCACTGCTACCCGCAGGGGGCCCTTGGGAAGCACCTCGTCGCGATAAGCCTGGTCCTGGCGGTCGAACAGCTCCCAGCAGGGCAGGCTGACGACCCGCGAGGCGATCCCTTCGCCGGCCAGCTGCTCGTGGGCGGCGGCCGCGAGCCAGACCTCGCTGCCGGTCGCGATGAAGATGATCTGCGGGTCCTCGGCGTCGGCGAGGACGTAGCCGCCTTTCTGGACGCCCGCGGCCGGAGCGTACTTGGCGCGGTCGAGGACCGGCACGTTCTGGCGGGTGAGGACGAGCGCGATCGGGTTGTGGGTGCGGTCGATCGCCAGCTTCCAGGCCTCGGCGACCTCGTTGGCGTCGGCGGGCCGGACCACGTCGAGGTGCGGGATCGCCCGCAGCGAGGCGAGCTGCTCGATCGGCTGGTGGGTCGGGCCGTCCTCGCCGAGCCCGATCGAGTCGTGGGTGAAGAGGTGGATGACCGGGATCTCCATCAGCGCCGAGAGCCGGATCCCGGGCCGGCCGTAGTCGGAGAAGGTGAGGTAGGTCGACCACAGCGGCCGCAGCTTCGAGAGCGACATCCCGTTGCAGGCGGTGACGGCGGCGTGTTCGCGGATCCCGTAGTGGATCTGGCGGCCGCCGAAGGTCTCCGGCTCGAAGTTCTCCATGCCGTCGAAGGTGAGCCGGACCGAGGTGGAATCGGTGAGGTCGGCGGAGCCGGCGATCAGCCACGGCAGCTTTTCGCCGATCGCGTTCTCGACCTTGTTCGAGGCCTTGCGGGTGGCGAGGCCCTTCTCTTCGTCGGCGTCGAAGGTCGGGATCGCCTCGTCCCAGCCGTCGGGCAGGCGGCGGCGCTGCATCATCTCGACCGTGTCGGCGTGCTCGGAGGCGGCGAGCTGCTCGCGCCAGGCGGAGCTTTCTTCGGCACCGCGCGCCCCGATCACCTCGTCGAAGCGCTCGCGGACGCCGTCGGGGACTAGGAACTGGGCGTCCTCGGGCCAGCCGTAGGCCTTCTTCGTCAGCTTCACCTCCTCCTCGCCGAGCGGTTCGCCGTGGGCGGACTCGGTGTCCTGCTTGTTCGGGGAGCCCCAGCCGATGTGGCTGTCGATCACGATCAGCGTCGGCCGGCCGGTCTCGGCCTTGAACTCGTCGAAGGCGCGGGAGAGCAGGCCGGCGTCGTTGGCGTCGCCGACCCGCAGCACGTTCCAGCCGTAGCCCTCGAAGCGGCTGAGCACGTCGTCGCCGTAGGCGAGCGAGGTCGAGCCGTCGATCGTGATGTGGTTGTTGTCATACATCCAGCAGAGGTTGTCCAGCTTCAGATGACCGGCGAGCGAGGCGGACTCGTGCGAGACGCCCTCCATCAGGCAGCCGTCGCCGGCCAGCGCGTAGACGTTGAAGTCGAAGAGGTCCTTGCCGAAGTGCTCGCCCTGCCACTTGGAGGCGATCGCCATCCCGACCGAGGTCGCGATCCCCTGGCCGAGCGGGCCGGTCGTGGTCTCCACCCCGGAGGTCCAGCGGTACTCGGGGTGGCCGGGCGTGCGCGAGTGCAGCTGGCGAAATTCTTCGATCTCGTGCAGGGAGCAGGCGGGCTCGTCGAGCACGTTGTAGTCGGCGTCGACGCGCTTGACCCCGGTGAGGAAGAGCATCGAGTAGAGCAGAATCGAGGCGTGGCCGGCCGAGAGCACGAAGCGGTCGCGGTTGGGCCAGATCGGGTCGGCCGGGTCGTAGCGCAGGTGGTTCTGCCAGAGCTCGTAGGCGACCGGTGCCATCGACATCGGCGTCCCCGGGTGCCCGGAGTTCGCCTTCTGGACGGCGTCGATCGAGAGGGTGCGGATCGTGTTGATTGCCAGCTGGTCGATGTCTTGGCTCATAGGTGCCCGATCCTAGTCATTACGGCCCGACGGACATGCGACCTTTCGGTGACTTGGACGGACAAGCGGGGGTTGGACGAGCTCTACGGTTCGATCCGGGTGACGGTGCCGTCGCCGTTGTCGGCTACCCAGACGGCGGTTTCGCCGACCGCGACGGCCCCCGGTTCGGGGCCGACGCCGACCGGCGAGCCGTCGAGTTCGCCGCTGGACAGGGAGATGCGGGCGACGGCGCCGGCGCCGGTGAGGGCGACCCAGACGCTGCTGGTGCCGGCGTCGACCCCACCCGGCTGGTCGCCGACTTCGACCGTGCCGGTCACGGTTTCGGTCGCCGAGTCGACCATCGTCACGTTGTCGCCGCGGGCGTTGGCGATCCAGACCGTGCCGCCGCCGACGGTGAGGCCGGCCGGGCCACGGCCGACCCGGATCGGCACCGCCCCTTTCGAGCTGGCGAGCCCGATCCGCCGCAGCGAGCCGGTCGAGGCGCTGGAGACCCAGAGGCTGCCGGCGCCGATCGCCAGCCGCAGCGGCGCTTTGCGCGGCGCCATGTTGCGGTGGAAGCTGTCGTCGCGGAGGTCGTAGGCGCTGATCCCTTCGCCGTTGGTGCCGGCGATCCAGACGCGGTGGCCGCCGAACACGATCGGGCCGGGGTGGATCGGGCCCGTGGTCTCGTTGCCGAACTCGATTTCGCGCAGGACGGTGCCGTCGTCGGGGTCGATCCGTTTGACGACCCCCAGCGCCGGGTCGCTGACCCAGACCGAACCGGCGCCGTAGGCGACGCCCTGGACGCCGGCGCCGAGCTCGTAGGAGTCGGTCAGCTCGCCGCTTTCGGGGTCGAGCCGGTGCAAGGTGCCATCGCCCTCGCTGACGACCCAGGTCGCGTCGGGCGCGGTCGCGATCCGCAGCGGCGGCGCGCCAACCGCGACCGGGGCCGAGACCTGCGGCCCGCCCGAGCCGCCGAGCAGGAGCACGGCGAGGACCACCGCCGCGGCCAGGACGGCGACGCCCGCGCCGATCCACTGGAGCCGCCGGCCCCGCAGCCGCCCGAAGCTGAAGCCGCCGCCACCGAGCGCCATCGTCGGCCGCCCGGCAGCGGCGTCCGAGGCAGAGAGGACGCGGGTCGCCGCCATCCCGGCGCCCTCGTGCTGGCGGGCGGCGGCGATCAGGCCGCCGGCGCTCGGGTAGCGGTCGTCGGGGTCCTTGGCGACCGCGCGCTCGATCGCGTCGTCGAGGCCCTCGGGCATCTCCGGCTCGGTGTCCGATTCCTTGCGGGCGAAGGGTGGGATTCCGGTCAGCGCCTCGTAGAGGACGCAGCCGAGCGAGTAGACGTCGGCGGGCGGGCCGACCTTGCTCCCGCGCCACTGCTCGGGCGACATGTACTCGGCGGTGCCGACGACCGAGGCGCCGCTCCCTCCCCCATCGTCCTCCAGCGCTTTCGCCAGGCCGAAGTCGGAGAGGAAGGCGCGGTCGCCTTCGACGAGGACGTTGTGGGGCTTGACGTCGCGGTGGACGATGCCGGCGGCGTGGGCGGCGTCGAGCGCCTCCGCGACCTGGCCGAGCAGGGCGATCGCCCGCGCTGGCTCGAGCGGGCCCTCGCGGTCGATCAGCCGCCGCAGGTCGCCGCCGGCGACGTAGCGCATGGCGACGATCAGCTCGCCGTCGACCTCGCGCGAGTCGTAGACCGGGACCACCGCCGGGTGGTCGAGGCGGGCGGCGAGCCGGGACTCGCGCAGGAAGCGCTCGCGGAACCCCTCGCGATCGGTCAGCTCGCGGGCGATCACCTTCAGCGCCACCGTCCGTTCGAGGCCGAGATGGGTGGCGCGGTAGACGACCCCCATGCCGCCGCGGGCGATCAGGGCGTCGATCCTGTAGCCGGCGATCTCGCTGCCGATCGCGTAGCGGTCGTGGTCCTCTGGCACCTGCCCCTTATACCGGCGGCCACAGACCGCAGCGCGCCCCGGGCGGAGGACCCGGGGCGCGCGGATGGACTGGGCTCGGGGAGCCAGGGAGTGCGTCGGAGCTACGGCTGCCAGGCGATGACCGGCCCGATCTGGGCGCCCTCTTCGGTTTCGAAGCTGTCAGCCAGCTCCGTCTTGCGGCCGCTGGCGACGTTGATCCCCATCAGCTGCTGGGTGTCGTCGACCGTGATGAAGGCGGCGATCCGGAGGCTGTCGGAGGAGAAAACCGAGTTGGTTTTCGAACCGTCGGCCAGCTGCACCAGCTTGCGCGCTTTGCCCGGGCCGATCCGCTTCACCCAGAGGCCCTGGTCACGGCGGAACAGAACCGTGTGGCCGTTCGGAGCGACGTCTTCGACGTAGGCCGAGCCGACCCCGGCGACCAGCGGTTTCTGGCGGGCGCCGCTGCGCCTCATCGTGTAGACGTCGGCATAGGCGGCCGGGGTGTCGCTGCTGTCGCCGCGGCTGTAGAGGATGCCGCCGGCGAAGTAGCGCGGGGCGAACTCGTCGATCCCGGGCGTGACCGTCAGCCGCGCCAGGCCGCCGCCGGTCGGCCGCACCGAGTAGAGGTCGTCGTTGACGGCGTCGGCCGAGTCGGCCGTGCCGCGAACGAAGACGATCGCCTTGCCGTCGGGCGAAAAGCGCGCTTCGCCGTCGTCGTTGGCGCCGGTGGTGAGGGCGCGGACGCCGCCGCCGTGGGAGCCGACCGTGTAGAGATCGGCCGCCGCCCCCTCAGTTGCCCGCCGCTCGAAGACGACGTATTTGCCGTTCGGGGAGATGCGGGGCGCCGAGTCGATCTCCGGGCCGCTGGTCAGCTGCCGCTGGCCGGAACCGTCGGGGCGGACCGAGAAGAGGTCGCCGTTGCGGGCGAAGGCGATCGTGCGGCCGTCGCCGGAAAAGCTCGGTTCGACGTCGGCGGGATCTTCAGTCAGCTGGTTGCTGTGACCGTCGCGGACGGCGAAGAGGCCGCCTTTGAGGGTGGCTTCCTCACCGCTGCCGGTGCTCCAGGCCTGGGAGAAGACGACGGCGCCGGGGCGCGCTTTCGCCGAAGCTCCGGCGGCCGGGATCGCGAGGGCGATGAGGCTGACGAGGACGGTGACGATGGTGGTCCTGCGGGACATGGTTGCTCCTTTCCGAGCGATCGATTCCATGTCCCGATGTTCGGTCCCACAAGCGTGCCGGCCAACGACAGCGCCGCCCCCAACCGGGCCACGTTTGGCCCGCTTCGAGCCAGCTCAGCGCGGGCGGTCGAGGCCAAGCTCGATCACGCGGGCGGCGATCTGGCGCGGCCGGTCGCGGCCGGCCTCGCCGCCGACGTCGAGCTTGGCGGCGAGCGCGTCGAGCCGCCGCTGGGCGGTGCGCTCGGAGACGTGCAGCTCGGCCGCGATCTCGGCCCGGGTCGCCGGCCGGCCGGCGAAGGCGCCCTCGCTGCGGTAGGGCGCGACGAGGGCGGCGGCGGTCGCCCGCTCCTCCTCGCTGAGCTCGACCGCGCCGCCGCTCGAGGCGACGGTCGCGCCGACCGGGGTGACGGCGCCGGTCTTCACTTCGAGCCGGTAGCCGCCGACGATCAGGGTGTCGCCGTCGCGCAGCCGTCGCGGCCGGTCGAGCGGCTCGCCGTTGAGCGCGGTGCCGTTGCGGCTGTCGAGATCGGTCGCCATCAGCACCTCGCCGCGATGCTCGATTTCGAGGTGGTTCCAGGAGACCGCCTCGCCGTCGAGCTGGAGGTCGGCCTCGGGCGAGCGGCCGACCACGGTCCGCTCGCCGCTGAGCGCGACCGAGCGGGGCGCTTCGCCGCTGCTGGAGATCCAGATGCGCGCGTCCATGCGCCCCGCTATTTGCCTAGTAGCGGTAGTGGTCCGGCTTGTAGGGGCCGTCGACGGGAACGCCGAGGTAGGCGGCCTGGTCGTGCGAGAGCTCGGTCAGCTCGACGCCGAGCGCGGCCAGGTGCAGCCGCGCCACTTTCTCGTCGAGGTGCTTGGGCAGCACGTAGACCTCTTTCGCTTCGTACTGGACGCTCTTGCCGAAGAGCTCGATCTGGGCGATCACCTGGTTGGTGAACGAGTTCGACATCACGAAGCTCGGGTGCCCGGTCGCGTTGCCGAGGTTGAGCAGCCGGCCTTCGGAGAGGACGATGATCGAGTGGCCGTCGGGGAAGCGCCACTCGTCGACCTGCGGCTTGATGTTGACCCGCTCGGCGCCCGACGCTTCCAGCGCCGCCATCTCGATCTCGTTGTCGAAGTGGCCGATGTTGCCGACGATCGCGTTGTGCTTCATCCGCGACATGTGGTCGACGGTGATGATGTCCTTGTTGCCGGTGGCGGTGACGAAGATGTCGCCGTTGCCGACGACGTCGTCGAGCTTGCGCACCTCGTAGCCCTCCATCGCCGCCTGCAGAGCGCAGATCGGGTCGATCTCGGTGACGATCACCCGGGCGCCCTGGCCGCGGAGGCTGGAGGCGCAACCCTTGCCGACGTCGCCGTAGCCGCAGATCACGGCGACCTTGCCGCCGATCATCACGTCGGTGCCGCGGTTGATCCCGTCGACCAGCGAGTGCCGGCAGCCGTAGAGGTTGTCGAACTTCGACTTGGTGACGGAGTCGTTGACGTTGATCGCCGGGAACAGCAGGTCGCCGCTCTCGGCCAGCTGGTAAAGCCGGTGGACGCCGGTCGTCGTCTCCTCGGTCACGCCCTGGATCCCGGCGGCGATGTTGGTCCACCGCTGGGGGTCGTCGGCGAGCGAGCGCTGCAGGGTTTCGAGGATGATCCGGTACTCCTCGGAGTCGGCCGTGGCGGGGTCCGGGACCGCGCCGTCACGCTCGAACTCGACCCCTTTGTGGACGAGCAGGGTGGCGTCGCCGCCGTCGTCGAGGATCATGTTCGGGCCCTCCTCACCGGGCCAGTTCAGAGCCTGCTCGGTACACCACCAGTACTCCTCCAGGGTCTCGCCCTTCCAGGCGTAGACGGGAATCCCGGCCGCCGCCATCGCCGCCGCGGCGTGGTCCTGGGTCGAGAAGATGTTGCAGCTGACCCAGCGCACCTCGGCACCGAGCGCGACCAGGGTCTCCATCAACACCGCGGTCTGCACCGTCATGTGCAGCGAGCCCATGATGCGGGCGCCTTTGAGCGGCTGTTTCTCCCCGAACTCCTCGCGGGTCTGCATCAGGCCGGGCATCTCCACCTCGGCGAGAGCGATCTCCTTGCGGCCGAAATCGGCGAGGCCGATGTCGGCGACCTTGTAGTCCTGGGTTGCGGTGCCGCTGGTCATATGAGTCGATTTTCTCCTGGTCGTTTTCTCTGCTCGCAGCGTGGGCTGAAGGCCCCCGCCACCGTCTCGTGCTGAAACCAGTATTGCCGAATAAAGTTCCCCCCGTGACTGGGGCCGACGATGAGAAGCGAATCGCAGCCGAAGCGGCGGCGGAGCTGGTCGAGAGCGGGATGACCGTCGGCCTCGGCACCGGCTCGACGGTCGCGCACCTGCTGCCGGCGATCGCCAGGCGTGGGCTGAGCGAGATCCGCTGCGTCGCGACCTCGGTCGCGACCGAGGAACAGGCGCGCGACCTCGGCATCCCGGTCGAGGAGTTCAACGCGCTGCAGCGACTGGAGATCGCGATCGACGGCACCGACGAGGTGACGCCCGATGGCTGGCTGATCAAGGGCGGGGGGGCCGCCCACCTGCGCGAGAAGATCGTCGCGGCGGCGGCCGAGCGCTTCGTCGTCATCGCCGACTCGAGCAAGCCGGTCGATGCCCTGCGCGGGCCGGTGCCGCTGGAGCTGTTCGCCTTCGGCATCGCCTCGACCCTGGCCCGACTCGGCGACGAGGTCACGCTGCGCGACGTCCCCCCCAGCCCCGACGGTGGCGTCATCGCCGACTACCGCGGGCCGATCGGCGATCCGGCCGCGCTCGCCGCCCGCTTCGACGCCGACGCCGGCATCGCCGGCCACGGTCTGTTCCCGCCGTCGATGGTCAGCGAGGTGCTGATCGGGCGCGGCGCGGAGGTCGAAAGGCCCAGCATCGGCGCCTGATGGACCTGGTCGAGCGCGAGAGCGAGCTGGGAGCGATCACCGCCCTGCTCGACGGGCTGGCGGCCGGCGAGCCGCGGATGGCACTGATCGAGGGCCCGGCCGGGATCGGCAAGACGCGGCTGCTGTCGGCGGTCCGCGACAGCGCCCGCGAGCGGAACATTCCCTCGCTCGGCGCCCGCGGCTCGGAGCTCGAGCGCGAATTCCCGTTCGGGATCGTGCGTCAGATGCTGGAGCCGGCGCTGCTGGCGCGGCCGAACCGGACCGAGCTGTTCGAGGGCGCGGCCGAGGTCGCCGGCGCCGTCTTCGCCCCACCGGGGACCGAATCGCTCGGCGGCGACGCCTCCTTCGCCGTCCTCCACGGGCTGTACTGGCTGACTCTCGATTTAGTCGGGGAGGAACCGCTGCTGCTGACGATCGACGACCTGCACTGGTGCGACCGGCCGTCGCTGCGGATGCTCGCCTACGTCGTCCGCCGGCTGGAGGGGATCCCGCTGCTGATCGTCGCCACCCTGCGCAACACCGAGCCCGGCGCCGACCCGGCGCTGCTGGCGGAGATCGCCCAGGACCCGATGAGCGACCGGATCCACCCCGGGCCGCTGACCCCGGCGGCGATGCCGGGGCTGATCGAGCGCCGGCTCGGCTCCGCCCCCGACGGCGCCTTCGCCGCCGCCTGCCACGACGCGACCGGCGGCAACCCGCTGCTGCTCGACGAGCTGCTGAAGGGGCTGGCGGCGGAGGGAATCGAGCCGCGCGCCGACCGCGTCGGCGTCGTCCGCGACCTCGGGCCGCGGGCCGTCTCCCGCGCCGTCCTGCTGCGCCTGGCCCGGCTCTCGGATCCCGACGTCGCCGTCGCCCGGGCGCTGGCGGTGCTCGGCGAGGGCGCGGAGCTGGCCGAGATCGCGGCGCTCGCCGAGGTCGACGAGGCCGCGGTCGCGAAGGCGACCGGGGAGCTGATGCGGGTCGAGATCCTGCGCCGTGAGGCGCCGCTCGCCTTCGTCCACCCGCTGGTCCGAGATGCCGTCTACGACGACCTGCCGCCCGGCCAGCGCGAGCTCGAGCACAGCCGCGCGGCGCGGCTGCTGCGCGACGCCGGCGCCTCGCCGGAGCGGGTCGCCGCCCACTTCCTGCTGGTGCCGCCGATCGGCGAGGAGTGGGCGGCCGAGCTGCTGATCGGGGCAGGGCGCGCAGCGGCCGAGCGCGGGGCGCCGGACAACGCCGTCGCCTACCTGAAGCGGGCCCTGGAGGAGCCGCTGGCGGCAGAGAGCCGCACCGCCGTGCTCTTCGAGCTGGGCGAGCGCGAGATGGACGTTCGCGGCGTCGAGGCGGTGCCGCACCTGCGCGAGGCCTACGAACAGCTCAGCGATCCCGAGCAGCGCGGCCGAGCGGGCTACGCCCTGGCCCGCACGTTGATGTTCACCCGCCGCGAGGAGGAAGCGGCGGCGGTCGCCCGGGAGGCCGCGGCGGGACTGCCGGAGGGCTTCGAGGAGATCGGGCGGGCGCTGGAGGCGCTGGAGCTGGAGACGATCTTCTTCGGGCGGGCGGCGGCCGAGGAGCTCGAGCGGACGATCCCCTACCGCAGCGGCATTCCCGGGCAGGACATCGGCAGCAAGATGCTGAAGTCGGTCACCGCCTACACCTGGGCATGCTCGGGCGGGCCCTCGGCGGAGTGCGCCGCCCTGGCTCGCGAAGTGCTCGCCGACAGCAGCCTTTTCGAGATCGACAACGGGCTCTTCTGGGTCACCGCCCTGGTCGTGTTGATCTACGCCGACCTCGACGACACCGGTGACATCTGGGAGGACGTGCGCGCGGTCACCCACCGCCGCGGCTCCCTCTTCATGATGCTGACCCTCGACCTCTGGCGCGGCTTCGACCTGCTGCGCCGGGGAGACCTCGAGCAGGCGCAGGAATCGATCGAGGACTCGCTCGAGGAGATGACCCTCTGGGCGGGCTCCGAAGCCGCGATGGTGATCGAGTGGCCGGTCGGCTTCCTCGGCGAGATCGAGGTCGAGCGCGGCGACCTCGACGCCGCGGCGCGGATCCTGCAGCGCGGCGACCCCGGCGACGGCTTCGGCGACGGCCCCGCGTTCTGGCGCAAAGCGATGCTGGAGCTGATGCTGGCGCGCGGCGAAGACGAGGAGGCGCTCTCCTTCGTCGACCTCTACGAGTCGCGGCTCGGCCTGATGCGGAACCCGGCGGCGGCCCCCTGGCGGACCCTGAAAGCGGTCGCCTTGGACCGTCTCGACCGCACCGAGGAGGCGATCGCGCTGGCCGGGGAAGAGCTCGAGGCGGCCCGCGTCTGGGGCGGCAGGCAGGCGATCGGCCACGCGCTCCGGGTGCTCGGCCAGCTGCGCCGCGAGCAGGGAATCGACGACCTCGAAGCGGCAGTCGAGGCCCTCGAGCAATCGACGGCGCGGCTGGAGCTGGCGAAGGCGCTACTCGCCCTGGGCACGGCGCTGCGCCTGGCGCGGCAGCCGACCGAGGCCCGTGAACCGCTGCGCCGAGCGCTCGAGATCGGCAGCGCCTGCAGCGCCGACGTGCTGGTCGAGCGCGCCCGCGAGGAGCTTCGCGCCGCCGGCGTCCGCCCCCGCCGCGAGGCCCTCGGCGGCGTCGAGTCCCTGACCCCCAGCGAGCGCCGCGTCGCCGGCATGGCCGCAGACGAGATGACCAACCGCGAGATCGCCCAAGCGCTGTTCGTGACGCCGAAGACGGTCGAGGTCCATCTCTCGAACGCGTACCGCAAGCTCGAGATCAGCAACCGCCGGCAGCTGGCCGGGGCTCTGGCGCCGGCATGAGGGACGCAAACAGCGGCAGGTAAGGGGCAGGACCCGCGCGCCGGGGGCGAACTTCCCTCGCTGGCGACTTTGACCGGCCTATGGCACGGTCAATATCGCCAGCAAGGAGCTGGGAGGCTGCGGAAAGGAGCAAGGAGGCCTGGAAGTTGGGGCGGCGCCAGCATGGGGCGATCTCGCGCCAGCAGCTATTGGCGCTTGGGTTCACCCGCGACGCGATTGATCACCGGCTGGAGACGGGCCGCCTGCACCGCATATACCGCGGGGTCTACGCAGTCGGGAGGAAGGATCTACCTCCCGAGGGAAAGTGGATGGCGGCGCTCCTGGCCTGCGGCGCGGACTCATATCTCTCCCACAGAAGCGCCGCTGCGCTTTTGCGCATAGGCGAGGAGCGGGGTGGGCTGATCGAAGTGAGCGTGAGGCGGCGCACGGCTCGCACCCATGCAGGCATCCGAGTCCACCGCCGCCCCTCCCTACCCAGCCCCGACGTCGGCACCCTGAATCGCGTCCCGCTCACCGCCCCGGTCCGCACCCTGCTCGACTACGCCACCCTCGAACCGCCAAACCGGGTCGAGCGGGCGGTCAACGAGGCCGACAAGCGCGACCACATCGATCCCGACCAGTTGCGCAAGGCCCTGGACCGCTATCCCGGCGAGCCCGGGATCAAGCGCCTGCGAAAGGTCCTCGACAAGCACACCTTCCGCCTCTCTGACCAGGAACTCGAACTCCTCTTCCGCCCGATCGCGCTTTCGGCCTCTCTCCCCCTCGAGTTGACCAAAGTCTTCGTCAACGACTTCGAAGTCGACTTCTTCTGGCCGTCACTGGGACTCGTGGTCGAGACCGACGGCTGGCGCTACCACCGCACCCCCGCCGCCCAGACCCGCGACGCGGTGCGCTTCCAGCTCCACACCGCCGCGGGCCTGACCCCGATCCGCTTCTCCCACTGGCAGGTGAAGTACGAACCCGGCCACGTCCGCGAGATCCTCCAAAGAACGGCAGTTCGCCTGCGGCGCGGCTGACCTGCACCCCTACGTGCCCTGTGGGGGTGCTGGTCAGCCGTCTAGGGGGTCCCCAACCCGAAACTTTGGGGTCCCGGTTCAGGGGTCTCCTCGATGGCAAGCGGCTCTCCAGAGCGGATTCTGGAGCCATGAACCGCACCAAGACGATCACGCTCGAGCTGCTGGCGACCGGAGACGGTCTCAGCGGGCGCGCCCTCGACGGCGACGACGCCCGCGAGTTCAGCGGGCGGCTCGGCCTGATGCACACGATCGACGAGCTGCTTGCCGCGGCGAGCACTTCCAAGGAGGAGCGCATGAACCCCGAGACGATGATTCGCATGCCCGACGCAGCCGCTCTGCGGCGGCTGATCGGTGGGACCGTGATCGGCCCCGAGGAGGACGGTTGGGACGCCGAGCGCGGCGCCTTCAACCTCAACGTCAACCAGCAGCCGGCGATGATCGCCGTCCCCGGCAGCGCCGAGGAAGTCGGCGCCGTCGTCCGCTACGCGGGCGAGAACGGGCTGCGGGTGGCGCCGCAGCGGACCGGCCACAACGCCGAGCCGCTGGGCCCTTTGGCGGACTCGATCCTGCTCAAGACCTCGCGCCTTGACCGGGTCCAGATCGACGCCGGCGCGAGGCGCGCCCGGGTCGGCGCCGGCGCCCGCTGGGGCGACGTCGTCCCCCAGGCCTCCGAGCTCGGCCTGGCGGCCCTGCATGGCTCGACCCCGGACGTCAGCGTCGCCGGCTACACGCTCGGTGGCGGCATGGGCTGGTACGCCCGCAAGCACGGCCTCGCCGCCAACCACGTCACCGCGATCGAGGTGGTGACCGCCGACGCCGAGATCCGCACCGTCAGCGCGATGCAGGAGCCGGAGCTGTTCTGGGCGCTGCGCGGCGGCGGCGGCAACTTCGGCGTCGTCACCGCCCTTGAGTTCGAGCTGTTCCCGATCGAGGAGGTCTACGCCGGCGTCCTCTTCTTCCCCTTCGAGCGGGCCGAAGAGGCGCTGCAGGGGTGGCTGGCCTGGACCGCCGACGCTCCCGAGGAGGTCACCTCGGTCGGGCGGCTGCTCCAGTTCCCGCCCTTCGAGGAGATCCCGGAGCCGGTCCGCGGGCAGTCGTTCGCGGTGATCGAGGCCACCTTCCTCGGCAACGAGGCCGCGGGCGCCGAGCTGCTGGCGCCGCTGCGTGCCCTGGGGCCGGTGATGGACACGTTCGCGATGGTGCCGCCGGCGGGCATCGCGGAGCTGCACATGGATCCGCGCGACCCGATGCCCTACGCCACCGACCACAGCCTGCTCGGCGAGCTGCCGGCGCAGGCGATCGCGGACTTCGTCGCCGCGGCAGGACCGGGCTCGGGCTCGACCCTGGCCTCGGTCGAGCTGCGCCACACCGGCGGCGCCCTGGCCCGCACCGGGCCGGGACACGGCGCGGTGGCAACGCTGCCCGGCAGCTACGCCTACTTCGGCGTCGGCCTGGCGGCGGACGAGGTGACCTCGGCAAAGACGGCTGACGATCTCGCCCGGGTCGAGGCGGCGGTCCGTCCCCACCGGGCCGGGCGCTACCTCAACTTCACCGAGCGCCCGACCGCCGGCGAGTCGTTCTTCGACCGGGCGACCGCGGCCCACCTCGGCGCGGTCAAGGACGCCTACGACCCCGGCCGTGTCTTCCAGGCCAACCACGAGATCGGAGCGCGCCGCTAGCGCGCGCTCCGCAACCCGAAAGGAGCGAACGATGGAGATGAGCAGGAGCGACAAGGCGGTGGCGCTGGGCCTGGCGGCGCTGGCGGCGATCATGGCGGCGGCGGCAATGGCCCTGCCCGCCAAGGCCGCGAACTACGGCAACGGCTTCCAGCTGTCCAAATTCAAGGTCGAGATCGAGGGCTACTCGAACACGACCTGGCACCGCAACATCGAAGCCACCAACGAGTGCGAGGTCAGCGACCACTCCTTCGGCCGCGAGCGGCTGACCTTCGCGACGACGAAGCCGGTCGTGATCATGGCGAGCCACATGCCGGGCGAATTCAACCCGTCGCTGTTCGCCGGCCGCTCGGCCCTCGGCGTCCCGGTCAAGGCCAAGATCCAGCGCAGCTTCACGCCGGCGATCTCGACTCCCGCCAAAGAATGCGAAGACAACGGCGGCGGCGCCGAAGCGACGAAACCGGACTGCGGGACGCGAACGGTCAAGTCCTGGCACGTCAACGTCGAATTCAGCGACAAGAAACGGGATGGGCTGCAGGTACACGGCGACCGCGCCGCCAAGGTCCCCTACGCGTACTGCCCGGGAGCCGGGTTCACCTTCCCCTTCCTGCTCGACGAGGAAGGGACCCGAGAGGCCCGCAAGCCGCTCTACGCCAACCTCTCCCAGGACGAGATCTTCGACCCGAAGTTCCGCAAGTGGATCACGCTCGGCAACGGCACCTGGACCGAAACCGACGAGACCTGGACCGCGAAAACCGACGTCCACTGGGCCGTCTCCTTCACCCGGCTGCAGGAGAAGTCCTCGCGCCGCTGAGCGACGGCGGTTAGATTGCGCCCATGGCAAGCGAGCTGCTGATCCGCGACGATTCGAGCTGGGACGCGCAGCGCGGCGCATTCAACGTCCTGCTCGACCAGCAGCCCGCTGGCATCGCCCTGCCGCAGAACGCGGACGACGTCGCCGGCGTCGTCCGCGCCGCCGCGGCCGAAGGCAAGCGGGTCTCAGCGCAGCGCACCGGCCACTCGGCGGCGCCGTTGGGCTCACTGGCGGAGACGGTGCTGATCCGCACCGCCGGCCTGACCGGGATCGAGATCGACGCCGAGCGCCGCAGCGCCCGGGTCGGGGCCGGCACCCTCTGGGGGGACTTCATCCCCCGGGCCTCGGAGCAGGGCCTCGCCGCGCTGCACGGATCGACGCCGACCGTCTGCATCGCTGGCTACACGCTCAGCGGCGGCGTCAGCTTCTACGGCCGCGAGTTCGGCCTCGCCTGCAACCGCGTCACCGCGGTCGAGCTTGTCACCGCCGACGGCGAGCAGCGCCGCGTCGGCGCCGAGAACGACCCGGACCTGTTCTGGGCGCTGCGCGGCGGCGGCGGCAACTTCGGGGTGGTGACGGCGCTGGAGTTCGACCTGCTGTCGATGCCAGAGCGCTACGCCGGTGCCCTGTTCTTCCCGATCGAGCAGGCCGGCGACGTGCTGCACGGCTGGCGCGCGTGGACGCAAACCGCGCCCGAGCAGGCAACGACGGTCGGCCGGATCATGAACTTCCCGCCGATCCCGGAGATCCCCGAGCCGTTCCGCGGCCAGTCGTTCGCCGTGGTCGAGGTGATCTACAACGGCGACGAGGCGTCGGGCGACGAGCTGGTGGCGCCGCTGCGCGAGCTCGGGGCGGTGGCGATGGACACGCTGGCGACCGTGCCGCCCGCCGGCATCACCGACCTCCACATGGACCCGCCCGAGCCCTCACCCTACGCCGGCACCTCGGCGCTGACCGGCGACCTCGACGAGGCGGCGATCGACGCGATTCTCGCTGCTGTCGGCCCGGGCTCCGGGTCGCAGCTCGTCTCGGTCGAGCTGCGCCACTGCGGCGGCGCCCTCACCCGCGCCGCCGAGGGGGCCGGCGCCCTCGCCGCCCTGCCGGGCTCCTTCCTCGCCTTCGGTGTCGGCATCGTCCCGGTGCCCGAGGCGCTGGCGCCGACCAGGCAATGGCTGGACGCCTTCAAGGACGCGGTCGAGCCCTACCGGGCCGGTAACTACCTCAACTTCTGCGACGACCCCACCGACCTCGAAACCGCCTTCCCGGCGCAGACGGTGGCGCGCCTGCGCGAGCTGAAGCACCGCTACGACCCCGACGACCTCTTCCACGCCAACCACCCGGTGGCCGGCTAGCGACGAAATTCAGACAGGAGCGAGAGATGGCCAAGGTTCTCTGCGTGCTCTACGACGATCCGATCGACGGCTTCCCGCCGGCCTACGCGCGCGACGACATCCCCAAGATCGAGCGCTACCCCGACGGGCAGACCGCTCCGACCCCCGAGGGAATCGACTTCACCCCCGGCGAGCTGCTGGGCTGCGTATCCGGTGAGCTCGGCTTGCGCTCCTACCTCGAGTCCCAGGGCCATGAGCTGGTGGTGACGAGCGACAAGGACGGGCCCGATTCGGAGTTCGAGCGCCATCTGGCCGACGCCGAGGTGGTGATCTCCCAGCCCTTCTGGCCCGCCTACCTGACCGCCGAGCGGATCGCGAAGGCGCCGAACCTGAAGATCGCGATCACCGCCGGGATCGGCTCAGACCACGTCGACCTGCAGGCGGCGATGGACGCCGGCATCACCGTCGCCGAGGTCACCTACTGCAACTCGATCTCGGTCGCCGAGCACGTGGTGATGATGATCTTGGGCCTCGTCCGCAACTACATCCCGAGCTACAAGATCGTCGTCGACGGCGGCTGGAACATCGCCGACGCCGTCGAGCGCTCCTACGACGTCGAGGGCATGCAGGTCGGGACCGTGGCCGCGGGCCGGATCGGGCTCGGCGTCCTGCGGCGGATGCAGCCGTTCGACGTCGGCCTCCACTACATGGACCGCCACCCGCTGCCGGCCGAGGTGGAGGCAGAACTGAACGCGACCCACCACGACACGGTCGAGTCGCTGGTCTCCGTCTGTGACGTGGTCACGATCAACTGCCCGCTGCACCCCGAGACCGAAGGCCTCTTCGACGCGGCGATGATCGCGAAGATGAAGCGCGGCGCCTACCTGATCAACACCGCCCGCGGCAAGATCTGCGATCGCGACGCGGTCGTCAGCGCGCTGGAGTCCGGCCAGCTTGCCGGCTACGCCGGTGACGTCTGGTTCCCCCAGCCGGCTCCGAAGGACCATCCCTGGCGGACGATGCCACACCACGGGATGACCCCGCACATCTCCGGCTCGAGCCTCTCCGCCCAGACCCGGTACGCGGCCGGGACCCGGGAGATCCTCGAGAACTACTTCGCCGGGCGTCCCCAGCGCGAGGAATACCTGATCGTCGACGGCGGCAGCCTGGCCGGCGCCGGCGCCCACTCCTACAGTGCCGGCAACGCCACCGGCGGCAGCGAGGAAGCAGCCCGCTTCAAAGGTTGAGCGGCGTGCGGTTGAGGTTAGTCGCGCTATCCGCGACGAACCTCAACCACACTCGGTGGCGAGGGCCTCGACGGCGGCGAGGAGGGCGGTGTGGTCCTCGCCGCCGCGGCCTTCCTCGCGCAGGCGGTCGAGCAGGCCGGCGACGACCGGGGTCGCCGGCAGCGTGACGCCGGCCTCGGCGGCGGCGTCGAGGGCGATCCCGAGGTCCTTGCGGTGGAGGTCGACGCGGAAGCCGGGGGCGAAGGCGTGGTCGACGAAGTGCTGGCGCCGGACCTCCATCACCCGGTTGGCGGCGAGGCCGGAACCGAGCACGTCGAGCACCGTCGCCGACGCGATGCCGGCCGACTCGGCCAGGGTAAGCGCCTCGGCGACGCCCTCGATCGTCAGCGCCACCAGCACCTGGTTGGCGGCCTTGACGACCTGACCGGCGCCGGCCTCGCCGACCCGGGTCACGGTCGAGCCCATCGCCGCCAGGAGCGGCAGCGCCCGCTCGAAGTCGGCCGCGGCGCCGCCGACCATGATCGAGAGGCTGGCGCTGCGGGCGCCGACGTCGCCGCCGGAGACCGGCGCGTCGAGGACGGCTAGGCCGCGCTCGGCGCCGCGCGCCGCCAACTCCCGCGCCTGCGCCGGGGCGATCGTGCTCATCTCGATCAGCAGCGTCCCCGGTACCGCGGCGGCGAGGATCCCGTCCTCACCCTCGGTCACCGCCGCGACCGCGGCGCCGTCGGGCAGCATCGTGATCGCAACGTCGGCCCCGCGCACCGCCTCGGCTGGCGTGGCGGCGGCGGTCGCGCCGGCCGCCTCGAGCGCTGCGACCGGCTCGGGGCTGCGGCTGGAGACGACCAGCTCGTGGCCGTCGGCGAGCAGGTTCTCGGCCATCGGCCTGCCCATCACGCCGAGGCCGATGAAGCCGATCCGGCTCATCCCTCTCCGTCCCAGGCCGCGACCCCGGCTTCCTCGCCGAGCCTGGCGGTCCACTTGGCAAGAACGACGTAGGCCATCGGCGAAGACTAGGCCGGCTGGGACTTAGGCGGGCGTGGCGGCGCCGATGGCGTGGAAGCCGCCGTCGACGTGGACGATCTCGCCGGCGATCGCGCGAGCGAGATCGGAGAGCAGGAAGAGGGCGGCGTCGGCGACGGGCGCCGGGTCGTCGACCTCCCAGCCGAGCGGCGCCTGCTCGCCCCAGGCCGATTCGAGCTCGGAGAAGCCGGGGACTCCGGAGGCGGCGGCGGTGCGGATCGGGCCGGCCGAAATCAGGTTGACCCGCACGCCCCTGGGGCCGAGGTCGCGGGCGAGGTAGCGGCTGACCGACTCCAGCGCCGCCTTCGAGACCCCCATCCAGTCATAGGACGGCCAGGCGACGGTGGCGTCGAAGTCGAGGCCGACGAGGCTGCCGCCCGCGCTCGGACCCGAGCCGTTCTCGCTGCCGCGCTCCATCAGCGGCGCCAGCGCCTCGGCCAGGGCCTTGAACGAGTAGGCGCTGGTCTCGAAGGCGGCCGCGGCGCTCGCCCGCGGGGCCGAGAGGAACTCGCCACCGAGGGCGTCGGCGGGGGCGAAGGCGATCGCGTGGACGGCGCCGTCGACCCGCCCCCAGCGATCGGAGAGCTTGGCCCGCAGCGCCAGCAGGTCCTCGTCGCTGTTGACGTCGAGCTCGAGCACGTCGGGGACGGGATCGAGCCGCTTCGCCGCCCGCTCGGTCATCCGCTTGACCCGGCCGAAGCTGGTCAGCAAGACCTCGGCGCCCTGCTGCTGGGCCCGCTCGGCGATCGAGAAGGCGATGCTCTGGCGGTTGACGACCCCGGTGACGAGCAGGCGCTTGCCCGCGAGGATCACAGGTAGACCTGCTCGGGCACCGCGGCGGCCAGCGCCGGCTCGGGCTGCGGCTGGCGCCGCCAGACGACCCGGACCGTCGCCAGGGCGGCGGTCTCGCCGCGCTGGTTGACGACCTTCCACTTGAAGACGACCAGCCCGGTGGCGGCGTCGAGCTCCTTCTTCGACTCGAGCTCGCCCTCGACGTGGATCGTGTCGCCGATCCGCACCGGCCGCTTGAAGGCGATCCGCTCGAAGCCACGCAGCGCCATCACCCGCTCCGGATCCAGCGGGACGAGGCCGACGCAGTAGGAGAGCAGCAGCATGCCGTGCGCGATGCGGCCGTTGAACTCGCTTTCGGCCGCCCACTCGGCGTCGGTGTGGATCGGGTGGAAGTCGCCGGTCAGCGCCGCGAAGGAGACGAGGTCGGTCTCGGTGATCGTCCGGCCCCGGGTCCGGAAGCCGCCACCCACCTCGAGCGCGTCGAAGTCGCTGGAGAGGATCTCGGTCATCAGGTACCCCCTTGGAAGTGGTTCTTGAACTCGCCCTGGATCCCGAAGTGGGCGCTGAGCGAGAGCGAGATCTCCTCGACCGCCCGTTCGTGGCCGAGCGAGGAGGGATGCAGACCGTCGGCCGAGAAGTTGGCGCGGTCGGTGAGGCCGGGGTGGCCGGCGACGTTGAGGCAGGGCACATGGTGGCGGGCGGCGACCGTGCGGGTGACCGCGTTGAGGTCGGAGAGCGCTTTCACCAGCCGCGCCTTGGTCCGCGGCCGCAGTTCCATGAAGTGCCAGCTCTCCGGCGCCGTCGCGGTCAGGATCGCGGCCTCGGGGTTGGCGGCGCGCAGCTTTTCGAGGATTTCGGAGAAGCGCTGTTCGTAGCCCTCGACGTCGGGGCGCGATGTGAGCAGGACGTCGTTGGCGCCGCAGATCACCGTCACCAGGTCCGGCTGCAGTGCGATCGCCGCCGGCAGCTGCTCGAGCACCTCGGCGCTGGAGGCGCCGTCGACAGCAAGGTTGCGGTAGACGAGGCCAGGGTTGACGGCGCGCAGCCCGGCGGCGAGGCGGTCGGCCCAGCGCTCGGCCTCGATCGATTCGCGGCCGGCGGTGAAGCTGTCACCGAGGGCGACGTAGGTGTGGACGACGCGGCCGCGCGGCCCGGTCTCCATCATCACTTCGCGTCCCATGGAGGGGTCGGCAACGCTCATCGTCCCCCCAGCGATCGCAGCGCCCAGGCGAGGCGGTCGCGGCTGACCGCGGGATCGATCACCTCGTCGACCCAGCCGCTGGCGGCGGCGGCCGGCGCGGTCAGGTGCTCAGCGGCGTAGGCCTCGGCGAGCTCGTCGCGGGAGGCGCCGCCGTCTTCCTTCAGCGCCCGGTGGTGGACGATCCCGACCGCCTGGCGGGCGGCCATGATCCCGATCTGGGCGCCGGGCCAGGAGAAGACGACGTCGGCGCCGAGGTCTTTCGAGTTCATCGTGATCGCGGCGCCGCCGAAGGCCTTGCGCAGGACCAGGGTCACCTTCGGCACGGTGGCGCCGGCGAAGGCGCGCAGCAGCGAGGCGCCGTGGCGGATCACCGCCATTTCCTCCTGTTTCTTGCCGGGCATGAAGCCGGGGGTGTCGACGAAGACGACCAGCGGCAGCCGGAAGCGGTCGCAGGAGTCGACGAACAGCGCCGCCTTCTCCGAGGCGGCGGCGTCGATGACGCCGCCCATCGCCCGCGGCTGGTTGGCGATCAGGCCGACCGAGCGGCCTTCGAGCCGGGCGACGCCGGTGACCATGTTCGGCGCCCAGCGCGGCGAGAGCTCCAGGAACGAGCCCTGGTCGAGGATCGAGCGGGCGACGTCGCGGACGTCGTAGACCTTGCGCTGCTCGGCCGGGACGGTGAGGCCGGGGTCGCGGCCGTCGGGCTCAAGCGGCTCGACCAGTGCCGGCGGAGTGCCGATCGCCTGCGGCAGCAGGCTGAGCAGGTGGCGGGTCTGGGCGATCGCGCCCTCGATGTCGTCGGCGACCAGGTTGCAGACGCCGGTCTTGCCGTGCAGCTTCGGGCCGCCGAGCTCCTCCATCGAGACGTCTTCGCCCATCGCCTCGAGCACGACTTTGGGACCGGTGAGGAACATCCGCGAGTCGCCGGTCATCGCGACGAAGTCGGTCAGGGCCGGCGAGTAGGCGCCGCCGCCGGCCGAGATGCCGCTGACGATCGAGACCTGCGGCACCTTGCGCGAGAGCTCGACGCTGGCGCGGAAGATGCGGCCGTAGCCGGCCAGCGCCGCGTGTCCCTCCTGCAGGCGGGCGCCGCCGGAGCGGACGAAGCCGACGACCGGGGCGCCGGCGTCGCCGGCCATCCGCAGCAGGCGGACGATCGTGTCGGCGTGGACTTCGCCGAGGCTGCCGCCGAGGAAGCTCGGGTCCTGCGAATAGCAGAAGACCGGGCGGCCTTCGATCTCGCCGGCGCCGGCGACGACGCCGTCGCCGGCCCGCGCCCGCTCGCCGAGCCTGGTCGAGACAACCCCGCTCCGCAGCTTCCGAAAGCTGCCGGGGTCACAAAGCTGCTGCAGGTGCGCCTCGGGCGCCGAGGTCTCCAGTGTGGGTGGCGTCGGTGCGGGGGTCCCCCGCGGCGCGGAGGCGGCTCCGCCGCCGAGCACCGTGGGGGTGGCACCGGCGACAGGACCCGCGCTGGAGACCTCGGCGCTCACGCGGCCAGACACAACACAGCGTTGTGCCCCCCGAACCCGAACGAGTTGGAGATCGCGACCAGGGGGCCGTCGCCGTTCTCGATCGGCTTCGCGGTCCCGGGCACGTAGTCGAGGTCGAGGCCCTCTTCGGGCTCTTCCCAGCCGACCGTCGGCGGCGCTTCGCGGCGGCGCAGGGCTTCGACCGTGGCGATCGCCTCGACCGCGCCGGCGGCGCCGAGCAGGTGGCCGATCGCCGACTTGGTCGAGCTGACCGGGATGTCGGCGGCGCGCTCGCCGAGCGCCGCCTTCAGGGCGACGGTCTCGGAGCGGTCGTTGAGCGGGGTCGAGGTGCCGTGGGCGTTGACGTAGTCCACGTCGACGGTGGCGAGGCCGGCGTCGGCGATCGCGAGGCTGATCGCCCGCGCCGCCTCGGTCCCTTCCGGCTGCGGCGCGGTCAGGTGGTAGCCGTCGCTGGTGGCGCCGTAGCCGAGCAGCTCACCGAGGATCGTGGCGCCGCGCGCTGCCGCCGCCTGCTTCTCCTCGAGCACGAGGATGCCGGCGCCCTCGCCCATCACGAAGCCGTCGCGGCGGGCGTCGAAGGGGCGCGAGATCCCCGTCGGCGAGGTCGCTTCCATCGCCCCGAAGGCGGCGACGGCGACGCCCGAGATCGCCGCCTCGGTGCCGCCGGTGACGACCGCGTCGGCGTCGCCGGCGCGGATGATCCGGGAAGCGTCGCCGAGCGCGTGGGCACCGGCGGCGCAGGCGGAGACGACGCCGTAGCAGTGGCCGTGGAGGTCGTGGCGCATCGAGACCGCAGCAGCGGCGGCGTTGCCCATCATCAGCGGCACCGCCAGCGGCGAGACCGCTTTCTCACCGCGCTCGATCAGCTTGCGCTGGTTCTCCTCGAGCGAGGGCAGACCGCCGATCCCGGTCCCGACGACGCAGCCGACCCGGTGCGCCTCGTAGGGCAGCTCGCCCTCAGCGCCGAACGACTGGCCGATCGCCTCCTCGGCGGCGGCGATCGCCATCTGCGCGAAGCGGTCGGAGCGGCGCGCCTCCTTCTTCGAGAGGAAGTCGAGCGGATCGAAATCGAGGCAGCGGCCGAAGCCGTCGGCGATCCCGCACTCGCCCGCGGACCAGCGCTCGATCAGCGGCTTGGCGCCGATCCCGAGCGGAGTGATCGCGCCGACGCCCGTGATGACCACTCGGCGCGTCATCCGGCCTTGCTCACCACCAGGTCGATGACCTCGCCGACCGTTTTCACGTCCTTGACGTCGTCGCCGCGCAGCTCGACGCCGAACTCGTCCTCGACGATCTGGGCCAGCTCGACGAGGTCGAGCGAGTCGACGTCGAGGTCCTCGAGGCTGGCCTCGCGGGAGAGCTGGTCGCGCTCGGTCCCGAGCTCGACGAGGCCGTCGAAGATCACCTTCTCGACGTTGTCCGTCGTTACGTCAGTGGGCATTTGGTTCTCCTTTGCTGTTCAAACTGGTCCTGTTGCTGATCTGGGGTCATGCGCTGAGGCCGCCGTCCACGGTCAGCGTCGTTCCGGTTACGTACGAGGCCTCCTCGGAAGCCAGGAAGCGGATGCAGGCAGCGACCTCCTCGGGGGTGCCGACGCGGCGGGCGGGGATCGCCTTCTCGAGCTCGCCGCCGATGATCTCCTCGGTCAGCGCCGTCTCGATCAGGCCCGGGGCGACCGCGTTGACGGTGACGCCGCGGCGGGCGACCTCGGCGGCGACGGTCTTGGTGAAGCCGATCGTGCCGGCCTTCGAGGCCGCGTAGTTGGCCTGGCCGGGGTTGGCGCGGAAGCCGACAATCGAGGCGACGTTGACGATCCGGCCGAAGCGGGCGCGCAACATCGGGCCGAGCGCCTGGCGGGTGGCGCGGAAGGTCGCGGTCAGGTTGACGTCGATCACCCGCTGCCACTGCTCGTCCTCGAGCTGGGGCGAGAGGCCGTCGAGGCGGAGGCCGGCGTTGTTGACGAGGGCCAGCACCGGCCCGTCCTCGCCCGCCTCCAGCAGCGCCTCGGTCGCGGCGGCGTCGGCGACGTCGCCCTGGACGGGGCGGGCGCGGCCGCCCTCGGACTCGATCCGGGCGACGACCTCGCGGGCGCCCTCCTCGTCGGCGCGGTAGTTGACGCGGACCGGCCAGCCGTCGCGGGCGAGCGCGAGCGCGGTCGCGGCGCCGATTCCGCGCGAGGAGCCGGTGACGAGGGCGCAGCCCTCGGGCCGGCTCATCAGGCCCTCCCCCACTCGATCACGGTCCCGCCCCAGGTGAAGCCGGCGCCGAACGCCGCCAGCAGCACCGTCGCGCCGGGCTCGAGGTTGCCGGCGAGGCGGGCGTCCTCGAGCGCCAACGGGATCGAGGCGGCCGAGGTGTTGCCGAAGTGGTGGATCGAGTTGGCGACCCGGTCGCTCGGCAGCGACAGACGTTCGCCGACCGAGCGCAGGATCCGGGCGTTGGCCTGGTGGTAGACGAAGAGGTCGACCTCGTCGAGCGAGACCCCGGCGGCCTCGGTAGCACCGGTGGTGGCCTCGACCATGCGGTCGACCGCGTGGCGGAAGGTGTCGTGTCCCTGCATCACGGTCAGGCCGGTCGCGCGCGGGGTGTAGATCAGGTCGGCCCGGGCGCCGTCGGAACCGAGCACGAAGGGGCCGATGCGGCCATCGTCAGTGCCCCGGAGCACGACGGCGCCGGCGCCGTCGGCGAAGACCGCCGCGGTGCCGCGGTCGTCGGGGTCGGTGATCCGGCTCATCAGATCGGCGCCGACGAGGAGGACGTTGGCGGCCATCCCGGACTCGATCTGGCCGCAGGCCAGCGCCATCCCGGCGATGAAGCCGGTGCAGGCCGAGTTGAGGTCGATCGCGGCGGTCCCGGCCGGGGCGCCGAGCTCGGCCGCGACCCGCGGCGAGGCACCGGGCATCAGCTCGTCGTTGCTGGTCGTCGCGACCAGGACCAGGTCGAGGTCGGCGGCGCCGATCCCGGCGGCGGCAAGGGCTCGCTCGCCGGCGCTCGCGGCGAGCTCGAAGAGGCGTTCCTCGGGCTCGGCGAAGCGGCGCTCGTCGATCCCGGTGCGCTGCACGATCCAGCTCTCCTCGATCCCGAGCCGGGCGGCGATCGGGGCGTTGGCGACGACGGTCTCCGGCACGGCAACGCCGAGGCCGGCGATCTCGGCGCCGAGGCGGAGGCGCTGCTGGCGCTGTTGCTCATCCGGGGCGGTGGCGGGAGCGGCGGCGGGGCGGGCGCTCATCCCGCCGCGACCGCCTCGGGCTCAGCCAGCGAGCGCGCCTCGACGTCGTCGAGGGTGCGGCGGACGAGGCCGGTGAGGACGTCGCCGGGCCCGGTCTCGAGGAAGGTGTCGGCGCCGTCGCTGCGCATCCGCTTCAACGTCGCCTGCCAGATCACCGGCTCGGTCAGCGCCGCGGCGAGGCCGGCGGGGATGTCGGTGAACGGCGCCGCCGCGGTCGAGGAGAAGACGGGAAGCGTGGGCCGGCGGAAGGCGACGGTGTCGAGCTCGGCCCGGAACTTCTCGGCGGCGCCAGCCATCAGCGGCGAGTGGAAGGCGCCGGCGACCGGCAGCCGGATCGCCTTGAGGCCGTCGGCGCGGACCGCCTTGCGCGCTTCGGAGAGCGCCTCGGAGGCGCCGGAGAGGACGACCTGACCGGGCGCGTTGTCGTTGGCGACGGTCAGTTCGAAGCCGGCGGCCAGCGTCCGCACCGCCTCGTCCTCACCGCCGAGCACGGCCATCATCCCGCCCGGGCTGGCGGCGGCCGCTTCCTCCATCAGGCGACCGCGGATCACCGCCAGCCGCAGCCCTTCCTCGGCCTCGAGGGCGCCGCCGGCGACCAGCGCCGCCAGCTCGCCGAGCGAGTGGCCGGCGATCATCGCCCCGACCGGGCCCCCGGCCTGCTTGTGGTGGGCAAGGCTGGCGCAGAAGAGCGCCGGCTGGGCGAAGTGGGTGCCTTCGGCGATCTGCTCGAAGGGATCGGCGCCGAGTTCCTCGCGGGCCTGGCTCAGCAGGTCCGGGCGCTGGGCGGCGGTGACGCCCGCCATGCCCGAGGTCTGGCTGCCCTGGCCGGGGAAGAGAATCGCGCTGGCTGCGGCTGTGGGAGGCACTGAATCCATAGTGGTCCCGTGTTCGGCGCAGGTGACATATCCCGGCCTGCGATCCCCTCCATTCGGGGGACCCAACGCGACGTACGGGGGGGCTAGACGAGGATCTTCAGGCGCTGGGCCTGGCGCGTCGCCTCGGCCCGGTTGCGGACGCCGAGCTTGCGGTAGATCGCGCTCGTGTGCTCCTTGACCGTGTGCGGCGAGAGGTGCAGGTGGCCGGCGATCTCTTTGTTGGTCGAGCCGGTCGCGATCAGCGACAGCACCTCCTGCTCGCGCTCCGACAGCGGCGAGTCCATCGCGGTGTGTTCGGCGAAGACCTCGCTGCCGAGCGAGACCATCCGCACCGCCTTGACCACGTCGACGGCCGACCAGTCCTTGGAGATGAAGCCGGAGGCGCCGGCCGAGCGGGCGACGGAGGGCGAGATGACGCCGGCGCCGGAGATCAGCAGCACCCGGGTGCTGGGGCTGACGGCGCGGATCTCCTCGCAGACCTCGGCCCCGGATTCGCTGCCGAGCAGCATGTCGACCAGCGCCACCTCGGGCCGGACCTTGCGGCAGGTCTCGACCGCCTCGGGGCCGGTCGAGGCGGCGAGGCAGCGTTCGACCCAGCCCTGGCGCTCGAGTAGGAGTCGGAAGCCCCACTGGACGACGTCGTGGTCGTCGACGACTAGGACGCGCAGCTTGCGGTCGTCGGAGCCCATCAGGAACCGGCTCCGGTGGGGACGACGAGGCGGACCCGCCAGCGGTTCCCGGGGACGGCGCCGAACTCGACCATGCCCTCGTAGCGGAGCGCTTCCAGCGCCGCCAGCCGCAGGCCGAGCCCGCCGCCTTTCGTGTCTTTGCCGGCGCCGGCGCCGTCGTTCTCGATCGCGAGGCTGAAGGTGCCGCCGTCGGAGGCGACGCGAATGTCGATCAGGCTCGGTTCGGAGTGACGGTCGGCGTTGCGCAGCGCCTCGGCGAGGACCGACTGCGCGACCGGCTCGATGTCGGCCGGGACCTCGAGCCCCGGCTGCCAGTCGACCCGCAGTTCGGAGCGGCGGTCCTGCAGCCGCACCAGCATCTGGGCCAGGCTTGCCGGGCCCGTGCGCGGCGGCCCGACCGGCCGGGTCAGGGCGTGGCGGAGATCGCCGACGACCGAGCGCAGCTCCTCCTGGCAGCGGCGCCGCTCCTCGGCCGAGAGGCCGCGCTCGGAGCCGAGCGCCATCGCGACACCGAACAGGCGCTGGATCGCGTTCTCGTGCAACTCGCGCGTCAGCTCGACCCGTTCGGCGAGCCGGCGCTCGCTTTCGCGCTGCTCGGTCGAGCGCTCGACGCTGGCGGTGAGGGCCGCGAGCCGCCCCAGGGTCAGCATCGTCTCCCGCTCGCCGTCGTCGAGGCTGAAGTCTTCACCGCCGCGGTCGGCGAAGATCACCCCGAGCCAGCGGCGGGCGGCGGAGATCGGCGTGCAGGTGATCGCCGGCGTGTCGGCGAGCTCGGCGTAGCGGGCGGGAACGTGGCCGGCGAGGTCGCCGTGGACTTCGACGACCCGGTCCTCTTCCAGCGCCAAGCGGGCGATCGGCGTCTCGTCCAGCGTCCCCTCGATCCGGTGGACGAGGTCGGGATCGACCCCGTGTGAGCCCATCGGGATCACCGCCCCATAGGTGGGGTCGTGGAGCAGCAGCGCCGCCCGCCGCATCGTCGTCAGCGAGCAGACCGCCTTGCACACGCGGTCGTAGAAAACCCCCGATTCCGTCGCCGCGTCGAGTTCCGCAAGCAGGCCGACGAGGACCTCAACGGTCCCGGCCCGAGCTGCTGGCGCGGCGGTGGCGATAACCGAGTTTCCCACTCCGAAGCTGAGGTTACGCCTCGATCCTCGCCGGCTTTCTGGATATCTCCCAGAATCGATCAAAGCCACATTCGGCGTGGCCAGCCGGCAAGATTTGGGCATGCCCGAGCCCACGGACCTGGCGCTTAAGGTGCTCGCCGTCCACCGCCACTTGACGGAAGCCGGCCTGCCGCACGCGATCGGCGGCGCCGTCGCGCTCGGGATCTACGCCGAGCCGCGGCCGACCGTCGACATCGACGTCAACGTCTTCGTCGCCGCCGAGCGCGAGCCGGCCGTGCGCGAGGCGCTCGCCGGCCTCGACCCAGACGGCAAATACCCGGTCCACCTCTTCTTCGACGAGGACGAGCTGCATGGGGCGATGCGAGAGGCGATCCGCGAGGTGCCGTTCGCCGGAACGACTATCCCGCTGGTCGCTCCCGAGCACCTCGTCGTCCGCAAGGTGCTCCTCGACCGCGCCAAGGATCAGCCCGACCTAGAGCGCCTCGTCGACGAAGTCGATCCGCTCGACCTGGACGAGGTCGAGCGCTGGCTGGAGAAGCTCGGCGACGCCGAGGCTCAGGCCGAGTTTGCGGCGCTGATCGCGGTGAGGCGTCGGTAGGCGGGGTGCTCCTCGCCGACCAGCTCGGCCAGCGTCCGTACGGCCGCCTCGATGTCCTCCGGGGTCGCCATCGCGATCGCCTCGATGTCCGCCCAGTCCTGGGTGCGGTCGAAGAACGACTTGAAGATCACCAGCGAGGCGCAATCGAGCATCGGCACCTGGCGGCCCTGCAGCGGCACCCAGACGACGGCTGAGGCGACCGCCTCGTGCAGCGGCAGGTTGTTGAGGAAGACGTCGACGGGGACACCGTCCCACCAGAGACGAGCCTGACCATCGTCCACGACCTTCTCCACGTCTCCCGCCGTGATCTTGACGCCCGCGGGCAGTGCCCCCAGGACCCGCGCCCCATCCCCAGCGTCACAGAAGATGTTGACGTCGATGTCGCGGGTGCCGCGGGGCTCCTCGACGCAGTAGGCAAGCGCGAGGGCGCCGCCGAAGGCGTGCGGCAGCGAGTGCTCCTCGAGCGCGTCGTGGATCGCGAACAGCTTGTCGATCAGCTCGCTCACGCTGCCGCCTTCTCCGCGAGGCGGTCAGTGAGGGACGGAAACTCGAGCTCGGCCCGCGGACGGAAGGGAAGCGCCTCGGCCAACTCCAGCACTTGGGTCAGGATCCGGCCGGCGCGCTCGGGGTCGACTGGCGGCTTGCGCTCGGCCAGTTCGAGACGAAGTCCGGCGGCGGCGGCGATCCGGGCCACGGTGTCGGCGCCGGGCTCGCGGTGCCCGTGGATGTAGACGTTGAGGACGGAGCGAGGGATTCCGGCTCGCCGGGCCAGCTCGGCCTGACTGAGGCCGCTGCGCCGGTGGATCTCAGCCACCAGCGACGCTGGTCTCCCAGGAACCGGCTGCGGCGTTTTCGCGATCTCGAACACCCTTGGAATATGTTAGCGAATCCGCTAACAGACGCTGGATCGGACTAAGGCTCGACCACGTTGTCCGGGTTCGGCTTCTCCTCGGGCGGGGCCTGGCTGTAGTCGGCAAAGGGGGCGTCGCGGGCGGCGACGGCGGCGCTGACGCCCTCGCGCTCGGCGAGCTCGATGAAGTGCCTGGCGTCGGGGGTGTTGCGCATCAGGCCGTCGAGGATCGGGCCGAGGGTCTGGGTCGAGGCGAGGCCCATGTTCTCGTAGGCGTGGTTGACGACCAGCTTCATCGCCGCCAGCTGCGAGGCCGGGATCGAGGCGAGCTCGGCGGCCGCCCGGGCGACCTCGTCCTCGAGCCGCTCGAACGGGACGGCGCGGTTGATCAGCTCGACCTCGGCGGCTTCGACGCCGGAGAGCGGCTTGCCGGTCAGCGCGTACTCCTTCGCCTTGGTCAGGCCGAGGCGGTAGAGCCACATCCCGGAGAGGGAGGCGCCCCACATCCGCGAGTAGGGCGTGCCGATACGGGCGTCCTCGCTGGCGATCACGAGGTCGGCGCAGAGCGCGAAGTCGCTGCCGCCGCCAACGCACCAGCCGTGGACCTGGGCGATCACCGGCTTCGGCGCCCGCCAGATGCTCATCAGCTTCTGGGTCGGGGCCAGGGCCGGCGCGGTGGCGAAGACGAAGTCCTTGCCGGGGTCCCACTCGCCGCCGGTCGCGAAGTGCTCGTCCCAGTGGTGGAAGCCGCCGCCGAAGTCATAGCCGGCGCAAAAGGCGCGGCCGGCGCCGCGGACGACGATCACCTTCACCGCGGCGTCAGCGACGGCGAGCTCGACCGCCGCCTCGACCTCTTCCGGCATCGGCGGCACGATCGTGTTCAGCGCGTCGGGCCGGTTGAGGGTGACGGTCGCGACCGCGTCGGCGACCGAGTAGAGGATCGTCTCGAACTCCGGCGCGCCGCCCGTTGCGGCCGCCGGCGCCATCTCAGCCTGCCGCGGCCTGGTCGGCGACGACGATCATCGCCTCGTTCTCGACCCTGCCGGCGGGGATCGATTCGTCGCCGGCAAGGAGCTTGGCGAGCGGGTCGCGCTTTTCGGCGCCGGTGACGAGCCAGAGGACCTTGCGGGCGGCATCGAGAGCCGGGTAGGTGAGGGTCATCCGCTGGTGGCCCTGGTAGGTGGTGCCGGTGAGGGCGACGCGGCGGTCGGAGACCTCGAGCACCGGGTCGCCGGGGACCAGCGAGGCGGTGTGACCGTCGGGGCCGAGGCCGAGGTGGACGAGGTCGAAGCGCTCGGGCAGGGTCGATTCGTACTCCCGGGCGGCCGCCTCGAGGTCGCGCTGGGTGACCGGCATCGGCCGCAGCGCCGTCTGGTGGTCCATCGAGAGGCCGAGCACCATGTGGGTGAGGTTGCGGTCCGGGTCGCCGGGCGCGGCCACCCGCTCGTCGACCTGGAAGAGCCCGGTCTGCTGCCAGGGCATCTCCTCCAGTTCGCCGAGGATCGCCAGCATCGCCCAGGGCGAGCGGCCGCCGCTCATCGCGAAGGCGAAGGCGCCGCGCTCACCGACGGCGGCGTCGCCGTCGGCGGCGATCAGCTCGGCGGCGCGGCGGGCGGCCGCCTTTTCGTCGGCGCAGACCTCGAGCTCGATCGCCACGCCCGCGCCTCCCTAGCTCGGCTTCTCGTCGTGGCCGCCGAACTGTTTGCGCATCGCCGAGAGGACTTTGTCGCCGAAGTCGCCGAGCTCGCGCGAGTAGAAGCGCTCATAGAGGGCGGTGGTGAGGACCGGCGCCGGCACGCCCTCGTCGATCGCCGCGATCGAGGTCCAGCGGCCCTCGCCGGAGTCGGAGACGCGGCCAGCGAAGTCCGAGAGGTCCGGCGATTCGACCATCGCCGCTGCGGTCAGGTCGAGCAGCCAGGAGCCGACGACGCTGCCGCGGCGCCAGACCTCGGCGACCTCCGGCAGGTCGAGGTCGTACTGGTAGTACTCGGGATGGTCGAGGGGCGCCGTCTCGGCGTCGGCTTCGCGGCTGACCTTGCCGGCGTTGGCGTTCTTGAGGATGTTCAGGCCCTCGGCGTAGGCGGCCATGATCCCGTACTCGATCCCGTTGTGGACCATCTTCACGAAGTGGCCGGCCCCGTTCGGGCCGCAGTGCAGGTAGCCGTTCTCGGCAGGGGTGACGTCGCCGCTCCGGCCCGGGGTCCGCTCCGCCGACTCGACCCCCGGCGCGAGGCTGGCGAAGATCGGGTCGAGCCGCTCCACCGCCCGGTCGGGGCCGCCGATCATCAGGCAGTAGCCGCGCTCGAGGCCGAAGACGCCGCCGCTGGTGCCGCAGTCGACGTAGTCGATCCCCTGCTCGCCGACCTTGGCGGCGCGGCGGATGTCGTCGCGGTAGTAGGAGTTGCCGCCGTCGATGATCGCGTCGCCGCTCTCCAGCGCCGCCGCCACCTCCTCGACCGTGCTCTCGGTGATCTCGCCGGCCGGGACCATCACCCAGATCGAGCGCGGCGCCGTCATCGCCGAAACCATGTCCTGGATCGAAGAGGCGCCCTTCGCCCCCTCCCCCGCCAGCGCCGCGACCGCTTCCGGGTTGACGTCGTAGGCGACGATCTCGTGCCCGTCCCGCATCAGGCGACGAGCCATGTTGGCTCCCATGCGACCGAGCCCGACGATTCCCAGTTCCATCCAAGACCTCCGCAAGTAGGCGCTGACCGGTGGCGCAATCCTAGGCCCTTGCGCCGAGGTTGCAGTTAACGACGCAGGGCGACGGAAAATGCAACCTCGGCGCTGGTCGAGCGAGTAGCCTGCGCGCCGATGGCCCACAAGCACGTCGACGTGCCGGCGGACGTTCTCGCGATCTTCGGGATCAGCGGCGACCTGGCGAAGAAAATGACCTTCCGGGCGCTGTACCGGCTGGAGCGCTCAGGCAAGCTGCAGTGCCCGATCGTCGGCGTCGCGATCGACGAGTGGGACACCACCCAGCTTCGCGCCCACGCGCGCGAGGCGATCACCAACACGGTCTCCGACCCGGACGACGAGGTGCTGGGGCGGCTCGAAGACCGGCTCTCCTACATCCAGGGCGACTACGCGGACTCCTCGACCTTCGAGGCGGTCGGCAAGGCGATCGGCGACGCCAAGCACCCGGTCTTCTACCTCGAGATCCCGCCCTCGCTGTTCGCCACCGTCGTCGGCGGGCTCGGCGCCGCCGGGCTGACCGCGAACGCCCACGTCGTGATCGAGAAGCCGTTCGGCCACGACCTCGAATCGGCGCGGGCGCTGAACGCCGAACTGCGCGAGGTGCTGGACGAGGCGCAGATCCTCCGCATCGACCATTACCTCGGCAAGGAGCCGGTGATGGACATCGCCTACCTGCGCTTCGTCAACGCGGTGCTGGAGCCGGTCTGGAACCGCTCCCACGTCTCCCACGTACAGATGACGATCGCCGAGAACTTCGGGGTCGACGACCGCGGCCGCTTCTACGACGCGGTCGGGGCGATGCGCGACGTGATCCAGAACCACGCGATGCAGGTGCTGGCGCTGATCGGGATGGGGCCGCCGACCGGCAACCACCACGATTCGATCCGCGACAAGAAGCTCGAATTCTTCAAAGCCATGCGCGCGGCCGATCCGAAGAAATACGTCCGCGGCCAGTACGAAGGCTTCCTCGACGTCAAGGACGTCGCGCCCGATTCGACGACCGAGACCTTCGCCGCGATCGAGCTCGAGGTCGACAACTGGCGCTGGAGCGGCGTCCCCTTCTTCGTTCGCGCCGGCAAGAACATGCCGGCCAAGGCGAGCGAGGTGACGGTCGTCTTCAGGCGGCCGCCGAACCTCGGCATCGGCCACGGCAAAACCCCGGAACCGAACAAGATGACGATCCGGATCGAGCCCGAGCCGGGCTCGCGGATGCGCCTCTACGCCAAGCAGGCCGGCGAAGAGAACTTCGAGGCCGCCGACCTCGAGGTGCTGTTCGAGCGGGTGCCGGGCGAAGACCCCGAGCCCTACGAGCGCCTGCTCGGCGACGCCCTGCACGGCAACCACACCCTCTTCACCCGCCAGGACACGATCGAAGAGACCTGGCGCGTGGTGCAGCCTCTGCTCGACGAACCGGGGCCGGCGCTCCCGTACGCACCCGGGACCTGGGGCCCGAAGCAGGCCGAGGAGCTGCTGCGCGGCGTCGCCACCTGGTCTGAGCCCTGGCTTCCACCCAACTCCTAGTTACCTGCTAGGTTTTCGGGGCTCCTAATTAGGGCCGCCTAAGCGTCCAGCGGCGCCACGGGGAGCGCTTTAAACGCATGATCCCCACCTTCGTCATCACCCTGCGAGAGGGCGTCGAGGCTTCTCTCATCGTCGGCATCATTGCCGCGTTCCTGGTCAAGGAGGGACGCCAGGATGCGCTGCGGCAGATGTGGGTCGGGGTCGCGATCGCGGTCGTCCTCTGCACGATCGTCGGCGTCGGGCTCGACCTGATCGGCGAAGAGCTGCCGCAGCGCCAGCAGGAGGGGATGGAGTCGATCATCGGCGTGATCGCGGTGGCGACGATCACCTACATGATCGTCTGGATGACCCGCCACTCGCGCGGGATCAAGGCCGAACTCGAGGGCGAGGCGGCCTCGGCCCTCGCCACCGGGTCGGCGATGGCGCTGGTCGGGATGGCCTTCCTCGCGGTCCTGCGCGAGGGCTTCGAGACCTCGGTCTTCCTGCTCGCCGTCTTCCAGGACGCGACCGACATCGCCGCGGCCGCCGCTGGCGCCGTGCTCGGCCTGCTCTGCGCGGTCCTGATCGGGTGGGCCCTGTACCGCGGCGGCGTCCGCATCAACCTCAGCCGCTTCTTCCGCTTCACCGGCCTGATCCTCGTCTTCGTCGCCGCCGGCCTGCTGGCCAGCGCCGCCCACACCGCCCACGAGGCGGGCTGGATCACCAGCATGCAGTCGCAGGCGATCGACCTCTCCTGGCTGGTCAAGCCGGGTGAGATCACCGGCTCGCTGCTGACCGGGATGCTGGGCCTGCAGCCGCGGCCGGTGACGATCGAAGTGATCGTCTACCTCGCCTACGCGATCCCGATGGCGATCTACGTGCTCTGGCCGCAGCGCTTCCGCGGCGGCAACCGGGTCAAGAGCGCGCCGCCGAAGACCAGCCCGGCGGCGACGCCGCCGGCCGAGCCCGCCTGAGGGCCCGGCCAAGATGACCCCGATCACTCGCCGCCGCCTGCTGGCGTCCGCCGGGATCGGCGCCGCCGGAGTCGGCCTCGGCGCCGGCGGCTACCTGCTCGGCACGGAGAACGCCGAGGCCCAGGAAGGCGAGGGCACCGGCATCGTCCCGTTCTACGGCGAACACCAGGCGGGGATCGACACCCCCGCCCAGGACCGCCTCCACTTCGCGGCCTTCGACATAGTGAGTGAAGACCCGGTGGCGCTGAAGGAGCTGCTCGAAGAGTGGTCGCTGGCGGCCTCGGAAATGACCGAAGGCGAGATGATCGGCGATGTCAACGACCTCGAGCCGGCGCCGCCCGACGACACCGGCGAGACCGTCGGCCTCGCCCCCTCGAGCCTGACCGTCACCTTCGGCTTCGGTCCCGGCCTGTTCGAGAAACCCGGCCTCGGGCTGGCGGCGAAGCGGCCGGCGGCGCTGAAGCCGATCCCGCCGCTGCCCGCCGACGAGCTGAACGCGCTCGAAAGCGGCGGCGACCTCTGCGTCCAGGCCTGCTCCGACGACCCCCAGGTCGCCTTCCACGCCATCCGCAACCTGGCCCGGATCGGACGCGGGACGGTCGTCATGCGCTGGTCCCAGCTCGGCTTCGGCCGCACCGCGACCACCAGCCGCAGCCAGGACACCCCGCGCAACCTGATGGGGATGAAGGACGGCACCGCCAACATCCGCGCCGAGGACACCGACGCGATGAGCCGCTTCGTCTGGGTCGGCAACGAAGGGCCGGGATGGATGAAGGGCGGCAGCTACATGGTCACCCGCCGGATCCGGATGCTGCTGGAGATCTGGGACCGCTCCCCGCTCGAAGATCAGGAGCTGACGATCGGCCGCCACAAGTACAGCGGCGCCCCGCTCGGCGGCACGGACGAGTTCGAACCGCTGCCGCTGGACAGGGAAGAAGGCGGCAAACCGCTGATCCCGGTCGACGCCCACGTCCGCCTCGCCTCGGCCCGGGAAAACGACAGCGAGCGGATCCTGCGCCGCGGTTACTCCTTCACCGACGGGGTCGACGAGAGCCTCGGCGAGCTCGAAGCCGGCCTCTTCTTCATCGCTTTCCAGCGCGATCCGGAAAAGCAATTCGTCGCGATCCAGCGCCGGCTCGGGATGTCCGACGCACTCAACGAGTACATCAAGCACGTCGGCAGCGCCGTCTTCGCCGTCCCGCCCGGGGCCAAGCCCGGCGGCTACGTCGGCGAAACGCTCCTCGGCTGAGCGCGGTTGAGCTTTTACATCCAATAGAGGTAAAAGCTCAACCACAGAGGTATTCCGACTTCGTCAGTCGGGGTTTGTTAGGGTCCCCTCCTTAGGGCGCCCTAAGCGCTGCCCTGCCACCGCTTCAAACCTCAGCAAGGAGCCTTTGCCCGTATGAACCGACTTCCCGTTCGTGTCGCTCTGATCCTGGCCGCCTTCGGCGCCCTGGCCCTGTTCGTGGCCGCCTGCGGATCGAGCGACGACGACAGCACGGCGGCCGACGCCACCGCGATGTCCTTCAAGATCACCGATGCCGGCTGCGACCCGCACGACGCGAAAGCGGCGGCCGGCCCGATCACCTTCGAGGTTGAAGGCGCCAGCAGCTCGGTCACCGAGCTCGAGGTCCTCGACGGCGAAACGATCCTCGGTGAGAAGGAGAATCTGACCGAAGGCCTCAACGGCAGCTTCTCGCTGACCCTCGAGGAAGGCGAATACATCCTCCGCTGCAACGGCGCCTCCGAAGAAGACGGGACGCTGACCGTGACCGGCAAGCTGAAAGCCGCGAACAGCCCCGAGGTCGAAGAAGCGATCTCCGCCTACCGCGATTACCTCGAGGAAAACACCGCCGAGCTGACCGCGCAGACGAAGCCGTTCGTCGCCGCGGTCGTTGCCGGCAACGTCGCCCTCGCCAAACAGCTGTACCCGGCGGCGCGCATTCCCTACGAGCGGATCGAGCCGGTGGCCGAGTCCTTCGGCGACCTCGACCCCCGCATCGACGCCCGCGCCAATGACATTAAAAAAAGTGAATTTGGTGGCTTTCACCGAATCGAGCAGGCGCTTTGGGAAGAAGGCAGCACCCGAGGCATGGCGCCGGTCGCCGAACAGCTGCTCGCCGACGTCGAAGAACTGGAAGCGAAAGTGAAGAACGTCAGCCTGCAGGCGGTGCAGATCGCCAACGGCGCCAACGAGCTCCTCGGCGAGGTCTCGGCCTCGAAGATCACCGGCGAGGAGGAGCGCTACTCGCACGTCGACCTGGTCGACTTCAAGGCCAACGTCGAAGGCTCCCAGGTGGCCTTTGAATCGGTCGAGCCACTGCTGAGCAAGTCCGACCCGGAGCTGGCGAAGGAAATCGAAGCCGACTTCGACAAGGTCTACGCCACCCTGAAGCCCTACGAACGGGGCGACGGGTTCGTCTCCTACACGGAACTGACGAAGGCCGACACTCGCAAGCTGGCGCAGTCGATCGACACCCTGGCCGAGAAGCTCTCGCAAGTTCCGGCGGCGATCGTCACCGGCGAAAGCTAGCGGCCGCCGCAGGAACGCATAGCCTGGGCTCCGTGACGATCGACCGAGCCGATGAGCTTCTGAGGGACGCAGGGTATGCGGACTGGCGTCCCGGCCAAAAGGAGGCGGTGCTAGCCGCCCTGGAGGGGCGCGATTCGCTGATCGTGATGCCGACCGGCGGCGGCAAGAGCCTCTGCTACCAGCTGCCCGGGCTCGCGAGTGAGGACCTGACGATCGTCGTCAGCCCGTTGATCGCCTTGATGCGGGATCAGTGGACGCGGCTGACCGACGGTGGCCACAGCGTGGCGATGGTCTCTTCGAACATGGAGCCGGAGCAGATCCGGGAGGCTCTTGACCAGGTGCGAAGCGGCGAGGCCCGGATCGTCTACTGCGCGCCGGAGCGGTTCGCGTCCAACTTCTTCCTCGAGGCGATCGAGACGCGGAAGATCGACCTGCTCGCGGTCGACGAGGCGCACTGCGTCTCCGAGTGGGGGCACGACTTCCGGCCCGACTACCTGCGGCTGCCGCAGATCGCCGAGCGGCTCGGGCGGCCGACGGTGATGGCCTGTACGGCGACGGCGACGAAACCGGTTGCCGCCGAGATCGCCTCCCGCTTCGGGATGCGCGACCCGCTCCAGGTCCGCTCCGGCTTCGACCGCCCCAACCTCTCCTTCGACGTCGTCGCGCTCGAGGGCAAGGGCTCGAAGGCGCGCCGCCAGGCGCTGCTCGAGGCCGGCCTCGCCGACCCTGCCAACCGGCCGGCGATCGTCTACTGCGGCACCCGCCGCGAAACCGAGGAGGTGGCGGAGGAGCTGCGCGAGGCCGGGATCGCCGCCGCCGCCTACCACGCCGGCCTCGAACCGCAGCAGCGGACCGCGATCCAGACTCGGTTCATGGCAACCGACAGCGGCGTCATCTGCGCCACCAACGCTTTCGGGATGGGAGTCGACAAGGCCGACGTGCGCTCGGTCTGGCATGTGACGATCCCGACCAGCGTCGAGGCCTACTACCAGGAGGCCGGCCGCGCCGGGCGCGACGGGCTGCCAGCGCGGGCGGTGATGCTGGCGATGAAGATGGACCTCGGCCGGCTCGTCCGTTTCAACGAACAGCGCGCCGGCGACCCCGAGCTGGCGATCGCCCATGAGCGCGGCTGGCGGGCCTACCACGCGATCAAAGCCTTCATCTACGGGACCGGGTGCCGGCGCCGCTCGCTGCTCGACCACTTCTCCGACCGCACCGCCGGGGCGCCGCTGGAGCGCTGCTGCGACGTCTGCGACCTGCTCGACTGGCTGCCCGACCCGGAGACGATCGCCGTCCGCGCCCCGAAGAAGAGCGGCTCCAGCGCCCCGCCGCCGCCCGACCTCTCCCCCGCCGACGCGCCCCTCTTCGAGGAGCTGAAAGCGTGGCGGCTGCGGGCGGCGGAGGGCAAGCCCGCCTACACCGTCGCCAACAACCGCACTCTCGGCGCGATCGCCGCCGTCCGCCCGGCCGACCGCCAGGCGCTGGTCGACATCAGCGGCGTCGGCCCCGGCTTCATGTCGAAGTACGCCGACGAGGTGCTGGCAATCGTCGCCGGCCAGGGCACCCTCGCCGACGCGGCCTAGCGGTTTCGGCGCGGCGAATCGGGTAGCCGCTGAGCGTGGAGCGACTGACCAGGGTCGAGCTCGGCGGCATCCCTGGCCTGCGCAGCGCGCTGCTATCGGTCCTCCGGCTGAGCGCCCGCTAGCTCAGCGCGGTGCGTCGGCCCGGCGCTCCTCCGTGCGCGACTCGCCGTCGTCGGCGCCGATCTCCTCCTCGCGGCTCTCGGCGCGGCGCTCATCGAGCTCGGCTTCGGCCCGAGCCCGCTTCGCTCGCTCCTCGGCGAGCTCGGCTTCCGCCCGTTTCTCCTCGGCGCGGCCTTCATGGTGGCGGGCGTCGTCCCGCACGGCCGCAGTCTGAACCCGGTCGAGTTGGCGCCGCTGACTGGCTTTCCGCGCGGCGGCGGCGAGCAGCGCCAGCACGATCACAGCTACGACGACGATCACGATCACAAGTGCCGTGGACATTTGCTCTCCTTTCTCCGGCACCTCCCAGGTGCCCGGATAGGCCTCAGGTGCCCGATACGCTGGAGAGCGAAACACGCCCGAAGTTTGGGTACGAGCAATTATTCGCGCCGCTGCCAGTGCGATGATCGCCGGAAGTCGTGACGCCGGACACCGATGACCGAACCGACGAGGACGCGCTCCACGCCGTCTCCGACCTGATCGCCGATGCCGGCCCGGCGCCCGAGGCGATCGCCAGCGGCTACGGGAAAGGCCTGCTCGTCCAGACCGACCACGAAGGCCAGATGGACGCCAGCCGACTCTGGGTTCAGGTCAAAGGGACGGCTGAAATCGGGAGCCACCGGCCAAACGGCGACGGCCTCAGCCTGCAGGTCCCTTTCGACGACGCGATGCGATGGGTCCGCGCCTTGGACCTGGTCGTCGTCGTCCTCTGGGACGTGGTTGGGGACGTCGGGTGGTACGCCATACCAAGCGCTCAGGTCGACCCTGTCGAGGGTGTCAACGAGGGCCTGAAATACGTCACCCTCCGCTTCGCCGAGGAGGACGTCCTCACCAGCGAGGCCGTCGACGTTCTCGTCTGGAGAGCCCGCTTGGAGAATCACAGGCTGCTCGTTCTCGGTGCCCGTGACGCCGAGCAGAAAGAGAAGGGAACCAAGCCCTCCTACCGGCGCGCGATGACGGCGCTGGACTTCACCGATCTCGCGGGCATGACCGAGCGTCGCTCAGGGCCCAATGGCGTGCAATACCGAGTGCTGCCGGAGGTCTTCACCGAATTCGAGGAGGTTCTCGCCAAGCTTCCGGGAGAGCAGGGGGAGGAGCCGGAGAAAAGAGTGCGCCGAGCTGCTCATGTGGTGACTTCCCGTCGGTGGAAGATGATCGAACCCAGGCAAGACCTGCCGAATGCCCTGCTCGAAGAGGGCGCCGAGATCATCCTCACCAGGTTGCGGCAAGAGTTGGAAGACCCGGCGGCGAGGCGGTTTGCCGAGGGATGGGCGCGACGAAACCGACGATGACGATGGGCAGACCGTGACGCAGAGGCCAAAAGAGCACCAAGTCGGACTCAAAGCCCTGAAGGCAGTCTCACATCTGTTCCGCAACGCGGAACAGGATCCCAGGGAGGTAGCCAACGACTACGGCGAGGATCTGGTCGTCCAGACCAGCCACGAAGGCCGGATGGACGCCAGCCGACTCTGGGTTCAGGTCAAAGGGACGGCCCGGATCAAGCAGCACAAAAAGGGCGGCGGCCTCAGCCTGCCGGTCTCCTTCGACCACGCGATGCGCTGGATCCATGCCGTGGACTTGGTCGTCGTCGTCCTCTGGGACGTGGTCGAGCGCATCGGCTGGTGGGCGATCCCCCGCGACCAGGTCGACGTGTTCGGCGCCCTGAAGGCGGGAAAGAAGACGATCACGCTCCGCTTCTCCGAGGAGGACGTCCTCACCGAGGAGGCTGTGGGTTCGCTTGTCTGGAGATCCCGTCTCGAGCACCACAGGCTGCTCGTTCTCGCTGCCCATGACACCGAGCTGGAGCTGGAAAGGACTGAGGGGATCAAATCCGCGGATCGGGTGCTGACCGCGCTGGACTTCACCGATCTGATTGGCATAACCGAACGCCGTTCCGGGCCGGACGGCCTGGCGTATCGAGTGCGAGCGGAGGTCTGGGACGAATTCGGAGGGTTGTTCCGGTCTCTCGAGGAAAAAGAACTCACGGAGAAAGACCGCGTGCTCGGCGCCGCCCTCGTTACCCTTTTTCGCCGAGCGTCGATGATCGACGACGCGATCGACCTGCCGGGTGTGCTGGCCGAAGAGGGCGCCGATTTCCTCCTCAAGGCGGCAGAGGGGAAAGGCGGAATCAGGCCGATGATCGAAAGGGCGGAAGCTCGGGAAGCGAGGGAAGTTCAGGAAGCAGGCTGGCCGGGGGAAGGGCTTCGCTGAGCCGTCGGGCTAGCGCGGTTTGCGCTGCAGGGTCGGGAGCGAGACTTCGAGGTCGCGGGTGCGCACCGTGAAGGGGGCGTTGCCGGGCTGGTAGTAGGGGGCGTCGCGGCCGAGCAGCTCGAGCTCGACCTTGTGGCCCTTGGCGAAGCGGTAGCCGTTGCCGTGGAGCTGGAATACGATTTCGCCGGTTTGGCTGTTGTAGAGGGCGTAGGTGCCGCGGCTGACGAGAAGCTGGGTGCCTTCCGGTGAGACGTCCCAGAGGCGGGCGTCGATCTGGCCGTACTGGCCGGTGCTGGAGATCCGCGCCCTGACGGTCGGCAGGCCCAGCATCGTCATCCCCTTGCCCACGGCACGGCTGTAGGTGGCGACGTTGGGCTCGGGCGTCAGCGGGATCGTCTTGCAGGCTTCTTCGGTGCCGAAGACCGGGTCGAAGGCTTTGGCGACGCTCGTATCGCCACCGGCCGAGGTGAATCCCTGCGGACCGGCGGTCCCGAAGCTGAAGCGCCCGGGGTGCAGCGCGCCCCAGCGCTTGGCCTTGAAGGGGCCGCCGTCTGGGGTCGTGATCGGACAGGTCTGGGTGAAGGCGGTGACCGAGCCGGGCGCCGGCCCCCGCTTCTTCGCCCCGAGCAGGTAGTGGCCGAAGAACTTCGCCGCCTGGTTGTTGAAGAAGTGGTTGAGGCCGGGCTTGTTGGAGCCGCGGCTGTGGCCGAGGTCGCCGAGCTGGAGGCTGACCGGGGCCTGCTTGTCCTGGGAGCGCAGGTAGCCGTAGACGCGCAGCGCCTGCTCGGGCGGGAACAGTTCGTCGGTCCAGCCGCTCTGGATCAGCAGCGGCGCCGGCTTCGAGGCGCCCTTCATGAAGGCGATCGCGTAGCCGCCGTGGTTGAAGCTGATTCCCTTCAGCGCCTGCTTCGCTTCCGCCGAGAGCGGCTGGCCGGCGTCGATCCAGGCTTTGTCCTGGGTCACGTTCGCGTCCGGTTCGGTGCAGGGCGTCGAGGCCGGGGCGCTGCCGCAGTAGTAGCCGCTGATCACCCCGGTCAGGTAGAGGCCGTTGAGGTAGCTCGCGATCGGCACCCCGAACGGTTTCAGCGGCTGGTCCACGGGCGCCACTTCGGTGTCGAGGAAGCGGCCGTTGGGGACCAGGGCCGAGACCAGGTCCGACCAGGGCCAGCGCGGGTAGGCGGCGGCGATCGCCATCTTCTTGCCGTCCGGGCTGCGCCAGGGCACGAGCTCGCCTTGCGCCGCAACGTCGCCCCTGGACGAACGCCGCTTGTCGCCGAGGAAGGCCAGCTCCATGGTCTGGCCGCCGCCGTAGGAGATCCCGGTGACGCCGATGTCGCGCGGCTTCGTCACCCCTTCGTCGGCGAGCAGCCCGAGCAGGTACTGGGTGTCGCGCGCCTCGTAGCGACTGTCGGCGAGGCGGATGTAGCCGGCGCCGCAGGGGCCGGCGTGGTCGCCGCTGGTGCCACCGCCACAGGAGTTGCCGAAGCCGCGGGCGGTGTAGTTGACGACCGCGTAGCCGCGGCGGGCGAAGAAGACGTTGTTGTAGCGGTAGACCGTCGAGCCGTTGCCGGCTTCCTCGGGCGCCGGGCCGCCGGGCGAGGTCGTCTCGAAGTTGGTCTTGTTGCCGCCGAAGCCGTGCAGCATGACGATCGTCGGGAACGGCCCTTTGCCCGTTTCCGGCAGGGTGACGTCGACGTCGAGCGGGACGCCGTCGAAGGAGGGGACGCGCTGGGAGAGGTCGGCCGTCGGGCAGAAGCGGGTCCCGTACTGGGGCACGCAGGGATGGCCGAACGGGGCCGAGGCCGAGGCGGCTGCCGAAGCGGTCGCGGACAGGCAAACGAGCGCAACCGCGGTTGCAGCCCAAAGAGAAACACTCCGTCTCCTCACGTCTGGGCGAGCATACGCCCCTCTCGCCGTGTTGGGGAGGGCATGCCCCTCGCCCGATTGGCGAATTCACGCATGCCCGGCAGCCTCGCCAAGTACCCATCCCGCGACTCGCGGGCGCGGGCCGCGATCGCGGCCGTCCTCGCCCTGCTCGCGCTGGCCATGCTGGCGGCGGCTACCGCCGCCCCCGCCCACGCCGGCCTGCTCGAACCGCGCGGCAAGCGGGTCTGGTTCGGGGTCTCCGACACCGGCGACCCGGCCGCTTTCGGCCAGTTCAGCACCGCCGTCAGCCACCACCCGGCGGTGATCGAGTCCTTCCGCACCTGGGGCAGCGACTTCCCGGAGTCGATCGTCCGCTGGCAGACGGCGCGGGCGCGGCCGCTGATCCACATCACCACCGCCGACAGCAACGACGGCCACGAGCTGATCAGCCCGCAGGGGATCGCCGAAGGCGGTGGTGACGAATACCTGCTGCGCCTCAACAAACTGTTCTGGTCGAAGCAGATGCGCGCCTACATCCGGCCGCTGGGCGAGCCCAACCGCTGCCTCAACGTCTACGCCGCCTACGACTGCGAAGGCAACCCGACCGACGCCGCCCACCGGCCGCGCTGGTACAAGCTCGCCTTCCGCCGCATCTACATCCTCATCCACGGCGGCGGCAAGCGGGCGAAGATCAACGAGCGCCTGGCAGAAGCCGGGCTGCCGCCGCTGACGGTCCCCGCCCCCGGCCTGCCGAAGGCGCCGGTCGCGATCGTCTGGTCTCCCCTCCCCGCCGGCTCACCGACGACGCCCCAGAACCGGCCCCGCAACTACTGGCCGGGCTCGCGCTGGGTCGACTGGGCCGGCACCGACTTCTACGCCGGCTACCCGGAATGGAAGGCGCTGACCGGGCTCTACCACCGCTACGCCGGCAAGAAGCCGTTCGCGATCACCGAGTGGGGAGTCGAAAGCGGCGACGACCCGGCCTTCGTCAGCCGCCTCTTCACCTGGGTCCAGCGCCACCCGCGCACGAAGATGCTCGTCTACTACCAGGACTTCGGCTCCACCAGCAGCTACCGAATCCAGAACTACTCAGCCAGCCTCGAAGTCCTCAAGGCCCGCCTTCATTCGCCGCTCTTCCCCTCGTTTGCGCCGGGTGCCCCGCGCCTACCGCCTCCCCCGCCCGGCGGTGTCGGCGTCGCGCCTGGGCCTTAGCGCGGCGTTTCGCCTGTTCAGCCAGCGCTTTGCGATGCAGCGCCCGCCGCTGGCGGAGGATTTTGCGGTGCAGCACCCGGCGGTGGCGGGCCGCCCGGATTTCGGCTTTGGTGATCGGCTGCAGGGCGGTGATGCTCGAGTAGCCGGTGAGGTAGATGCGGTGGCCGTCGGAGATCACCGGCGTGTAGGTCCCCTTCGGGTAGCGGAAGACCTTGCGGCCGCTGCGCATCATGAAACCGGTCGTCGTTTTGTTCGTGAACTCGGAGACGTAGACGATGTCGCCGACCGCCGAGAGGGAGCCGACCACCTGGCCGCCGGCCGGGCGTGACCAGCGCAGGCCGCCGTCGCGGGCGTTGAGCGCGTAGACGTTGCCGTCGAAGGAGCCGATGAAGACGGTCGGGTTGACGTGCCGGGTGTTGGCGACGGCCGGCGATGAGTAGACGTAGCCGCCGGTCGAGTAGCTCCAGGCAAGGGTGCCGTCGGCCGAGTCGTAGCTGTAGACGCGGCCGTCGGTGTTGCCGGCGTAGACGCGGCCGTAGGCGACGGCCGGAGTCGAGTAGAACTGGCCCGAAGCGCCGAGCCCGGGGCCGAGCGAGCCGCTCTGCCAGACCAGCCGCCCGGTCTTGGCGTCGACCGCGTTCATGTGGCCGCCGTAGTCGCCGACGAAGAGCTTGCCGCCGTAATAGGCGGGGGCCGCCTTGATCGCGCCGCCGAGCGGCGTCGACCAACGGACGTTGCCGTTGACGGTGCTGAGCGCGAACAGTTCGCCGTTCTCGCAGCCGAAGTAGACGGTGCGGCCGAGCACCAGCGGCGAGGACTCGGCCCGCCCCGGCAACGACCGTTTCCAGATCGTTTTCCCGGTTTTGGCGTCGAGCTTGACGATGTGGCCGGGCTCGAGGTTGACGATGTAGAGGCGGTGTTTGGAGTAGGCCGGCGAGGAGGCGTTGAGGCGGCCGATGCTGCGTTCCCAGAGGACTTTGCCGGTGTCGGCGTCGAGCGCGAAGGCGGTGGCGTTGTTGTTGACCGCGTAGAGGGTGCCGCCGACGTAGATCGGCGGGAACTCGAGCAGCGGCCGCTGGGTGTGGCGCCAGAGTTTGCGGAACGGCGGCACGATCCCGCGCGCCGGCAGGTAGCGCGTGCGGCCGGGGTCGAGGCCGTAGATCGGCCAGTTGACTGTCTGCGCCCGTTTCGGCGGCGCTTTCGGTTTCTGCGGTTTGAAGTGGCGGATCGCCTCTTCGTTGTGGACGTCGCCGGGGCGCTTCAGCAGTTCGTAGGCGATGATCCCGCCGCTGACGACGATCCCGGCCGCGAGTAGGACGATCGCCAGGATTCGGTTGTGGCGATGCCAGAGCTGCGGTTCGAGGAGGTGCTTACCCCGCATTCGCGACGCGGCGCTCGGACTCTTTCGTGACTCCCCGGATCAGAACCTTGATTCCCTGCTTGATCGCGCCGACGACGGCGCCGCCGACCAGCGGCAGCGTCGGCTCCATCCTCACCGCGTAGACCATCCGCGTCCCGTCCCCCTCGGGATGGAGCTCGACCGTGCCGAGGTGGTTGCGGATCGGCGCCCCCGCCATCACCTTGTAGGAGAAGCGGGTCGGCGCCTGATAGGCGACGACTTCCTCGCGCAGCGGCGGCCCGACCGAGTGGAGGACGCGGATCGCGCCGACGCCGTTCGGAGCCGGATCCCCCTCCTGCTCGAGCACCACCTTGCGCATCGGCGTGATCTTCGCGTAGCCGCGATGGTCGGTGATGACGTCGAAGACGGTCTGCGGCGGCGCCGCGATCTGACGCACGATCGTGAAGCTGGCCATCGGAACAGGCTACGTCAAGGCCCAGCGCTGGGGATCGGTGCCCTCGACCGCGACCGCTTCCCCGGCCAGTGCCATGTGGTCGAGGAAGGAGAGGACGATCTGCAGGATCCAGGCGCTGGCCGGCCCGCTCAGGTTCTCGGGGCCGAGGAAGTCGGCGACGATTTCGAAGGCGGTGCGCTCACCCTGCTCGAGCGAGCCGCGGACTTTGCCGTGAATGTCCTCGACCTGGCGGCGCGCCTCCGCGATCTTGGCGTCGACGTCGCGGAAGGGGCGGCCGTGGCCGGGCAGGCAGAGGTCGGTCTCGAGCGGCTCGATCTCGGCCAGGCTGGAGACGAATTCGCCGACCGGGTCGGGGCTGTGGCCGTAGTCGAAGAACAGCACCGTGCGGCCGAGCAGATGGTCGCCGGAGATCATCAGCTTGCTCTCGGGCTGGTGGAGGACGACGTGCGAGGGGGCGTGGCCGGGGGTCTCGTAGACCTGCCAGGTGCCGTGGTCGGTCTCGACCTCGACCCCGGGGACGAGCTCGCGGTCGGGCTCGCGGATGCCGTCGATCATGTCTTCGTCGGTCCCTTTGCGCGCCTCGCGGTAGCGCTCCAGCGCTTTCGGCGGCACCCCGCTCTGGCGGGCGGCCTCGATCCGCGCCTCGAGCGCCGCCTCGGGGTCGTCGACCATCTGCCGCACATGTTCCCAGCGCGGGTGCATCCAGAGCTCGCAGCCGGCGCGCTCGGTGATCGGCGCCGCCAGCCCGTAGTGGTCGGTGTGGGAATGAGTGCAGACCAGGAGCTTGACGTCCTCGAAGCCGAAGCCGGCCTGGCCGAGGGCGAGGTCGAGCGCCCGCAGCCGTCCCTTGCCGCCGATGCCGGTGTCGAAGAGGACGATCCCCTCGCCGGCGGTCAGCGCCCAGACGTTGCCGTGCGGCACGCCGGGCCAGGGCAGCGGCAGGCGCAGGCGCCAGATCCCGGGCAGCACCCGCTCGGTCCGCGGTGCGGCCGCCCTGTCTTTGCCAGCCATTGCCCCAATCCTTTCAGTCTTCGCCCGGGCGCTCGAACTCCTGCATCACACCGGCTATCGCAAAGCACAGGGCGCCGGTCAGCGTCCCCCAGTTGGCGATCCCGGCGGCGAGCAGGTCGCCGTCGCGGTGGACGAAGGAGGCGATCGCCGAGACCATGAAGAGGACCGAGCCGACCTGGTTGACGACGCAGATCCACCAGCCGATGCCCGGCGGCGGGTGGCGCGGCAGCCAGGTCCCGGTCAGATCGACCATCGCGAAGTGGCCGGAGACGAGGAAGAGCGCGCAGCCGACGACGTCGGGGGACCAGATCAAGCGGTCCTGCTGGGCGGGACTCAGTTCGGAGATGAACGAGTCGGCGATGTTGATCGCGAAGACCAGGGTGCCGGCGAAGAGCACAAGGGCGCTGAGCTGTTCGAGCCGGCTCGTGCCCCGGGTCAGCAGCACCGAGGCGAAGCCGCCGCTGCAGAAGAAGGCGCCGCCGGCGAGGTAGACGCTGGCCGGCAGCAGCGGCCCGCCGACGTCGGCCTGGGCGAGGCCGGCGCCGATCGCGAACAGCGAGCCGCCGGCGACGAAGCTGGTCGCGGCGACGTGGTTGATCAGCGGCCGATCGGCGTAGGTGTCGGCCCGGCGGCGGCCCATCGGCCGCGAGGTTATTACGCCGCGGCGAAGGTGCTGGGGTCGGGCCCGATCCGCCTGGGGATGACGACGTTGCCGATGGAGATGGCGTAGCGTCGAAGATGCGTGCCCGATCTACTCTCTGTTCCAGTCAAACGACTCCACGCTGGAAGTTGACATACCCCTTGCAGTCGGCGGCTGGCGGAGCTTTCGCCACTTCTGCATATGCAGTCAGTAGATCATCGGTCCTAGCGGTCACCACCGGGCCAGCGGAGCCTGGGGGGCGCGTAGCTGCCATCGAACAGCTTCACTCCGTCGAGCGGTAAGCGCAATTTCACCCGCACTAGACGTCGCCCGCGACTTCGCAAGCAGGGGGTTCCCGGTGGACTGGGCCGCGAGTTCCCCAAGGTGGTGATAACGGCGCGGCCGGATCGTTCCACCACCTTCGCCTGGATCGTAGGCTTGCTGTCACGACTGCAAGCAGTCCAGCCAACGGATATTTCAACCGTGCGCTTTCCGACCTGCTTCTTGAAATGCCAATGCAGCCGCTCGACGGTAGCGGTCTCACGATCGGGGACTGCCTCTCGCGAGGTTCGACCATCATGGCACGGCCACGAAGAGCAGAACCGCCCTGCGGCATCAGCGGTGCTCGCGCCGATGACTAGGGTTGCTGCCACAACAAGCACAGCAACGATTGATCCGGCCATTTGCATCAAAGACCTACTGCTACTGCGCTCTAACGACATGGAATGCCCCCCTTCTGGTGCGTCTAGCTCTTCAAGTAGTCCAGGCACCGTTCCAACGGCACCCGGCAATGGCACGGGAAGCAAGGGCGTCAGCCAAGTGGGTCCAGTTGGTTCGTACCCGGCCGCTACCAAGCCGACCGCCTTCCCCGTCCTTGCGTCCCATACGGATCCCCCGCTATCCCCCTGCCCATCGGTCGCAAGCTTGGGCTTCAATGGCCCGGAAGTACTCCTGATACTCACCGAGGTGAAGCGAAATCGGTTCACCGTCGGAATGTATTGCCGCTTTGTCTTCACAGCTTCTGTTGCTTCTCCGTCCTGCCGAATCCGCTGCAGCCGACTCCTCACCCACCATCCAAGCGGCACGGGCGGGCTTGGTGGTGAATTGCCAAGAGCACCTTGGGCCTCGAACTGATCGTGCCCGATCACGACGAGACGTTCGCGCGGCGGATAGACGCGCAAGCTCTTCGGCCCTGCATCTAGCCGACCCGACCGGGGGAATCGCAGAAGCCTCGGGGCCGTAAGCCACCACTGGCGATCGCGGATTTACCCCAGCCGGTGAGCACTGCAGCAACCGAGACGATCGCAACGAGAACACCAAAGGAGATCTGGAAAGAAGATGTGGCGCCCTTCACTGTTCCCACCTCCCTGTTTACCTTACTGCTCTGACTAGCTGCCGACGTAGCCGGGCTAGACATGAGCGATGGAGGCGAACTGGTCGTCGCCGAGCAGCTCGTCGCTCTGGCTCACTTCGGCCAACGGAGGGCGGGCGGGGTGGTGCTCGAATCGAGCAGTCGCACCTCGTCGACGGGCCGTGGGAGCCTCACCACCCCGTACTGCGAATAACCAACTCCGCCACAGATCTCGCCCGGGGTGATTTTCTTCTTCGCTACAAACGCCTTGAGAAGAACGTTGGCACCCCGCTGCTCCACCACCACCTGGACGAACTTCGGGGGAGCTTCCATTCCGGCACAGTAGCCTTGCCCGGATTCGATTTCCACCGAGTTACCACTCGGCGCCCTTGCCACCCGCCAGTGGACTGGCACAAATCTGTAGCCCTTAGGGGGGCTCCCAACCCCGCTCGCAGGGATAAACTCACCCCTGGCAATCCTAAGTGGCGACTGAATCGTCCGCCCAGAGCTTTGATCGGACGACTGAGTGCCGCCGCACCCCAGTATCGCCAGAGCAGCCCCCGCCACCGCGATCACACTTATCGAGTTTCGGACTCGCACTAGTGGCCTACGATCAGTCTCATTTGCGGGGGATTCGGAAGGCTGAGAGCCTTCAATACTCCAGGGGACCGCGTCTCTGGTTCCCCCGGAGTCTTATATAACGGTGCGACAAGCGTGTACTGCGGGTAGCCTTCGGGCTCTCCTTTAATGAGGCCTATCGACCGTTCGGTCGTCGGATTCCACACTGGAGCACCGCTGTCACCATCGCGCGTGTGCATCTTTACGATGTAGAAGATTTCAAGGTAGTTGTGAACCTCGAATCCAACTTCTCCCAGGAGTTTCCCGCATTTCTTTTTGTTCGTCGTGATACCGGAGAAACACACCAGATCGTTGCGATGTGCGCGAGACGGCTCACCAACAGAGAGCGGCGGAAAGCCATTCCGAAAGATCGAGTTTGGCGCCAAGCCGCCATTTACCCTGATCGCCTCCGAATCAGATCTGCCAATCCCACTTTCGTTTCCGCGGCGATTTACGGGCCCCACTTCGTAGAATGGACCGCTAGACGGATTGGCCGAGCGCACCACCAGCGTCCCCGAATCTGCGCAATGCGCAGCCGTCAGCAAGAAGCGTGCGCGCACCGGTTCCCCGGTGCTCTTTTCCGTACGATCTTCGTAGGCGCCAAAGCCTGCGGTGCAGTTACCTTTGTGGGTGATGATGTGGTCGCCAGCCTGGATCCGTCCCGAAGCCCGATTGCGGCCAGCTTGGTCATCGATGCCAGGGAGGAAGAAGATCTGAAATGGCGCTTGACTGCCAAACCGGGCAGTGACCAGTTCCTGCGCTTTGGCTACATTGGACGCTCCAAGCGCGATCAGCCCTGCTTCTTCATCGAGTTCGACGCTCGTGATCGCTTCCTTCCAAGTCGGGCTTTGTTCCAGTTCTCCAAGCGTCGCTTCATGCATTGAGCTCAGACCGAAAAGTGCAGTCACCGGCGTGGAGAGATACGTGCTGCGGCGACCCTCAGGAGAAGCCAGGGACACTTGTTGTTCGATCTCTTTGAGCCGCTGGGCTTGATCGGCCGTGAAACCCGCTCGCAGAATGCCGCCAGCGCGCTGGTCGATATAGGCGCCACTGAAAGTTCCTGGGAAATGTGAAGAAGCCCACTCCGAAATTGCCGGTAGGTCATGGTCGGAATACATTTGGCGATATTCCATCTCCGCCGCGTCTGCGACTCTCATTGGCAGCGCCCAGCGTTCGGCGGTAGACCTGGCAACTTCCCCAGCGGGCGTATTCGGGTTGTTCCAAGCGCCCATCAGATCGAAGATGCGGTCGTTGATCGCTTCGTCGTCGCCTTTGAGGTCGAGGTCCAAGCCGAATTCTTCGCGGAACTTCTCGATGTCGGAGAACCTGGGTGGTTCTTCGGCTTCGGGGTCTGGCGGGGGCGTGTAGGGAACGTTGACCCAGAATTTTTCGCCCGTGCTTTGGCCGAGGCGGTCGGTGGTGACGACTTCGAGGTAGAGGATGCCGGGGACGAGGGCGGCGGTTTCGGTCACCCACTCGGTGTTCTGGGTCGTGCATTCGAGCCAGGGTTTGGGTTTTTCGCAGGTCTTTTCGCTGACGAGCGTGTTGCCATTGGCGATCACCTGGATCGAGGTGATTCCCTCGGGCGAGTGGGCCTGGACGGTGAGGTTGTAGGTGCCCGGGGCGATTGGGTCCGCGGTTTCCCGGGCTTCGACGTCGTGGAGTTTGCCGCCGATGTCGTCGATTACGGGCGGTTCTTTGGCGTTTGACCAGCGGAGCACCCCGCCTTCGTCGCTGATGTCGTAGGTGACCGCAGGTTCGCCGGCCGGGATCACCCTGGTGCTTCGGGAAGGGGCGTCGGTGTATTCGAACTGGGTCGTCTTCGGGGCTTTGCCTTCGACCGAGACCGTCATCGATTTGACCCGTCCGTAGGTCGGCTCGTAGGCGATTTCTCCCCAGGTTCCATTGGGGAGAGTGACTTTCGTCAGCCGTTTGTCTCCGTTGTACTGATAGGTCGTTTCCCCTTCGGGACCGTCAGCCGCGGTAAGCAGTTCGCCGCTGTGGTCATAGCTGACTTCTCCGGCCTCCTCGCCGGTGACGGATTCGACCAGGCCGCTCGAGCTTTCGACTTCGATGCTCGGATCGTCGGCAGGGAGAGCGGATTCTTTAGCGGTCTGGTGGTAGCCGAATGCCTGCCACCGCTGCACCCGGTTGTTTTCGGCGTCGGCGATCCAGAGGTCGCCCTCGGAGCCGGCGACGAGCCCGGCCGGGCGGGTGAGGTTCAACTGGCCCGCGCCCGAGCCGGGGGCGCCGAAGGTGGCGATCGGGTCGCCCGCTTCGCTGAAGCCGACGATGCGGTCGCCGACCGTGTCGGCGACCCAGACCTCGCCTTTGGAGTCGACCTCGAGCCCGCCGGCGGTGGAGAACTGGCCGGGCCCGGAGCCAACTTCGCCGAACTGGTGGAGCAGGGCGCCAGCCTGGCTGTAGACCTTGATGCGGGCGCTTTCGCTGACGAAGACGTTTTCGGAAGGGCCGATCGCGACCTCGAAGACGATGCCCAGTTCGCCGGCGCCGAGGACTTTGAGGAATTCGCCCGTCGCACTGAACTCCTCGATCCGTTTGTTGACCGTGTCGGCGACCCAGACGTTGCCTTTGGGGTCGACCGCGACGCCGAAGGGTTCGCGCAGCTGGCCATTGCCGGTGCCCTGGCTTCCCGCTTTGCGGATGAACTCACCCGTCGAACTGAACTCCTGGAGGCGGTTGTTCACCGTGTCGGCGACCCAGACTTCGCCCGCGGGACCGATCGCCAGCGCCGAGGGTGAGTTCAGCTGTCCGTTGCCGCTGCCGGTTTTGCCTGCCTGGCAGACGTTTCCCGAGGCGGCGGTGCAGATGTTCCTTTCGGCTTCGGGCGCGCCGGCTTCGGTCTTGGTTCTGTTGACTTCCCTGCCGAAGGTAAGGATGAACTGGCCGCTTTCGTCGAACTCCTGGACGCGGTGGTTGGCTTTCTCCAGGACCCAGAGGTTGCCTTTGGCGTCGAAGGCGACGTCACCGGGGCGTTTGAGCTGACCGCCGGCGGTGCCCGTGGCGCCGAAGGCGGACTGGAAGGTCGGCGGATCGACGGGTTCCTTGACTTCGCCCGGCAGCAAATCGGTGGCCGCGGGGTCGTCGACGGCGATTTCGGAGAGCTGGCCGCCTTCGCGCTCGATCTCCACCCCGGCGTAATCGGACGTGCGTTCTTCGGTCGCTTCGCCAGCTTCGTTGAAGGCCATCGGGCTCCCGGATTCACCGCTTTCGTCGCTGACTTCGAAGCCGCCTGGCACCTTGGTGACGACGGCCTGGATTTCCGGGTTGAACAGTTCTTCGCCGTTCTGGGTCGGTAGTTCGACCCTGCTTTCGACCGCGCCGCTTTCCTGCACGACCGTCGCTTCCTCGGGAGGCCCCGGCGCGCCCGAGTCCTCGATTTCGAGGGTCGGCGTCTGGGCCAACGTCCAGCCGTCGCCGAATTCACTGTCCTGGGCACTTGGGAGCAGGGAGTTGTAGAAGCGTTCGACTTCCAGATCCGCGGCCGCTCCCGGGACTTCCGCGTCAAGCTGGTGGTAGACGAGATTCCCGTTGACGAGGTTTACCGCCAGTTCGGGGCGAACGGGGTTCTCTTCTTCGTCTTCGTTCCCCTGCCCGTTCGGCAACGGGAAGTGCTGCATCACGTATTCGCCGCTGATCCCGGTGGCGGGGATGTATTCGAACTCGATGTTGCGTTCGCGTGGCGTATTGCCGGCGTAGTCCTTGGCAACGACGCGCAGCGTGTGGTGGACGTCGGCGCTCAGTTCGTTCAGTTTCAGCGTGTAGACGACGTTCAGCGTGCAGCTGTCGCAGCTCGCAGGGGCGCCCGGCTGAGCCCAGGTCTGCTCCGGCGTGCCTTTGCCGTCGAGGAAGACTTCGACCGATTTGACCCCCGAGCGCTTCGCTCCCGCGCTCGCGTTCGAGCCGTCGGTGGTGTTGACCGTCAAGTTGTAGACGGGCATGGTCAGCTTGTCGAAGCCGGTTTCGTCTTTGCCGTCCCCTTCGGTCTCGTCCGTCGCCCTGGCAAGTTGGCCGGCGAGTTCTACTTCGGGGGGCGTGGGGTCGACCTTCATCGTCCAGGCCGTGGTCTGGGAGTAGTGACCGGACGGGTCTTCCACGCCAAGCGGATCCCTGGCGCTCGCTTGAACTTCCTTTTCGCCGTAGTCGAAGCTGTCCGAGCTGACGTTCCACTGGAAGGTGTAGTTGGCCGGACACTGGCTGTTGTAGTGGCCGTTGCAGCCCAAGGCAGCTTCTTTCAAGGGCGGCGCTTCTTTGGGCGAAATCGAGGCCCAGCTGACGCCGAGACCCGGGTCGCTGACGTTGACGCTGATCGTGAACGGGAAGTTGTTCTTAACCCAGCCCGTCGGGTAACCGCTGACCCAGTTGATCGTCGGTTTCTCTGGGTCGGCTATATAGAGGGTGGCGCCGCCGAGGCGGTAATCGTGGCCGCAGTTCAGGTTGACCGAGCTGGCAGCTTCGATGCCAACGAAGGCGGTCCGAGTCCCGGCACCGAGATTTTGGCTACCGGTATCCAGATAGCTTCCCCACGAGGATGGATAGGCGTTGGCGAGCACTTTCCAGCCGCTGTAGTCGTTCCAGACGCCGACGTAGGGGTGCGGCTCGTTGGCGGTGCAGCCGTGGGCGTCGTAGTTCATCGGGCCGAGGATCACGCGGCGCATGTAGGTGGTCGCCCCCTGCGGCACGAACCACCAGCGGCCGTAGCTTTTGGCCGGATAGGTGGTGCCGGATCGCGAACGAACGTAGAGGCCGTTGCCCCAGCAGGTGACGATGCAGGAGCGTTGACCGATGTAGGTTTCGGCGCTGGGCACGCCGCTCCACTGCCAATTCCAGTAGTTGAGCTTGCTGGTGTCGGCGAAGTTGGTCCAGTCTTCGACGATTTCGGGGTCGACGAAGATCGGGTAGGCGACGTCCGCCTGGCGGTGCGGGACCTCGATCACGACCGAATCCCCTTCGACGGTGAGCGCGACAGCGGCCGGAGCGCCCTGGGCGTCGACCGCCCGAGGCGCCGTCACGCCCGCCAGCATCTCGCCGTCCGGTCCCACGACTTCGGCGCCACCGTCCACCGTCGCGCGCAGCGTCGCCCCCGCCGGCATCGTGACGTGGAACGGGAGACGCTCGGGGCTCTCGCGCGAGAGCAGCTGCGCGGAGAGCTCGACACCCCCGGAGACCGGCGCCAGCAGCAGGCTCGTGTCCTCCTCGGCCTCGGAGAAGAAGAGCGATTCGCGGTCTGCCGTCGGGCTCGCCGCGCTTCCCGGCCTCCCGTCTTCGGCGGTGAACGCGACGTCGCCACCACCGACGGCGATCGGTTCGGCCGCAGACCGGGGAAGCTCGAGGTCGACGAGCGGGTTGGCGGCGACATAGCCGCCTCCGTCGGTTTCTTCCAGCGACAGGTTCACTTTGCGCACGTCGCCTTCCTCGTCGGCGGCGCGGATCGGCAGCGCCGATTCGAGCAATTGCGGCTCACCGCCGACCGTCACCAGCGCTTCGGTCGGCGATTCGACTTTCTCTAGCTGCACTTCGGACAGCGCCCGCGAGGGGTCGGCGTCGATCGCTTCGAGCTGCTTGGGAAAGGTCTCCTCGAGCAGGACCTTCGCTTCCGCTTCCGAGAGGTCGGCGTAGGCGTGAGCGGACTCCTGGCGCTCGGCTTCCTGATGTTCTGCTTCGGCCCCCGCGACCTCGGACGCCTCCGGGGCTGCCTGGGCCAGGACCGACGGAATGGCTGACCCCAACAGCAGGACGGCGAAGACCACCACCGCCCGCACGCGATGCAGAGCAACTCCCCCGCTCGACACTTACGACATCCCCCTCGACTGTTTGAAAATCACACACTTGCTGGAACGGAGCAACTCCATTGGGTGCGCCGCTGGCCGATTTTCAAATAGTAGGAGATTTTTAGTGTAATCGCTTGTTCCGGACTAGTTCTCTTTTCCGGTGCAATGCGAAGGGCCCCCGGGGACAGGAGGAAGTCGCGGTACCGGACGCTGGGACGTGTTGCTGTGGGTGAGGCAACGCAGCCTAGGAACACCGATGTCCGCGCTAACTGGACAACGGGCCAAAATCAGAGGCACGGCACGCGGTGTGTACGTGTGGCGAGTGAGCCGCGCTGAATTGTGCGTGAGCGAGAACTCAGTTAGGCGGCCACCGAAATGCAGTCAAGCCTGTCCAAAAGGACGGAACGCGCGGATTCGGCTAGCTGGTGGCGAGCCCGATGCCGAGCAACGGGAAGGCGAGCATGACGCCGAGGTAGAGGCCCATCATGGCCCCGGAGCGGAGGGTGGCCGTGCGCGAGCGAGCGCCGGAGATGGCGCCGACGAGGAAGATGAAGCCGGCGAGGCCGAGGCCGATCCAGAAGACGGGAGGCATTGCGGGCGGAACCCTACCGAAAGCGGGGGCGGCGCTGGTCCCGCAAGAGATCCCCCAGCCGGTTGAGATGCGGCAGGAATCAGTCGATGCGCATCAAAGCGCACGACCATGAACGAGACCGGCGGCAAACGAAGCAAACTGATCCTGGCGGCGATGATCTTCGCGGTGTCGATGACCTTCATCGACCAGACGATCGTCGCGATCGCCGTTCCCACCCTGCAGGACGACCTCCACATGTCGGCCACCGGGGTGCAGTGGATCATCAACGGCTACCTGCTCGCCCTGGCGGCGCTGTTCGCCTTCGGCGGCCGCCTCGCCGACATCGCCGGCCACCGCCGCATGGTCGTGATCGGCGTCATCACCTTCGCCACCGCCTCCGCCCTCTGCGGCGCCACCCCGACCGGGTCCGGCGCCGAGGAGTGGATGATCGTCTTCCGCGTGATCCAGGGCGCCGGCGCGGCGCTGATGTTCCCGGCGGCGCTGGCGATCGTGCTCGAGGCCTTCCCGGTCGCCCAGCGCGGCCGCGCCCTCGCCCTCTTCTTCGGGATCGCCGGCGGCCTCACCTGCGTCGGTCCCCTGGCCGGCGGCTACCTGACCGAGTGGACCTGGCGGGCGATCTTCTGGGTCAACGTCCCGGTCGCGCTGATCGCCCTCTTCCTGATCTGGAAATCGAAACCGGACAACAAGAAGAGCCCGGCGCCGCTCGACTACCGCGGCACCGCCCTGATCACCGCCGGCATGGGCCTGCTCGTGCTCGGCCTGCAACAGTCGGCGGTCTGGGGCTGGGGCGACTTCAAGACCTGGGCCGCGATCGTCGCCGGGGTCGTCCTGCTGGTCGCCTTCGCCGGCTACGAGCTCAAAGTCGCCAACCCGCTGCTGCGGCTGGAGGTCTTCAAGGACCGCGCCTTCGCGATCGACAACGTCGTCCTCTTCCTGCTGATGATCCCGTTCGTCCCGCTCTTCTTCTTCGCCAGCATGTATGCCCAGATCTCACTCGGCGAAGACGCCTCGGAAACCGGCCTCTACCTGCTGATCTTCTTCGCCGGCTTCGTCCTCGCCTCGCAGCGCGGCGGCCAGATCCTCGACAAGGTCGGCGCCCGGCCGGCCGTGGTTTCGGGCTGCGCCGTCGCCGCCGGCGGCTTCTTCCTCTGGGGCCACTCGCTGACCGAACTCTCGGTCTCCGACCAATGGCCGTTCATCGTCCTCGCCGGGATCGGCTGCGGCCTGATCCTCAGCCCGGCCAACACCGACGCCCTCAACCGGGTCGCCAAGGACCGCTACGGCGAGGCGACCGGGATCACCCAGACCGTCCGCAACTTCGGCTCCAGCCTCGGCCTCGCCATCCTCGGCACGATCCTGATCAGCGAGAACCGCTCCCACCTCGAATCTACGCTCGGCGCCAAAGGCGTCCCCCAGTCGGTCACCAGCGAAATCGCCGACACGATCAGCACCGGCGCCAGCGCCGGCGGCGGCGAAGCGGCCTCGCCGGTCGGCAAGCACCTCGAATCGGTGATCAACTCGGCGATCGCCCACGACTTCGCGCTCGCCTCGCGCACGGTCTTCTACGTGATGGCCGGAGTGATGGCGGTCGCCTTCGTCGTCGCCCTGCTGAAAATGCCGAGCGGCAAAGTCGAAGAGGAGATCGAGGAGCCCGGCGCTCCCGTCTCCAGCTCCGCCTGACGCTGATACGTTCACGCGGGTGAGCCCCCGCCCGCGTCGCTCGTCTCCACGCTTCGCGGCGCTCGCGGCGCTTCTCTTCCTGCTCCTCCTCCCCGCCCTCGCCAGCGCCGCCGGCAAAGCGCCGGAACCTGAATCGCAGTCGCGGGCGGCGGCGGAAGCGCTGGCGCAGAAGTACGCGCCGATCACGATGCTGCGCGAAGAGGAAGACCCGCCGTGCGAAACCACCGCCGAGCAGTACGAGCCGACCAGCGTCGACGCCGTGCTCGGCAACCCGACGGTCACCCTCACCGCCTACATCCCGGGCAAAGGCCTGGTCGACGTCAAAAAGGCGCCGACGGCGGCCGACATCGCCGGCCTCAGCGGCGACTACTACCTCAACCTGACCGGCGAAGCGCTGGGCGAAACCTGCGTCTACGCCAAGGAATTCCGCAAGCTGGTGCGGAAAGGCAAGGCGCCGGCCACCACCTACGCCCACATCGCCCGCGAGCGGGACCACTCCGGGTTCGCCCTCCAGTACTGGTTCTTCTGGTACTTCAACCAGTTCAACGACCTGCACGAGGGCGACTGGGAGGGGATGCAGATCACCTTCGAAGCCGACTCGCCGAAGCAGGCGCTGAAGGAAGAACCGGGCGAAATCATCGTCTTCCAGCACGCCGGCGGCGAGCGCGCCGACTGGGACGACTCGAAGGTGCAGAAGGAAGGGACGCACCCGATCGTCTTCCCGGCGGCCGGCTCGCACGCGACCTTCTACGACTCCGCGGTCTACGTCCAGAACGGCCAGAACGGGTCCGGGCTCGGCTGCGACGTGACGACCGAACCGCTGCGCGAACTGCGGCCGCAGCCGGTGCTGCTGCCGGAACGGGTGCCGCGCACGGGCGAGTTCGAGTGGCTCAGCTACTACGGCCGCTGGGGCGAACGCGAAGAGGGCTTCAACAACGGCCCGCAGGGCCCGCAGACGAAGGGCTCGTGGCGCGAACCGTTCACCTGGATGAGCGAACAGCGGACGACCAGCCCGCAGCTGCCGGGGGGCGCCGTCCCGGGCCTCGGGGAACCGGTGGCGAAAGCCTTTTGCGGGGCGGTCGCCGGCGCCTCGGAACTGGTCAACCTCGACATCAAGTCGCGGCCGGCGCTGATCGCCTCCCTGCTCGTCATCGCCCTGATCATCATCGCCTTCGTCGGCCTCACCCGCTGGCGGCCGGTCGACCTCGAGCAGCTGCAGGCGCGGCGCTCGTTCGGCCAGATGGTGCGCACCTCGCGCCAGCTCTACGGCCGCCACTGGCGGGTGCTGGTGCCGGTCTCGATCGTCGCGATCCCGATCGTCGGCGGCGTCACCTGGGTCGCCGGCCTGCTCGGCAACGTCCACACCGGCGGCGACAAGGCCGGGCGCACCGGCGTCAACATCGAACTCGGCAGCATGCTGGAAACGATCGCCCGGCCGGCGGCGATGGCGGTCGTCGCAGCGGTCGTCGTCGTCCTCGTCCGGCTGCTCGTCGAAGGCGAGGAACGGCCGGGCTTCCGCCAGTGCTTCCGCGGGATGGAGCACCGCTTCTGGCGCGTCGTCGGCGCCCAGATGCTGTACATCGTCGGCCTTTACGCGCTGGCGTTGACGATCGTCGGGCTCCCCTTCGCGGTCAACAAATTCGTCGCCTGGAGCTTCGTCAAGCAGGAGATCCTCTTCCACGACCGCGGCATCCGCGATGCCTTCCACGGCAGCGCCAACCTCGTCCGTGGCCGCTGGTGGCACACGGTCCGCTTCCTCGCCTTCCTCTTCGTCCTCACCGCCGTCTCCGGCCCGATCCTGACCTTCGCCCTGATCTTCACCAACCTGCCGCTGATCTGGGTCGACCTGCTCGGCTCGCTGGTCTTCGCCCTCCTGATCCCCTACGTTGCCCTCGGCGAGACCGTGCTCTACCTCGACCTGCAAGCGCGGGCGGAGACCGAGCCGGCGAAGCCGCCGCGCTCGTGGCGGCCGTGGCGCCCGCGCTCATTCGCGCGGACCCAGCGTGATTGGTCCCCGCTCCCCGGCGCGGTGCAACCAGCACCAACCTAGGGCCTGTCGACTTTGTTCGGAGGGGTCGAACAAAGTCGACAGGGGCATCGGCAGGAGCGGATAGGTTTCAGGGCGTGAAGCTGCTCGCCTTCAGCGACCTGCACCGCGACCTCGGTCAGGCGGCGGAGCTGGTCGAGATGTCGGCCGACGCCGACGTCGTGATCGGCGCCGGCGACTTCGCCTCGGTCCACGAGGGCCTGGAGGAAACGATCGACGCCCTGGCGCCGATCACGACCCCGACCCTGCTCGTCCCCGGCAACAACGAGACGGTCGACGCGCTGCGGGCGGCGGTCGGGGCCGAGTGGAGCGCCGCCACCGTCCTCCACGGCGAGGGGACGGCGATCGACGGGTTCGAGTTCTTCGGCCTCGGCGCCGGCATCCCGGTCACGCCCTGGGAGTGGAGCTTCGACCTCGACGAGGAGGCCGCGACCTCGATGCTGGGGCCCTGCCCCGAGGGGGCGGTGCTGATCCTGCACTCGCCGCCGCGAGGCCACTGCGACAGCGGCGGCGACGGCACCCACTTCGGCAGCCCGGCGCTGGCGGCGGCGATCGAGGCGAAGCGGCCGCGGCTCGCCGTCTTCGGCCACATCCACGAGGCCTGGGGCTGTGAGAGCGAGTTGAACGGCACCCCGCTGCGCAACCTCGGACCGAAGGGGACCTGGCTCGAAGTCTGAGCCGGCCGGCGTGGAATCGAGCGCTCCCAAGCGCGCCGGGCTGGTCCTCGCGACGCTGATCCTCGTCGCCGGGGTCGCCAACCTCAACCTGGCGGTCGCCAACGTCGCCCTGCCGGACATCGGCAAGGACTTCGACGCCAGCCAGGTCTCGATGGACCTGATCGCGGTCGGCTACTCGCTCGGGCTCGCCGCCTCGGTCCTCTACCTCGGCGCGATCGGCGACCGCTACGGCCGCAAGACGCTGCTGGTGCTGGGGATGGCGCTCTCGATCCCGGCCTCGATCCTCGCCGCCTTCGCGCCGTCGGCAACGGTCCTCTTCCTCGCCCGCGTCTTCGGCGGCGTCGCCGCCGGCATGGCCTACCCGACGACGCTGGCGCTGATCACGGCGCTCTGGTCGGGGCCGGCGCGGACCCGCTCGATCGCGCTCTGGTCGGCGCTCGGCGGCGGCCTCTCGGCGCTCGGGCCGCTGCTCGCCGGCGGCCTGCTCGAAGTCTTCGACTGGTGGTCGGTGTTCATCGTCACCGCCCCGTTCGCGGCGATCGCACTCGTGCTCGCCTGGAGAGTGGTGCCCGCCCACGTCAACGAGACGACCGAGCCGGTCGACCACACCGGCGGCATCATCTCGATCGCGATGGTGGCCTCGCTGGTGCTGGCGATCAACCTCGCCCCTGAACCCGGTGAGGGCCAGACCGCGATCATCCTCGGCATCGTCGCGGTGGCGGCGATCGGCGCCTTCCTCCTCCGCGAGCGCCGGGCGAAGAACCCGCTCTACGACCTCCACATCGCCTCTCGTCCCACCTTCTGGGTCGCGGCCTGCGCCGGGATCATCGTCTTCGGCTCGCTGATGGGAGCGATGTTCATCGGCCAACAGTTCGTCCAGAACGTGCTCGGCTACACCACGCTGGGGGCGGGGGCGGCGATCCTGCCGGGGGCGATCGGGATGGTGCTGGTCGCGCCGCGCTCGGCGAAACTGGTCGAGTCGCACGGCTCCCGCTTCGTCCTCCTGCTGGGCTTCAGCTTCTGCCTGCTCGCCTTCCTCGTCATGTTCGCGCTCTGGGAAGAGGGGTCGAGCTACTGGGAAGTGGGGCTCGGCTACCTGCTGATCGGGGTCGGGGTCGGCTTCGCCGGCACCCCCGCCTCGCGCTCGCTGACCGGCTCGGTGCCGGTCACCCGGGCCGGCATGGCCTCCGGCACCGCCGACCTCCAGCGCGACCTCGGCGGCGCGATCATGCAGTCGATCTTCGGCGCCCTGCTGACCGCCGGCTATGCCTCCAGCTTCACCAACCAGATCGCCGCCTCGCCGGAAGCGCAGCACATCAGCCAGAACATCCAGAACGAACTCACCAAGTCGTTCTCGGGCGCCGTCAACATCGCCGAGAAGTACCCCGAATACGCCCCGCAGATCGCCGTTGCCGCCCGCAGCTCCTTCCTCGACGGCGGCGACTGGACCTACGCCGCCGGGATGATCGCCGTCGCTCTCGGCATGGCCGTCGTCTTCTTCCTCTTCCCCCGCCACAAACGGGAAGTCGAGCTGCTCGAGAGCTACCGCGACGACGACGCGGCTTCGAGCCCGGCGACGATCGCTTCCAGCTGAGGCCGGCGGATGGCCTACCGCGTACTCAGCGCCGCCGACGCCTTCTGGCGGCCGTCGAACCAGATGAAGGTCGAGAACACCGACCTCGGCAAGCAGTTGGAGGCGACTCAGTTGGGGGCGACTCAGTTGGGGGCGCGGCTCTGGCGGCTGGCGCCGGGGCAGGCCTCGACCAAGCACCGCCACTTCGACCAGGAGGAGCTCTACGTCCTGCTCGAGGGGCATGGCCGGGCCCGGGTCGACGACGAGCTGCTCGACCTCGAGCCGCTCGACGCGATGCTCGTCGTCGGCGCCCCGCAGGAGCTGGCCAACACGCTGGAGATGAGCGAGGAGCAGCTGGCCCGTCTCTACCCGGACGGCCCGCAGGCGCTGCCACCCGAGCTGCAGGGCTGAGCCCCAGCCGGCGGGCGCCGCCCGCTAGCCTGATCGACGGGTTTCGAACCGAAGGAGGGCTTGGATGAGGGTCGCTGTACTGGGAACCGGCTCGGTCGGGCGCGCGATCGCGACCAGGCTGGTGCAGCTCGGGCACGAGGTGACGATGGGGTCGCGCTCGGCCGACGGCGAGGCGCTTGGCGAGTGGCTGGCGGAGGCCGGCGAGGGCGCCAAAGGCGGCAGCTTCGCCGACGCCGCCGCGGCTTCGGAGCTGGTCTTCAACTGCACCGCCGGCGTCGCCTCGCTCGAGGCGCTGGAGGCGGCCGGTGCCGACAACCTCACCGGCAAGACCCTGGTCGACGTCGCCAACCCGCTCGACTTCTCGGCCGGCTTCCCCCCCACGCTCTCGGTCTGCAACGACGACAGCCTCGCCGAGCAGATCCAGGCCGCCTTCCCGGAGACCCGGGTGGTGAAGGCGCTGAACACGGTCAACAACACCGTGATGGTCGACCCGGGCCGGGTCCGCGGCGACCACACGATCTTCGTCTGCGGCGAGGACGAGGCGGCGAAGGCGCAGGTGCGGGCGCTGCTGGAGGCGTTCGGCTGGGCACCGGAATCGATCCTCGACCTCGGCGACCTGACCGGCGCGCGGGCGACCGAGATGTACGTTGCGCTCTGGGTCCGGCTCTACGGCACGCTGGAGACGGCCGACTTCAACATCGCGATCGCGCGCTGACCGATGCGCTCCGTCGCGGTGATCGGCGTCCCGACCAGCGCCGGCGCCTTCGCGCCGGGGCAGGAGCGGGCGCCGGCGGCGCTGCGCGAGGCGGGGCTAGTAGAGGCGCTGGAGGCGGCCGAGCTGGAGGTCGACGATCGCGGCGACAGCGAGCTCTGGCGCTGGCGGCCCGACCGCGAGGAACGGCAGGCGCAGAATCTCGGCCGCGTCGTCTCGATCGTCCGCGAGACCGCCGACCGGGTCGCCGAGGCGGCGACCGAGAACGAGGTGACCCTGGTCCTCGGCGGCGACTGCACGGTCGGGATCGGGACCGTGGCCGGCCACGTCGAAGCCGACGAGGAAGCCGAGGCGGAGCGGGTCGGCGTCCTCTACTTCGACACCCACGCCGACCTCAACGTGCCGGCCTCGGTCCGCGAGGGGGCGCTCGACTGGATGGGGATGGCCCACATGCTCGGGGTCGAAGGGGCGCGGGCTGAGCTGGTCGAAGCCGGCGACCGGGCGCCGCTGCTCGACCCCGACCAGGTGCTGCTGTTCGGTTGGGGCCCGGAGCAGGCGACCCCCTTCGAGGCCGACCAGGTGCGGCGGCTGGGGATCGTGCGCGAGAACGTCGAGGAGGTCGCCGCCGACCCGGAGGGGGCCGCGGTCGGGGCGCTGGCGCTGCTCGAACCGCGCTGCGAGCGGCTGCTGGTCCACTTCGACGTCGACGTCGTCGACGTCGACGTCGACGTCGACGACGTCGACGTCGTCGACTTCACCGACACCCCGCTCTCGGAGAACACCGGCCGCAACGAGGGACTCCCGTTCGAGACGGCGCTGCGCGCCCTGAAGGCGCTGCTGGCGGCGCCGAAGCTGGCGGCGCTGACGATCACCGAGCTCAACCCGGATCACATCGAGGAGGGCTCGAACGCTGTCGAGCGCCTGGTCGCCGCCGTTGCCGAGGGGCTGGCCGCATGAGCGCCGAGGTACCTGCCCCAGCCGCGGCGGGCGACGGAATCGCCTTCAAGAGCCCGGCCGGGCGCTGGCTGCTGACGGTCGCCGTCGTTGGTTCCGGCATGGCCTTCCTCGACGGCACCGTCGTCAACGTCGCCCTGCCGAAGATCGGCGAGGACTTCGACGCTTCGACCAGCGCCCTGCAGTGGATCCTCAACGGCTACCTGCTGACCCTCGCCTCGCTGATCCTGCTCGGCGGCTCGCTCGGCGACCGCTTCGGCCGCCGCCGCGTCTTCGTCCTCGGCGTCGGCGTCTTCACTGTCTCCTCGCTGCTCTGTGCAATCGCCCCCAGCGTCGAGTTCCTGATCGCGGCGCGGATGCTGCAGGGGATCGGCGGCGCCCTGCTGACGCCCGGCAGCCTGGCGATCATCGAGGCCAGCTTCCGCCCCAACGACCGGGCGCGGGCGATCGGCGCCTGGTCGGGCCTCGGCGGCGTCGCCACCGCCTTCGGACCGCTGCTCGGCGGCTGGCTGATCGGCGCCATCTCCTGGCGGGCGATCTTCGTCATCAACCTCCCGATCGGGATCTTCGTCGCCTGGGCGGCGACCGAGCATGTGCCGGAGAGCCGCGACCCGATGGCCGCCGAACGGATCGACTACCTGGGCGCGATCCTCACCGCGCTGGGACTGGCCGGCACCACCTACGCCCTGATCGAAGCCTCCGAGCTCTCGGCGGCGGTCCTCATCGCCGGCCTCGGCGGCGTGCTGGCGCTGATCGCCTTCTTCTTCGTCGAGCGCCGCAGCCCGATGCCGATGCTGCCGCTGGAGATCTTCCGCTCACGCCAGTTCAGCGCCGCCAACGCCGTCACCTTCGTCGTCTACGCGGCGCTCGGCGGCTTCTTCTTCCTGCTCGTCGCCTTCCTCCAGATCTCGATGGGCTACACCCCGATCGAGGCCGGCGCCGCTTCGCTGCCGGTGACCTTCCTGATGCTGCTCTTCTCCGCGCGTTCAGGGGCGCTGGCGCAGCGGATCGGGGCGCGGCTGCCGCTCACCGTCGGGCCGCTGATCATCGCCGTCGGCCTGCTGATGCTGATGCTGGTCGAGCCGGGCGACTCCTATCTGACCGCGATCCTGCCGGCGATCGTCGTCTTCGGCCTCGGCCTTACCCTCGTTGTCGCCCCGGTCACCGCCACCGTCCTCGCCGCCGCCGACGCCCGCCACTCCGGAGTTGCCTCCGGCGTCAACAACGCCGTCGCCCGTATCGGCGGGCTGCTCGCCGTCGCCGTCCTGCCGCTCGCCGTCGGCCTCACCGGCGACGACTTCTACGTCGCCTCGAAGATGACCGACGGCTTTCACATGGCGATGATGATCTGCGCCGTCCTCGCCGCCCTCGGCGGCATCCTCGCCTGGCTGACGATCAGCGCCGACGTCCTCCACGCCGAACCCGAGCCCGGCGGCGACACCCCCGAGCAGGCGCTCGAGGACTACTCCTGCGGCGTCAACGGCCCACCCCTGCGCCCCGGCCGCGAAGCGGACTGCACGCCGCGGGCCCCAGCGCCCGCGCGCAACTGAGGCCGGCGGCCGGACTGCTACCGTGGGTGGGTCGGGTTTGGCGTTCCGCCACCCGCGAGGTTCCGTTACCTCCGTGTGCCTAGGCGCTTTGGGGCCGCTGGATCTCCCAAGGCAGTCAAGTAGGAGCAGACGAGATCGCCGCTTCCGATTCGAGGTGGGTTTGCAGCCGATGCACGGTGTCGGTGGGGCGTATCGACGGCGTTGCCGCGGCTCGACCGAACACCTGGACCCAGTCGGAGGAAGGCATCTTCTGCCTCAGCTGCAGCCGCGCCCTGGCCGGTGAGGCGGCAATCGACTCCGCTCCGGAGGATTGCTCGTCCGAAGACCGAGCCCGCCTGCGTCGCTCGGCGGTGATCGCGTTCGAGGTGCGTCGCACCCCGGACTCGCCCGACGGCCGGATCGCCTCCGCCTGCCGCACCTCCGCCTCGGCAGTGAAAGCAGTTCGTCTGCGCCTTCAGGAGGAGCCGGAGGCGCTCTCGTGGAGATAGGGCTCGGCCTCGCCGTCGCGGTGGCCCTGATGACGAACCTCGCCTCGCTGCTCAAGCACCGGGGCTGCCAGCGGGCCGACCGGGTCCACATCGCCCGGCCGCTGAGCAGCATCCGCGGCCTGGCGACATCGCCCTGGTTCGCGGCCGGCTGGGGCCTGGCCGCGCTGGCCTGGCTGGTCCACGTCGCGGCGCTCTCGATGGCCCCGATCTCGCTGGTCCAGGCGGTCCTCGCCGGCGGCGCGGTGACCCTGGCGGTGATGTCCCAGCGGATCTTCGGACATCCCGTCGAGCGCCGGCAATGGCTGGCGCTGCTCCTCGGCGCCACCGGCCTGGTGCTGCTGGTGCTGACGCTGCCGCACTTCAGCGGCAGCCACTCCGGCTTCTCCCTGGCGGCGATCGTCAGCTTCGAGGGCGGGCTCGTGCTGCTCGCCGCCGGCCTCGCGCTGGGCCACCGCTCCGAGCGCTTCGCCGCCCGCCGCGGCGTGCTGCTCGCCGGTCTCGCCGGTCTCCTCTTCGCCCTCGCGGGAATCGCGATCAAGGGCCTGACCGGGAGCGGCGGCGACAGCCTGGCGCTGATCATCCCGCTCATCGCCCTCACCGTCCTCTGCGGCTTCCTCGCCCAGTACACCGCCGTCGCCGCCCTCCAGCTCGGCGGCGCGATCGAGACGATCGGCCTGATGGGCCTGGTCGCCAACGCGGCCCAGATCCTCGGCGGCGTCCTCGTCTTCGGCGACCCCCTCTCCCCCAGCCCGCTCGGGCTCACGCTCCAGATCACCGCCTTCGCGATGGTCTGCCTCTCGGCCCTGCTGCTGCCGGCCTCCGCCGGGCGCTCGGCGGCAGTCATTTCACCCGCATAGCGGGTGAAATGACTGCCGCGTTTCATGTCGAGGTGAAAAGGTGTCGGGGTGAGCTCGCCAGAGGCCGCCCCGCGCAGGAGGATCGCCCTCGTTCATCAAGGTGACCCGGCCCGCGCGGGTGCCTGGTCGGGGGTGCCGGCGGGGCTGGCCTCGGGCCTGCGGGCGGCGGGCTGTGAGGTGGTTCCGATCAACGCCGAGTTTCCGGGCGCCGCCCAGATCGGTCGCCGGCTCCACATGTCTTGGGCAGACCAGGCGGCAAGCCGGGGCTTCGCCGCCGGCTGCAGCGCCACCGCGCGGCGCCGGCTGCGGGCGGCACGGCCGCTCGACGGCGTCGTCGCGATCGGCAGCGGCTACTCGGTCTCGGCCGGGGTTCCGTTCGTCACCTTCGAGGACATGACCGTTGCCCAGGCAGTGCGCCAGAGCGAGCCCGTCTACGAATCGCTGGGGGCAGCGACGGTCCGCCGCTGGCAGAACCGCCAGCAGGGGAACTACGAAGCGAGCGTCGGCTGCTGCGTCGCCAGCGGCTGGGCTGCGCGCTCGGTCGAGGCCGACTACGGGGTGCCAGCGGCGAAGGTCCACGTCGTCGGCTTCGGCAGCAACGTCGAGGTCGAGCTGGTAGCCCGCGACTGGAGCACGCCGCGCTTCCTCTTCGTCGGCGTCGACTGGCGCCGCAAGCGCGGCGCCGCCGTGCTCGAGGCCTTCGCCGAGGTGCGGAAAAGCCACCCCGGCGCCAGCCTCGATCTCGTCGGCCGCCACGATCTGGTCGAGATGGACGGGGTCACCGACCACGGCCTGCTGCCGCTCGACTCGGAGGCGAGCGGCCGCCGCTATTCCGAGTTGCTGCGGCGCGCGACCTGTCTGCTGATGCCGTCGCTGTTCGAGCCGTTCGGGATCGCCTACCTCGACGCGGCGATGGCGGGGATCCCCAGCATCGGCACCACCGTCGGCGGCGCCGAGGACGCGATCGGCGGCTGCGGCCGGGTCGTCGACCCCGGCGACCCGGCGGCCCTGGCGACGGCGATGGCGGAACTGACCGATCCCGGCACGGCGCGCGAGCTCGGCGCCCGGGCGCGCGCCCGGGCGCCGGAGATCACCTGGCAGGCGGTCGCCGAGCGGGTGCTGGGGGCGTTCGGCTGATGCGCCGCTGGCACCTGATCCCGCTGGTCCTGATCGCCGCGCTGCTCATCGCCCTGCCGGTGGCGGCGCTGACCGATACCGGGATCGAGCACGACGTCCGCAAAGCGCTCGGGATCAGCACCGGCGAATGCGAACCGCAGACGAACCTCGCCTCCGCCTGGGTCAGCGGGCCCAGCCTCCCCTACGACCTCGACGAGCCGCGGGGGACGGCGCTCGACGGCGACGTCTACCTGGTCGGCGGGATCACCGGCGTCGAAGAAGTCGAAGACGGGCGCTTGCTGCTCGACCCGAGCGACGAGCTGACCCGCTTCGACCCGGCCACGGGGGAGTTCACGGCGCTGGCGCCGCTGCCGGAGCCGCGCAATCACGTCGGCGTCGTCGCCTACGACCACGACCTCTACGTCCTCGGCGGCTACGGGCGCACCCGCGACGAATTCACCAGCGCCGCGTTCTGGCGCTACGACCCGACGACCGGCCGCTGGTCGCAGATGCCGGCGATGCCGGCGCCGCGGGCGGCGATGGCGGTCGGCGTCGTCGGCGACCGGCTGATCGTCGCCGGCGGCGCCGTCGACAGCGTCGCCCGCTCGCAGGCCTTCGCCTTCGACTTCGGGAGCGGCCGCTGGAGCGCCCTGCCGCCGATGCGGAGCGAGCGCGAGCACGTCGGCGCCGCCGTCGTCGGCGGCGAGCTCTACGTCCTCGGCGGGCGCGGCCCCGACTCCCTGGCGCTCGACACCGCCGAACGCTACGACCCCGCGGCCGACCGCTGGGAAACGCTGCCGCCGATGCTGGTCGGCAGCGGCGGCCTCGGCGTCGTCGGCCTCGGCGGCGACGTGGTCGCAGTCGGCGGCGGCAACGACGGCGCCGGCACTGTCACCGGCGCCGTCCAGGAGTTCGATCCGCGGACCTCGAAGTGGTCGTTCCTCTCGGAAATGCGCACCCCCCGCCACGGCCAGGCGACCGCCGTCGTCGGCAACCGGGTCTGGGTCTTCGGCGGCTCCCCCTGCGCCTACTTCAACGCCACCGACTCGGTCGAGGACGTCGACCTGCGGAGCGCTTTGCACTGAGAGCCGATCGAGATCCGGTCCGCCCCCCAGCCGGTCTCCGCCGGCGGGTCGCTGAAGCCGTACCCGGGCAGCGCCGGGATCACGAGGTGAAAGGCGTCCTCCTCCTCTCCGCCGTGCGCGGTCGGGTCGGTCAGCGGCCCGACCGAGTCGAGGAACTCGAAGACCGAGCCGGGCCAGCCGTGGGTGAGGACGAGCGGCAGCGCCTCCTCGTGCGGCGAGCGGACGTGGATGAAGTAGATCCCGAGCCCGTCGATCTCGGTCCGGAACTGGGGCAGCGCGTTCAGCTTCGGCTCGGGCCGCGGCCAACGCGTCGCCGCCAGCCGCGCCCGCAGGTCCTCCAGCTCCGCCTCCGAGACCGAGACCCGGAACGGCTCGATCGCCGTCGGCCTCACTCGTCCATCGCGCGGGCGATCACGACCCGCTGGATCTCGTTCGTGCCCTCGTAGATCTGGGTGATCTTGGCGTCGCGCAGCATGCGCTCGACCGGGTACTCGTTGACGTAGCCGTAGCCGCCGAGCACCTGGATCGCCTCGACCGTCACCTTCATCGCGTTGTCGGAGGCGATCAGCTTCGCCATCGAGGTCCATTTGCCGAGGTCGGCGGGGCGCTGGGAGCGGTCGGCCAGCGAACAGGCTTTGTAGAGGAGCTCGCGGGCGGCGGCGGTGCCGGCCTCCATGTCGGCGAGCTTGAACTGGATCGCCTGCAGCTGGTTGATCGGCTTGCCGAAGGCGATCCGCTCCTTCGAGTACTCGTTGGCGTAGTTGGTCGCGCCCTGGGCGATCCCGACCGCCTGGGCGGCGGCGCCGAGGCGGGTGCGCTCGAGCGTGCCGAGCGCGACCGAGAGTCCCCGGCCCTCCTCGCCGATCAGGTTCTCCTGCGGGACCCGGACGTCGGTGAAGCTCGGCGAGCCGGTCGGCGAGCCCTTGATCCCGAGCTTGTGCTCGAGCTGACCAGGGTCGAAGCCCTCGCGCTCTTTCTCGACGATGAAGGCGCTGGTCCGCCGGTTCTCGCGGTCGGTCGAGGCGAAGACGACGTAGAAGTCGGCAACGCCGGCGTTGGTGATCCAGCTCTTCTGGCCGTTGATCACCCACTCGTCGCCGTCCTTGACCGCGGTCGTCCGCATCGCGGCCGGGTCCGACCCCGCCTCCGGCTCCGACAGCGCGAAGGCGGGCGACCACTCGCCGCTCGCGCACTTCGGCAGGAAGCGCTCCTTCTGCTCGTCGGAGCCGAACAGCTGGATCGGCAGCGTCCCCAGCTCCTGGATCATCAGGATCAGCGCGCTCGAGGCGCAGGCCTTGGCGATCTCCTCGACCCCGATCTGCAGCATCAGCGTCCCGGTGCCGGTGCCGCCGTACTCCTCGTCGAAGGGCAGGCCGAGGATGTCCTGCTCGCCCAACAACTGACGGATGTCCCGGGGGTATTCGGCGTTGCGGTCGATGTCGCCGGCCCGCGGCGCGATCTTCTCGGTCGCGATCTGGCGGATCGTTTCCCGGAAATCGACCATCTCCTGGGGGATCGAGTAGAGCCCCTCGCTGCTGCCGACGCTGTCAACGGTCATCAAGATCCTCCTGGTTTCAAGTCGGTGAAGACGAACCCCTCGCGCTCGACAGTCTCTCCTACCTCGACCGGGATCGGCCGGTCGAAGATCGGGCCCGCGTGGACGAAGGTGTGGAACTCGCCGTTCTCGCCGCAGGGGTCGGCGCTCGCCGGCAGGTCGGCGAGCAGCGCCTCGTCGAAGGCGCGGCCGGCGAAGGAGGCGTCGATCTGGCTCGGGTCGACGCTGACCAGGGTCGCCTCGAAGCCGGCGGCGATGAAGCGGTGAGCGAGCTCGGTCGTGTCGCGGCCCCAGAGCGGGAACAGGGCCTCGCGGCCGGCGCCGGTCAAGCGCTCCTCGCGGTAGGCGCGGATGTCCTCCAGGTAGAGGTCGGCGAAGGCGATCGTCTCCGCTTCGGCCAGCGGCGGCGCGTTCATCGCCGCCGCCATCCGCCGCTCGTAGACCTCGTTGACGCAGGCGGCGGGGATCCCGATCTCGACCAGCGGCAGGCCCGCCGCCTCGGCCTGGGCCCGCACGAGCTCGGTGCGGACCGCGTGCATGCTGACCCGGTCGTAGTCCTCGGTGATCGTCGTCAGCAGCACCGCCGGCGGCGTCCCGAGCTCCTCCTGCATCACCCACAGCGCCAGCGAGGAGTCCTTGCCCCCACTCCAGGAGAGGGCGATCGTGCCGCCGGAGCCGGGGCTCACGCCGCCACCTCCGCCGTGTACTCGGCGAGATAGTCGAGTCCGGCGATCGCCCGCGACCCGTACCAGGACGTCATCTCGCCGTCGATCAGCGAGACCTCGGCGCCGGGCACCAGCTCCTCGACCTCCTCCACATGCCGCTCCTTGAAGTGAAACGGCTCGCTGCTGAGCAGCACCCGGTCAACCCTGCCCGCGAAGTCCCCCAGATCAACCTCCGGATACCGAACTGGTTGAGCTTCGTCTCGGATAGCGAGACGAACCTCAACCACACCGGGGGCGGGGAGGTTGCGCCAGCCGAAGAGGGCCAGGGTCTGGGCGATGTAGGTGTCGGCGGCGACGGTCATCCAGGGGTCGCGCCAGATCAGGTAGAGGACGTCGCGCTCCGGGCGCTCGACTGCGGTCGCCCGCGCGTAGGCGCGCTCGAACTCGGCGCAGAGCCGCTCCGCCTCGGCCTCGCGGTCGAAGAGGCCGCCGAGCAGCCGGTAGAGCTCGAGGTTGTCGCGCGGCTCCTGCGGGTGGGTGACGACGACCTCGATCCCAGACTCGGCCAGCGCCTCGGCGTCCTCCCTCAGGTTCTCGTCGACGTTGACGATGACGTGGGTCGGCGCCAGCTCCCGCACCCGTTCGAGCTTGACGTCCTTCGTCCCCCCCACCTTCGGGATCCGCCGCACCGTCTCCCAGGGGTGGATGCAGAACCCGGTCCGCCCAACCAGCTGCTCCGCCAGCCCGAGCTCGCAGATCAGCTCGGTGATGCTGGGGACGAGCGAGACGATGCGCAGCTCGACGGCCATCGCGCCAAGCTACATGTTGCGGCGGTACTCGCCCCCGACTTCGTAAAGGGCGCCGGAGATCTGGCCGAGCGAGGCGAATTTGACCGCCTCCATCAGCTCGGCGAAGACGTTCTCGCGGTCGCGGGCGACCTCGCGCAGGCGGGTCAGCTCCACCGGCCGACCTTCTTCGCCGAGCGCCTGGTAGGCGCGGACCGAGTCGATCTGGTCGTCCTTTTCACCGTCGTCGGAGCGCATCAGCGGGATGCCCTCGGTCTGCTCGCCGCCGCCCTCTTTCGGCAGGTAGGTGTTGACGCCGATCAGTGGCAGGGTCCCGTCATGCTTGAGCCGCTCGTAGTGGAGGCTCTCTTCCTGGATCTTGCCGCGCTGGTACATCGTGTCCATCGCGCCGAGCACACCGCCGCGCTCGGAGATCCGCTCGAACTCCTCGTAGACCGCCGCCTCGACCAGGTCGGTGAGGGCGTCGATCGCGAACGAGCCCTGCCACGGGTTCTCGGTGAAGTTGAGGCCGAGCTCGCGGTTGATGATCAGCTGGATCGCGACCGCCCGCCGCACCGACTCCTCGGTCGGCGTCGTGATCGCCTCGTCGTAGGCGTTGGTGTGGAGGCTGTTGGTGTTGTCGAAGATCGCGTACAGCGCCTGCAGCGTGGTGCGGATGTCGTTGAAGCTGATCTCCTGCGCATGCAGGCTGCGGCCGCTCGTCTGGACGTGGTACTTGAGCATCTGGCTGCGCTCACTGGCACCGTAGCGCTCGCGCATCGCCCGCGCCCAGATCCGCCGCGCGACCCGCCCGATCACCGCATACTCGGGGTCCATCCCGTTCGAGAAGAAGAAGCTGAGGTTGGGCGCGAAGGAGTCGATCTCCATGCCGCGGGCGAGGTAGTACTCGACGATCGTGAACCCGTTGGCGAGCGTGAACGCCAGCTGGGAGATCGGGTTCGCCCCGGCCTCGGCGATGTGGTACCCGCTGATCGAAACGCTGTAGAAGTTCCGCACGCCGTTCGCGACGAAGTACTCCTGGACGTCGCCCATCGCCCGCATCGCGAAATCGGTCGAGAAGATGCACGTGTTCTGCGCCTGGTCTTCCTTGAGGATGTCGGCCTGCACGGTGCCACGGACGCTCGCGAGCGTCTCGGACTTGATCCGCGCGTACGTCGCCGCATAG